>VGXS01000028.1 GCA_016873225.1 Planctomycetota bacterium | reverse complement strand
GCAACAATCAACGCCAATTATGAAATTTCCTAACAAATTAAAATAACAAAACGCAGTTGAAATCCCCACTTGACCAGTCGAATACTCACAAAGCCCACTTCATTTCTTCATTTCATCCTCACGGAGTTCTCGCCAATGCCACCTCTCCTCCCAAGGTAAACCCACAAATGTTTCACCCTGATCGAACTGCTCGTCGTCATCGCCATCATCGCCGTGCTCATCGGCCTCCTGGTCCCCGCGGTCCAGAAGGTGCGTAAGGCGGCCAACCGAATGAGTTGCACCAACAACCTCGAGCAACTGGGTATCGCCTTGCACAGCTATCACGACACGCGCGGGGCCTTTCCTCCCGGCGGGGCCAGCGACAACGCACCCTATGGAACCGGTGGAGGTTGGGGGTCGTCTTGGAAGGTGTTCATCCTGCCTTTCATCGAACAGGACAGCCTTTACAAGGCGTGGCAATTCACGGCTAATTCCGGATATACCAACGGCACGAACATGTCCACCGCGACGCCGTTGGTTCATAACAAGCTCATCAAGACCTACCGCTGTCCCTCATCATCCATGCCCGATTTTTATGTGGCTTCCAAGAACAACGGCGCGCTCCAGATGCTCACTTCCTATGTGGGCATCGGCGGTTCCTCGACGGACACCGGTGTGGTCAACAACGGAAGTTATGGAATCATCAGCGCCGGTGGAACATTGTTCGCCAACAGCAGCATCAGGTTTGCCGACATCATCGACGGCACCAGCAACTGCATGATCGTAGGCGAGCAGAGCAGGCACCTCACCAGCGCGACCAACCAACCTGTGCCGGGCGGATTTTCTGCGATTACCAGCCAAGGACCTTACGGTTGGACGATGGGAGTGGGTGGAACCGGTGTGGGCACCGCCTTCGGCGACCGTCACTTCAACTGCTCCACCATCCGGTTCCAAATCAACCAGACAGGCCTTAACGGCGGTAGCGCCACGGGCAGCAGCACCAATGGAACCAACGACAACACAGGCATGAACATTCCGCTTTCCTCCAGCCATTCGGGAGGATGCAACATCGTTCTCGGCGACGCCTCGGTACGCTTCATCAGGGATTCGACCCCCCTGCTGACGCTGCAGTACCTGGCCAGCCGCGGTGATGGAAATGTGCTTCCCGATTATTGAGAGCTTGTCTTCACTGGCCATTCATGGTCCGGCGCTTCAACCGCTGGACCAGTCTTTTTGAAGCGAGGATGGGAACATGAATCGAAAATTGCTACTGGGCTTATCGGCCATTGTCATGCTGGGATCCATCGGTTGCGGCGACGGCAAAAGCCATACCGCGCAGGCGGATGTTTTGGGCACTGTCACGCTCGACGGCAAGCCCTTGGCGGATGGCGAGATCGCGTTTCTTGTCACCGGGAAAGCGCCCGCGAACATTCCTGTCAAGGATGGCGCATTCTCAGGGAAGGCCTTTTCAGGCAAGAACCGGGTCGAGGTCCGCGCCACCAAGACGATGCCCAAGTCGCCCAAGGCCCTGCCCACCGATGAGGCGCCCAAGATCAACCTGATTCCCGACAGGTACAACATCCGCAGCACGATGGAAACCACCGTGGGCACTGGTGGCGCCAAGGACCTCAAGTTTGAAGTCAAATCGAAATAACCCAAGGTGGCGCTGGGATCGTGGCCAAAGCTGGGCCAATAGCCTGATTGGTTCCTGAATCGCCGGAAGGATTCAGGAACCCGGGCGCTTGCGACCGGGTTCCCGCACCAAGGGATGGAGCGCAGGGTCCCGGTCGATGAAGGCGCCCACCCACTCGGAGAGTCGCTCACCAAGCTTGCGGCACGATTCTCGGACATCCTCCTCGCGCGGTTCACGAACCGCGATGGCCCCGTAGTGCGCGCTTGAGGCCTTGCCCACATAATCCGTCAGGCCGAACACCAGAAATCCGAAGTTCATCAGGATCGTGTTGAGGGCCTGGCAGGTGATCTCGCTGCCTCCTCCCCAGGCGCCGGCGGAACTGAACGAGCAACCGATTTTCCCGTCGATCGACATCCAGTGGGGCGCCATCTGCTCGTCCCAAAAGCGCTTCATCCGCCAGCTCATCACGCCCAGGTTGGTCGGGCTTCCCAAGGCGATTCCATCCGCGACCCGGGCGATTTCAGCAGCATCGGAATCCTCGATTCCGCGCACCGACACCTCCATCGCGGGCAGGCGGCGCGCCCCTTCGGCGACAAGTTCGGCCATCTGGCGGGTGTTTCCCGTCAGGGAGTCGTAAATCACGGCGATCCGGCCCATGCGAATTTCCCCATTTCAGTCGAATCATCATCAAGGGTGCCGCCCCGGTGGCTTGTTTGAGGCAGCCAAGGGCGGTGCCGACGCGGTCAAGGAATCGGCTCCGCGCTAGGCGGCCACCCCGTTGGTGTGATAACCGCGATCGCGGTCCCGGGCGTTTTCCCCCGATTTTTTCTCGGGAAACACGCCGCTTTCGGCGTCATGGATTTCCTCGACAATGTAAAACATGCCCGGATCATGCCTTTGGATGAGTTGCTCGGCAAGGCTCTGGTCGCGTCGGGGGATCACCGTCTGGATCACCTCCACCTCGCCTTCCGATCCCTGCCCGCGCCACGATGTCACGCCAAAGCCGTTGTCCCGGAGCGCGCGGATCAGGGGCACCGCGTTCCCGCGCGAGAATAGCCGCAGGCCGGTTTTGCCCAGGGCCATTCGCCTTTCGAGCGTCACCCCGAGGTAGTTGCCCAGCGTGAACCCCGCGGCGAACGCGACCATGCACCACGGGTAGTCGAGGTTGCGCATGACATGGCTGATGGCGAACAGCCAGATGCTGATCTCGATGAATCCGAGCACCGCGGCCAGGCCGCGCTTTCCCCGGGATATGAAGATCACCCGGATGGTGGAGGTGGTGACCACCACCGCCTCGGCGAGGAAAATGATTCCCGGCAGGATCCAGTTCCACGACATTCTTGCGGCCCCCGTTTTCCCGGGTCTTTCCCCGGGGAAAAAGGCGATACTCCAACAAGGCCAGCCAAGGCAAGGGGTGCAAACCGTTCGCGCACGGGATGCGGGATCGTCAGCGGGTCGGTCGCTGCAGGATCACATGCCCGGTGGGCAGCAGCACGAACGCCATCCCGATGATGGCCGTGGCGTTGAGGGGACGGCTGAACGCCATCCAGTCGATGGCGGCGGCGAACAGGACCTGGCTCAAGCCGACCACGGCGACGCTTGAAGCCGTTCCGGTCGTGAAGGCCCGCGTCAGGCACAACTGCCCCGCCGTGGCCGTGAGACCCACACCAGCCAGCAACCATGGGACATCGCCGGAAAACACGGGACTGTCGGAACATTCCCTTGGAAACAACCACAGCGACACAATGCTGACTACGGTGGCCACCGCTGAAAAATGGGCGACAACCGAACGGGTGTCAAGGTGGCCGAGCCTGTTGAGGCCAAGCATGGCGACCGCCGTCGACCACGCGGCCATGAACGCCGCGGCGACCGGGAGCCAATCGATCGCGTCGCCTCCGTTGTTCCATGGTTGCTTGATGAGCGCGACTCCGGCGACTCCCATCAGGGAGGCGACCCAGACATCGAGGCCCGGCCTTTCACCCAGCATCGGCCACGACAGCAGGGCAAGCCAGACAGGGAAGGTGTTCGTGATCGTGAGGACCTCGGCCAGGGGCAGGTGCGTCAAGGCGTAAAAGGTGCAGACCAGGCTCACCGAACCCGAAAGGCTCCGCACCCACAGCATTCCGGGCCTGAGGAAAACCAGGGTCGCGCCCCCACTCAAGGCCAGGCCCAAAGCCAGCACGAACGCCACGCCACTTCGGGCGATCGCCACCACCTGCCAATCCACGCGATTTCCCAAGGCGTTGGCCAGGGCGCTCATGATGCTAAAGACAAAGCTGCCCACAAGCATCCACAGACCCGCGGCGACGGCGGTTCGGCGATCTGGCGTATTTGGGTCCATGGTCATCGAAGGATATCAGCACGAAGGCTTAGAACCATCGGCAAATCGGCCTCAAGGTTTGCCCGCCCGGCAAGGCTTGCCCCGCTTGGCGGGGAAAAGTGGAATCCCCAACCCCGAATGACGACCTCGCCCGCCTGTTCACAGCATGAATTAGCTAGAAATAGTGGCTTCATAATGAAGTTCAAGAAGGCAGGCATGATGTCCCTCGTGTTGTCACTGGCCCTGGCCCTCTCCGGTCAGGATTCCATCTCTCCCAAGCCGTTGACCGTTGAAGAACTGGAAAAGGAAATCAGCTCGGGCCTGGGCAACCAGGCCATCAAGCTGGAACAGTGCCTCAGCCTGGCGATGGAAAACCAGCCGCGGATCCAGGCGGCCATGGCAAGCCTGCGAGCGGCCCAAGCCGCCAGGAACGGAGTTTATTCCCTGCGCGGCATCGCCCGGTTTTCACCCGACCTGAAAATCCGACGGGAGCAGGCCGACCATGGCGTCGAGGTGGCGCGCGCCGTGCTCGACCAGGAGCTCGAGGACACCCGATACGCCGTGAGGCGCGCCTACATGACGGCCATCTACGCGGGCATCCAGGCCGATCGGCTCACCCGCCTGCTGAAGGCTTTGGAAAGCGCGAGGGACGGTAAGGGAATTGTGGGACTCGTCATCGAGGAATTCGCCGGCATCGGCACGAGGCTGCGCATGGCCAAGGCCAAGACGCGCAACAACCTCGCCGTCGCCGTGGTGGGAAGGCTCAAGGCGCGGTTCCTCCTTCTGGAGGAGATGGGCGGGAAAACCGAGATCGGCTTTTTGCCCGATCCCGCCGATTCGACCATTCCCAAGCCCGACCTGAGGATTTCTCTCAATGAGTTCGAGTCGCTGATGGCCGAAAACAGGGGGGAGCGGCGTTTGGCGCGCGAGGGCCGGGAAATCGCGGCCCTGGAACTGGAAGCCCAAAGGCGCTCGCTGCCGTTCCGGCTCATCAACAATTCATTCGCTTCGTTCGCGGGCAACAACGCGCCACCCGTGCCGACCCCCGAGCGAGGCGGCGAATACCGGCCGGGCGCGATCAACCTGGAAATGCCGTCAAACTTCGGCGGCCCCAAGAGCGACCGCGTGGCGCGCGCCGCGGCGCTCGCCGAACGGGCCGCGCTCACGGAAACCACCACCCGCAACCTGACCAACCTCGAGGCCCGCGTCACCTACCTCAACTTCAGGGAAACCGAACGGCGCATCCAGGCCGACAAGGCCGCCATCACCGAGGCGAGGCTCATTTTCAACCGGGTCACGAGGCAGCCGATGACCTTCCTCGACGGCCTGCTTTTAGGACAGTCGGTGGAACTCATGGTCGAGTACGAGGAACTGAGGCTCAAAAGGGCGCTGATCGCCATCGAGATGATGCGGGAAACCTGCGGGGCGCTCGAGGTGCCATTCATCCAGCCATCGCCCGATGAGGGGATCACCACGATCGGCGACTGAGCGCGCTCAGCCGCCCCGATTGTCGCCGGGCAGGCCCGGTCCCCTGCGGAACAACTCGCCCACCTGGGCATGAAGCGCGGCGTTGGAGGCGAACGAATCGGCCTGGAAAGGGTTGAACCGAGCGCGCGATCCCGTGATGTTGCTGACGCCCCCTCCGGCCTCGCGAACCAGAACCGCTCCGGCGGCGACATCCCAAGCGTGGCTGTCAAACGCGTAGAACAAGTCGGCCCGGCCGCAGGCCACATACGCCAGGTGAAGCGCCGTGGAACCCGTGCGCCTCAGGGCCCGCGCGGCGACGGAAAAATGCCGCCACCAATCGAACAGGAACTCCTTCTCCTTGCAGTCGTATGGGAAACCGGTGGTCACCATCGAGCGGTCGAGGCGGTCGGTGGGCGCCACGCGGATGCGCCTGCCGTTGAGGAAGGCCCCCTGGCCCGTCGAGGCGCTGAACATCTCGTCGCGCACCGGATCGTAAATGACTCCGAGCACCAGTTCACCGGCCACCTGCAGTCCGATGCTGACGCAATAAAAGGGAAAGTCGTGGGCGTAGTTGCTCGTGCCGTCAACGGGGTCGATGATCCAGGTCGGCGGGGCGCCGGGGCCGGGATCCTTCTCCTCCGTTCCGCCTTCCTCTCCAAGGAAGGCGTGCCCGGGAAACCTTGATGACAGGAACTCCACGACGGTGCGCTGCGACTCGAGGTCGGCATCGGTCACGAGGTCGTTGAGGCCCTTCTCGCGAATGGAGAAACGCGACCTCCAGCGCATGAGCACGGCGCCGGCCAGCCTGCCCGCCTCGATCCCGGCTTCCAGCCAGGCCCGGGGCACTCCCTTCTCAGACGATTCCATGGGCTCTCCCAGGCTCCGGGGTCATTTCTTGCCCAGGGCGTAAAGCGTGGTCTTGGTGCGCACCAGAAGCGTGTCGCCCACCACCGCCGGGGATGCCATGCAACCGTCGGGCAACTGGCCCGTTCCCACGACCTTGTACTTGCGGTCGGCGGAGATCACATAGCCCTTGCCCTGGTCATCGAACAGGTAAAGTCCCGCCTTGCCCAAGACGGGCGAGGCATGAAACTTGTTCCCTAGCCTCTCCTGCCAAACCGTGACGCCCGTCGCCGCCTCAAGGCATGAGGCGAAGCCCTTCTCGCTGGCGGTGAAGAGGAGATCGCCCTTGGCGATGATCGAGTTGTACTGCGTGGCGCCCCGCGCGGTTTTCCAGGCCACGGCGCTGTCGTCCAGCTTGCCGGAACGACCCAGGCGCACCGCCCCGAGGGCCCAGCCGCCATCTCCCGACCCGAGGAACACCAGTCCGCCGGCAACCTGAGGAATCGAGGAGGCGTTCATGCCGCCATGCTTGACCCGCCAGATCTCCTTGCCTGTGCGGGGTTCGTAGGCGATGGTCGATCCGGCCGAGGGGCAGACCAGTTGAAGCTGGCCGTCGAGTTCGATGAGGGCGGGCGTGGCGTACGCCTTCTTCATGTCGCCGTTGTCCGTTCCGTAGTCGATGCCGCGGTCGGCCTTCCAGACCGTCTTGCCGGTGGTGGCGTCCAGCGCCGCGACATACTGCAGGTCGAACCCGTCATAGATGAGGAAAAGCAGGTTTTCCCAAAGCAGGGGAGATGAACCCGGGCCGCGGTGGTGATTGCACTTGAGGTCGGTGCGCTCCCAAAGCACCTTTCCGGTGGCCGCGTCCACGCAGGCGGTGAGCGGGGAGCCGTAATGGGCGTAAACCTTGCCGTCGCGGGCGACGGGAGTGCCCGAGGCATGGCTGTTGTAAGGGATGCAGAACTGGGGCTCGGCCACTTCACGCAGCAGGAAGTCACCGGCGATCTTTCCGGTGGCCAGGTCGACCTTGACCAGGCTCAGCTTCTTTCCATCGGCAGTGGCGTTGGTCAGCCAGACATGGCCCTGGTGCACGATGGGCGACGACCATGCCTTGCCGGGAACGGGAACCTGCCAGACCACATTCGAGTCCTTGCCCCAGGAGGTGACGAGGTCGGAGGACGAGGCGTCGCCCTTGCCGCCGGGCCCCCTGTATTGGTTCCATTCCTGGGCGGAAACCAGCAGGGCCGCGCCAATCATCAGGCAAGGATTCATGGGAATGTTCCATCAGGACAGGGCGGGAGGAGTTGGTTCTATTGTGCCAATCCCACCGGCCAAGGCCAGAGCCGGTTTTTCGTTCCCGTAACATGGGGGCATGGAGACTCCGGGAAACATGACGGCCCTGGCCAAGGCGGGACCCGACGCGGTGCCCGCTCTGGTGGACGCGCTCATGGACGAAGCCCGCCGCCTCGGGGCCTCCGACCTGCATATCGAACCGTCGCGGGGCCATGTCGAGGCCCGGGTGAGGGTGAACGGAATCCTGGAACCTCTCGCGCGCCTGCCCGACGCCCTGGCCTCCAACATCGCCGCCCGATTCAAGGTGCTGGCGGGCCTGCTCACCTACCGGATCGACATTCCCCAGGAAGGTGGCTTCCGGGACGGCCGCGGGGAGGGGCGGGTGAGCACCTTTCCGGTGATCCACGGGGAAAAGGTCGTCGTGCGGTTTTTCCAGTCGGAAACCGGCCTGGAACTGGATTCCCTCGGGCTGGAACCCGCGGTGGCCTCGGAACTCAAGCGCGCCCTCGACGGCAGGGAGGGGATGATCCTGCTCACGGGACCGGCGGGCAGCGGCAAGACAACCACGATCTACGCCTGCCTCCAACGACTCGCCTCCATGGGACTCCAGGTCTGCACCCTCGAGGATCCCGTTGAAAGGGAGATTCCCGGGATCACGCAGTCGAACATCCGGGTCGCGGCGGGGTTCGACTTCGCGCGCGGCTTGCGCAGCCTGCTTCGGCAAGACCCCGAGGCGATCATGATCGGAGAAATCCGCGACCCCGAAACCGCCGAATCGGCGCTGCGCGCGTCGCTGACGGGGCATTTGGTCATCGCCACCATCCATGCCACCTCCGCTCCCGGGGCGGCATCGAGGCTTCTGGACATGGGGCTGGAACCTTACCTGCTGACCGGGTCGCTCAAGGCCATCCTGCACCAAAGGCTTCTGCCCCGCGCCGACGGTACGGGCCGATTTCCCTTGGCCGAACTCCTGCTGCCGGGACCGGCTTTCCGCGAGGCGGTGCTGGCCCGGGCCGACTCGGAACGACTCGCCCGCGCCGCCTTGGCCGATGGCATGGCATCGATGGCCTCCGTCGCCCGAGGTGCCATCGCCTCGGGCAAGGCGGATGAGTCCGTCGTCCGCCGCTTCATCGGCGCCGACGGTGATGGGGTCGGCCATCGAGGCCATCAGGGTTGAGCAACCGTTGCTTTTTCCAACACAACGGGGCGTCGTCCAAGCCTGTTGGATGTTTGCAGCCCCGAATCAACTCCAGTACGATTGCTTCAAGGCAATTCAACCAATTCATGGGGAGCGCCATGAAACCGCTTGGAAATCTGGCCCAGAGCGCGCGCGCCAAGCAATTGTCGAGCGCCCGTTCCACGCTCATCTTCGTGGGAATCCTCACCCTGGCGGCCAATGGATTCCTCTACTACAACGCCGAGGCGGAGATCACGAAAGTCCTCGACGCCGAGGTCGCCAAGGCGGGCCCCGGGGCCGTCGTCGACCAGGTGAAGTTCGCCGAGGTCAAGCAGAACGCGATCAACGCGATCCGGATCATTTACGGGGGCGCCGCCGCCCTGGGGGTTGTCTTCATCACCCTTGGAGCGTTGATTTTCAAGGCGCCCGTGGCGATGGTGGTGACCGGCCTGGTGCTCTATATCACGGCCAACGCCATCTTCTTTGTGATCAACCCCGCCTCGCTCGCCTCGGGAGTGATCGTCAAGGCCGTCATTATTTTCCTGCTTTTCAGGTCAGCAATGGCCGCATTCGCCTACCAGCGGGAAGCGGCGCTCGAGGCGGCCAAGGCCGACGGCCCCGAGGACCTCGAGCCATTCGACCGGCCTCCTCCGGCTTCCCCGTGAGGCCGCGCGATGAAACCGGCGGACAACCCGACTCCCCGCGACGCGCCCCACCCGGCCGAACTGTCGCCGCATCCGGCCGGCGAGCCTGAAACCACCCCATGCTGGCGTTGCGGCAAGCCCGCGGGCGCCGGTTTTCTCTCTTGCGCGTGGTGCCAGGCGCCGCTTGCTTTCGGGGCGCCAGCCCCGACCGATCGCGCAGGAGCGCCGATCGCGGCGTTCTTTCCGAAACTGATGGCCGGTTTCGGCTTGTTCATCGCCATCTCGGCTGGAAACATCGCGATCCACTCAGCCTGCCACGACGCGACGATCCGCCTGGCTTGCGACACGGCGGCGATGGCCCTTGTCGGCGCCTTGACGACATGGCTCTGCCTTGTCCGCCCTCCCATCGCGGGGTTTCCGGTCCCGGGCTTGGCATGGCTCGCCTGGGTTGCCGCCGTTCCCATCCTGGCCGCCAGCATCCAGGCCAACTTCATGTTCCACGATTACTTGAAAAAAATCCTCGCGGTCGACGCTGAAGACGGCCTCGACCTCATGCCTTGGCAAGCCGCCTGGCTGTTCATCCTTATCACCATCTTCCCGGCGATCATCGAGGAGATTTTCTTCAGGCACCTGGTCCTCGACACTTTCCGGAGGGAATTCGATTCGTGGGCCACGGGGGTCTGGGTTTCGTCCATCATGTTCGGGATGGCCCATATCGGCCAACCCTTCGCGCTTCCTTATCTCATCGGGGTCGGATTCATCCTCGCCCTCTTGAGAACGGCCAGCGGCACCCTGTTGCTGCCGATGCTCGTCCACGCGTTCCACAATGGCATCGTCGTGGCCCGGGCCCTGGATGGGAAACTGATCCCATGAGCCATTCCGACAACTCGATCAGGATCGTTCCCGGGTTCCGTTACGGCCGCCTGTTCGTGGTGATTCTGGCTGTGGCGGCACTGGCGGCGCTGGGAGCGGTATGCGCGTTCACAGGAAACATGGAAGCTGTTTACTTTTCACCCCTGCCGATCTGTGTCATCGCCTTCACGCTGCTGACATGGGGCGATCGCGAACCCCTTGTGATCTCGGAAATCGGCATTGAACACGGGTGGAGCGGCAAGGTTGTGGCGTTTGAGGACATCGAGGGGATTACGCTCAACGGCGCCTGCCAGGATCCTGACGCGAATCTCAAGGGGGGATGGCTGGCGGTTCATCATCGCGACGGAACCTTGCAACTCCCCCCGAACACGATCCCCGACAACAGGCACCTGTACGAACTTTTGCTCTCCAGGTGCGTTCCCGGAAAATCAATTCCCGGCGTGGAGACACTCGCCGATTACCACCAAGGGCAAGTCGAGACATTCGGCGAGGCGATGGTTTGGGCCTTCAACCCGCGGAGGGCATCGCCAAAACGATGGCATCACCTGGTGCTCTGGCTGGTTCTCGCCGGCCTCGCGATCTCATGGATCGCCCTGTCTGTCAAACCGGGGGAAAACCTCCGGGGTGGCGCCCCCGATCCGAATCCGCTGGCCGTCGGTGGCGGCGTGCTGCTGATCGTGTCCTTCTTTGGGGTGCTGGTCACGGCCGCGAGGCTTTCCGCCGCCGGAGCCATCCCCGCGGGCGTGAGGGGCTGGAAGAAGTCCAGCCTGGTGATCGGCCCCCTTGGCATCGGGTTGGTGCAGGGAGACCTGACCGGAACGATCACATGGGTTGAGATCGAAGACCTGGGGCTGGCCAGGGGCTTCTCCCTTGGAACCTATTCCGGGTTTCCAACGACGAGGACGCTGTCCGTCAAGGTGGCGGGAGCCGTCATCGCCATCGCCGATATCTATGATCATCCGCTGCCCAACATTTTCGCGATCATGTCGAGATTTTGGAAAAAACCCAAAAACTAGGGCTGGTTTTCAATAGATAATACATATTAATTATGTAGATAAATATGCTGATAGAGCGTGTTGGATGGAAATTCCTTACGCCCCACTCGCTCCGCCTTCGGCTTCTTCCGCGGCTCTGTTTGTTTCTGGATCATGATCCTGATTCTACGGTTTACCCAATTCAAGCACGATTCAGGACAGCCCCTTGAACCGGAGTCCCGTCAGGGCCGCAAGGGGGCCCCGAAGCCCAGTGCCCCGGTTCGAAAAGCCTCCTCCATTCGTTAGAAAGCGATCATTTCTGGAAACTCCCGGACAGGGCCATAGAATTCAAATTCAACTCCCACGGGAAGCCCCGATGAATCCTCAAACCCTAGCCTCGCTCAGCGACGAGATGGCGGCGCTTGCCCGCGCCGGCTTGCCGCTGGACCGCGGACTGGCGGCGCTCTCGCAGGAATTGGGTGGCGACACGGTGGGCCGGGCCTGCGGGGAACTGGCCCGCCTGCTTTCGGAGGGGCAACCTCCCGACACGGCGATCACCCGGGCCCTGAAGGGGGTTCCGCCCCATGTGGCGGCCCTGGTCCGCGCCGGCATCACCAGCGGCAGGCTGGCCGAAAGCCTTTCCCGGCTTGGGGAACACACCCGACTCCGGTCGCGACTGGCGGCATTGGTGATCGACGCCCTGTTTTACCCTGGCATCGTGCTGGCTTTCGGACTGGGCATCTTCGCTTTCCTGGGGATCTTCGTGATCCCCAAATTCATGACGATCTTCGCCGACTTCGGCATGCGCACCCCCTGGCTCACCCGGATGTTCTTCGCGCTGAACGAGCATGCCGTGGTGTTTTACCTGATTGTTCCGGCGAGCGTGGTATTGGCCCTGACAGTGCTGAGGTTCCTGATGCGAACCACGGAAAAAGGCAGGCTGGCCTGGGCCCGGGCCACCGGAATGATCCCCATCTGGGGGATGATGCAACGGCAGGTAAACCTGTCGCTGCTCTACGACCTTTTGGGCCTGCTGGTGACGGCGGAAGTGCCGCTTCCCCAGGCCTTGCGGCTGGCGGGTGAGGCGTCGCCCGATCCGGTCCTGCGCGGCGCCGCGGCGGGTGCCGCCGCCGACCTGGAGGTTGGCAAGCCCCTCGAACCATCACTGCGCGACCACCAGTTGGGCACGGCATGGGCGGCATGGATCGCCGGGGTTGGCGCCAGCCAGGGCAAGCTCGCCTCCCAACTCGAACTGCTGCGCGACACCTCGATGCGGCTGGCCGAGTGGCGGGCCCGGTGGCTGCGCGCCATCCTTCCCCCCGTTCTCCTCGTGCTTGTCGCCGGCGGCGGCATCGGCATGTTCATCTTTTCCCTGTTCATGCCCATGTTCACGCTCATGGAGGGATTGTCGCAGTGAAGGCCCTCCGGCCCGGCATTCCCACAAGGCTGGCCGCGGCCTTCCTGATGGCGCTGCCGTTGGTTCCGGCATGCCTTGTCCTGGGGCCGGTGCTCGGCACCCTTGCCGTGCTTGGCTACCTTGGATGGGTCTTCTTCATATGGGACCACATGCGTCTTTTAAGGCAGCGTGAGCTCGCCGCCGGCCTCCGCCTGGCGATGGGGGCGGGAATGCCCCTCGATGGCGTGCTGGTTCCGGCGCGGACGAACCGCGGGGCCTGGGGTTGGCTTGAAACCGCCGCGCTTTGGGCCTTCCCGTTCCCGCTGTACTGGCCACTGTGGGAAAACCGGTTCGGTTTCGAATCGCTGAAGGCGCGCGCCCGTGAATTGCTGGTGGGCGGGCATGGAACCGAGGTCCTGGCCATGCCCGGGTTGCTGGCCCGCGACGACCTGTTCGACCTGCGCGTGGCGGGACGGACCAAGGCGTTGGATTCCACCGGCAACGACGACGACTCGCTTTCCCCCCGCCTGCTGGCCCTGGTTCCCTCGCTGGCCTACCCTCTCGTGGTGATGATCATGGTGGTCATGATCACCCTGTTCTGGTCGATCCTCGTCTCGCCACGGGTGGAGCGCATCTTCACCGAATTCGGGGTGCCGCTGCCTTGGCTCACGGTCATGGTGCTGGAATGGACGCGCGCGCTGATGTCGTTGCTGCTGCCCGCGCTGGCCCTGGCATCGCTCGCCCTCGTCATGGCGTACCACGAAACTCCGCTGAGATGGTGGATGCCGGGGTTGAGGGGCGTCTTCGCCCCGCATGGCCGTGGAATGATCCTGGAGGCCCTCGGAAGGATGCTGGCGACCGGCATGACGCTCGATGCCGGCGCAACCTGGCTGCTCGAGGGAGGCGCGACCGATGGCTCTGGCGGCAGGATGCTCAAGCGCCTGCGGACCGCGGCGGAACAGGGGGACCCGCCGCCGGAGGCGCTCGCCCGCGCCGGCCTCGTCAACAGCGCGGAAGCGGCCTGGCTGGGCACCACCATCGCGAGCGGCCGGTTTACCGCGGCGCTGTGCGAACTGGGCCAAAGCCTCCAGGCGCTGGCGCTCAGGAGGCTCCACCGAAGGGTGACCTTCGTCGGCACCGCCGGAACCGTGCTGGTGGGACTCATTGTGGGAACCGCGGTGCTGGCCATCTTCATTCCGCTGGTCGACCTGATCGGATGGTTGACGCCATGAGCGCTCGCGCCGCCCGGAGGGGCTATTCACTTTTGGAATGCCTGATGGTGCTCGGAGCCATGACGGGCCTGGTGGCCATGGCCGCGTCGACGGCGGCATGGAGCATGCGTGAAAGCCGGGAAATCACGATCCGGATCGCCGGGGCCGAGGCATTGGCCAACATCCTCGAGGAGGCCCGCGCCGCGGGCTTCGATGGCGTCGACATGGCCTGGGCCGGTTCCCGGTCACTTCCCGGTCCGGTCATGAGGATGGCGCCCGGTTCGGCGCTCGAGGTCACGGTGACGCTGGTTCCCGGCGCGCCCGGCGTCAAGCTTGTCGCCGCCTCCCTGGAACTCCGCTCCTCGAACCATCCCCAACCCCGAACCATCCGCATGTCCACGATCGTCGGCACCCGACCGGGGACCGGAACATGAAGCGGTCAAGGCCGGGCTTCACCCTGATCGAGATGCTGGTCGTGATGGCCGTGACGGGGGTGTTGATCACCTCCGGAATCGCCTTCATGGCCGGACTCATGCGGCTTGAGGGAATGACAAGCCGGTCGATGACGGCCAACATGATCATCCCCCGGCTGGTTTCGCGCTGGCGCGATGATGTGCATGCCGCCAGCGCCCTGCCCGCCGCGCATGAAGGCGACAAGGCGGGGCCGGAAAAGCTCATCCTCCAGTGCGGCAAGGCCACGGTTGTCTACACGGCCGGTCCGGAATGGGTGGAGCGGGCGACCACGGGGCCGGGCCCGAGGAGGGAAAGGTACGCGCTCGCCGGCGCGGGATCATCCGCCCGCTTCGGCCGCCGGGGCAATCTCGCCCTGTTGGCCATCGACGACAAGGTGAAAGGCGTCGACATTCCGCGCTGCGAGGCCGTGGCGGCCATCGGCATGGCCTTGCCGGCGGGAGGTGAGGGGCCATGAGGCGACGCCTTCCATCCCGAAACGGCATCATGTCGGTCTGGCTGCTGGTGGTCATCGCGTTCATGACGGCGGTGCTGGCGCTGGTGGCCAGGGAGATTCTCAAGGGGCGGGAATTGGCCGCGGGCAGGGAAGCCGAACTCAAGGCCGACTGGCTCGCGCTGGGGGCCCTGGAATACGGTCGATCCAGGCTCGAATCAAATGCCGCTGAAGGGTCGCTCGACCTGCCGGAGGGATTATCCAGGGGCGGCAAGGCCACCGTGGCCTGGAGTCGCACGGGTGACAACGCGGTCCTGCTGCGGTCGGAAGGCGGGGCGGGGGAACCGCCGGCCGCCAGGAAAAGCCGCTTCAATGTGACGCTTGTCCGCCAGAAGGACAGGTGGGTGCCATCGGGCCCCGTGGAGCGGCACGAAGGGAAATTATCGCCACGCTGAATCGTCCATTCCAAAAAAAGATCCCCGGCGCGGGCCAGGGATCCAAGGGTTGCCTTGAGCGGCGACGAGGTCAATCAAGAAGCGGAATGGTTTTGCCATCCGCCTTGTCGAGGAGATTGCGGAAAACCTCCTCCTTGAGTGGGAACTTGATCCGCCTCACCGTGCCGTCACCAAAACCCACGGTGATTCGGTCGCTGAAACCCTTGGTGAGTTCGTCGAAGGCGACCTTGGGATCGGCATCCAGGTCGTCGGGCTTGGACCAGATCACGGCCCGGCCCGCGGGCAATTGGATCAGGGCAACGGTGTTGCTCGTGCCGTCGGTGACTTCGCCCAACTTGCCGCCCTTGGCGCCAAAGAACATCGTCTGCTTGCCCACGGGCACCACATAAGGCGTGTGGCCGGGTTGCAGGGTCTCGCCTTCGGGGGCGAATAATTTGGGCATGAGGGGGACGAGTTTCCGGTTGTGCTCGCTGTCCCATGGCTCGTCGAGCCTGAACTTCCTGTAAAGGTTCTCCTGTTCAAGGTAGGGCAGCACGGCCACGCGCCAGCTCAACAGCGGCTTGCCTTCGCTGGAAACGATGGCGGGGGCGGGAAAACTGTTTTTCGCGTCGTGATGGACATGCATCGCCAGGAGCAATTCCTTCATGTTGTTGACAGACTGCATCGACTGGGCCGAACCGCGGGCCTTGGCCGCGGCGGCTGCGAACAAGTCGAGGATCGGCTGGGGATCATTGAGTTCCAGCACGATGTCGTTGCCTTCCTTCTTGAGGCCATTACCCATCATCTGCATCAGCTTGCCGGCCGGTTCGGCGAGATTTTTATCGGCATCGGAAATGGCCAGGGGGGCGAACTGCAGGGCATCCTTGATGAACGACATTCCCTTCTCAACCCAGCGGGCGTCCGCCCCGCGGATCGCCGCCTTCATGCGCGGCGGGAACGGATCCATGCTGAAGGACATCCATGAAATGCCGGCCGCGAGTTCCTGGCTGGAGTGCTTGTCGAGCGGCTTTTGCAACGGGGGAACCAGTTCCTTGAGGCTGCGCTTCTGGTCGGCCGTCGGGACAACGGCCACCTGGACGGCATGGTCGCCCCACAACACTTTCGCCTCGCCGATGTCCGGGCGCGGCTTGCCCAGTTGCCTGGCGGCGCGCTCCAGGGTGCCCGGAGAACTGGCCAGCAGGGCATTGTCCAGGCGCTTGGTCTTGAGGACATCACCGGCCCCGGGAATTTTCCTGAGCATCTCCTCGAGTTTCTCCTGCTGCTCGGCATCCTTCGTGGGAACAGCCACAAGAGGCAGAAATTCGCCGGAGGCCACCATGCTCATGCTGTAAACAACGAAAATCTCCTCGGCATTCCGGTCGAGCGAGCCCTTCACCGTTCCGGCCAGCAAGGCGAACGCGATCGCCTGGGCCTGGGGAATCACCTTGTTCTTGGTCAGGTAGGCGATCGCGTTGTTGAGTTCGACTTTCTTCGGCCGAATGCGGGCGACGACAAACGCCTGGTCGTCGAGGAATTTTTCCACCGCGAACTGCTGGGCCGGCACCATCGCCGCCAGCCCCAGCCATGCCACCAGTGCCATCGCTCCGCGCATCGGCTTACTCCTTGGAGATCCGGGGTCGAATCGTTACATCATATCTTATGAAATCCGCCGGAATGGGCTTTCCCCCCTCGGGAGGCACCCCCTCGACCGTGCATTCGGCATCCTTGAGACGCGTGTACCGGAAAGGCTTGAGCGTGTAGGGATCCACCGGCAAGGGCAATCCCGTTTCCTCCAACCGTTCGGGCAGCTTGCCCGCCTTGGCGACATGGTGGCGAAGCGCCTCGATCACCATCAGGGCGCCGATGGTCCGGTCGGCCCGGTGATGGGCCAGCGCCACGCGATCAATCGCGGGCAACAGGTTGCGCATCAGGGCATTGGGCCCCTGGGAAAGAGCCGGCGCCTTCAGCCTCGCGTCCACCTCGCGCATCACCGCCACGGCCTGTGGCACCGGCAGCAACGCCGCCTTGAACAATTCGTCGCGGGCCCTCTCATACTCATCCAACTGACGGATCAGCACGACCTGGGCCACAGGCATCCTGGCCACGACCTGGGGATCCAGCTTCAGCTTTTCGGCGAGGTAGGCCTTGGAATCGGTGTAGCTGGCGACACCCAGGAAGGGCATGACCTTCGAGGGGCCCTCCCCGCTGCCCTCGGAGACGAGGCCCATGAGCTTGTCGAACCGGCGTGAAAGTTCGGCGGCCTTTTCCTGGGTGACCGGCTTGTCGCGTTCAAGGCCGGGAAATTCGGCTCCGATGAATATCCGCTCGCCCTCCAGCGCATTGATGAAAGGCAGGAACCGGTGCGGCGTGTAGGCCAGCGACCAGAACAGGTTGGCCCCGTCGGCATGGGCCATGTAGTCATGAAGGGTGGTGAATCCGACATGGCACACGGCAACCCCGACAAGGTACTGGATGAGGGTCGGCCCCTCGCTGATATGCCTGCCGAACACCAGGATCGTGCGCACATCCCGCAAGGCCTCCTCCGGCCGGTTGTTGGCCAAATGCCAGCGGGCCCTCACGCGCATGAAGTTGGCCAGCATCCGGAAGCCCTGAATGTCCGGTAGAATGGTCGCGATGCCATCCTTGAGCCTGTCCTTCATTTGCCAGTCGCAGTGGCTTTTGCGCGCCCCGCGTTCCAGCTCGGCCAATGGGAAAAACCGGTCTTCCAAGATGGGAGATTTCACCGCGGCCAATTCGGGCAACGGGCAGGTGAGCCACTTCTGGAGCCTGTCGCTGAAATCCTTTTCGGCGCGCGTGAAGGAGATGGAATCGGGCGCGAACGCCGTCGCGTAATGCACAGCGGCGTTGCCCGTGGTGATTTCCTCAAGCTGTGGCAGGATCCGGTGCCTGAGCACGGGGCTTTCGATCGCCCGGGCCGGCAGGTCGAGCTTGACGACCTGCCCGGGTGGCTGCTGCGCGAGAGCGGCAGAGGCCGCCAGCAGGACGAACATCATCATTTCAAAACCTCCCTGATAAGTTCACTTCTTGAAAGGGGCGCCACGGTCAACATCGATGACGCCGAGACAGGCAGGGCTTCCACCCCCTCGGCCAGCACCTTTTGACGAAGCCTCCAGGCCTCCCGATCGGCCAAAGTGAAAACCTCGGCCGCTTCCTGCCATGTGGGAAGCGAATCCTCCCGTTGATCGACCCGGCTGGCCACGGAAGTCCTCCCCGGCCCGCCCAATCCCGGAAAAACCTGGGCGGAAATCCCGAAACCGGCCACCAAGCCCATGGCCACCAGCGCCGCGCCGCGCCCAAGGCCCCACTTCCCCGCGGAGGACCGCCCCGCCTGGAACATCAGCCTGTCGCGATATTCCGTTGGCAAGCCTTCCGCCGGCAGGAGACGCAACAACCCCTCCAGCGGATGCCGTTCATCAGGATTCATTCCAGCCCTCCATTCTCGCCCGCACTGTTTCCATCGCCGCCTGGTAGCGTCTCCAGGCGGTGGAGGCCGATATCCCCGCCACAAGGCCGATCTCCTCGAACGACAGCCCGCCATGAACCCGCGCCAAGACCATGTCGCGGTCGTCGGCATCCAGCACCGCGAGGGCTTCCGCCAGGTCGAGCGTCCGCGCCGGGTCGGGAGGGATGGTACCCTCGGTGCGGGCCGCCGCTTCCTCCCGGCGTTCCCTTCGGGCCTCCTCCCGGGCCCGGGCCAGCGCCAGTTGGCGCACGGCGCCAAAAAGCCAGGCGGCGGGGTTTTCCGGCTCGCGGGCTTGCCCGATCAGCGCGACAAACGCCTGCTGCACCACATCCTCGGCATGTCGGCACCTGCCGCGGGCCATGGCCATAAGAGCCGGCGCCAGGTCATTCAGCAATCGGCCCAACCGCTGCGCGTCCATCGTCACCCCATTGTTGCCGCCGGTGGTGATTTCATTTCATGGATGGGCAAAAAAAATCCGGCCCCTCAAAAGGGGCCGGTGAAACGACCTGAAAAAGATTCCGGAAGGACTACTTCGAGCTGAGGTCGAAGCAGTACAGGAGATCCTGGTCGCGAAGGTAGAGCTTGCCGTTGGCGATGACGGGGTGGGCCCACGCCTTGCCGCTCTTGCGCAGCAGTTTGGTGCGCTCGGGCAGTTTGAGCGAGCCGATCTGCTTGGGCCCTTCCGTCGTGGCTTCCAGGACGACAAGGTCGCCGGAGTTCTCGCCGTAACAGAACAAGGCGCCATCAGCATAGGTGACGGCACCCTTCTCGAAGCCGCCGCGCTTCCATTCCCACTTCAGGCTGCCATCCTTGAGGTCTTGGCAAACCCAGCCCTTGGTGTCGCTGTGTCCGTAGATGAAGCCATCCTTGAAGATCACACCGCCATGGTGGTTGACGACATCCTTGTTGGCGAACACCTTCTCGGCCTTCAGCCCCGAGGCGTCGCCGGTGATCTTGATCAGGTCGCAACCGGCGCCGTATCCGGCGGTGGCATAAACCGAGTCCGGGCCGGCGATGACCGCCGTCGGAATCACCGCGACCTTGTACTTGTCGCCGCAGTCGTACCGCCAAAGCAGTTTGCCGGTGTCAACGGCCACGCCGGCGACCGCCTTTCCCGTGAGAGTCACATACTGCTCGACGCCCGCCAACTTGGCGCGCACGATGCTGGAGTAGGCGGCATCGTCCTTGAGTTCGGCCGATTGCCATTTGGTGGCGCCAGTTTTGCGGTCAAGCGCGACGATGGTGCCCTTGGCTCCGCCGGGGGTGCAGATGATGGAGTCACCATCCACGAGGGGGCTCTCGCTGAAGCCCCAGCCGGACATCAGCTTGCCGCCGAAGTCCTTCGTGTAGTTCTTGGTCCAGACCAGCTTGCCGTCATCAGCCTTGAGGCAGTAGACATCGCCGCGGATGCCGAGGAAGTAGACATGGCCGTCCACCGTGACGGTGGGATTGGCGCGTGGGCCGCCGCCCCAGTTCTTGTCGGACCCGTTGTCCACGTATTCGCCGCCGATGGCGACCCGCCAAAGTTCCTTGCCGGACTTCTCATCGAGGCAGATCGCCTCGTCCTGATGCTTGTCGGAATCCTTGTCCTTCGCCGTGCCGCCGACAAGGTAAACCTTGCCGCTGGCGATCGACGGGCCGGAATAGCCGATTCCAGCCTTGGCGAACTTCCAGGCCACCGGGGGCGCCTTGGTGCCGAACGCCTTGTTGAGGCCGATTTCGGCTGATTTTTCGTCCCGTGTGGGGCCGCGCCACTGGGGCCAATCGGCAGCTGTGGCCAGGCTGGAAATCAGCGTGGCAACGGACATCGTGGCAATGAGCGATCGCATGGGGGTCCTCGCGGTTGGTGGAATCCTGTGTTTTTACCCCATCCGAACCCCATTGGCTATCCGCCGGCAAACAATAGCGATTTCCCTGCCGTCGTGCCGCGTCAACACGACAATCAGGGGTTCCTCTCCCCGGGCCTTGATGCGGACGCGCAACTCCTCGGCATCCGTGGTGGAATTGCGCTTGCGGAACTCCAGTGGCCCCGCCCCGCGGGCCTTGAGTTCATCCCTGAGCTTTTCAAGCCGAAGTGGAACAAACGAAAGGATCTCAAGGGTGCTGGCAAACGGGCTGGCCACGGGCCCTCGCGCCACCAGGAATCCACCCCCTTCCGGAAGCGCGGCGGAACCCGTCTCTAGCGCCAATCGAGGCGCCAGGCCCGAACAGGTGATGGCGGGATCGGGGTCCAACAGGAAGCCTTCCGGATCTCCCGAGGGAGCCACCTCGTTGCCCGTTCCAGCGAGGAAATCGCCCGCCGGCAGCACCGTCGCTTGCCTGTGGCTTCGCGAAAACGCCCCCCTCCACAGCACCTGCTCCTTCAACTCGCCGCCCAGGGAAATCCATTCCAGCGATACCCCCGCGGTTTCCCAGGGCGCGGCCTGCGCCGCGGGGGCAAGCTTCACGCACAGGTTCGCGGGCGCCCGGGAAAGAATCTCAGCGAGCGGCGGAGAGGCGTCATTGGGGCCGAGCACGCGCCGGCCGCCGGCGCGCCTGTCGGGGTCGGCGAACGCGGCTTGGGCGATTCCGGGGTGAACCATGCGGCCGTCGCCCACCACGGTGCCGACCCCCGCGTCCGCCGTATTGTGCCTGTGAAGGATCGCCCGCGCCGGATCGCGTTCCATGGCCAGGACAGATCCATGGCCGGCAAGCGCCAATGAATCGGCGCCCAGCCCGGCGCCCCAGTCCAGGATGCCGCCGATGCCTGCGAACCGCGCGGCCCGGTGGCGGGCCACCTCCAGGCTGGTGGATTGTTCCAGGGCTTCACGGACTAAGGCCATCCGCCCGGGATCGGGAAATCGGCCGACGGCCTTGCGCCTCGACAGGGCGTTGCCCCATGCCGCCGCGGCATGGGGCGGGTCGAGGGTTTTCCTCAAACGGTCCAGCGCCGTGTGCGCGGGAACACCCGCGCATAGCATCCCGTCGGCGGCCACGCACGCCGACTGCCCCTCGGCCGAGACAAGCCACCGGGCCACGGAAAGTTTCATCGGGAGACCGTGCTGGCCAAGCCGTTTGCCTGAAAGATCAGTCGAGGTTGCCCAGGGGCATGCCATCCCGCATGTTGGCCAGATACCCCAGCGTGGTACCCGAGATGCTGGTGCGCAGTCCGCGAACGCTGCCATCGGCGAGCACGAACTGGACAATGTCGGTGTGCCAACTACCGAACTTGCTTCTGGAGGTGTCGGTGATGGTTCTCGCCAGCAGGCGATTGGACCCCATGGCCCGGAAGGAATATCCCTTGTCTCCGTTGTAGGCGGGGCCATCACCGGCGTTGACGGTGTTGATGCCCTTCTGCCCCACATGTTTCTCACCCACCAGCACGGTGTTGCTGGTGCCATCGGTGATATCCGCCATGCGGGGACCGGGCTTGTTGGGTCCGGAAGGGGTGGTGGACCAGTCGTTGGCGAGCTTGAAGACCCCGTTGCTACCGGGAGTCGTGCCAACGGGCCACCAGTAGTCGTTGCCGGCGCCGGTGGCCGGGTCGCCCGTGCAGGCGGCGTAGTCGGCGGGCACGCCGTTGGCCGGGGTGGTGGTGCCATCCATCGTGTCGGTCACAACCGTGGTGCCGGGCGCCCGACGCGAGGGGCAGTAGTAGGTTTTCACCGGCGTCTCGCGGGCCACCTGGGACTGGTTGTTGAACCCACCCGAGGTCATGTTCCATTGCTTGTAAAGCGAATCCTGCTCGATGTAGGGGAGAATCTCAATCATCCAGGTGTACCTGGGATCGAGTCGGCTGTTGGGAAAGGAGCCCCGGGCATCGTGGAACCCGTGCATGGACAGGCCGATCTGCTTCAGATTGTTGGAGCATTGCATCCGGTTGGCCGCCTCGCGCACCTTCTGCACGGCCGGAACCAAAAGGCCGATGAGAACGGCGATGATGGCGATCACCACCAAAAGCTCGATGAGCGTGAATCCCCGCCGGGGTGAGATGCGCTGGTTCATGGTCTAGGCTCCGTGCCGAATGATTGAACAATCAAGAAATGGCCTCCACCTGCGCGGAAGCTAACTGAATTATAATACAATTATTTTTAAATCCATGTCTCCTCCGCCCGGAGCCTTTGCCATGCCTCGCCTTCCGATATCCGCCATGCTGGTTTTCCTCGCCACACTCATCGCTGGATGCGGAAAGGCGGGCTTCTACCCGGCCAAGGGGCAATTCGTCGACACCACGGGCACCCCCGTGACGGTTCTGGACGGCTTCGAGGTCACGCTGGAGGGCAAGGGGCAAGACGGCAAGGACTATTCATCCACCGGCAAGATCGACGCCCAAGGCCGATTCGAACTGTTCACCGACCGCCCTGGCGACGGGGTGCCGATGGGTGAATGCAAGATTCTCATCCAGCCGAAAATGAAGGATTCCGAACGCGAGGCGCCCTACCCGCTGAACCCCAAGTACCGGACCTTTGAAAAATCAGGCCTCACCGCCAAGGTGGAACCCAAGGCCAACGACTTCAAGTTCACGGTGGAACTCAAAGGCAGGTGATGCGCGGCATGCCGCCGGTTTGCATCCGGCGGCGGCCTCAATTTGTCAACGCATCGCGCTTCCACGCGGCCTTGCCCAAAAACCACGGCAAAGATGGCTG
The DNA here is from genome assembly GCA_016873225.1 of Planctomycetota bacterium. Lineage (GTDB taxonomy): Bacteria > Planctomycetota > Planctomycetia > Gemmatales > Gemmataceae > REEB421. The sequence continues at coordinate 30,882 of VGXS01000028.1, read as the reverse complement.
TTTCTTAATCAGCACATTAAAAACAACAAACCTTATGTCTTTGTAATGATTTTCTCTTGGGCGGGAATCGCCAGGGGGGTAATCATTGATTGAAACTTTCCGCTCGTCCGGACTTGCCCCGCATTTCCATACTCGCGGAGTCTTGCAATGAACATTCGCACCACGGCATCGGGGCCTATCCTTGGCGCGCTTTTGGTCATCCTTGCCATCGTTGGTTTGTCGGATGCGGCCCATGCCGCCGACATCAAGGAAGCCTCTCAGGGAACGGGCACTTCGTGGGGCGAATACATGACCGTGGGCAAGCTGTTGGCAGAGGTTCGATCGGCCGATGGCGACAGCATCAGGATGCGCGTTTACTGGAACACCGTCACGCAAGGAAAAACAGGTGCCGCAAATCGCGGCGGTCGGCCTTCCCTTCACGGTAACCATGGGAGAACCGCCCAAAGCCCACTCGCACTGGCCAAGGCCGCCATGGCCAAGTCCAAGTCGGTTCAGGTGAAGACCGAGCACCATGACTACGATGTGGGCTTTTTTCCCGATACGGTCGTCAGGGGCGCACCGAAGACGCTTGGAGGCGCGACCACCCTCGCTGGAGACCTTTCCGCGGGAACCATTGTGGAAGCTTGGCTGGTGAGAAAAAAATCGTTTCCCACGCGTGAGGTTCAGGAATCGGACCTCAAGCTGAAGGCCGTGGCCGTGGTCTGGTTCAACCCGAATTACAAGGCGGACAACGAAGACAATCAGGCCAAACCCGCGCCGGCCAAATCAGCCAAGTGAACCATCGTGGCTGCCGATCGGGTGAGAATTGCGGCCTTGGTTGAATGTAAGTAGCGGTGACAGGACTTGAACCTGTGACCTTGGCCTTATGAAGACCCTGCTCTAACCGCTGAGCTACACCGCCTTGCAGGTAGGGATTATAACGCGGCCTTATCAGGCCGACAACCCGCGCTCACGGCACCAATTCCACCCAGGCGGCAAAACGGTTCAGAGGCAACGGCGCCTGGAAACGCAGGGCGTTGAAAGGCTTCAGTTCCAGCAGGCTGGTGCCCGTGGGAACATCCGCCGGCAATTCCGCTGACAGGCGATGGCCGCCGAAGGCAAGCGACGCCTCGGCAAGTCCCGTCACCCTCACCCCGCCCGGATGCCCGTATCCTTCCTCGGCCGCGATTTTCACGGTCACCCGCCGTGGCGGCCCGGCATTGTCCACCAGCAGGCGGATCCGGTTGGCGCAACGCGCCGCCATCCGGTTCGCCGCGCCGGGCGCCTCGAGCGGAAAGCCTTCCGCGAGGCGAACCAGGGGAGGGGCGACGGGCGCGGACTCGCCCTCCACCGCCTTGATGGCAAACCAGACCCTTCCGCCTCCACGGCTTTCCAAGGGCGGGCCCAGCAGTTGCTCGAAGACCGCCCGCGTCTCCATCGGCTTGTCGACACCGCGCAGGTCGATCCACAAACCCCGCCAGCCTTCCGACGCCAGCAGCGACACCATCTTGCGCGGCGGCAAAGACGCGACCCAGCGGCACCATGCCTCGGCCGGCCTGTTGGTGATGCCGCCAAAGCTGAAGCGCCCCCCCGGCATATGAAGCGGGGCCGCGAAATGATCGTAAGGGCCCATGGAGCCGGGAGGCAGCGATTCCGGATAACCCAGATGGGGCAACTGAAAATGCCGCGCCTCGGCGCCGGCTCGATGCCCGATTTCCGTCCCGAACTCCCTGAGAACTTCCCAGTCGCGGGCTCGCTCCGTGGGATTCGCCGCGGTCGGCTTGCACCGCTGGTCGGCCAGGCCCACGGCCACCAAAACCACCGACAAGGCCACCTGAAGCGCGCCCCGGCCCGCCAAGCCGGGCATGAGCGTGAAGGCCGTCGCCACCAACCCCAGGAACGCGATGGGCAAACCGGCGCGGCCGAGGACACGGATACCGGGCATCGCATAGGCCGCCGCCGATCCCAGGCCCCCCGGCACCGACAAGGCCAGCAGCATGAGGATCAGGAAACCGGCGGATTCAAGCGGGCCTCCCCTCTTCCCGGTCACCACAGCCACCAGGGCCAGCATGGCGCCCGCCGTGGCGCACGCTCCCATCGAATAGGTTTCCGCCTCGTGGAGGGGACGATGCGGGCCGTTGAACTCGCGGCGGAAGATGCCCAAGCCGGTGGGATGCCCCTCGGATGGCAACAGAAGGTTGAGCGGCTTGAGGGCGAAAACCTCCGATTCCAGCGGCAACCTGGCTCCCACCATGGGGTTGAGGCCGTCTTGCCGGTAGGCCGTCGGCAGGTAGCCGATCGCGCAACCGAGGCCGGCGGCGAACGAGAGAGCCAGGCCGGCAACCAGCGGCCGGAATGAATTCCGGCACAAACCGGAGCGTGCCGCCGCGGCAACCACCAGAAAACTGGCAAACCACGCGTAATAAAGTCCGGCCAGGCCCCCCGCGAAGGCCACCAGCGGATCCCACCATCTCACCTGGTTGGATTCGGCCGACTTGGCATCCACCGACCTAGCCAGGGCCAACGCCGGCATCAACTGCCATGGAACAAGGAAATAACCGGCCAAAAACAGGTGGTTCACCTGCGACAGGTGATAAGGCAGGCAGGCGAACAGCGTGGCCAGCGCGCCGGAGACCCACGGGCCGATGCCCAACCACCGGAACGCCAGGTGGGCTGAAAGAACAATGAGGGGAAAGTCGGCGACCAACGCCAGGTTCATCACCACCGAAGGGTCGGAAGCCAGCCGGCACAGGGCCTGAAGCGCGGCCAGGTGAAGCAGGTCGGCGCGGGGATAATCGGCCAGATCCTGCCTGCCGGGAAGTCCGACCCGCGAATCACCCATCCAACCTTCGCCACGCACCATCGCGTCGATCCATTGCAGCATCATCAGGCCGTCGCCATCGTGCGTAACGGGTATGGCCAGTCCTGTCTGATGCAGTCCAAGCGAAACGACGGCATACGCCGTGGCCGCGGCCATGGCCAAAATCAGGGGGATAATTCGTACCATCCGTGGCAAAAAGCGCATGACCGGGCAAGATACGAAAACCTGAACGCCCTGGTCAACCTCCATACGGATGGTGAAACCGGGCAGATTTCCCGATCCTGCTGATGTTCGGCCCATGATGCACCGATGAATGAGGAGATGGGACAGGAAGTCCCATCGCTTGGGCTGGTGCCGGCGTGGAGGGAATGCCGTGGCGGAAGTCGCTGCGGAAGATCCGGTGGTTGAGACCATTCAACTCACCAAGATCTACCAGAACCGCCATATCGCGTTGAACGATGTCTCGCTCCGTCTGGAGCGGGGCTGCGTGCTGGGATTGCTGGGTGCCAACGGTGCCGGCAAGACCACGCTGCTGCGCCTCATCATCGGCTTGCACCGCCCGACCGCCGGCAGCGCCCGCGTGTTCGGCGAGGACATGACCCCCAACAGCGCCGCCCTCAGGCGCCGCATCGGCTACATTCCCACGAACCCCCGGTTCCCCAAGGGAATGACTCCGATCACCTACCTCGACTACATGGCCAAGCTCTTCGGCCTGCCCAGCGATGTCCGCAAGCCGCGCATGGGGATGCTGCTGCGAGCCGTCGACCTGCTGGGCGCCGGCGGCACCCAGATCGACACCTTCTCCAACGGCATGACGGCGCGCCTGGCGGTGGCCACGAGCCTGATCAACGATCCCGACCTCCTCATCTGGGACGAGCCCACCCACGGCCTCGACCCCGAGGCCCGCCGCAGCATGCTCGACCTCATCAAGGGGCTGAGCAAGGAAAAGACCCTCATTGTCTCAAGCCACAACCTTGGCGACATCGACGAGGTCTGCAACCACGCCGCCGTGCTCAGCCACGGCCAACTGATCTACAGCGGGCCCCTGCACGACCTGAAGACGAGGATGCGCCGCAACCACTACGAAATTGATGTCGACGGCGACCAGAAGAGCGTCACCCGCGCCTTGGCCACGATCAAGACCCTCGGCGATGTGCAGCATGCCTCGCTCGAACACCGGCGCATCACCCTCCGCCTCCAGGAGGATGCCGTGGCGTCCTCCTCCCTGGCGCAGGTGTTCCAGACGCTCAGCGACGGCAAGCTCACCCTGGTCGGCATCAGGAGCGTCGGCCAGCAGACCGAGGAGGCGTACTTGGACCTCGTAGAAAAAGAGGAACAGCGTGGCTTCACCCGCATCTATCGTCAAGCTGCCTAACCGCGGCATGGCATCCGACCCAGAACCGGCACAGGTGTCGTACCTGCCCTGGCTACCCTACTGGGCCGTCATGGAGGCCGACTTCATTCAGGTGCTGCGGTCCTGGGTTTACCGGTCATGGGTGCTGGTGGTGGCCCTCACCGCCATCGGCCTGTTCACCTACCGGTGGGGCCTTCACCACGAGGCCAAGATCATCCAGCCAGCCTCCCATGTGATCATCCACCTCATGCGCGGTATGATGGTGGGCAGCGTGGCCCTGGTGGGCGTGATCGCCGCGGGGGCCATCGCGGCGGAGCGGGGATCGCTTGCCGACAGCATCCTTTCACGCGGCATCAGCCGGCACCAGTACTACCTTGGCAAATGGCATGGCCGCCTGCTCGCCATCATGCTGGGGCACGCGCTGCTGGGGGCCATCGCGATCACGGGCGCGCGCTTCGTGCTGCACGAGGATGTCACCGTGGAGGGAGGCGCGGCCGCCGTGGCCATGTCGGGCGCGATGCTCGCCGTGGTGGTCAGCCTGGGCGTGATGATGAGCGCGTTGTTCGCCCGCCCCCTGGCCGCCGCGGCGGCCCTGTGGGTGCTGCTCTACGCCGCGGGCGTCGTTTTCGGGGCGCTGCCCCATTCGGTGCCCACGCCGGAATGGGTGCTGCAAAAGCTCCCGTATGTGCTCAAGGGCGAGTTCACCCGCGAGATGCTCGTCCAGGTGGGCATGTACGCAGGGGGCGCCTGTATCGCCAGCGCCGTGGTCGGAATGTTCCTGTTCTCGCGAAAAGACATCTGAAACAACCCGGCAATGGCTACAAGAGGCCTTCCAGCGGCCCGCCGCGAACGGCCATGTCCTCGACCCGCCGGGTCACTTCGGGATCCTCCACCAGGGGCGGGGCATGATGGGGCTTGCGCCTCGCGTCGATCATGAGCGATCCGGCGCATCCCCAATGCTTGTCGATGATCATTTCGCCGATGCCGTGCAGGTCGGCCGCGGGATTCGACCGGGTGAACGCGGCCCATAGCCAGTTCTCCCGGCTTGCCGAGACAAAGTCGCTGTCGTCCACCAGCAACACCAGCGGAAACCGGTTCACCGGATGATCCAGCCCAAGCGATAGGGCAAGGCGCCGCGCGTCGGCGTGGCCGCCCGACCCGGCCTGTTCCCACGCCGGCCCGCGAAGCGCCAGCACCCCCGGGGCGCACACGCGCGGGGCGCCCCATCCCTCCGGCCAGGAAACGGTGGAATCCATCGCCACAGGCAACTGCCTTCTCGGAGCGCCAGCCGCCGCGAGGATCACCTTGGACCCGCTGTTGAGGCCATCGCCCGAATAGTCGAGCGTGTCGATCGTCGTGCGCGTGATCACATGCGCGTCCCGGCGCCAATCGGCCCGGCAAAGGAGATGCCTGAAAAGTCCATCAATGTCGTCGGCGCGCAGGGAAGGGTCATCGTCCCCGGCCACGATCAGCAGGTACTTCGCCAGGGAAAGCTGCCCCTGGCCCAAAATGGCGAACGCCTGCGTGAGCAACTCCTGCGGCGTGCGTTCGCGGGCGTACGGCACATAGCGTTCGCTGCCGACGGCCAGCAGCAGCGGATGCACCCCGGCGGCGTCGACGGCGTGAACCGACCTCACGCCCGGCAGGACGGCGGGAAGCACCGGCGCGGCCAGTTCGTGGATGAACTCGCCAAAGCTCGTGTCCTCCTGCGGCGGACGGCCCACCACGGTGAATGGCCAAATGGCCCCGGGACGGTGGGTGACCCGCTCGACACGCATGACGGGAAAATCGTGCTTGAGGCTGTAATACCCCAGGTGGTCGCCGAAAGGCCCCTCGGGCTTGGTGCTCCGGCCATCGACCGTACCGACGATGCAAAAGTCGGCCTGCGAAGGCACCAAAAGGCGCATGGCCATTCCCCGGGAATCGCGCGGCCGGTGGTACCAGATGCCACGCCCGGCGAGGGCCCCGGCGAAGGCGACTTCCGGCACTCCCTCCGGCAGCGGCATCACCGCGGACACGGTGAGGGCCGGCGGCCCACCCACCCAGATGGCCACGCGCAAGGACTCGCCCCGCGCGATCGCCTCGGAGTGGTGCACGCCGATACCCCGGTGAATCTGGTAATGCAGGCCCACCTCGCGGTCGGGCTCATGATGAGCGCCTGCAAGCTGAACCCGGTACATTCCGAGGTTGGATTTCATCCAGCCCGGCCGAACCGGCGATTCCGAATAAACGAGCGGCAATGTCACATAAGGGCCGCCGTCGCCGGGCCACGAAACCAGCCCGGGCAGGTCACTCAGCTTCACCTCGTGGCGGGAGGAGGCGCCCGACCAACCCACTCGGGGCAGGGCATGGAAACCGGCAAGGGGCACGCCCATGGTTGACCACGGACGCCGCCAGGCCCAGGCGGGGTCGCCCTTGAGGCGCATGATGTGCTCCATGCGCCTGAGGGTGTCGCGGAAGATCCACCGGGTGCGCTCGAGCGTGCCGAACAGGTTCGACAGCATGGGGAACCGGCACCCCTTGGGGCGGTTGAACAGGAGGGCCGGCCCGCCGGCGCGGTAGACCCGCCGCTGGATTTCGGCCATTTCAAGCCGCGGATCGATTTCGGCATCGATCCGCCTGAGCATGCCGTGCCGCTCGAGGTCGACAACGCATTCGGTCAGGTTTCGGTAGCCCACGCGACGCGCCTCCGGAGTTCCATCTCATGGTAGTCGTGAAAGACTTGCCAGCTGGTGATCGGTCAGACGGATGGCCCGGAATCCATGCGCGATGCGAACACCGTCCATCGAACGGCCATGGCCGATCTCACCATCCATGGAGTGTGGACCATTCCTCCCGCTTCCCCGCCAACGGATGAAGCGGCTTGCCGTTTTTCCAAGACTAATGTCATCCGATATCATGCGGTCGGCGCGATGGCCAATGGGCAGATTTTCTTCAAGCTGAGTGGTGAAGCCAGCATGAAACACCTTGGCGACACATCCGGCATGAAGAACCAGATGAACCGACCGGATACTGGATGCGCCGACCGTTGGGCGGCTCAACCGGGCATTCATGAGGAATGGGAATTCGTCTCCGAAAATGCCGCGCAAGATGGGTCGCCCCGCCAAACCGAGGACCTTCCGTGAAATCCCGCACCGACTACATCACCTTGGAAATCCCATCGAAGATGGCGTTCGTGAACATCACCCCCAAGGTGGAGGAGGCGATCCGCAAAAGCGGCGTCAAGGAAGGGATCGTGCTTTGCAACAGCATGCACATCACCTCAAGCGTCTTCATCAACGATGATGAACGCGGCCTGCACCGCGACTTTGGAGTCTGGCTCGAGGAACTGGCGCCCTTCAATCCCGACCCGAACCACTACCACCACAACCGCACCGGCGAGGACAACGCCGACGCCCACTTGAAGCGGCAGATCATGGGCCGCGAGGTCGTCGTGGCCATCACCAACGGAAGGCTCGACCTCGGCACCTGGGAGCAGATATTCTATGGCGAGTTCGACGGCCACCGGCCCAAGAGAGTGCTGGTCAAGATCATCGGGGAGTAGGCCGATTGTGCCCGGCCCGAAATCTGGTAGTTTTTCTTGCTTGGCAAAGGAACACCGGCAGGATCTTGCGATGTCAAACGGCTTGAAAATCGTCCTTACGGGAGCCACCCGCGGATTGGGCGCCGCCATGCTCGAGGGATTCGCGGCGCAAGGCTGCGTCGTCCATGGATGCGGCAGCAACGCCGACGGCGTCGCCCGGCTCACCAAGTCCTATCCCTCCCCCCATTCCTTCACGGCCGTGGATGTCACCAAGCCCGACCAGGTGAACCGCTGGGCCGCCGAGGTTTTGAAGTCCGGCGCGCCCGACCTGCTTGCGAACAACGCCGCCGTGATCCATTCACCCGGAAAATTGTGGGATCTTCCCTCCCCCGAATGGAAGCGCGTGTTCGATGTCAATGTGATCGGGTTGGTGGAGGTGTGCCGGGCCTTCGTTCCGGCCATGGTGGCTCGGCGCAAGGGGGTGATCGTCAATTTCAGCTCCACATGGGGTCGGAGCACCTCGCCGGATGTGAGCCTGTATTGCGCCAGCAAGTTCGCCGTGGAAGGCCTCACGAAGTCGCTGGCTCAGGAACTGCCGCAGGGAATGGCGGCGGTGGCGCTCAATCCCGGGGTGATCGCCACCGATATGCTGGCGCAGGTGTTTGGCGCCGCTGCCGCGTCGTATCCCTCGCCGTCGGCCTGGGGCAGGCGCGCCGTGCCGTTCATCCTCGGGCTCAAGGCATCCGATAATGGCGCCTCGGCGAATGTTCCGGGATTTTGAGGACTTGCCGCGGGCCCGCCCGTCCGCACAACATCTTGATAAGATGTCACCTGATTTCACTTGCCATGGGAGAATGGAATGTCGTCGCTCAAGTCGCTGATCGCCTCCGGAACGAAACTTTGGCTCGACTCCATCGAGCCATCGCTGGTGCAGAAGAACCGCGCCTTGGGCGCGACGGGCGCCACTTCCAACCCGATTATCGTTTCCGACATTCTCAAGGGAGGAAAGTTCGACGACGATATCAAGAAGCTTCTTGCCGCCGGCCACAGCGACGAGGCCGTGGCCTGGGCGATGACCGACAAGCTGGTGAGCCATGCGCAGGAGGTGTTCCTGCCCGTGTGGGAATCAACCAAGTGCAACGACGGCTGGGTGAGCTTCGAGCTGGATCCGCTGCTGGAGGACAAGGCTTGCCCGCTGAGCATCCCCGAGCGTTCGAAGCGATATATCGAGCTTGGCAAGAAGTACGCGGCCGGGCAGAAGAACCGCATGATCAAGGTACCGGCCACGCCGGCCGGCCTTGGCGCCCTTGAGGAACTCGCCGCTGCCGGTGTCACCCTCAATGTGACCCTGATCTTTTCGAAGGACCAGTACATCACGGCACGAGACGCCGTTTGGAAGGGCGCCCAGCGACGCCCCGGCGGCCTGACCACCTTCAAGTCGGTTTACTCCATCTTTGTCAGCCGCGTGGATGTCTACACCCTGGCCCATGTGCCCACGCTGATTCCCGCCGCCCAGGGCCAGGTGGGCATTGTGAACGCCAAGCGCATCTGGAAGATGAACAAGGACTTCTGGGCACAGAAAAACCTTCCCCTTGAGCAGGAAATGATCTTCGCCAGCACGGGTGTCAAGGATCCCAAGGCCGATCCGACCATCTATGTGGCGGCATTCGCCGGATCCGACATCGAGACGAATCCGCCCGCCACCAATGACGCCGTCGAGGCCAGCGGCAAGTCATTCACCCGCCAGGTCGACCACCTGCCTCCCGCCGATGTCCTGGCCGACATCGACGCCAAGGTCGACATGAAAAAGCTGGAAGACACCCTCATGTCCGAAGGCCTTGAGAAGTTTTCCGACCCGTTCAAGAAACTCCTGGCCCTGATTGGTTCCAAGCGCGCCTCGCTCGGTTCCTGATAACGCGACTCAACAACCAGAAATGGTTGGGGCCCCGCGGTCGCGGGGCCCCTTTCGTTGGTTAGCGCCGGACTGGATCAGTTGCAGCAGGCGCTCTTCTCGGTGCAGCAGGCCTTTTCGGCCTCGCAGCACTTGCTTTCCGCACAGCAGTCAGCGTTTTCCACGCAGCAGGCGGCGCCCGTGAAGCAGCACTCGCCGGTTTCGCCGCAACACCCTTCGGGGCTGGAACATTCACCGGTGGCGCAGCAAACGGCATCAGGAGCGCAGCAAGCGCCCAATCCGCAGCAGGGATTCGTCCACTTCCATGCCGCCACCCCGGAAACGCCAAGTCCCATGAGGATGGCTCCAACAACCATGGCCGATTTCATCAACATGATCATGCTCCTTGAAAATCTGGTTCAAAAAATCAGTTAAGCGATGGTGACAACAGGCCGCTGATTCGCGAAGAAAACAAAGGCGTTCACCATCACGGCTAACAATTGAACCGGCATTGGAGAAGATGAATTCGCCGGCCCGAGAGGCCGGCTGACCACGAATCCGCCGCAGCGGACACCATTGCCGGCGTGGCTTGGGCCTGCAACTGGCAAAGTGGCGCGGGGATTGGCTCTGGAACGATAGAACCGGGCGAAAGGCCGATCTTTTCCGCCGGTGTCGCCGGGTCAACCTTCTGGCAGCAGGGGGCTTGGCGGCTTGGCGCCGGATGGGAATTCGCCGGTTCGGTTTCGGCCGCACAGCAGCAGCAGCTCTTGTTGGCTGTAGAGAATGAAAAGCGCCAGCAGCAGGCGTGGGGCGGCACCATCAAGGTGGCCAAGGCCACCAAGGCGCACACGCTGGACCACGACCGCGGCATGACAATCTCTCCCTCAAGCCTTTCCTCACCCTGTTATCGGATGAGTGAGTACCAATACTATACGGCTATGACCACTGCAAGGTTGGATCGCCCGACGCTTTTCATCTCCGGGGCGTTTTGGCTCCTGCTTCTCCTCATTACCTTGGCCTTTCTTCGGCCGGAGCCCATCACCATTCGCGACGAGTTGATGCCGGAGGAAGCGCGATTCCACGCCGCAAAGCTATTTCATGCTTTGGGTTATGCCTTCCTGACAATCCTTGGCACGATGGCGTGGCCAGGGCGGGGCCGGTGGGTTGCCCTGGGCTTGGTGGCCCACGGGGCGATGATTGAGATCATCCAGCCCCATGTGGGCCGGCATGGCACCGTTACCGATGTCGGCATCGACGCGGCCGGGGTAACGCTGGGGTGGTTGGCCTGCCGGTTCATTCCATTCCGCGGCCCCGCCACTTGATTCCACGGGAAGTCCGCTGATATCCGCCATCCTTGGTTTTGGAGGCGGGAACATGCTGGCCGTTTTTCTTTTCATCCAACTGTTGGCGGGGGAGGCCCGCTGCCCTGAGGATGCCTGCCTGCGCGGAATCGCCTTCATCGACGCCAGCCGGGGTTGGACGGTCGGTGACGACGGGGCGATTTGGCGGACCACCGACGGCGGAGCCCATTGGGAGCGGCAGTCCGGCGGCACGCGGGGCACCCTGCGCAAGGTTGTGTTCCAGGACGCCAGGCGCGGATGGATCTGCGGACGGGAGGACGGGCCCGCGGGAGCCTCGGGGGTTCTGCTTGTCACGCGCGATGGTGGAGACTCATGGCAACGCGTCTTGGCTGGCGCCGTTCCCGCGCTCGAGGGGATCGCGTTCGCCAATGACAACGAGGGATTCCTGTGGGGAGAAGCCGGCGGCCCGTATTCATCGGGACTTTTCAAGACAAAAGACGGCGGCAGGTCGTGGGAGCCGGTCTCGGGATTGGCCCCGGGCGGATGGGTTTCGGCATGGTTCAGTTCGCCGGATGCCGGATGGCTGACGGGGCGCGATGGAAGGGTTTATCAATTCAGCGGCAAGGAATGGTATCCCATACCCGCCGATGCCTTGGGTGAGCGAAAGGCGCTAGCCTGCCATTCGGGCATCGCCGCGGGTGGTGGCGGCCTGCTGATCGACCAACAAAACGGACGGTGGTCGCTTTCACGGACCCACATTGACGCCAAGGCGCTGGCACAGGCCGAATGGCGGGGATTGTGCCGGCAGGGCGACCGGGTGCTTGTAACCGGTTCGCCCGGAAGCGTGGTACTTCTCAGCGAGGACGGCGGCAAACATTTCGCTCCCCGCGCCACCGGCACGCCGCTGGCCATGCATGACTGCTGTCTTTTGCCCGATGGAACCGCGCATGCCTGCGGCGCCATGGGCACCGTGATCAGGAGCGTTGACAGCGGCAAGACCTGGTCAACCCCGCGAAAACCGCTCGAGCATGCCGCCATCCTGGTTGTCGGGCGAAGCGCCTCGGCCCTGCCCTGGCGCACGGTCGCCCGTCATGGCTGGGAGGAAGGCGTTGCCGTCGCGGCGCTGACCGCTTCGGAGGAAACGGCAGGGAACGGATTGCCGGCAACGCTGCGCAAGGCCGGATTCGTGGTGGCCGAAACAGGCAGGCGCGGGCCGACCTGGCGAGAAAGGCTGGTGATGGCGTTGAGGCAATTCCAGCCCGAGCACCTGTTGCTGGAAGATGTTCCCGGAGACAAGGGATGGCTGATGGATGCCACGGTGGCCCTCCAGTGGGCGGCCGATCCGTCCAAGTGCCCCGAACAGGTCGAATCCCTCGGCCTGAAGCCCTGGCTGGGTGGCATCGCCTGGCGTTCCGCCGGCCCCATGGATTCCATGGTGAGGGTCGATGGCCGCAAACCCTCCGACCGCCTTGCCGACACGGTTGACGGACATGTCGCTTCCGTTCTCGCGGATTCAGGACTCGCGGCACCCGAGGAATCGGCGTTTGAAGGCTGGACCCCCCTCGGGCCGAACCCCGGCCAGCCATGGGCTTCCCTGCTCGCGGCGTCATCGGCGCGCCTGAGGGGCGCCCAGCGACCCCTTCCCGCGCCTGAACCGCTTGACCCGGCGATGGCCAAGGCCTTGGAACGAAGGAGGCTGCACGAGGTGCTGGCGCGTCCGGGGGCGCTGCCCCAGGTGGATGCCGAGGCCGCCTCCTCGACTCTTCCCGCCACGCTCGATCTTCTCGACGACGCCAAGGGCGCGCCGTTCCTCGACCGGCTCGCATCGGGCGCCGAGCGTTCCGGTCGCTGGCAGTCGGCCCGGGAACTGAGGGCGATGCTGGTGGAACGATATCCGGCCCATCCGCTGGCGCTCTCCTCGACCCGGTGGCTGATCGGCCATGAGTCGAGCCGCGAGGTGCGACGCCGCGAGGAACTGTCTCGCACCGTCGAGTTGGCGATCCTGCAGGCGGGAATGCCCGGCGGCGGCGACGCCGGCCTTCTCGCGCGGGCCGGCGGCAAAAAAACCGAGTCGCCTGAAACGGTCACCCGCGTCACCCGCGAAACCACCGTGCTGGACGGCCGCGCCCTGGCGCGCAAATCACTCGAAACCTGCCTCTCCCGCGAGGCCCTGCTGCGCGCCTCGGGCAGCCTGGCCGCGCAGGATCCAGCCACCCAGTTCATGCTCCAGTCGGCAAGGCGGCAACTGGGCCAGTTCGAGCAGGCCCAGTCGTACTACAACAAGGCCGCGACATCGCTGGCCAAGGGAAGCCCCTGGCAGACCGCGGCGGAGATCGAACTGTGGCTGGCCAACCGGTCGGGCGAACCGCCAAGGCCCGCCATCGCCTGCCGCCAGGCCACTTCCCGGCCCCACCTCGACGGAAGGCTTGAGGATGACTGCTGGATCAACGCGCTGAAGCCTCTGCGGGGCGCCGGACCCGCCACCACCGTCGCCATGTCGTTCGACTCGGACTTCCTGTACCTGGCCGCCCGTTGCCCCGGCGCCGCTCCCGATGCCGGCACCGTGGCGGCGGGCCGTTCCCCCGATTCGGCGAAATCCTCAAGGGACAGGGTGTCGTTCTTCCTCGACCTCGACCGCGACCATGCCACCGGCTACACCCTGACCATCGACGACCAGGGCCGGGTCGCGGATCGTTGCTGCGCCGACCCCACCTGGGACCCGCGCTGGTTTGTCGCGGTCGCCCGCGAGGAGGACAGCTGGACACTGGAAGCGGCCCTGCCCCTTTCCGCCCTCACGGGCGAATCGGTCACATCCGGCCAGGCGTGGCTGGTCCAGATGGCGCGTTGGCGCGGTGAATCCATGGCCTGCTGCTGGTCGGGCGCGGCATCCCCGGGCGCCACGGAATCGTTTCCCGGCTTGCCGGGCCTGCTGCTATTCCTGCCTTCGGGCAAGTCCCGCTGAGCCGAATCCCTTATCGGCCAGCCGGCAAAGCCGTCGCGACCGGCACATCAGCACCGAATTTGTTCACGGATTTCCTCAAGTGGCCGATTGCGAATGCCGGGCCCCCGCCATTACGATGCTCCGTGGGGCGCGGCTTGAACAGCGCCCGCGCAACGGGAGTCCTGGCGTGGCAACCGCGTTGGGTGGTTCACTGGCGATCGGGTTCTTCCTCCTGGGTCAGACCCCGCAACCCGAGGCCATCAAGTCGGCCATCGAGGCCCTGGGCGACGAGAACTTCGAGCGGCGCCAAGGCGCCGAGAGCCGACTCAAGGACATGGGCGCCCCGGCCATCCCCGCGCTCAAGGCCGCGCGGGAGCATGCGGACCTGGAAGTCCGGAAAAGGGCCTCCGAGCTTCTTTCCGTCATCGAGCATTCCATCAGGCTGGCTCCCCGGATGGTTGACATCAAGGATGGCCAAGTTCCGCTGAAGGATCTCATCAAGGACTTCGCCGGCCAGACCGGCTACGGGATCGAGACCTGGCCCAACCTTCAGGACAAGCCGGTCCAATTGCCCCGCGGGCGCGTGCCATTGCTGCAGGCCCTCGACATGGCCGGCAAGCAGGCCGGGTGTGTCGTCCAGCAAGGCTTCGGACACCCGGCGGACGACCGCATCCGCCTGGGCCAAGGCCAGCCGCCCGAGCATGCCTGGTACGACGGCCCGTTCCGAGTTACTGCGACCAATGTGCAGAACTTTCGCAACATCGACCTGAACCAGGGCGCCGGCGCCACCAACCGCCGCACCGATTCCCTCACCCTGGGCCTGAACATCAACGCCGAGCCGAGGCTTCCGCTGCTGGGAGTCGCCGAACCCCGCCTCAGCATGGCCATCGACAACCTCGACCAGTCCTTGATGGGGCCGCTTCCGGGTGAACCCGGCTGGAACGGGGGCGCCGTCCGCCATGTGAGCCGGTATGGCAATGGCTACAGGTCTCAATCGCAGGGATTCACCGCCGCGATGCGTCGCGCCAGCGAGCGTTCAACCCACATCAAGCTTGTGCGCGGTTCCGTTTCCTGTGTCCTGCTTGTCGAGCAGAAGCCCGTGCCACTCACGACGGAAATCCTCAAGGCCAAGGGCCAGACCGCCACCATCGGCACCACCACATTCACGATCGAGGATGCCCAGGAAACTCCCGCCAAGCTCGTGACCGTGAAACTGGCCGTGCGGGAAGGCAAGGATGGCGCCACCAGCGGCGACTACACCTGGCTCAACTCCCTTTACCAAAGGATCGAACTGCAGGATGCCCAAGGCAGGAAGTTCATGAATCAGGGCAGTTCATGGGGCAACAGCGGCCCGAATTTCGCCCAACTAACCTTCACCTTCGCCGTGCCGCCCGCGGGCGCCAACCCGCGGCCCCGGGCCCCGGGTATTCCCGGCATGCCGCCGCCCCGGGGACAAGTCGGACCACCCGCCAAGCTGGTGTACACCGTGTGGGAAACCACCGAACACTCGGTTCCCTTTGAATTCCGAGACCTTCCCCTTCCCTAGTCCCGCCGCCGCTTTACGATCCGGCGGTTTCCGCGGCCTCGCTCATCGACAAGCGTGTCGCCAGCGTTTGGAACATCGAGGGATGCTCCGGCCTTGAACGATGGGCGTGTTCGTCCTCGAGGATGAGCATCATCTCCCTTTCCTCACGGATTCCATGCCGGTTCATCACTTCGATGAAGGGCCTGAGGTCGTAGGCGTAAACGACCAGCACCTTGTGCTCGTCGAGCTGGACCTCCTGAAGCGGCCTGTCGGCCTGCGAACAGACCACGAGGCCCGTTAGCCCGTCGGCGAGAAGGTAATCCTCGAAGTCGAGCAGGTGGCTGGATAGCACGGTGAGGTCGATTCCTTCCCGGGCAAGGTCCCGGTGCTTGCCCTCGCGCGAGCCATGGCCGGTCTCAAGCACCACATCCACGCTCGGCCCCATCGGTGCGACAAGGTCGAGGAACACCGGAAGGATTCGTTCGGCGGAAATCGTGGCGGCCAGGGTAGGCACCTTGCGATTGCCGACGCGATGAATGCCGCTGCGGTAGGCCTCCCGTGGTCGCCAGAGGCTGTCAGGCATGGGAATGATGGCGGGGGAGAGTTGAAACCCTCCGTCGGCTTCCCATCCTTCCATTTCCTCGTCGCCGGACAGGAAGCGAAATTGGTCGTCGGTCATGAATCCACCCTGTGTCGTGCCGGCGAAACCCGCTTCTGCAATCTATGGGGGATGGAGGAATGGGAGGACGGGACAGACTTCATTTTTTGATAAAATATTTTGGCGATCATTCGGCGGATGTGGGTTGTTCCCGGAATTCAGAACCCCAACACCCCAATCAACCAAAATTATCCAAGCGGCTTTCTTGACCGATCAGAAAACATCCCCCAAACTAACACAAATCTCTCCCAAGCTACCCACAACTCGCACGATTACCCTCATTGATTCCCCCCTTGGAACCCGATGGTTGGTGGCACACACCATGACCGGGGACCCGGAATGCCCGCCCGCTGGCGAAAACTGGCCATCATGATTCCCGTGGCCCTGCTGGTAAGCTTGGCCGCCTTGCTAGCCCTGGCGCTTCAACCCGCCCGGGCGCAGCCTCAGGGCCAGGCGGACATCTGGTACATCGCCCGGGTCGATGGCCAGCCTGTCGGTTCATGGAGGCATCAGGAGCAGGCCACCGCCGACGGCTGGACAGTGAAACAAACCTTGGAACTCCGTGTCCGCCGGTATGGAGCCATCGTGGCCCTCACGCAGGAATACTCCAACACCGAAACCGAGGACGGCAAGGTCACCGGTTTTTCACTAAGGCAAGTCCACAACGGAAAGGCGTTCCTGCATCTTCAGGGACGGCCGCTGGAGGGTGATCCGACGCTCTTCAGGGTGGATGATCTCCTTGGCAGGCCGGGCCGCCAACTCGCCTGGGCGCCGGAAGTGACGGGGCTTCGGTCCCGGGAAAGGCTTCCCCTTTCGGGGCAGGGGCCGTATCGCGTGCTGGCACACGAACCGCTGGTCAACCTTGTCGTGGGCCTCGAGGGGACGATCTCGCAGGAGGCGATCGACCAGGGCGGTGCCAAGGCGCCATGCCAGAAGGTGAGTTGGCAGCCACGGATCCTCCAGCCGGGCGCCCCTACCCTGGGTCAGACGCGCTGGTGGATCGACCCGGCCGGACGGATTGTCAGGCGGCAGTTCGAACTCGACGGCATGGGTCTTGTCACGCTCGACCTGTCGACCCGGGAAGGGGTTTCGGAAAGCGCCAAGGTCTCGCCGATGCGTGATCTAGGGGATTCGAGCCTCGTGGGACTCGACCGGCCGATACCCAACGCGCGCATGGTCCGGGCCGTGGTGTTGAGGTTGCTGTGGAAGGAACCCACGGGCGAACCGCTGGAACTGGCCAACGACGAGCGACAGCAGGCCCGGCCCGCCGCCGATGGCGGAACGGAAGTGGTCTCGCGCAAGGGCCAGAAGCCGCGGCGGGTGGTGGGCGCCCCGGACGCCGGCCGCGAGTTCACGGGAACCAGCAAGTTCATCGACACCGATCATCCAAGGATCCGGGAACTGGCGCAACGGGCCGGCGGATTCGAGGACGATTGCTGGACCGCGGCGCTGAGGCTTGAGCGATATGTCAGCCGCAACCTGAGGCCGGATGCCGCGGCCGCCCTGGTGCCCGCGTCGGAATTCTGCTCCACCTGGCGGGGCGATTGCCGCCACGCGGCGCTGGCGCTGGCCGCGCTGTGCCGGGCCAGCAACTTGCCCGCCCGCACGGCCATCGGGCTGCTTTATGTGGAGAAGGGCGGGAAGCCGGCACTGGGATTCCATATGTGGACGGAAGTGTTCATCGACGGGCAGTGGATCGGCCTGGATGGAACCTTGGGACAAGGCGGGGTCGGCGCGGGCCACATCAAGGTGTCGGACCACTCATGGGATAAGGTGGAGTCGCTGGCTCCCCTTCTTTCCGTGCAGAGGCTGGTTGGGCGGCTGAAAGGGGAGGTCGTCAGGGTCGACCTGGGCGACTGACAAGGCGCGGGGGCGGGAAATCATGAGCAGGAAGACCGGACTTCGGCGGGGAGAAGGTTCCATCAAACTGGTCCTCGACGCCGACTCGATTTACGCGCCCTTCCGGGAGGAGGAACTCGCCGACTTTTCAGGCGTGAGACTGCTGATGCGCGAATCGCCGCATCATCCCGAACCGCTCCTGGGAATCCGGTTTCCCGCCTCCTGGTCGAACGAGGCGTGCTGGTCGTGGGCCATCGACAACGCCGGTTCCGAACTGGCCGCGGTGATGCCGGCGCCGATATGGAAAATCGGCCAGGCCATCGCGATTTTGGGTTGGGAACCTTGCGGGGAACGCGCGGAAACCGTGATCCTCCCCTCATCGGTGCATGCCACCCTGGAAACAGTGGAGGATCTTGTCGCGTTGCGGTCGCTTCACTTTCCGGTGAGCGGGCCCGATGGATTCATCAAGGCCCGACAGTGGGCCAGAAGCCGCGGACTTGAGGGCGTCACCTCGCGGATGCGCTCGGCGGCCTGAATCGTCAACTCAAATCTGATAGGTCGAATCATCGGGCGACTCGATCCTGGCCAAAACATCCAGAAGCGTGATGCCGCTGAGGAATTCCCTTTCCCTGGCCTCGGCCTCGCGCCAGATGCCGACAAGGGCCCGACCCACGGGATGCCCGCCCGCGCCCGAGTCGGCGCGGGATGGTCCCGACCTGCCGTCCACGGCCTCCATGACATCCAGGACGGTGATTTCCGCCGGCTCGCGGGAAAGCCGGTAACCACCCGAGGCTCCCCGGGTGCTCTCGACTAGGCCGGCGGACTTCAACACGAGGAGAATCTGCACGAGAAACCGCTCGGGAATCCCCTGGCTGGCGGCGATGCTGCGAATGCGAACCGGCTGCCCGGTACTATCCGCCCTCGCCAGTTCGAGCAGCGCCACGCAACCATATTCAGCCTTGGCGGAAAGTTTCATGTCAGATGCCGCTGCCGTGCTCGTGTTCCTGGATATGCAGCCCGCACTCATTCTTGGCCTGTCCGCCCCATCGGCCCTCGCGGCCTTCACCCGGAGCGGTGCAGGGTTCACAGCCGATGCTGTCGTAACCCTGGTCGTGAAGCTCGTTGTAGGGGACGCCCCAGGCGATGACGGAACTCCATACCTTCTTGCGGGTCCAATTGAGCAGGGGATTCACCTTCGTCAGCCCGAATTTCGCATCCCACTGCACCACCTTGCCGCCTGCCCGGTGGGCGGTTTCCTCGGCGCGAATGCCCGAAATCCAGGCGGTGTAACCCGCCACGGCGCGGCGCAGGGGAATCACCTTGCGGTCGTGGCAGCACTGGTCGGGACGATGCCGGTGGAGAGGTCCGCCATGTTCGGTCTCGTATTCGGCGACCGTTGTGGAAGGCCTGACCATTTCCACCTCGATCCCATACTTTTCGCGGATGCGTTCCCTGAGACGCAGTGTCTGCGCGAACTGGTAGCCCGTGTCGAGGTTGAACACGCGGGTGCCCGGGGCGATTTTCGCGAGAAAGTGAAGGATAAGGCACCCTTCGACGCCGAAGGCGGTGGCCATGGTGAGGCCGGCGCCGAAGCGGCCCGCGGCCCAGCTCAGGATCGCTTCGGGATCGGCATGATCCAGAAGGGCCGCCTGATCCGCGATTTCCGCCGCCAACTCGGGTGGCGGGCCGTTGGGCCGCCTTCCGGGCTGTGCCAGCGCCTCCATCGACATGAACTGACTCCGGACCCAAATCCCCCATTCAATCATAACTAAGTTGATCGCATCACAAAAGTTGGCTTCATCACAAAGTTTCACCGAGCATTGGCCTTCAGGGTTGCGCTTCTGGGGGGCTTGGCCGAAGCGGGCTTCCGGCTACCATGGCCTTTGGCTAGGCACTCGAACCACCCATCGGGGGCACCCTCATGCTTCGATTCGCGCGCTTGTTGACGCTTTCGGGCCTTCTTACCCTCGCCGGAACTCCCATGGCCGCCGACACGATCACCTATCCCGCAACCAAGGCCGTCGACCAGGTGGACGACTACCACGGCACCAAGGTGGCCGACCCGTACCGCTGGCTCGAGGACGATGTCCGGACCAATCCCGATGTGCGGGCCTGGGTGACCGCCCAAAACAAGGTCACATTCGACTACCTCGGCAAGCTCAAGACCCGCGAGAAGATTCGCCAGCGCCTCACCACGCTCTGGAACTATGAGCGGGTATCCCCTCCCGCCCACCGTGGCCACCGCTGGTGGTATGTTCGCAACGACGGGCTGCAAAACCAGGCGGTGCTGATGGCCCGCGACGCCGCCGACGGCCCCGGCCGGGTGATCCTCGACCCGAACTCATGGAGCAAGGATGGCACCGTGGCGTTGGCGGGATGGAGTCCGTCCGATGACGGCCACTACCTCGCCTACGGCGTCGCTGAGGCCGGTTCCGACTGGACTGTCTGGCGCATCCTCGACCTCACCACCTCCCGCCTGCTGAAAGACGAACTCCGCTGGGTGAAGTTCAACTCCCCGTCGTGGACCCGCGACTCCAAGGGGCTGTATTACGCGCGCTTCGACAAGCCCTCGGATGGCCAGCAGTTCCAGTCGCTCAACCTGAACATGAAGGTTTTCCACCACGCCATCGACACGGCTCAGGACGCCGACACCCTGGTCCTTGCCACACCCGACCATCCCGATTGGGGATTCTCGGCGGAAACCAGCGAGGATGGAGCCTACCTGTTCATCACCACCCATGTCGGCACCGATCACCGGTACCGGGTTTCGTACCGCGACCTCAAGGTTCCCGGTTCGCCGCTGGTCGACCTGATCCCCGACTTCAAGAACGAATGGTCGTTCCTGGGCAACAAGGGATCGCAGGCCTATTTCAAGACCAACCTCGACGCGCCGCTCGGCCGCGTTGTCGC
Organism: Planctomycetota bacterium; assembly: GCA_016873225.1. GTDB lineage: Bacteria > Planctomycetota > Planctomycetia > Gemmatales > Gemmataceae > REEB421. The sequence goes on along the minus strand of VGXS01000028.1, from coordinate 10,140 downwards.
CACCGACCTGTCCGCCAAGGGCCCTCCCTCATGGAGGGAGATCATCCCCCAGTCGAAGGACAAGCTCGAGGGCGCCTCCCTCACCTCCGGTCGCATCGTCGCCACCTACCTGCGCGACGCCAGCACCCGCGTGAGCCTTTTCGACCATGCGGGCAAGCCGGCCTCCACGGTGGAACTGCCGGGCATCGGCACCGCCGGCGGTTTCGACGGCGTCATGGCCGACAACGACACCTTCTACTCCTTCAGCGGCTTCACGACCCCCGCCTCGGTCTTCCGCCTCGACACCCTCACCGGCAAGAGCGAGCCCTGGTTCAGGCCCAAGGTCGCCTTCAACCCCGACGATTACGAGACCCGGCAGGTGTTTTACACCTCCCGCGACGGAACCCGGGTCCCGATGTTCATATCCTCCAGGAAAGGCCTCAAGCAGGACGGGGACAACCCCGTCATCCTGTACGGCTACGGCGGATTCGACATCTCGCTCACCCCGTCGTTCTCGGTGTCCCGACTCGCGTGGATGGAGATGGGCGGCGTGTTCGCCGTGGCCAACCTCCGGGGTGGCGGCGAATACGGCGACGAATGGCACAAGGCCGGCACCAAGACCAAAAAGCAGAATGTCTTCGACGATTTCATCGCCGCGGCCGAATACCTCGTGAAGGAAAAGTATTCCCGTCCCTCCAGGATCGCCATCCAGGGCGGCAGCAACGGCGGCCTGCTCGTCGGCGCCGCCATGACCCAGCGTCCCGAACTGTTCGGCGCCTGCCTGCCCGCCGTCGGCGTCATGGACATGCTGCGCTTCCAGAAGTTCACTGCCGGCCGCTACTGGGTGGACGACTACGGCTCAAGCGACAAGAAGGACGAGTTCGAGGCTCTTCACAAGTACTCCCCGTACCACAACCTCAAGCCCGGCACGCCCTATCCGGCCACCCTCGTCACCACCGCCGACACCGACGACCGCGTGGTTCCCGGGCACAGCTTCAAGTTCGCGGCGCGGGCGCAGGCATGCCACAAGGGCCCCAACCCGATGCTCATCAGGATCGAGACCCGGGCCGGGCATGGCGCCGGCAAGCCCACCGCCATGCAGATCGAGGAGATTGCCGACATTTGGGCGTTCGCCGCCCATGCGCTCAACTTCGAACCCAGGCTTCCCTAGCCGAACGCCACTTCCATCTGGCCGGGCTTCAGGTCGATGCTCGTCAGCTTGGCGGCGACCTCGAGTCCATGCTCCCGGCCGGCGGCCTCGGGATCGAATGCGATCGTCTCGCCCTCCACCGACATGCCGGGCAGGCTTCGCACCTGCTCCGACATCATGTCGAGGATGAGGTCGCGCGCCATTCCGGGCAGGCCCACGCCTCCCAGCATCCGCACCGCCGAAAGGTCGATGAGAACCTTGCCGTTCTCGGCCCGGGGAGTGAGCACAAGCTCAACACCGACCTTCATGAATCCCATGCTGTAGCGGCCCTTGACAACGATTCCCTCGGGCCGGATCGCCGCCGACTCCAGTTCCATGTCTCCGGATTCAGCCGCGATCGGCTTGATCAACGCCTCCATGTCTCGGTCCGCCAACCTGATCAAGGCTTGGACGATTTCCAGGGCCATTATTGCCTCCGGCTTCCGTTTCCAGCGATTACTTGGGCCAGCAGAAAAACACAACTGCCGAATACAGGCCCGCTCCCATGGCGAACAGGCCCGACCAGAGGGCAATGAGGGTTCGAAGAAGGGTGGCATCTTCGTGGTCGATATCAACGGATTGCGTTTCTTGCATGTTTCAGCCCCGTGAGTGTAATTCATCCTGACATCACAAGGAGAACCTGAACAGTCCGCCTTGACCCGGAACCCCCAGCTGGGGATACCTTCAGGCCAGTTAATGTCTCAAACCGATTACCAAAGGCGGGTTCCGGCGCCCCATGGCAGGACCGCACCAACAAAACGGCAGCCGAAATTCCGGAGGAGGCACCGGCCTGGCATGGGTATGGCCCGTGCTTCTTGGAGTGGCCGCGGCCGTGGCCGGCGCCTTCCTCACCGGAAAGCTCGATTTTCTCAGTCCGCCGCAAGCCGCCTCCTTGATCGCCAGGGCCCGCGACGCCCTCGACCAGAACAAGGTCGACCTGGCGCTGGGCCTCGCCGCCCAGGCCGCCGATGCCGATCCCCGGATGGCGGCGCCCGCCGCGCTGGTCGCGGCGCGGGCGATGCTGGCGCAGGCGCAGTCGCAATCGGAATCGCTGGCCCTGGCCACGGCGCGCGATGCCGAGGCAAAGCTTGCCGGCATCGCGGAAGACCAGTTGGACCAGGCCGACCAGAACCTGCTCAAGGTGGCCCGGGGCAGGCTCAGCCTGATCACCCGAACCGGCATGGATCAGGCCATCGCGGGCCTGAAGTCGCTGCCCGAGGATGCCACCTGCGCCGCCGAGGCCTACGAGGTTTTGGGCAGCCTCAGCCTCAGGATGGATCCACCCGACTATGCCGGCGCCCTGCGGGCCAACGAAAGCCTGCGGGCGCTGGCCACGCTCACCGACGAGCGAAGGGCGGCGGTTCAGATCGCCGCGGCGGAACTGAACCTGAAGCTTGGCAAGGGCGACGAGGCCCGCAAGGTACTCGACAAGGTGGGCCCGCGGGCCCCGGCCGAGTTGAGGTTGAAGGCCAGGCTTCTCTCGGCCAAGAGCTACCACGATGAAACCCGCTGGGCCGACGCCTCATCGGCCTGGCAGGCGGTTCTCCAGGAAAAGCCCGATCCCGCCAGCGCCGCCATGGCGTGGTACCGGCTCGGTCAGGCCCAGTCGCGGCTCGGGCACCTCGGCGAGGCGGCGCGCGCCTGGCAGGAGGCGATCACCTTGGGCGCGCCGGAAGTGGCCCAGGCCGCCAGCCTCAATCTCGCGGAACTCCGCGCCGTTGATCCTTCCGGGGATCCGGTGCTGCGCCTGGCGCGCTCGGCCCTGCGCGATGTCAACGAACCCGCGAAGTACGCCAACACCCTGCTCCCGGCCAACCAGGCCCGCGAGTTGCTCGAGCGGATCGTTTCCACCTGGGCCGCCGCCGCCCGGTTTGAAAACGCCCTGGCGCTGAACGAGGCCACGAAGGTTTTGGGTGGACCGACGGCGAACCTCGCCCGCAGGGCCGAACTCCTCGAGGCCGAGGCCCGCCACCTGCGCGACCAGGTCGGCAAGCCGGACATTCCCGCCAAGGAAAGGCAGGACAAGGCTTGCGAACGGTTCATTGAAGCCGCGGCATGCCACTCCACCGTGGCGGATCTGCTCAGCGACCCGGACCTCCAGGCCGACCAGGTCTGGCAGGCGGCGCGGTTGGCCAACGAGGCCGGGCGCCCCAAGGAGGCCGTGAGCTATTTCACGCGGTTCATTCGCATGGGCCGCAGGCAGGACCGCCTGGGTGAGGCCTGGTACAGGCTGGGCGAGGCGCTCCGCGAGCAGGACAACAAGCCCGCGGCGCTTCAGGCTTATCGCAACAGCATCAGCTTCATCACGCCTTACGCCTACAGGGCGCGGTACCGCCTTGCCGCCGACGCCATGGCCCGGGGAGACCTCGACGCCGCGGCCGACGCCCTCGAGCAGAACATCCAGCTTCTCAGGCTCGAACCCGATCCCGAGGCGCAGCAGATGTCGCTTTACGCGCTCGGGTCGCTGCTGCACCAAAGGCGCAACTGGAGCATGTGCGCCCGCCGGCTCGAGGAGGCGCTTGAACGCTACCCCGCCAATCCCCAATCGGGCCGGGCGCGCCTGATGCTGGCCGATTCCTACCGCAACCTGGCGGCGCAGGAGCACCAGAACTTCCTCACGGGCGAAAAGGTCACAGCGGAAACCCGCGACCATTTCCAGGCCGAGCATCGCCGCTGGCTCGAGCGGGCCGTGGCGACCTACCGGGAGCTTCTCTTGGCGATCGAGCTTGAGGTGGCCGGAACTCCCCTTACGGAATCCGAAAAAGACCAGGTGTTCTTCCTGCTCGCCGACTCGCTCTTCAACCTCGGCCGCTACGAGGACGCCCTATACCAGTACCGCAACGCCCAGACCCGGCTGACCGACCCCGTGCAGCGCCTGGTCGCCTTGGGTGGCGAGGTGCGATGCCACTCCGCCATGAACCAGTTCACGCTGATGAATTCGCGCCTGCAGGAGATCAGGCAGGCCCTGCCCTCCCTCGAGGAGAAGGTCCGCAAGCAGTGGGAAGGCTGGCTCGACCTCGCCTCGCGCTCCCGCGGCATGCCGTGAGAGGCGGCGCTTCACCTGTGAATCGAAAACCAGCGTAGCCGGTGGCCCCGGGCATGGGCCTTCGGAACGAACAAGGGATTTATGATTCGACCGTTGGGCATGGCCCTGAACAGCACAAGATCATTCGCTGGCGCGCAGGCTTGCCTTGCGATCGGAACAACGGATGATGACATAATTGATATCGTTGTCTCGGTGTGCCATGCCATCGAACCCTCCCGAATCCCAGGACAGCGGTTTCTCCACCAGCTCGAGCCTGGTTCCGGAACTCCAGGCCAAATCCTCCGAGCGGTGGGAATCGATCGTGCTGGCGTACTCGCCGCTGCTGCGATTCTGGATCAGGCACGAGGGCATCGCGGCCGATTCCGTCGATGACATCCTTCAGGAAACGCTGAAGTCGGCGTTTGGAGCCATCGGCCAGTTCCGCAGGAATGACGGGTCGGGATCGTTCCGGGGTTGGTTGCGCACGATCGTGAGGCGCCGTGCCGCCGACCATTTCCGCCGGCACACGGGCGAGCAGCAAGGGAAGCCTGAAATCCTCGCGGAAGTTCCGGTTCCAGCGCAAAAGGATCCGGCGGAACTCGAGGCCGAGGAAAACGCCGTCGAAGCCCTCAAGGCCCGCGTGATGGAACTGGTGAGGCGCGAGACCTCGGAGAAGGCATGGCGGATGTTCTGGTTGAGCGCCGTGGAAGGCCTGCCGGCGTCGGAAATCGCGGCGCGATTCGGGGTTTCGGCCGCCGCGGTACGCGTGGCCAAGGCCCGCGTGCTGCACAAGTTGCGGCAACTGATGCCCGACCCGGAGTGAAGCCGGTGTAATGCCGGCACGATCTTGGTTCTTGTCATGGATGCCGCGCCTTCCCAATCATGCGACCGCGATTCGGCCGGGCCCCCGGCCTGCCCCGACGACGCCACCCTCGCGGGCTTGGCCGAGGGAAGCCTGCCGGGGGCTCAATTCGAGGCCGCGTGCGACCATGCGGAGCGGTGCGAGGCCTGCCAGGCCAGGCTGGCCCGGATGCAGGAAACGGTTTCCCGGTTTTCCGCCTCGTGGTCCGGAATGTCGGAAACGGCTCTCGACGCGGCCCGGGGAGAGATCGACTCCGAACCGGCCGTGCCGCCCGCCCCGGCCGGAAACCCGGTTTCCGATGAAACCCCGGGCCCCGCCTTGAAAGCGCCATGCGAACTGGGCCCCTATGAGGTGAGCGAACTGGTGGGCCATGGCGGCATGGGCGAGGTGTACCGGGCCAGGCACAGGCGCCTCGACAGGCCCGTGGCGCTCAAGGTGATCCGCGGCAGGCGCCAGGCCGACCCCGCCGCGCACGAGAGGTTCCTGCGAGAAATGGCCGTTGCCGGCCAACTCGACCACCCCAACCTGGTGCGGGCCCACGACGCCTGGGAAGCCGACGGCTGCCTTTACCTGGTCATGGAATGGATCGAGGGCAACACGCTGCGACAGGAGTTCCGCCCCGGCGGACGCCGCGCGGTTCGCGATGTGCTCGCATGCATGGAACAGGCATGCGCCGGCCTCGACCACCTGCATCGGCTGGGCTTCGTGCACTGCGACCTGAAGCCCTCGAACCTGATGCGCCTGGCCGATGGCACGGTGAAGCTGATCGACATCGGACTGGCGAGGCCGCCCCAGGCCGCCGTCACCGGAGGCACCCCGGGCTACATGCCGCCGGAGCAGGCCGGGGGCACCGGCGCGGTTGACGCCCGGGCCGACATCTACGCGCTGGGCCGCCTGCTGGGCTACCTTGTCAAGCGGGCCGAAACCGCCCCCACGGACAAATCCGGCCACCAGTGCCTTGATCGCCTCAAAGGCATCGCCGCCCGCATGACCGAGGCCGCGCCCGAGAAGCGTCACCAGGCGATATCGGAGGTGGCGGCCGACATCCGGCGCGCGGAGAACGGCCTTTCCCGCCCTTCAGGGTCGCGAACATGGCTGCTGGCGCTGGGCGTGTTGGCCACCGTGGCGGCCATCTTTTTTTCGCCATGGCCCGCCAACAGTGGCAAGGATGATCCGGAACCGCCGGGGGCCGAGAAGTCGCAGGTTCACCCGATGCGGATGACGACGATTCCGGCCGGGGAGTTCCAGATGGGTGCGGTGCCCGGTGACCCGAACGCGCTGGTTGACGAGTCACCGACAAGGCGTGTCGCGTTCCCAAGGCCGTTTGCCATGGGCGTCAACGAGGTGACGGTGGCCCAGTTCACCGAGTTTGTCGAGGCGACGGGCTACCGCACCGACGCCGAGATCAACGGAAAGGGCGGATGGAAAGCGGGCCTGGCCACCAGTTTCGGGGAAAAGTCGTCCGAGTATTTTTGGCGAAACCCCGGTTACCCTCTGGCGGACAATTTGCCCGTGACGATGGTGACGCACAACGACGCGGTGGCATTCTGCGCCTGGCTGGCGAGGCGGGACGGCAAGGCCTACAGGCTGCCGACCGAGGCGGAGTGGGAATATGCCTGCCGGGCCGGCACGGCCACGATCTATCCATACGCCGAGGAAGACCGGAACGAATATTCATGGAACGCTTACCTGATTACCAAGAATCCGTCTCCGCGGCCCGTGGGGTCGCGCCGACCCAACGGTTGGCTGCTGGGCGACATGATGGGCAATGTGCGCGAATGGTGCGCCGACTGGTACGAGGTGAAGGCTTACGAAACGCCTTATGAAAAGGCGCCCGGCGGCCCGGCAACCGGCGTGCACCGGGTTGTTCGCGGCGGCAGTTTCATCGACAAGGACCGCAAGCTCAGGTCATCGTGCCGCAACTTCAACCCGCCCGACCAGGTTGTCAACAACCACGGGTTCAGGGTCGCCTTAAGCCCTCCCGACTGACCCTTTGCAAACCCGTCCTGTTACGGGGTGGCGATAGTTTTAAAGAATTGTTGGAATTTTCACCCAAGACTAACTTGGAGCATTAAAGCATGACCGAAAATTGGCTAGACGGGTTCTTCCATGATCCCGCGGTTGATGGCCATTCAGATCATTTTTTGCTGGCGCAAGACGATTCATCCCACGGCATTCATGCCATTCATCACGGCATGATTGGAACTCCCGAGGTCGATTCCCAATTCCATCAGCATCAGGAAACACCATTCACCTGCGCGGTCGCATCCCAAAGGATGATTCTGAATCAGTTCGGGATCCCCGTATCCGAATCGCAGCTGGTTTATGAGGCGACATCCCACGGATGGCTCAGCAGCACTGGAACATCCACCGACGCCATGGGCAATCTGCTCAGCTTGCATGGCATCCCGACACACTCCGGCCAAGGGATCGAGTCCCTCATCCATGAACTCTCTCAGGGGCACAAAATCATTGTCGGACTGGACAGCGAGGAATTGAACGGGATTGCTCCGGTCTTTGAAGATTGGATCCATCCCAATGGAGCGGACCACGCCCTCGTGGTGACGGGCGTGGATTTGTCCGATCCGAACCATCCCATGGTTCTCCTCAACGATCCAGCCGTGCCCGATGGCGCTTGCAAGGCTTTTCCAATGGAACAATTCCTTGGCGCCTGGAATGACAATCACTGCCGTTTCATCGCGACAGATGATTCTCCTCCAAATCTAATCTCCGATCCCGTGCTCGGCCACGGATTCGACTCCGAATCCAAAATGTACATGGACAACCAGTTCTGGTCGAACCTGGCTTTGATGGTTGTCGGAACAGTGGCCAAGGCCGCGGTCGAATCGATGCTTTCCGCCGGAGGCGACCACCAAGACCTCGCGCCTGCCGTCTCGATGGAAACGCTCACTCCGGAACAGCGGGAAATGCTGTACTACAACATTTGAACAAGTCCGATATCAAAGGCCATCATCATGGACAAGATGGATCCCAAGGTAAGCGTCATTTCAGCATGGGCCGAATTGGCGGCCATCGCCAAGACATCCGGCAAGCCAGACCTTCTGGCTCGTTTCCAGCCCGCCCGTGAAAGGCTGGAACTTGGATTGTTCCGCCTTGTGGTGATGGGGGAAATCAAGAAGGGAAAAAGCAGCTTCATCAACGCCTTGTTGGGCTTTCCCGGCCTGCTACCGGTGGACAGCGATATCGCCACCTCGACGGTATTCAAGGTGATGTACGGCAAGGAGAAAGCGTTTCGCGTGTTTTTCCGACCCGATGCGGAATCAGGAAAAAGGCCCACCCCCTTGTTGATCAATCCTGAAAACCTCAATGAATACGGCACAGAGGGCGGCAATCCGGAAAACATCAAGAATGTTGATTTCATCGGGGTCGAAGTGCCTTGCCCGCTTTTGGCCAACGGCCTTGTCCTTGTCGACACGCCGGGAGTGGGCGGCCTCTACAAGGCCCACCGGGATATCACCTGGGCTTATGCCCCAAACGCGGACGGATTGCTCTTCGTGCTGGACTCGGTGGAAACGGTCATCAGCCAGGATGAGATCTCGTTCCTCAAGGAACTGACAAGCAAGATCACGAAGAAAGTCTTTTTTGTCCAGACAAAGTCCGACGCGGCAGGTTCCGAGCAATCCAAGGCATGGCAAGACCGCAATCTTGATGTGCTGTCAAAGGAACTGGGATTGCCCCGGGACAGGATCCCTTACTTCACGGTCAGTTCAAAGCTCAAGGGCGTTGCGGACAAGCGGAATTCCTTGAAACATCTCACGGAAAGCGGGTTTCCGGCCATCCAGGGTTTCATCCAGAACCAACTTGTGAAGGAAAAACAAAAACTCCTATCGCAGTCATTGGGCAGGCAACTCCTGGCCGGCGCCCACTCGCTGCGCGATGATATCGCCGAAAGGCGGAAAATCATAGTGGCGGCCCAGCAATCGGGCCTTGAGGCTATACGGAAGCAATACGAGGATGCCCGATCGGCATTTGACAAGTGGTCGAGAGTCGAATGCCCGAGCGAGGTCAAGTCGTTCAACCAGTCATTTGGCGATCTTAAACGCGGCACATTGAACAAAATCGTGGATGAACTTGATCCGGAGGGCCCGATGATCATTTCCGCCATAAGGAACATCAGGGCCTCCGAACTTTCACCAGAACAAATCAGTGAAAAGGCGAGAGAAATCCAGAATGATTCGCTTGTATCCATTTGTGAGTTCGTTAATTCAACTCACCAGCAATTCAACAAATCGGCAACAAAAATAATCGAAGCAGCCATCGCCCGAATTGGCAATGGCCTCGCAAAAACATCAATCAATCCGGAATCTGAATTTTCGATTCAACAAACGCAAGAGCAACTCAAGGGAATTCATTTACCCGACGATTTGCCGACACATTTCTCCACCTTGGATAGAACCAGAGATATCCTAATGGGAGGCACTTTGGGTTATTCAATTGCAACTACTGGCATTATCTTAACTTCTGCATTGTTTCCACCACTTGCTGCCGTAGCTGGGATCGCATCAATACTTGGAATAGTTGTGGGAGCTATCAAACAAAGTAGCGATTCATCTGTTCGCAAAAAAGAAGAAATATTGGCAAAACTCAAGGGATTGCTTCAAAGTTTAATGAGAAAAGCGCAGAAAGCCGCAAGGGATCAATTGGAAACCATTTGCACTAAGCTCGAAAGGTCCACCGAGCAAGAAATCCAGACGGCCATGGGCGCCTACCGCTCACACCTCGAGGCGAAAATGCAGGAAATCAGCGCGGCGAAGAACAAGACGGCCGCCGAGTGCAAAGCCGATGTCGATTCCCTTGCCATCCAGGAAAGCAAAATCACGGCCGTCTTGGCCAAGCTGAATTCAATCATCAAGCCAGCGGGCGCCACCGCGCCATGAATCCGGCCTCGCTGGATCCCGCCGAATTTCAGAAGCTGATTGAGCGCTTTGCAACCAGCGTGCCCACGCTGTTGGCTGAAAACAGGTGCACCGCCGACTTGGCCAGATCAATCGGCGCCCTGTTCGCGCCGCTTGAATCCCCATTCACGATCGCGATCGTGGGCCAGATGCGCGCCGGCAAAAGTTC
>VGXS01000027.1 GCA_016873225.1 Planctomycetota bacterium | reverse complement strand
CAACAGGTCAAGAAAATGCTCGTTGACGCTGCCACCGATACGCCCCGCCACCGCCTCAGTATCTTGCAGGGTGGCGAACCGCTGCATGCGCTCCTCGCCTTGCACCATGTTGAAGAGCACCACGGCGGCAATTCCAAGGAAAACAACCCCCGGTAGCGATAAATTCCGTGTCATGAGTCCAAAACCCAGCATGAGTCCGGCCAACACCACGGGCAGACGAGCGCCACACAAAAATACCCCGATACCGGCCGCCATAAGGCCGGCACCCAGAAGGTAGTATTCCAAGGGGTTGCGCGACCTCTGGAACAACCCGCCCAAAATCCATGGCAATGAGAGTGTCATGGTGCCGCCATAGGAGTGGGCGTTGGCGAAAATGGCGGGAATGCGGAAAGTTCCGCCGGCAAGGTCCTGGCTTTTGTAAATGATTTCGGTGGCTTCATTGACAGGGTAAAACGCCTCAACACCCATGGAGAATTCAGCGGAGGCGAACGCCAATGCCACCATGTTCATGACGCTGAGGGTGAGGGCCAGTTGCCTGCGGCCATCATCACCCAGCCAGGCGCCGAACAGGGCCATGGGCATGAACAGCACATTGCCGCGCAGGCCAACGGCCTGAATCAGGAAGTGCTGCATCGGCACGAAGAACAGGAACAAAGGCCAGCCAATGAGCCACTTCAGCCAGCCCTTGATGGAACTATCGAGGAGGCGGTCGATGGCCGGGGGGGGACAGAACATGGTTCCCGCATAAAGTCCGGCCACGGCTCCATCGTAAATGAAGTGGCCCCAGGAATTCACATAATTCGACTTGAGGATGCCGTAGAAATAGCCCCAGGCGATGGTGAGGCACAAGCCCTTGCGCCAATCGTTTTGCGTGACAATGAACACCGAAACGAACGCCAAGGCGATGAGGACGAGGCCGTTCATGCCACAACCGTACCCGCCCCGGCCAGCACCTCGTCCATGGCCGCGGCAACCAGCGCGGCATCGGGACGGGGAACCAGGCGATTGCGCCCGCCCGTCTCCACATTCTCAAGCGCGCCGCCCATCGCCGTGGTCACCACCGGGCAGCCCATCGCCTGCGCCTCGACAAACACATGGCCGAACGGCTCGGGCTCCACATTCGGTTGGCAGTACAGGTCCGCCGCGGCGCACAGCGCCAGCACATCGGATCGGTGCCCCAGCCAGCGGAGCCGCCCGGCAATGCCCAACCGGCCGGCTTGGGCTTGCAACACATCGCGATGCCTTCGTTCGGAGGGCACCGTGGCACCACCGGCAATCCAGCATTCCCAGTCGGGCTCTCGCAACATCGCCAAAGAGTCGAGCAGCAGCGCGTGGCCCTTGTACGGGTCGAACCTGGCCGTGACCAGCACAACCTTGCGGGAAGTTGGACAGCCCAGGGCGGCGCGAACCGCACACTTATTCTGTTCAGCATCCGGTTGATCCGGAATGGCGCAAACGGGATAGATGACGCTGATCGGAACCCCTTTGAAGAGCCGGCCCATGTGGGTTGCCGTGTGAAAGCTGTTGACAACCACGAGGTCGGGTTGGGCCCGTGAGGCAAACCACTCAATCCATGAGCCCGAGGGTGGATTGTGCATCCACGCGGCCAAGCGGACTCGCTTTCGCCTTAGCGTGGGGCCCACCAGCCCCTGGGTCCAGCAGCTATGACTCATCACCACATCCGGCCTAAGTCGGTCCAACAGGTCTGCCAGATTGCGACGGGCGCGCATGACACTGAGCGGGTCGCGGTAGCGCATGGCGCCCAAAACCGGAACGGAAAGACCCGTTTCCTCGAGGGATTGCCGCAGCCGGCCCTCGAAGAACACCGCGGCTTGAAAATCCACATTCGGCATCAGGTGCCGGTTGCGGGCGATAGTGACAAGCGTGGTCTCGATGCCTCCATACATGTTGCCCACGCCCAAATGCAGCACCCGGCCCGATGCGGTGCCGAACAGCACCTGCTGCAACCTTGGCAGCAGCACCTGCGGCGTGAACTGGCGCAGGAACGGACTCAAGCGCCCACCGCCAAGTCCCACCTGCTGGCCATGAGACTATGGTCGAATTCCGACACGGCGCGGGCCCTCGCCCCCTCCGCCAAGCTGGCTCGGAGCGTCGCGTTTTCAGACAGGTGCCTCGCCGCTTCGGCAAGCGCCGCCGGATCCTCCACGGGCACCGTCAGGCCCGAAACGCCATGGAGCGATACCCACGGCACGCCGCTTCCCGGAATGGCCGTGTTGATGACCGGACACCCGCTGGCCATGGCCTCAACCTGGGCCAATCCGAACCCCTCGCTGCGCGCCACGCTGGGGAACCACAGCGCGGTCGCGGCATGGTACGCCGCGGCCACGAAATCGTCGGTTTGATGACCCAGCCAGCGCACCCGGTCCGCAACGCCCAGCGTCCGCGCGGCATGGCGCAACTCGACATCAAGCGGGCCTGTGCCAACCACGAGCAAGGTGCCGGGCACCCGGGCCAGCGCCTCAAGCGCCACGGAATGTCCCTTGTAGTACACCAGCCTGCCCACCATCAGCCACAGCGGCCCGGGATGGCTTTGGCGGATCATCGATGCTTGCCTGGGAACTTCCGCGGACGGGTTCAAGTATGGTTCCAGGTCGATTCCCAGCGGCAGAACGGAAACCTTGCGGGAATGGGCTTCCAGGCGGGGCGACCCATCGGCGTATCCGGGGCTGTCGCTGAAAACCACCCGGGCCCGGCCATAGACGCGATCCTCAAACGGCGACAGCAAGGCCGCGAGGCGCTTTTGCTTCACGGCATCGGAATGGTGGGTGATCACAAGGTCGGGACCCGGAGGCAGGCTGGCGCAGGCCAGCAGCATGAGCGGATTGGGCACATGAAGGTGCACGATGTCGGTTGAGCGCGTCCGGCGAACCAGTTCGCCACGCAAGCCGGGCGTGATGTCGAGGCGGGCCAGGTGGGCCACACGGCCCAGGCGGCGCACCAACACGGGGCCGTCGTCGTCGGTGCTCGACCGGGTGACGGCCAGGGGTCTCGCGCCCACCGGACGACCCCGTCCATCGGCATGCTGCACGCACAGCACGGAAACCTCATGCCCTCGGCCGGCTTGCGCCCGGGCCAGGGTTCGCACATGGGCTTCAATTCCACCCGGGGCGGGGGGATAATATTTGCCCAGATGCAGGACGCGCATGTGACGAAGGCAGGCCGGCTAGGCGGAACGGATATCCGCCTCAAAACGCGCCAGCAGGCCCACATAAGCCTCCGTGGCGGAGGGGTCGGGATTCACGGGCTCGGGACGCAGTCGCACCAGCCTCGCGACCGCCGAAGCCATGGTGTGCCGCTGCGGGTGTCCGCTTTCGCGGGCGCGAACGGTTTCGATGCCCGCCAACGCCCCCGCGGCGGCGCCAAGGGCGGGCCCCTCGTGGCTTTCCAGCCGATACACCGGCAGGCCGATCATCGAGGCGAGAATCTCGAGCATGAGCCCGCAGCGGGCGATGCCGCCCGACACGCTCACCCGTTCCACCACCTGACCATTCTCGCGGTGCGCCCGCAGGCCCAACGCGATCAGGCAGGCCAGGGCCTCGAGCGACGCCCGGAAACGAACTCCGGCATCGGCAGGCTCGGATGGGGTCCAGGCGAAGCGGGGACTGTTCACTCCCAGGCTGGGTTCCGCATGCACGAACGGCATCACCCTCGTTCCGGCGCACCCCGCGGGCACGGCCCGGGCGCGGGATTCAAGGTCGTTCCAGTCGGGCTTTTCGCCCACAACGCGGTCGAGGAACTGCGCGCCGTTGGTGTAGCAGCGCATCCACAGGTATGGCCCCCAGTTGAGGCGCATGCAGTCGAGGCTGTCGGTGGCCGGGGGCGCCGAGGCGCTGCTGTTCACCACGGCCGAGTTGCCGAGAATCACGGCCACTTGCCCGGCATCCACCGCTCCGCCGCCGGCAAGTCCGGCCTGCTGGTCGTCGGAAGTTGGGAACACCAAAGGCGCCCTGTACGGGTCGATGCCAAGGTCGTGGCAAACGCTCGGCGATAGCGGACCGACAGGCTCAAGATGGTCAACAACGCGCGGCAGCGATTCCAGCGCCAGGCGCCGGTGCGCGGGATCGGCGAGGGCCTCAAGCATCGCGGGCTGCCAGGCCGCCGAGCGCAAGTCGAGCATTCCGGTGGACGCGGCGCTGGAAACGCTGGTGACATTGAAATTTTCGGTCATGAACCCCGCGACCAACGGGCCATGTGGCAGGACGCGCCAGGTGCGCGACCAGTCTTCGGCGGACAGCGCCGCCTCATCCTTGACCAGATGACTCAGGGAATACCGGATCGCCCAAGGTCCGCCAATGAGTTCACGCACCCGAGCCTGCCCGCCGAGCCTGTCAAGGCCGCGGGCATGGTATTCCGCCAAGGTCGCATCGTTCCAGCAGATGGCCCGGCGCACCTGCACGCCATCGTGGTCGATGCGGCCGGCGGTGTGGTGCGTGGCGGAGATGCCGATGGCTTGCCAGTCGGAAAGCCGGCCCAACTCGCGCAACCGGTGCGCCATCGAGCGAAGCGCGCCCCGGACCTGGCCTTCCAGTTGGCATATGTTGAGTTCGCTGACGCCGCCTTGTGTCCAAAGGTCGGTCGGCAAACGCACCTCGGCAATCGAAAGCCCTGACAGGTCGAAGGCCAACCCTTTCACCGAACCGGTGGAAAAGTCGAAACCGGTGATAAGCGATGTCGGAGAAAGATGGCTGGAAGTCATCAAAATGGCCTGATCAAGCCAATGCGTCGCCTCGTGGGGTGCGGATGGCTCATTTTGAGCCTGGCAACCCGAGGGCGATTCAACCGGGGGAATACAGCACCCCTAGAGGACCAAAGTCGCGTCACCGTAGCTGAGGAACCGATAACCCGATTCCAAGGCCTCGTGGTAAGCGCGCCTCAGGAGTTCAGAGGGAACCAGCGAGTTCATCAACAGCAGCAACCCGGTCCCGGGTTGGTGGAAGTTGGTGACCATCGCGTCGACCCATCGGAACTGATGCCCCGGTCGCAAAGTTACCTTAGCCCATCCTTCCCAATCAGGCAATCCCGTGGCCTGACCCATCGACTCGAGAAGCCGGGTGGTGGTTGTTCCCACCGTTACCACCCGCCCGCCCCGCGCCCTGCAAGCGCGCAATGCCGTCATTGCCGATGCCGAAACCTGCCCCCATTCAGCCTCGACCTCATGGCCCATGGGATTGTCCTTGGGCAGGGGTTGGAAAGTTCCAGGTCCCACATGAAGGCACACCTCCGTCGTGGCGATCCCTCGATCGGCCAACGCCGCGTGAACCTGCGGGGTGAAGTGCAAGCCGGCGGTGGGCGCGGCGATGGAACCGGGAACCCGGGCGTGGAGGGTTTGGTAGCGGTCGGTGTCTCCCGCATGGGCGACTCCGCGGCGGATGTAGGGAGGAAGGGGAACCTGGCCGCAACGGTCAAGCCAGACCGCGGCCTCGCCTTCGGGATGGGGCTCAACCAACCACCGGCCATGGCCGGTGCGGCCCGCCATGCGAAGCCTGAGCGGTCCCGGATCAACGGCAAGCCATTCGCCCGTGGCGATATGTCCACCCGAATGGCCCAGCATTTCCCAAAGGCCGGGGTTGGTTGTCTTCACAAAAAGGGCATGCCAGCGCCCCCCTGTTGATTCACGAACGCCAAACAACCGCGCCGGAAGAACGCGCGTGGAATTCAGCACCAGAAGGTCGCCGGGATTCAGAAGGCTGGGAAGATCCTTGAAGACATGGTTGGACAGGCTTTCGGATTCCCGGCGAATCACCAGCAGACGAGCCGAGTCGCGGGGCTCGGCGGGTTCCTGGGCGATGGAACCCGCCGGCAAGTCGTAATGGAGGAATAACCGGTCCGGCTCGATCACTGGAAGCTCTTGAGCCAGCCCTCGAAAGCCTCACGGTGCTTGGAAACGGTCTTGGTGGGCCCGGTCAGTCGGATGTGGTAGACGGCGTCACCCTCGACATGCAGGCCGAGCATCGAGTAGCCGGGCTTTTCCTCGGCCTTGGCATTGGGATTGAACGGCTGGGACTTGTAAAGATAGGTGCCCTTGGCGTCGATCATCTTGCCCTTGCCGAGCGGGCCGGAATATTCGGTGATCTTGGCATCCACGCCCTTGGCGAACGAGCCTTTCCACCGGTCGATATTGGCGTCGGCGGAACCACCCAGGCCCTTGAAGACCACCAGCTCGGCATCGGCGTCATCGCCATCGACCTTGGGAAGTTTGAACTGGGCGTAGCGCATCTGGTTGGCGGGGGCCTCCTCCTTCCATCCGGAAGGGGTCTTGGCCTTCTTTCCACCCAGCGATACATCCTGGGCCGCCAAGGCGGTACCCACGGCAACAAGCACCGCCAATCCTGCCAACACGCGCTTGAGAGACAACATTGCCTTTCTCCATGTTCCTTGGGTCAATCGTTCCACCGCCATCATACGGCATCGCATTGGTCAAGGCGTGGGAATGGGGTCGGTCGGAAGGATCGGTTGGCCTTCCCAGGTGACGGCGCCGGTAGCGCCATCCCGAATCAGCACCCTGTGCAGGCTTCCCGGCGCCGCGGCGACATCCACACGGGGCAACCATCGGGCCAGTCGAGCCTTGGTCTCGGAATGCTCCGCCGTGGCGGCGAGATTGGTCCATTCATTCGGGTCGGCTTGCATGTCGTAGAGTTCCTCACCGCCGTCGGCGTAGCGGATGTAACGGTATCGCTCGTCCCGCACCGCATGATTTCCCTGGTTGTGCGAGGTGATGGCGGGCTTGTCGCGGGGCGCGCCGGCATCAGTCAATTGGGGCTTCAAGCTGATGCCTTCCAACCGCGCCGGGCGCCGTTCCATTGGGATTCCGGCCATCTCCACCAGGGTCGGGTAGATGTCGAGCAGTTCGGCGGGCCTCCGGCAGCGGGCGCCGCGCGCGATGCCCGGGCCGGCGAAAACCAGGGGCACGCGGGTCGAGCGTTCCCAAAGCGTGTTCTTGCCGGTAATCAGCTTTTCACCCAGGTGATAGCCGTGGTCGCTCCAGAGCACCACGATGGTTTCGCCCGATCGCCCGCTTTTTTCAAGAGACTGAAGCAGCCTGCCCACCTGCGCGTCCATGAACGCCGTGCTGGCCAGGTAGGCCCGCACGAGCGGCTTCCATTCGCCCTGGTCGCGCAGGGTCTTGAGCCGCGGTTCGGGAAGTTTCCAGTGGAGATACCACGAGAAACGCGGGGTATCGTCCCGATCGGTTTCGAGAACGGGCGGCAACTGAACCTTGTCCTCGGGAAAAAGGTCGAACCACGCCTGGGGGGCGTAGCAAGGCACATGGGGCAATCGGAATCCGGCGGCGATGAAAAACGGTTTTTCCCTCGGCGCGTCGGCAAGCGCCTTGATCGCGGCATCGGCGATCACATGATCGGCGGCCTTCGATTCGGTTTCCGGAAAGGGCCCCCAATCCATGGCCGGATGCCGGGGTTCGGGAACCTTGGCGAACGGCTTGGGCGGCCTGCCCATGCCCGGCGCCGGACCCCATGTGGCGAACTCGGCCTGCCTTTCCTTGGGAGAAAGGGATCCGTCATGGAATACCTTGCCGCAGGTGTAGGTCCAGTAACCGGCGCCCCGGAAGGCCTGCGGCAGGGTGACGGCGTTGCGCGTCGCATCCACGGAGCGTATCCCCGGAACAAGCCCATGGATGCCGGTGGTGGAAGGGCGCAGCCCGGTCAGCAGGCTCGAACGGGAGGGGTTGCACAAGGGAGCCTGGCAATGGGTATTGGCAAACAAGGTGCCACGCGCCGCCAGCAGGTCGATGTTGGGAGTGCGGGCCTGGGGATGCCCGCCCAAACAGCCGATCCAGTCGTTCTGGTCGTCAATCGCGATCATCAGCACATTCGGGGCGGCCCACAGGATGGGAACCGCATGCCCCAAAAGGATGACAAGCGCGGCAAGGACGCGCCCCCACATCATTTGGCCTTCTTGGCGGAACCAAACTCCGCGGCGGACATTTCCTTCACCGTGCCGTCCTGCATCAGCACAAAACCGCCTGATTCAGGCACCTTTTTTTCGTGCGCCAAAATCGTGTCAGATGCGGATGACGAGATCGATTTGCCCCAAGAATAAACAACATTTCCCTGAACAAGTGCGATGTAGGCGCCGGGATAAATGGGTTCCACTTTTTCGACATCGGCAATCTTGGCGGGAGCGGGTTTCATGTCAGCCGCAAGGGATTTAAGAAGCTGCTGCAGGTTCAACAGCCCTTCTTTTCCAGTGGGACTTCCACCTGCGGCAGGACCATTCGTGCCTCCGCTTCCACCACCACACCCGCCAATGAATGTCGAGAAAAAGACAATGCAGAAAAAAGCTGAAACACGAGACATTGGGTATCTCCAGAAAAACGATTCGTCAGGGAATACTGGCAGTTTCTCCGCCACGACTGCTGCCGACGCCCTGCCAGACAACGAAATCAATCGAGTCGTTGACAAATTTCACCGATCCGTCAGCCATGCCGATGTTAGCCCCTCCAGAGTGCATACTGGATGCCGATTGATGAACCGCCGTGAAAGCGGCGTTACCACAGCTATATTTTTGGGCCCCTGAAGCAACCTTCTTGTTCCAGTTGATGGGCAAGGTATGGGTGAACACAAAATTCTGCGGCAAATTCCTGTAGTATTGTTGACCGACATAGTGAATCACGGTGCCGGAGGGGTTGTTGCATTGTGTAACGGCGCGACCATCAGTAAGGGCGGTTCCGGTGTATGTTCCACCGATCATCGAGGTCGTGTTGTCATATGTGCCGGATGCCGTACCCGCCGGGAATGTCCCTCTTATGAATTCGCCGAACATGGCGGTATTGCTGGTCCCGTCAATCACGCCAGCGATAGTGGCGCCTGCCATGGCGGAGCCATTCGCTGGATAAGGAATTGCAAATATGCCATCAAGCGCTGTTCCTCCCCGGTAACTGGATGAACTACCCAAAGATCCCCCATAATTCAAACGCCCTGCATTTGTGAAGGTAAAAGCCTGAGAGGGATCGGACGGGCACAGAAAAATTGGGACATCGCCCGATCTGGCATTAGCGTTGGCGTTGGCAAGGGCGGGAATGCCAGTATGAATTGGGGCGTCACTATTAACATTATAATTCATATTAAATTGATTGTATTTGCTAGCCTGTTCAAAGTAAGGAAGCATCAGCGCCTGCAATGTTGCTCCTGAAGTGTAGGTCGTGGGCGCCCCTGTACCGTTTTGAGGCAATACGACGGTATGCTGTGTCGGAGGCAAGGTTCCGTTGGTTGACACATAATTGTGCGCGGCCAATCCGAATTGTTTCAAGTTATTAGTGCACTTCATCCGGTTGGCGGCCTCGCGAACCTTCTGCACCGCGGGCACCAGCAACCCGATCAGCACCGCGATGATGGCAATCACCACCAGCAACTCAATCAGGGTAAATCCCTGACGAATCGCCTTTTCATTAGAAGGACACTTCATGCTGATTTCTCCATGAGATAAACATCAATGACACCTGATGTTATGCTTGCCATTGTTGGAATGTCCAACCGAAAAAACGCGCTCATGAAACCCTCATCGTTGGATGTGATCCGCTGGTATGTTATCTCCTAGGCATTCATGGAGCCTGATGAATGGATTATCCAAGCCGTCGACTCGTGCTGGCCTCGATTCCCGCGATGTCCGTGCCTCAGTTGGCAACAGCGGTGGAGCCAACCACCCGGCCCTACAGGATCGGCGTCTCCACCTATTCGTTCTGGCACTTCAAGGGTGCCCCCGTTCCCATCGACGCCTGCCTCGAAAAAGCCGCGGACATGGGATTCGACGGCGTGGAAATCCTGCATGTCCATATGGAGGAAGCCGCCAAGGCCGCGGGGGGAATCGTCGATAACTCCTTGCTCCATCAAATCAAGCGCAGGGCCTTTTCCCTGGGCATGCCCCTGATGGGTTTCTCCACCCACCAGGGGTTCGTGACCCCCGACAAGGACAAGCGGAAGCAAAACATCGAGCACACCGCCAAATGCCTCGAGTTGGCCCACGAGTTGGGCATTCCCACCATCCGCGTGAATACGGGCCGCTGGGGCACCAGCAAGAATTTCGACGCCCTGATGGCCAACAAGGGAATCGAACCAAGGCTGCCAGGGCATACCGACGATGAAGGGTTCTCCTGGGTGAATGACAGCTTCGCCCAGCTTTGCAAGAGAGCCGAGAAACTGGGAGTGGTGATGGGGCTTGAAAACCACTGGGGTCTTGGCCGGGAGGCGACGGGAGTCCTCAAGGTCATCACGGCCGTCAACAGCCCATGGCTCAAGGCGACCCTCGACACCGGCAACTTTCTAGAGGAGATGTACACGCAAATGGAAGCCTTGGCGCCCCAAGCCGTGCTTGTCCAGGCCAAGACCTACCCCGGAGGCGGGGAGTGGTACACCCTCGATATTGACAATGCCCGCGTGGCTGGAATTCTTCGCAAGGCGGGCTACAAGGGTTACATCTCCCTGGAGATGGAAGGCAAGGAGAACCCGGCCACGGCCATTCCCAAAAGCCTGGCCGTCCTGCGAAAAGCCTACGGCTGAATCCGGAATCCGCCCATTCCGCTGAATCGTCCGGCCCTGATGGCGAATCATCCATGTCAGGGGACACCGGAGGAAACAGACATGGACAAGCAGCAAGCGAACAGGAACCGAATCCACGATTTCATCTGCCGCAAGACTTTTCGCACGGCCGATGGTGGAACCATCAACCGGGGTCAGCTTTTCAAGGCACGGGTGACGGCATTCCACTCCGGCGGCACCGAGTTCTTCCGCTTTCACTTCGAAGGCGATGAGCGGTCGACCGATGTGCCGTGCATGTATGCCCAGTTTCATGTTCAGGAAGAACCAAAACCGGAAGCCTGACCGCGGGGGCCGGAATTCGATTTTTCGGATTCGCGGAAGATTCCAAAATATCGACCATCTTGAGCCGATATTGATTTGTTAAACCACCAAACGATTGGGAGTGCACAATGAGTAGCGCTGTTATGGAGATTCATCCCTATTTGATCCACTCATCCACCTGGGTATTTGACGACCCGACGACCAACCTGCACCGGGAACCGTTTGTCCTGGGTATCTCGGAGATGATCTCCGAGTTGGTGCGGGCCAAGGGGATCGATGGTTCCGTCGGAATCACCATCCAGTTTTCCTTGGAACCGTTCGAGGGTTGCGACGCGATCCTCAATTGGGTCAGGGCTGGAGATCCCGGCAGGTATTTCGAGAGGGAAACGGCTCACTGGAACAGGGCTGGAAACTGGTACAGGGGTGTTGTCAACGGAAGTGTCATGGAGGGCTGGCTCTGTCCCGCGCTGGGAAAATACTTCAGCGACCGTCCCATGACGATCGCGGTGAAAATCCTTCCCTTGAGGTCCGATGTTGATCCCGTGTGGAATCCAACCAAGGGAACCATCACGAAGCAATTCGTGCCGATACCCGAGTGATTTGCGGATCCGAATCACTCACAAGCACGAGAGGGGTGGGGCGTGCCCGCACCCCTCCCGCTTATTCATCGCGACCGCCATTACCCAACAAACCCGATCGCCACAGGTAATAGAGCAGGGTCAGGATCGATGTCAGGGTCGCGGCAACATAGGTGAGCGCCGCGGCGTCAAGCACCTTGGCGACGACGGCATCCTCCTCCCGGGAAACCAAGCCGTTTTGGAGCAACGCGATCCTGGCTCGGCGGCTCGCATCAAATTCCACCGGCAGATTCACCAACTGGAACAGCACCGTCAGGGAGAACAAGCCGATCCCCGCGAGGAGTACGATTTTTCCAAGCGCCAGGTGCGCCGCGAGCATCAGCGTGCCGGCCAGGATGACGAACCAACTCATGCCGGAACCGAGGCTGGCCATGGGAACCAGCGCGCCGCGCAAAGCCATGAGCGGATAACGATGGGCATCCTGCAGGGCATGGCCAGCCTCATGGGCCGCGATTCCCAACGCGGCCAACGATTCAGAACCATAAACCCCCTCGCTGAGCCTCAAAACCTTGGACTGCGGGTCGTAGTGGTCTGAAAGCTGGCCCTCGACGGGTTCGATCCCGACATCGGCGATACCTTCGGCGCGCAGGATGGCCGCGGCGGTCTCGGCGCCAGTGGCCCGGGCTCCCGAGCCAATTCCCGAAGCCCATGAATAGGCGGCATGAACCCTCCACTGGGCCCACATGGCCAGCAGGATTCCGGGCGCCAGAAACACGAAGTACCAGAGATCCGGCATCAACATGGTTTCACCCCCCTACCTTAAAAATTCCCATGAATCTTATTACGCACCTCATCCGTGGACGGTTTACTGGTTGATAGAAGTCGCTTTTCCAAGTCCTGTGGGAATGTTACGCTGATTCGTGACATTCCCTCCCCAAGATTGCCGAGGATGCGTCATGCTCTCCGCAACCCTATTGCCTGCATGGATTTTGGTGATTTCCGGGCCGAGCCAGTTGCCACCTGAAAAACAGGCGGGCAGCTTCAAGGTCTCCCCCGGGTTGGAAATGCGCCTCTGGGCGTCCGAACCGCTGTTCGTGAATCCCACCACCTTCGACATCGACCCTTCCGGCAGGATCTGGGTTTGCGAGGCGGTGAACTACCGCCGCAAATTGCGCGGTCAGCCACCCCTCCGTTCCGAAGGCGACAGGATCGTGATCCTCAGCGACACGAACAACGACGGCACCGCCGACAACGGCGTCACCTTTTACCAGTCCCCGGAAATCATGAGTCCCATCGGCATTGCCGTGGCCTCCAATCCTGCCGGCAAGGGATGCAAGGTGTTCCTGTGTCAGTCGCCGGACATCCTTCTCCTGGAAGACAAGGATGGCGACAACAAGGCCGATGGTCCGCCCGTCAAGTTCCTCACCGGCTTTCAGGGCATCGACCACGACCATGGCGTGCATGGCATCACGATCGGCCCCGACGGAAAACTGTATTTCTCGGTCGGGGACGCGGGAGTCCGCGATCTCAAGGCCAGCGACGGCAAGGGGGAATCGTTCACGAGCAACACCACATCCCTGCGCGCCGGCACGATCTGGCGATGCGACATGAACGGCCGGAACCTGGAACTGATCGCCCACAACTTCCGCAACAACTACATGGCGGCCGTCGACAGCTTCGGGAATGTCTTCATCTCCGACAACGACGATGACGGCAACCAGCAGACTCGCATCTGCTTCGTCATGCCGGGGGGCAACTATGGCTATCATCCCCGTGGCGCGGGCCAAACCCATTGGCATGAGGAGCAACCGGGCATCGTTCCCAAGGTGCTGCGGACATTCTTCGGCAGCCCGACTGGCATGTGCTTTTACGAGGGACAACTTCTGCCCGAGAAATACCGCGGCCAGATGCTGCACACCGACGCCGGACCTCGCCAACTCCGCTGCTACACGGCCGCCCCCAAGGGGGCCGGCTTCGATGTCACCCGCGAGGACATCGTCACCAGCACCGACAACTGGTTCCGGCCCAGCGATGTGCGCGTGGCACCCGATGGCTCGGTATTCATCGCCGACTGGTACGACCCGGGCGTGGGCGGCCACGGCATGGGAGACACCACCCGCGGACGCGTCTTCCGCCTGGCCCCCCCGGGGCACAAGCCATCACCCGGACCCATGAAGGTGACAAATGCGGGCGAAGCCCGCGAGGCGCTCGCCTCGCCTTGCCTGGCCACCAGGGGCATGGCGTTCGCCTGGCTCCGGTCGCAAGAACCGGCCGAGGCCGCGAAGGCGGTTCGGGCATGGGCAACCGGAAATCATCCGGAATGGCTCAAGGCCAGGGCCCGCTGGGTGCTCGCGGAAGTCGGGGAAATCACCGCAGCCGACCTTGATGGCCTCGACAAACCCGGCTTGGCGGCCCAGGCGGCCCGCCTCGTGCGTGATTATCCCAAAGCCTCCAGCCTTGCGGCCAGCCTGCCTTTGGCCGATTCCGGCGTGAGCCGGGAAATCCTCGTGGGCCTCAGGCGAGCCGATGCCGCCAAGGCGGGCGAGGCCATCCTGAAGGCCGCCAAGGCCTGGGATGGCAAGGATGTCTTCCTGGCCAAGGCGATGGCGATCGCGGCGGGCCAAGAGGAAACCCGCCACCACGCGGCTCTCGAATCATTTGCCAGCGCCCTGCCCGAATGGAACGACCGAACGGCGGCCCTGGCATTCGAACTGAGGCCGCCCGGGCTGGCCAAGCGGCTGCGCGACCGGCTGAGCCAGGGCGGAATCTCCGATGCCGACAGGATTCGCATCGTTGACTTCGTCTCAGGTGACGACGGTGCGGAAGCCGGCAAAGTCCTGCTCGACTTGCTTGTCCCGTCCTCATCGCAGGCGGTCAGGGCCCGGGTCGTCGATGCCCTCGCCCTTCACTTACCGGGCAAATGGTCGGCCCTCGCCAAGGATGGCGCCTTCGGCAAGGCCCTTGCCCAGTTGGAGAAGGACAAGGCCATGGCGAACGAGTACCTCGCCCTCTGCGCCGCGACAGGCAACCTCGGGGCCGTGCCAACCGCCGGCGGCATCGCCTCCGACGCCACCCAACCCCTGCCTCTGAGGGAACGGGCCATCTCAACCTTGGGCAAGTTGCCTTCCCTGGATTCCACCAAGGCCCTTGAGCAAGTGGCGAAGCAGGGCGGAGCCTTGTCCGCCAAAGCCTGCTCCGCCCTGGGTGAGCTTGCCTCGAATAGACAAAACACCGAAGTAACGGAGCCGGCGCTGTTGGTGCTCCGCGGATTGCTCGCCAACGGTAACGCCAGCGGGCCGGCCCTCGAGGCCTTGGCCAACACCAGGGCGGGAAGCACCTGGCTTTTGGAGCAGAAAAATACAGGCAAGCTGCCCGATGGCCTGGTCGCCGATACCGGACGCCTGCTCCGCAACAGTCCTTATCAGGACCTCCGCAACAAGGCGATGATCGCCTTCCCGGCACCCGGACGGATCGACGCCAAAAAGCTGCCCTCCGCCGCCAAGCTGGCCACGCGCGCGGGGAATGCCGCCAGGGGAAAGGCCCTGCTGGAAGCCAGCGCCAAGAGCGACCTGCAATGCCTCAAATGCCACATGGTCGAAGGGCGGGGCGGGCAGATTGGCCCCGACCTCTCGCAGGTCGGCAAGAAGGCCAGCCGGGAAAACCTTCTCGATTCGCTTCTCACGCCGTCCAAGGCCATTGCCGACCAGTATCTCGTGCATGCCGTCTCGACGACCAAGGGCCAGGCCATCTCCGGCCTGTTGGTCGAGGAGAATGCCGAGGCCGTCGTGCTGCGCGACGCCAACGGCAAGGATCACCGCATCCCGAAGAAGGAGATCGAGGAGCGGAACCGCCTGCAGGAATCAATCATGCCGGCCAACCTGGTGGCCTACATGACCGAGGACGACCTGCTTGACATCTGCGAGCACCTGCTCACCCTCAAGTCGGCCGCCCTGGCCCCCAAGTCCTTCCGCATCCTCGGCCCGCTGGAGGGAGGAGAGGGTGGCGACGCCGGATTCGAAAAGCCGATGGACCCCGAGCGTAAACTCGACTTCACCTCCACCATGAAGGGGAAGGACGGCACCGTCTCCTGGCGGTTGGCAAGGCCCGACTCGGCAGGTTATGTCAACCTCGAGGAAATCCACGGGCCCTCGGGCTCCAACAGCGTCTCGTACGCCGCCCTGGTTCTCGAGTCGCCCGTGGCCCAGCCCGGCTTGATCCTGCTGGGAGCCGACGACTGCAGCAGGCTCTGGATCAACGGCGAGAAGGTCCACGAGGATCGGGCCCACGAGGCCGCGAAGCCCGGCAAGTTCCGCGTGCCGGTGCGGCTGAAGGCCGGCGCCAACACGATCCTCCTGAAGATCTCCAATGGAAGCCATCCCCACGGGTTCTTCCTGGCGATTTCAGCGGCCGATGAGCTCAAGGAAGTCCCCGCGCGCTAGGGGGGAGCCACTCCGTGCAAGGCCTTTGGGGACGCCGATTATGGTCGCGGCGGCTCAGGTTCGCCGCCGCCGCCGCGCCTGATGGCCCTCACAGGCTTCCGGGTGCGGGGCGCGGCCTCGACCTTGCCGGCATCCGTCCTTTCGAACCGGGCGACGACCCAAGGCGAATCGACGCGCGCGCCTCGGCCCGCCGCGGCTTCCCCCATGTCCGAGAGGATGGCCCTTGCCTTTCCCAGACGCTGCATTTCGTGATCGAAGGCCTCGACAGGCTCGGGGCAACGCCCGCCGCATGGCCGTCGCGCATCCCGGCCATGGTTATCGAAAGCCTCGCCCCGGTGGCCCTCGACTGCGGCGACCCCGTGGCGCTGACCGTGCTGGGTTCGGGGGGAATCATTCACCGACAGGCCAGCCGCCATCCCGCGGCTGCCGCGGCCTGCCTGGCGGACCTTGAATCGCCCGCTCCCTCGACCGGGAGCGTCCACGACCTCTGGCCGGGCCTGATCGGCCGGGGATCGCTCGCGCTCGTCGTCACGGATGGCCTCTCCCCGACGCTTTCCAGGCAAATCAGCGATCTTCCAAGGAGGGTTGACGCCCGCCTGCTTCTTGTCCGCAATCCATGGCTCGGGATGGAGCCTCCATCCGTAGCGGTATTCAATGGGTACGATGGAACAACACTGCCGGCTCCCTCCCCCCGTGAATGGGCCATGTGGAAATCGCGAAGCATGGCAAGAATGAATCAGCTCCGCGCCTCTTTTCCCGCGGCCGCCGAAGTTTCGCGATCACCCGGTCCCGAGTTCGCCGACATCCTCGCCAACCTGCTCGCGGGTTCGCCATGACCTGCCTCCTGTCGGCTTTCTTGGCCGCGATGGGGCAGGAAAGCTACTCATTGGCTCCGGAAGATGCCGGATCCCCCGCCCGGCTCATGGTCACGGTCCCCGAACCACAGGAGAATGCCGGCGTCTTGCTGCAGCTCATGCTCCCCGACGGATCATCTCGGGCGAACGAATCACCCCGCTTGTTGTCCGGGCGCGGATGGATGCTGGCAGCCCGGGAGAATCGATACATCCTCTTTAGGAATGGTGAAAACGATCCAGATATTCCTGGCATCTCCTGGGCCTGGCGGGACAACGGTTTAACCAGGATGGACAACTGGCCGAATCTGTTGAAACCGCCGGCGTTGGACATGACAGGCAAGGCCGGGTTGGCGACTTCTGGGTGGATGGCGATGCTGGCCGAATGTGCCGGCGCGATGGTCATCGCCGCCGTGTTGTATTGGCGATTTTTCCGCACGAGTCCGGCATGCCGAATGCAGAGGCTGGCGCGGTCGGCCGGCACACGCGAAGCCGCATGGACGGCCATCCATTCCTTCCTCACGGGTTACCTTCACGACCGATGGGGACTTGGCCGGCACAGGCCATCGCTGGATTGGCATACCCGGAGGCTCGACCCATCCTTGGGAAGGCGCCTCGAGCAACTGCTCGCGGCGACAAGCGCCGCCCGCCATGGGACGCTGGTTCCCCAGCCTGAGCCGATCCTGATTGAATGGGTCGCATGGCTGAATGATGCCGAGGCTTACCGGGCGCGACGATTGTAGCGCCTTTGCCCATTCCGCGAATTAACCAGTGCCGCGATATTGGGTGACATGGGTGAGCAGGGTGTTTCTTGATCCCTGCCGGTCGTCATTTGCCGAATCAAGAGTTGATCGGGCAATTTGTGCACGGCGTCCCTTGGAATGCCGACGCCCCGGCAGTTTCATAATGGGAGATCGACATCATGAATGACATCAAGACCATGGCATGGATGGCGGTATTTTTCCTCGCGGGAGTTTGGGGATGCTCACGCAACCCAGGCTCGTCAGCGGCCCAACTGGACAGGCTCAAGGTACTGGAGGCGAAATGCTCCAAGCTTGAGGAAGACCACCAGGCCATCGCCGAGGCGCGAGATGCGGCCAAGCAAAGGCTGTCATCAGCGGAGTCGGAAATATCCTCCCTGAAGAACACGGTCAGCATTTTGCAGGAAGTCCGCAAGGAACGCGATCTGCTCAATGCCCGGATGGAGAAACTGAAAAAAGGCCTTGAGGAGTTGATGAGCACCGACACGGCGCTTGCCGAATCAGCACGCGCCGCCACCGCCAAGGAAAAACCGGCCAAGCCGACAACTCCCGGGGTACCGGTGTCCGGTTCGGCCGGCAAGATCATCGATCAGTGATCGCCTGCCTTATCGCCAAGGAACAAGATCGGTGAACATGAGCACGGCAAGGTGCCGTCGGTCGATCCCGGCGCCCTTGCCAATCAGTTTCCCATCCTTGCGCACATCACCATCGGTCTCGATTCGTCCTAGCAAGGATCCGTTTCTTCGAACTTCACCGTTGTTGGAAACCTTGGCCACCAGGCGACCGGATTCCCTGATGTCGCCATCGCTTTCAATCTTTCCAACCAACCTGCCGGAAACCCTTATTTCCCCGTTTTTATCAAATTTTGCCACTAACCGACCATTCTTTCTGACTTCGCCATTATCATCAACTTTCAGTTCCAGTCTCCCGTCGATACGCAGGTCTCCGGCCGAAACCATGGTTCCCGCGACACCCAAGGCCAATAAGGCAAGAAATCGTGACATGGCTATTTTCCCAAGCATCGAGTAACAATCGCGCCCGCGTTGAGCTCATTGTACCCCGGCGGTAACCAACTCGGGCTTAGGCATTTCAAGCGAAGCATCAGGTCGAGATGACCCCCCGGCTGTTGTCGGGTTAGCATCAGCGCATGCCCCTTGAAAGCGCCGAAGGTCTGATTCTTCGACTGCATGACTTCAGCGAGTCCAGCAGGGTGGTGACCCTCTACACCCGCGAGTTTGGAAAAATGCGCGCTTTGGCCAAGGGGGGCAAAAGACTGCGCTCCCCATTCGAAAGTGCGCTTGACTTGCTGACGCACGCCCGTATTGTCCTCGTCCGCAAAACAGGGGGATCCCTCCACCTGCTGACCGAAGCGGTTCAGGCCACGCGTTTCGGCGGATTGAGGGACAACCTCGAGGGGATTCATGGTGGATTCCTCGTGGCGGAACTGCTTGGCGACTGGACGGAGGAAAACGACCCGCACCCGCGGCTTTTGGACGAGGCCCTCGCGACGCTGGCAAGGCTTTCCGCCGGGACGCTGTCGGGAGAGGCCGCCAGGGCCGCGGTGGCCCGGTTCGAGTCGGTGCTCCTGTGGGAACTGGGATACAGGCCCGAACTTGAAAGGTGCGTGGGTTGCACGCGCAAGGCGCTGGCGGGTCCGCTGGCCTTCGGCTTCGGACACGGCGGAATCCTCTGCCCCGTCTGCAGGAGAGACCAGCGGGGTTGGCGCGAGTTGTCGGACAAGGCCTGGAAGGCGGCGCTGGAACTGACCCGGCAGGCCGCCGGCGAGGAATCGGGGGACGGCCCGCTGGCCGCGTGCGACGGGGACACCCGAAGGCAGGTGGCGCGGTGGCTTGGGGAATACTTGGGGTGGATCCGGGGGCGCCGGCCCAGGTTGATGGGCTGGCAGGAGACTTGACGGTGGACGATCGCCGAATTCAACGGGACGCCTGGATGGCCGCGCTCTCATGCGGGCTGGCCGCGCTCCTAGCCCCGGGATGCGCCACGCTGGACACCTTGCCGATCATCGGCAGCCACCATGGCCCGCCTCCACCGGCCGAGTCCGGGGTGCTGCTGCCCGACGGCACCTTCGAACCGGCGGTGATCACCGACCCCAACAGCCCCGAAGGCCGACTCGCCAGCGGCAAGGAACTGTTCCGCCAAGGAAACTACGCCCACGCGGAGCGGATTTTCCACAGGCTCGGCAAGAACAAGAAACATCCCATCCCGGTGCTCGAGGAG
Source organism: Planctomycetota bacterium (assembly GCA_016873225.1). Classification (GTDB taxonomy): domain Bacteria; phylum Planctomycetota; class Planctomycetia; order Gemmatales; family Gemmataceae; genus REEB421. Next base: position 35,417 of record VGXS01000027.1, on the reverse strand, counting down.
GCGCGGTTCCTTGAGGCCGAATGCCTCCGGATGCAGGGACACTACCCGCGCGCCGCCGACACCTATGTGGACCTGCTCAACAAGTTCGACAGGACCCAATACAAGGAACAGGCGATCCAGCGGATGTACGACATCGCAAACTACTGGCTTGATGACACCCGCAACCAGATGCGCGAGGACCGGGAGCGCAAGGAAGGCAAAAGGTGGTTCGTCTCGCCGATCTTCATGACATTCGACAAGACCAAGCCGTTTCTCGACCGCGAGGGTCGCGCCATCGAGAAGCTCGAGCAGGTGCGGTACCACGATGTCGCGGGTCCCCTGGCCGACAAGGCGCTCTTCATGTGCGGCTGCGTCAAGTTCTTCCGCAACGACTTCAGCGAGGCCGACTACTACTTCTCGCAGATCCACGAGAGGCATCCCAACAGCGAACTGGCTCCCCAGGCGGTGGAACTGGCGATCATCAGCAAGCACTTGAGCACGGGCGGGTCGGACTATGACGGGCGGAAGGTCGCCGAGGCCCGCATGCTCGTTCATGCCGCGTTCAACAACTACCCCGAACTCGCGGAGAACAAGAAGGATTTCCTGAGCCGGCAACTGGTGGGCATCACGCTCCAGCAGGCGGAGAAGGATTTCAAGGTGGCCCAGTTCTACGAGAGGACCAGCCATCCCGGGTCGGCCTACTTCTGCTATGAGATCGTCCGCCGCCGATATCCCGGCACGCCCTACGCCGAACGCGCCGGGGAACGGATGACCGACCTCCGGTCGAGAAGCGAGGAGGTCAAGCCGGCGTCATGGTGGGACAGCATTCCCACGCTTCCGGAGGTCAAATGGCCCTGGCAGCGCAAGGATGCCGACCCGGCGCCCCGCCCCGAACTGGCCCCGCCCCCCAAGCAGTTGCCGGCGGGACTCCTACCGCCCAGCCCGTCGGGAAGCGCGCCGGGCAACTACATTCCCTGAATCCCGAGGACCACGACATGCGACCCCGATTCTCACTGGCGCTGCTCGCGGCCCTGGCCGGCGGCCTGGTCCTGACCGGCTGCCAGACATGGGATGGCCACCTCAACCTGGGCAGGTACACCACCCGGCCCAACTACGAGGCCTCGATACGGACCGTCCGCGTTCCGGTCTTCAAGAACAACACGCAGGTCTATCAGGGCCTGAACGGCGTGGAAAACGAGCTGACACTGGCGATCGTGCGCGAAATCGAGTCGAAAACGCCGTTCAAGGTTGTCCCGGCGAACGCCGACGCCGACACCGAGTTGTCGGGAACCATCGTGAGCTACAGCAAGGGCATCATCAACCGCAACCAGTTGAACGAAGTCCGCGAGGCGGAGACCTACCTCGCCGTGGATGTCGTCTGGAAGGACCTTCGAACGGGCGAGATCCTGAGCCAACCCCGTCGCAAGGACCTCGACGCTCCCAACGCGGCGTTCAACCTGCCCGAACCCGGCGCGCCGGAACCCGTGCCCGTGCGGATCACCTCCACGGGCAGCTTCATTCCCGAATTGGGGCAGTCGACCAGCACGGCCAGGCAGATGAACTTCGACCGCATCGCGGGGCAGGTCACCCGCATGATGGAAAAGCCGTGGTAATCCCCCCGCCCGTCCGCTGGATCATCCGCGGCCGCGACCTGCTCGCCGGCGGCCGGCCCCTCGTCATGGGAGTCGTGAACGCGACTCCCGACAGTTTTTCAGGCGGAACTCCCTCCATGGCCCAATCCCTTGAACTGGCGGGGCGCATGGTTCGGGAGGGAGCCGACATACTCGACATCGGCGGCGAATCCACCAGGCCGGGTGCCGCTCCGGTTGATGCGGCCGAGGAGTCCCGAAGGGTGGTCCCCGTGATCAGGGAACTGGCGCGCGAACACCCGGGGTTGCCGATCTCCGTCGACACGATGAAGGCATCGGTGGCCCGGGAAGCCGTGAACGCCGGGGCCACGATCATCAACGATGTTTCCGCGCTCGGGGATCCGGACATGGCGCGGGTCGCCGCCGATACGGGGGCGGGACTCGTGCTCATGCACATGAAAGGCACCCCATCCACGATGCAACAAGCCCCGGACTACGCCGATGTGGTCGACGAGGTGGTGGGCCACCTCGAGGAAAGGCTCGGCAGGGCCCTCGCGGCGGGCGTCGCGCGGACCGGCGTCGCGCTGGATCCCGGCATCGGCTTCGGCAAGTCGCTCGGGCACAACCTCGGCCTGCTCGGCAGGCTCTCGGAATTGCGTCGCCCGGGCCTTCCCGTGCTTCTCGGCGTGTCGCGAAAGTCGTTCCTTGGCGCCATCACCGGGCGGCCCGTGGGCGAAAGGCTCGCCGGCACACTGGCGGCCCAGGCCATGGCCTTGGCGCGGGGGGAAGCGGATGTGATCCGGGTCCACGATGTCCCGGAGGCCGTCGACCTGGTGAAAGTTGTCATGGCCATCAGGGGGGCCGGCGGATGACACCCCTGGGGCTGCTAGTCGATTCCATGACCTGGCGTGACGCGATCGAGGTCGCGCTTTTGGCCCTGGCCGTCTACGGTGCCCTCCGCCTTTTGGGAAAGACGCGGAGCGCCGGCGTGGTGCGCGGGCTGACCCTGCTGGTCGCCATCATGTTCCTCGTGGCCCAGACGATCGTCGCCGCATTGGAACTTTCAGTCATCGGGAAAGTCCTCGACTACCTGTTCACGATCGGCGTGCTCGCGCTGGTGATCATCTTCCAGCCCGAACTCAGGCGCGGCCTGCTCGTCCTGGGCCGCTATCCCCTCCTGCGCCTCTTCAGCCAGGCGAGGCCGCGGGCCATCGCCGACACGCTGGCCGATGCCGCGGGCATCCTGTCGAGGCAGGGCGTGGGCGCCCTGGTGGTGATTGAGCGCGACGAGTCGCTCGAGGACCTGGTGGAAAACGGAACCCGCGTGGACGCCGAATTGAGCGTGCCCCTGCTCCACTCGGTTTTTTTCAAGAACAGCCCCCTCCACGACGGCGCGGTCATCGTTCGGCATTCCAGGCTGCTCGCGGCCGGCTGCCAGCTTCCGCTTGGCTCGCCCGGGGAAGGCCTGCAGCACCAGCACGGGATGAGGCACAGGGCCGCCCAGGGGGTCACGGAGGAAACCGACGCCATTGCCATGGTGGTCAGCGAGGAAACGGGTAGGATCTCCATCGCGTTCGAGGGGCGGATCGAGGCGGTGGACCGCGAGCGGGTTTCCCGCAGGCTCGCCGAATGCCTCGCTTCGCGCGCGAGCCCGGCGCCCGCGAGACGGTCGCTGGTGATGCCCGCGCCGCCCCGGAAGGACCAATCCGCACGGGGGGAAGGCTGATGACCGACCGTTTCCTCACCGCGGCCCTGGCCTTCGCCCTGGCCCTGTTCGTGTGGCTTTACGCGCGCAGCCGGGAACGCGAGACCCTCGACAACATTTCCATCCCGGTGACCGTCAGGCTCGCGCCCGGCCTCGCGGATTCCTACAGGCTGGAGAGTCCCGCCGCGGCGCAGGTCCGCGCCAGCTTCACTGGACCGACCAACCGCCTCAGGGAAGTCCAGGATGCCGTCAGCCGCAACGAGATGACCGTCGGAATCGACTACTCCATTCCCGAGGACCAGCTGGAGCGCAACCGCGTCGAGGATTCGGTCCGGGTGGAACCGCACGATTTTCGTGTTCCGCCGGGCGTCGTGGTCACGCCCATCGACGGGCGCAACCGCGTTCCCGTGGCCCTGAGCAGGCTGGGGGAGAAGGTTCTCAAGGTGCGGGTTGAGACCAGCAAGGAACTCGAGCCGCGCCTGAGGGTGGTGCCCGAGACGGCGCGGGTGCGGGGCCCGCGCGAACTACTTGAGAGACTGCTTGAGGTCTCGGTCACGCTACCGACACGCGACGAGCTTGGATTCATGGGGTTGACCCCGGGGCGCCCGGCCCGACTGCCGCTTCCCCGGGAGATCGACGGCGTCGCCATCACACCGGAACCCGAAAGCGTCGTCGTGCGGATCGATCCCCAGGCGCCGCGGATCTACCCGCTGGTGGACTTGCCGGTCCAGTTCCTGTGCCCGCCGAACTTCACCCTCAGGCCAAGGTTTCTCGACGACCGCGCTGGAAAGCTGCAGTTGAGGATTCAAGGGCCCGACCAGGGCGATCCACCCCGGGTCCACGCCTTCGTCGACCTCACCAACGGACGCTTCCTTCCCGGGCCCGGGGTCGAAGCCGTCCAGATCCAGTTGCCCAAGGATTTCTCGCTCGCCCAAGACCCTCCCGGCAAGGTTTCGTTCGAACTCGTGCCGGTGGAGGCGACTCCCAAACCACTGGGCGTTCCGGGCATTCCGTGATAGATTTGGGCATCGGCCCATTCGGAATCACGGGGATCAGCATGGTTGCGGCGCCTCAGACCATTGAAGCCAGCGGCCTGGCCCTTTGCGCGAGGGCGCGCTCGGCGGCCCGACTGCTCGCCAACGCCACCACCTCCCAGAAAAACCGCTGGCTTGAACTGCACGCGGTCGCCCTGGAACAGCAGGCGCCGGCCATCCTCCGCGCCAACCGGGCGGACATGGAGCGTTCCTCCAAGCTGTCGCCGGCCATGCTGGACCGGCTTCGGCTCGATGATTCCCGCCTTGCCGGCATGGCCCGCGCCTTGCGGGAGATCGCCAAGCTGCCCGACCCCGTGGGCGAGATCCGCACGGCCGAGTCCAGGCCGAATGGCCTGAGGGTCGAAAAGGTCGGCGTGCCCCTGGGAGTGATCCTCTTCATCTACGAATCGCGGCCGAATGTGACTTCCGACGCCGCCGGGCTTTGCGTCAAGGCCGGGAACGCCATCATCCTCAGGGGTGGGAACGAGGCCCTCGAAAGCAACCGGGCCCTCGCCAACGCCGCGCGCGACTCCCTGGCCCAGGCCGGCCTCCCCGCCGATGCCGTGCAATTCGTCGGAACCACCGACCGGGAACTCGTGGGCAACCTGCTGGGCCGAGGCGATGCCATCGACCTCGTGATCCCCAGGGGCGGGGAAGACCTCATCCGGCGGGTCGAGGCGCAGGCGAGGATGCCGGTGCTCAAGCACTACCACGGCAACTGCCATGTTTATGTGGAGTCGACGGCGGACCCGGCGATGGCCCGCAGGGTGGTCATCGACGCGAAATGCCAGCGGCCCGGCACCTGCAACGCCGCCGAGAAACTGGTCGTCGACGCCGACTGGGCGCGCAGGCACCTCGGCGACCTCGGCGCGGCCCTCCGCGAGCGGGGGGTGACCCTCAGGGCCTGCCCCCGCTCCCTTCCCCTGCTGCCATCGGCGACGCCCGCGAAGGATGATGATTGGGATAAGGAATATCTGGACATAGTGATGGGTGTCAAGGTGGTCGACGGGATCGGCGAGGCCGTCGACTGGATCTCGGTTCATGGCTCGGGCCATTCCGAGGCCATCATCAGTTCCAGTCCGGAGGCGATCGGCAGGTTCGTCCGGGAGGTCGACGCCGCGGCCGTGCTGGTCAACGCGAGCACCCGGCTTCACGATGGCGGCGAAATGGGGTTGGGCGCCGAGATCGGCATCAGCACGGGTAAATTCCATGCCAGGGGGCCCTGCGGCCTGAGGGAACTCACCAGCTATAAATATATCTTGAGGGGCAACGGACAGACTCGGGGGTGATCCTGGCGATGCTGTTTCACGCGCTTGTCATGTCGACGGTGGTCTGCCTCGCCCTCGCGGGCGCGCTGGCTGTCGCCTTGGCCCGCGTGGCTCGCCGCGCCCGCCGGCCCTCCGATGGCGGTTCCCTCTCGCCGGTTTGCCGGCAGCACTTTGAACTGTTCCAGGGGGAACCGGTCGACGAGGCCGCCATCGCCCGCTCCCGCGCCCGTCTCGAACGAATCCTTTCCGAGCGGGGGCCCGAGGCCGCGGAGGCCTCGATCAAGCCCGGCCTCCGTTTCGTCTCCGAGGCCCGGGCGCTCGCCGAAATCGGCACCGTTTCCGCGGGCAGGACCCTCGAGCGACTCCTGGAGCGGAAACTCAGCGGCGATCCCCTTGAAATGCTCTGGTACCGTCTGGACCTTGCCGGCGCTCTCAGGGCGCTCAACCGATCGCAGGCCCTTCCAGCCCTCCTGCGGCTGGCGGATGAATCTCCGCCGGATGTCCCGCTGGCCAGCTACCTCGCCGCCGAAATTTGTTGTTTCATCGGGTTCGGCGGAATCCTCAAGAATCCGACCCATCCCGAATGCCCAAAGGCCAAGAGGGTGCTCAGGCAAGCCTTGGAGGGATTGAGGCAAGGCCTCGATCCGGCCCGGCTCGCCGACGCCCGCATGGGGGAAATGGTCGAGTTCCACTGGGACAGCGACCCCAGGCCCGATGATCCCGACAGCATACGGCTTCTCGCCGAGGCGCTCCGCATCACCCGCCGGATTCCCGCCTACGAGGCGTTCCTCCCTGATTCGGAGGAAACACGCGAGGCCTGGCGACTGCAGGCGTCGCGGTTGACGGTGCTTGAATCCGAAATATCCGGGTTCCTGCAGCAATGCGTCGCGCCTCTGGCCTCCCGGCTTCCAACCCGGGATCAAACGCTGGAATTGGGAATCCTCAAGGCGCTCGACGACATCCGCGCCGATGCCGCCCGCTGGCTGATTCCCCTGCTTTCAGGCAACCGTCTCAAGCACCGTGACTTCGCGATCAGCCTGTTGTCCCGTTCCCGCGACGACGGCACGGCGCGCTTCCTGGGCATGTGGATTCATGGCCATGTGGACCCCGGCGAACGGGCGTCAGGCCGGCGGGGGCCATCCCCGAGTCCGGGCGAACCGAAATTTCCTTACGAGGCGGCGCTTAGGTCGCTCAAGGGCCACGCCTCACCCGAAGTCGAGGAATTGCTGCTGCAAGCGGCGTGCGATCCGGAGGCCGCCGTGCGCGCCGCCGCCGTGAGCAGCCTCGGCTGGCAGGAACCGATCGCCCTCGACCGCGTTCGCTCAAGCCTGGCGGCCGCGAGGACCGACCGGGAAGCCACCGTGCGATTCGCGGCGAGCGCGGCACTCGCGCGCCTGGGCGAAAGGGCCAGCCTCGATGTCTTCCGCAAGGGCCTGGCCAGCGCGGATCCACACCAAGCGTTGTTGAGCATTCACGCCGTCGCCGAGGAAAACCTGACCCTGCTTTGGCCGGAAGTGGACGCGCGGGCTGATGCTCCCGATGCCATCGTGGCCCATCACGCGCGCGAGGCTTTGGCCCTTTTGGCCGAGGAATCCATGCCTCCGGCGGAAGGTTGAGCCAACCGCGCAAAAGGCGGCAGGAATACCGGTGAGCGATTCGCCAACGGATAAAGGCCCCCATGAGCATCAGCGAAGACCACGGCCTTGGCGAAAGAACACACCCCGCGTCCAAGGCGTTCGCCAAGGCGCTCACCATGGGTGAATCGCCGGAAATCGGTGATTTTCTCACCGAGGAATCTCCGGCTTTCCTGCTGGGCGAACTCATTTCCATCGACATGCGTTTCCACCATCGGCTTGGAGCGCCCAAGCCGTTCCGCCATTACCTGGAAAGCTTTCCGCGATTGGCTTCGAACCCCGGGATCGTCGCCCGACTGGCCGATGCCGATGTCCTGCTGAGGCGAAACTCCGGCGAGACGATCAACCCGCGCGACTATCCGGCTTGGGCCTTGCCTTCCCCGCCGCCCGCGAAGCAAAACCTCGCGATTCCAGTCAGCCAGGGCCCCTCCTTCCATCGCATGGGCGAGATCGGGCGCGGTGGCATGAGCATCGTCTACCTGGCCAGGCAGGCGGTGGTCAACCGGCTCGTGGCGCTCAAGGTGCTGAAAACGGAGGAAGGCCGGCTGGATTCCCGCGATGTGCTGAGGTTCCTGTCGGAGGCCGAGGCGATCGCCTCGATCAGGCACCGGCATGTGGTCCAAATCCATGAATTCGGCGCGCCCGAGGGTGAGCCACCCTTCCTCGCCCTCGAGTACCTGCCGGGAGGAACCCTGGCAACGAAGTTGTCGCGCGGCCCCATTCCTACAGCCGATGCGGCCCGCCTGGTTTCCGAGTTGGCCTCCGCCATCCAGGCGGCGCATTCCCTGGGCATCGTGCACCGCGACCTGAAGCCCTCCAATGTCCTTTTCGACGAGAATGGCGTGGCGAAGGTCATCGACTTCGGATTGGCCAAGCGTGGAGACGCGGCACTGACGGTCACCCAATCGTTGATGGGCACGCCCGCCTACATGGCTCCCGAGCAGGCGGACCGCAAGGCCCGGTTTGTCGGCCCCGAAGCGGACATCTGGGCCCTTGGCGCCATCCTCTACGAGTGCCTGACCGGCAGGAGGCCTTTTCCGGGCGATGACGGCGTGGCCGTCCTTCACGCCATCAGGCATGACCAGCCTGACCGTCCGGGCGCCATCGTCCCGGGCCTGCCCCGGGAACTGGAGGAAATATGTCTCAAATGCCTGTGCAAGGATCCCGCCGAAAGGTATCCGTCGGCGGAGGCCCTTGAAAACGACCTTGGCGCATGGATGAACCACAGGCCGATTTCGATAAGGAGGCCGGGCCTTTTCGGGCAGGCCGCCCGCTGGGCGCGGCGAAACCGCGCCCTGGCGGCGGCCATGGCCGTCACGGCATCCATCCTCGTGCTGGCGACCTCGGTATCGGCTTGCCTTGGAATATGGGCCATCACCGAGCGCGAACGGGCCGAGGAGAAGGCCCGCGATTCCCGCGAACAAAGGCTGCGGGCCGACGCCAAAGCCGCCTTGGCCGAGGAGCAGAGATCCCTTGCCGCGGCGCAGCGCGACCGGGCGGAGGTGGTGGCCTATGCCAACCACCTTCAGTCCGCCGAGCGGGCATGGGAAGCGGGTCGGCCCGAGGTCGCCCTGGAAAACCTGGAAGCCTGCCGGTGGGACCTCAGGGGACCGGAACATCATTTCCTTTTCTCGCAGTTCAACAAGGGCCAGGCCACCTTCCATGGACACCGTTCCACCGTCACGGCCTTGGCGATCGGTCCCGACATGAGGTCGGTCATTTCGGGGGACGCCTCCGGAAGGGTGTTCGCCTGGGACATGTGAGCGGCGACCCAGTTTCAGGAAAAACCCGGAAGCATCGTCGGGCCGGTGGGATCGATCCATGTCAGCCCGGACAACCGGGAAATTGCAATCTGGAGTTCCAACGGCCTCAAGGTGCATGGAAGGTCGCCTGAAAACGAATGGGACAGGAAACTCAGGTTGGCCATGCCGGGCAGCCAGGGGCACGCGCTCGTGGTGTCGGGAAACCCGTTCGCCCTCGGCTGGCTGATGGTTCCCCAACGGGGCATGGCCCATGCCCTCTCCATCGCGCACCGCGACGGACCCGAAACCCTGACGGCGCTCGACCACGAAGCCTACCGGAACCGCGGCTTTTTGGGCCTCATGGCCGTCAACGGCGATGGCACCCTCTTCGCCGTGGCACGCGGCAAGTTTTTCTGCGTTCATGATTCCCGGTCGAAAAAGAGAATCGGGCAAATCCACAATCACGCCACCGGAAGTTCCGTCACGGCGATGGATTTCAGCCCCGACGGAACATGCCTTGCCGTCGCCTTTGGCGATGGCGCGCTTCGCCTCATGCGGCTTGACTCCGCGGGAAATGTCGTCTCGGCCACCGACCTTCCCAATCCGGCCTTGTCCAAGGCGACGATTCATTGCGCCAGGTTCACCCCCGATGGCCGATACCTCCTGACGGGGGGGGAAACGATGGCGCTCACCGCATGGGATTGGCGAAGGGGGCGTGTCGCGGCAAGCATGATGGGCCACCGGATGCCGATACGATCCATGGCCATTTCTCCCGACGGACGGTTCGCGGCGACCGGTTCGGAGGATTGCACGATCCGGGTCCACGACCTTGGACTGGTGAACGAGGAACGCCATTACTGCCCGGAAACCGGAAATCATCGGGCCGTCGCGTTGAGTTCGGATGGCAAGGTCGCGGCGTCATTCGAAAGGTCGGCCCGGCACCTTCTCGTGCTTGAGGCCGAGGAAGGAAGGGTATCGAGGCGTTATTCCGATCCGGCACCCGATTCGATGGCCATGGCTCTTTCCGGCAACGGGGAACGCCTGGCCATGGCTTGCCAGGATGGATCGGTCCGGGTCATCAAGTTGCGGACCGGTCGCTATCTTCCTGATATCCCCTCCCTGGGAGGCGTCACAAAGAGCCTGGCCCTGAACGATGGCGGGGACACCCTGCTGGTGGTGACGGCTTTTCCCGGCGAACCGATGGACGCCGGTGCCGTCCGCCTGATCGACACGGCCACGGGAAACGAGATTTTCAGATGCAGGGACAGGGGACTTGGCGCCATTCAGGTCGCGCGGGTGCCCGGAATCGGCCCCACGGCCATCACCGGCGATTCCGAGGGAAAGATCCTTCTATGGAACAACAAGGGGATCGCGGAACCTCTGGAGCGAGCCGACTTCAAGCTGCGAACTGGCGCGGTTCGCGACATCGCCTGCTCCCTGGATGGCGCAAGGTTTGCGTCAGGCCATTCAGACGGCACGGTCCTGGCATGGAAGGCGGGCGAGCGTTCCGCCACGGAAATCGCCTCGTTCCGAGGCTGGACTGTTGAAGCCGTGTCACTTTCCGACAGGAACAGGGTTCTTGCTTGCGTGCGCCTGCCCTCGGACAGGGTCATGGCCGTTTTTCATGACGTGTCGACGGGAACGCAATTGCTTTCCACCTCGCTGGACTGCCCCGGGCTTGGCAAGGTTCAATCGGTCGCGTTGGCCCATGGAAATGGAAACCCTTCGATCCTGGTGGGTCATGAGAAGGGATTGCGGCGGTTGGCCATCGACCGGGTCCAGGACATCCACTGGCTCGCGGCCCCGGACAGGGTCAGGCATTGCCGGATCAGTCCCGATGCACGGACTGTTTCAGCGACTGTCAGGGACTTGCCACCCTTGGAATGGGACCTCGCCATGGGACAACTGCTGGCTGATACGAAACACACGGGTTCCATTTCCCCAAGAACCGTGAAATGCGTGGGAATGGGAAGCCATGTCCTGGCCACGGAAATGGAAGCGCGGGAAGCCAACCGCGTGGTGGATTCCCGCTTCACAGCCATGCTTTCCCGACCCGACCCGGACTGGCACAGGCTCCATGCCGCGCTTGCCGACAAGGCGTCCATCCAGTTTTCAGAGGTGTTTCATCTTGCCATGGCCAGAAAATCCACCTTCTGGGATTGGGATTTGTTTCAAAAGGAATGGGAAGCACTTTCAAAGGCGCGGAGTTCCCCGATGGTGGACAGTCTAAGGCTCCAGTGGGCGCTCGACATCACCGGACGCTTGCTCCTTACGCCCGGACGGACTCCCGATCCCCGCGCTCGCTTGGCGGAAAATTAATTCCCCGCATGACTCTGTCTTGGATTGGCCGGAATGTGTGGAAGGAAGCCAATGGCTTCATTCCAACTCGCGCCATGGATCAGGAAAGGGATCTCGATTCCAACATGGTCCGGTTGATGGTGCGCAAGATATCGACAATCGGCTGAATCAATGCCGAACCTGGCGTTGTGACAATATTTCCCGAGAACGCGTCATACCTGTCCACAACAAGGTTGGGAACAGCCTTGAGGGCAGCCTTCAATTTTTCGATGGGAGCGGGAAATCCCGTCGCCTGTTCACCGGGAATCCCGACAGAGAAAGATACGGGTTGTCCCGGAAGCCATCCAAGCCACATCCCGCCGCCCGGGCCGTTCAGCGAACCCGCGGAAAAGACGCTTTCTTCGGAAATGGAATAATTGGCGGGATTGGAATACTCAGAGGGTGGAGTTTCATGACCGCGTGGCCCATCGTAGCTCCACTGGACAAAAATCTTGATCTGGGACGGATCGGCCGAGGGATAGGCCCACTTTCCCCATACCTGGATTTTGTCAGGCGTGAGATAGCGCCACACACCCGTGACCCATTGGCCCCACTGATTGTCCTGTCCGCCGTTGGCTTGCACCCTTACCCTCAGGCCTGGATCGCCAATACCGATTCCGAGGTTGTCACGCACTTCCGCGGACACGGAGGAGATGATGGGGGCCACGGAAGCGTCGTCGGCATAGGCCCGTGGGTTGCTTGGTGCTTCGTAAAGAATGTCCATGGTGTCGTAGTCGTTGTCAAAGCCGTCTCGGTCACTGTCGCCATCGGCAAAGCTGTCCTGGGGGTCGGATTCCCTGTCGAGTCCCGCCCCTCCGACAATTTGGTCGGTTCCAGATTCCCCATTGAGCGCATCGTCGCCCTTGTCCCCCAGCAGGGAGTCGTCGCCAAAACCGCCGAGGATTTCATCTCCGCCGTTGCCACCGTCGATCAGGTCGTTGCCGGTCCCGCCGCGAAGCATGTCATTACCATCTTGTCCCCAAGCCGAGTCATTCCCAGCGCCACCATCAATCAAGTCGTTGCCGGCACCGCCCCAAATGCTGTCTGAACCATCTTCGCCAAAAATCCGGTCCTGGCCATCGCCGCCCATGAGTCGGTCATTGCCCGTTCCGCCAAATAGGGAATCGTTGCCGATTCCGCCATCAAGGGTGTCATTGCCGAAACCGCCCGACAATTGGTCGTTCCCGTCTCCACCGCTGAAATCATCATTCGACTTGCCGCCTCGCAAAGTATCGTTGCCTGCCCCGCCATCGGCACGGGATGGAATGGAGGTGAGGTTGGAGAACAGGTCGTCACCGGCGCGGCCATTGAACACGATCCTCGACACTTGGGAGGTGCTGAAACTGCGGGCCATGCGGCCTGACCGCCCATTCATGGAAACAACGATGCTGGAACCCTGCTGACGCACCTCGGCGTTATCGTTGCCCTCAGAACCGGCCACAATGATGGATCGAGTGGCATTTTCAAAAGTGATGGATGCCGCCGGAACCTCACGGGCTTCAAGCTGTTCGAGCGATGGTCTTGAACCATGGATTCTTAAAGAAGCCGGATTATTGAGTTTGCCGTTAAAAGCATACATAATTATTTCCTTATAATTGCATATATTTAATCGTCTTATTTTTAGCATGACTGCCTGATAAAAATCCAATTCACAGCGAATTCAAGCTTGCACCCAATCCTACTTCGTCATTTCGGAATGGATAATCTGCCAGGCGCAATTTCATTTAACGGAATGGCCGCGAGCATCGGCAGACCGGCTATGGGTCTTCCAGTGGCCCTATTGCAAGTTATTACCTTGCAGGGATGTGAAAAAGTGCCATGCGGATGATTGTTCGACTCATCCGTATGGTTCAAATACGCTTGTCAACCGAACCAGGGAGGAAGCACACCCTCTCCGGGCAGCTTGACGAAACTGACGCTTCCAATCTGCGGATGCGCGGCGACCTCGTCGAGCGCCTGTTGAGGCGGCACCGAGTCGAGGTTGAGCACGGCGATGGCCTCGCCCCCCGCCGTCTGCCGGCCGACCGTCATCTGGGCGATGTTGACATTGTGCTGGCCGAACAGGGTGCCGATGAAACCGATCAAGCCGGGAACATCGCGGTGGCTGAACAAAAGCAGCATGCCATCGAGATGGGCGTCGAGGCGGTGGGGCCCCAAATGGGTGAGGCGCAACTGCCGGTTGCCGAACAGGGTGCCGGCGGCCCGGTACTCCTTGCGGTCGGTATGAACAACAACCTCAAGAAGCGAACTGAAATCGCCTTTTTCCGAGGTACTCTGCTCGACCAGCTCGATGCCGCGCTCGGAAGCGAGCACCCTTGAGTTCACCAGGTTGACCTGGTCGAGCCAATTCTCGAGCAAGCCGGCGGCGAAGGCTCCGGTGATGAGCCGCGTGGGCCTGGATGCCAGGTCGCCACGATAGCGGAGTTCGGCGCGCTGGATGGTGCCGCGGACCATCTGGGCGAAAAGAAGGCCGAGCCTGCGCGCGAGGTCGACATAGGGGCGCACCTCCTCGAGCTCGGCGCGGTCGACGGCGGCCATGTTCACCGCGAACCGGACCTGCGCCTTGCAGAGGAAATCAACCAGAAGCTGGGCCGACTCACGAGCCACGAGTTCCTGAGCCTCCAGCGTGGCGGCGCCCAGGTGCGGAGTCAGAACCGTGGTGGGCAGGGTGAGGAACGGATGTTCCTTGACGATCGGTTCCTCGACGAAAACATCGAACGCGGCGCCGGCGATATGGCCCGACTTCAGGGCATCGGCCAAGGCCCGCTCGTTGATGATGCCACCGCGGGCGCAATTGATGACCCGCCCCCCCTTGGGCATCAGGGCCAATTGCTTAGCGCTGATCATGTCGCGCGTCTCGTCCGTCAGCGGAGTGTGCACGGTGATGAAGTCGCAATGCGGCAGCAGCGCGTCGACGGAGGGCGCCACCTCGATGCCAAGCTGGGCGATGGCCGCGGGGGCCATCACCGGGTCGAAGCCCACCACCCGCATTCCCAGGCCCAGCGAGGCGCGGCGGGCGACCTCGCGCCCGATCCTGCCGAGGCCGATCACGCCGAGCGTCTTGCCCGTGAGCTGGCATCCGAGAAACCTGCTTTTTTCCCACTTTCCAGACCTCACACTGGCATCGGCGGCCGGGATGTGGCGCGCCAGCGACATCAGAAGGCTGACGGTGTGCTCCGCGGTGGAGAGCGTGTTGGCGTCGGGCGTGTTCATCACCACGATGCCCTTGCGGGTCGCGGCGGCGACATCGATGTTGTCGACGCCCACGCCGCCGCGCACCACGGCCCGAAGCTGGCCGGGGTCTTCCATGAGTTCGGCCGTCAGGCGCGTGCCACTGCGGACCACCATGCCGTCGGCCCGGCGAATGGCCTCCTTGAGTTCGTCGCCCTTGAGACCCGGCCGGTTGTCGACCTCGATGCCGGCCTCGACGAGGATGTCCACCCCGGCTTTTTCCAGCTTGTCGGAAATGAATACGCGCGGCATGGCGTCAGGCCCCCCCCGCATAGGCGCGCTGGCAAGCGGCGACGGCGGCGCCAGGTTCAACGGGATGACCGAATTTCGGCAGCGTCAGTTCCAATGCTGAAACGGCGGCCAACACCTCGAAGTAGTCGATGTAGCCCATGTGGGCCAGCCGGATGATCTTCCCCTTGAGGACATCCTGCCCGCCCGCGACCCGGATGCCATGATCCTTTTCCAACGCGCCGAGAATCGCGACGCCATCGACCGCCTCGGGAACCTTGTACACGGTCAGGCCGTCGGCCGGGTCCTTGGCGTAAAGTTCAAGCCGCAGCGGCGCGGCGGCGGCGCGCGCCGCGCGCGCCATCCGGGAGTAGCGCTTCCAGCAGTTTTCGATTCCCTCGTCGCGGAGCCGCTTCAGGCTGAGGCGAAGGGCGCGCACCAAGGTATTCGCCGGCGTGAACGGGGTATCGTTGCCGGCGAGGTTGTCGCGGTACTTGCGGATGTCGAAGTAGAACGCCTTGGGGGCCGATGGACCCTGGTACAACGAGTCCACCCGCTTCCAGGCGCGCTGCGAGAGGCCGATGAACGCCAGGCCGGGCGGCAGCATCAGGGCCTTCTGCGAACCGGTCACGACGACATCGATTCCCCAGTCGTCCATGCGGCATTCCATCACGCCCAGGCCGCTGATCCCGTCAACGATGAGAAGCGCCTCGCTGGCCCGGGTGATTTCGGCGAATCCCTTGATATCGTTGCGGCATCCCGTGGCGGTCTCGCTCAAGGTCGAGGTGACGATCGCGGCATCCGGATGCTCCTTGAGGGCGGCCGCGAGCGCCGCGGGCGCGACCGACTCGCCGTAAGGAACCTTGACCTCGACAACCGTCACTCCAAACGCCTTGCAGATGTTGCGCCAGCGTTCCCCCCACCGGCCGCTCACCAGACAGATGGCCTTGCCACCAGGCGGTACGGTGTTGGCGATGGCGGCCTCCATGGCGCCGGTTCCCGAAGCCGTGATGGTCAGGACCGGCTGCTTCGTGCAGAAGACATACTGAAGGTCTTCGGAAACCTCCTTGATCACCGCGCGGAATTGGGAACTTCGATGGAAGGTGACCGGACGGGCGAGTTCCAGCAGGGTCTCCTCCGGGGCGGGCGTCGGACCGGGGGTCAAAAGGCGCGGTTTCATGTCTCGGGAAATTCCTTGAAATAGGCCAGCTAGGCTTTTCTGCCAAGCCCTTATCCTAACAACTGGCGAACCCTCCGTCTTGCCCTTGATTCGGTCCCCATGCCGGGCTATCCGGCGACCATGAACCTGTTTTTCTGCCTTTCCATCCTGGCATTTTCCGCCGGTGAACCCACCCCAAGCCGTCCCGCCAAGGGGCAGGTGCTGATTCTCGACAATGACCGGACCCTGGAGGGTGAAATAGAGAAGGTGGGCGACCAGTATCGGCTGCGCAGGGGGGATGCCGTCACTTGGATTTCCGGACAAAACTCCGCCGTGCTTTGCCCCGACTTGGTGAGCGCCCACAAGGCCCTCAGGCAACGCGCCAATCTTCAGGATGCCGACGAAAGGATCCGGCTGGCCCGGTGGTGCCTTGCCCATAACCTCAAGGAACAGGCACTTGATGAAGCCAAGGCGGCCCTCACACTTCGCCCGGAACACAACCAGACCGTGCGGCTTGTCCGGCACCTCCAGAATCGCGAGGCGGTCGATGAACCGGCCAAACCCGCCGCCGGACCCAGCGAGGCCGACATCAGGGGACTCCAACTCACGACCGACTCCCTCAGCCTGTTCACCCGCGGAGTCCAGCCGATCCTGATGAATGCCTGCGCGAGTT
This sequence comes from Planctomycetota bacterium, assembly GCA_016873225.1. Classification (GTDB taxonomy): domain Bacteria; phylum Planctomycetota; class Planctomycetia; order Gemmatales; family Gemmataceae; genus REEB421. The sequence goes on along the minus strand of VGXS01000027.1, from coordinate 18,838 downwards.
GCCACGCCACCGACAAAGGCGGCCCGTTCAGGCTGACGCGATCCTACGATCCCGGATTGGGCAACAGGCGCATCCTGCAAGCCAACATCGCGGCGGTGTTGGCCCAGATCAACACGGCGGCCCCGCTTTCAAGCCCTCTGCTGGTCAAGAGCGTCTCGGTGCATGGGGGGCAAGCGTATCCCGCCTTGAAGGGCCGCAATTCCGAACCCTACCGTCTTTTGGAGGAATGGGCGCGGATGGTGTCCGAGGAACACGCCGTCAGCAGGCCCGCCGAACCCAACCTTCTTCCGGCCGGATTCGCCAGCGATGATCGCAAGGGCAGGGTCCGTCCGCCGGAAACGCGCCAGCCGGAGCCGGCAAAGCCGCCCAGCGAACCCGGCAGGTTCGCCGATGGCCAGCCGGCCAGGGAGACCGCCGCCAAGCCGGCCGAGACGGTGTCCCGCAAGCCCGAGCCGGCTCCCGCCCCCGCGGATCCGTACGACCCGGCGCCCTTCAACCAGCTTCCCGCTCCAAAAATTCCATGATTTCGGCTGGCGGACCACAAGGATGGTCCTGGAGCAGGCTCGCCATCCTCGCCTGGATCATCGTGACCCTCGCCGCCGCCGGCAAGCTCGCCGCGGCGCCGACGAAGCATTCGGTTTTTCCCATCTACAGGGCCGGCGTCGACGATTGGCTTTCGGGCAGGCCCGTTTATGTGGAACGGGAAGGGCTCGACCTCTACCGTTATCCTCCTCCCAGCCTGCCTTTCTTCGGTCTCATGCAACCCCTGGGCCTTCGGCTTGGATCGTTTGTTTACACGCTGTGCGGTTCGGCCGGAGTCTTCGCCGCCACCGAGGCGCTCAGGCGCCGGCTCTTGCCGGGGGCGAATCAATGGAGCGACGGCCATCTCGCCGCCTACCGTTTCGCGGTGCTGCTCATGGCCGCCAGGAGCCTGTGGAACGCCCAGGCGAACACAGCCTTGGGTGCGCTTCTTTTTGGCGGCCTGGCGTGCGCGGCGACAAGGCCATGGGCTGGCGCCTCGTTCTTCGGCCTGGCCATGCTCCTCAAGCCCACCGTGCTGCCAATCGTCATGCTGGCGGGCGCGGCGCGTCCGGCGCTGGCGGCAGTGACCCTGATCACGACCCTGGCGATGGCCGTGTCGCTCTCGGTGCCCCTGGGCGGCCGGGCCGTTGAATTATGGGAGGAATGGGCCGGGCACGGCCGATCGAGCATGGGCGAAAGGCGGGCGGCCTTCCGCGACGCGTGGACCGCCATCGTCTCAGTCGAGGCCGCGGCCCGGGGAAGCTTGCCGGAACTGGATAAGGCCTATCCCCGTTGGTGGCTTCCGGCATCGGGCATCGCCGCGGCCATCGCTCTGGCGGCATGCCTGGCAAGGCGCGACCTTGCCGCTTCCGGAATGGCAGGGACAGCCTGGCTGCTGCTGATGGGCCCGGCGATCGAACCGCCCACCTACCTTCTCATCGGGCCATGGCTTGGCTGGTCCGTCGCCAGCGGTGCCCGCCTCGGCATGGCGGCGCTGGCCTTGGCTGTCGCCTCGCTGGCCTTGCCCGGAACTCCCGCCACGCCATGGCTCGCCTGGACACCGGCCTTGCTTCCCCTCTGCGTCGCCAGCCTGGCCGCGTGGCTGGCCATGCCCCCCCCGGCGCGGCCCAAGGATGAGACGACATGATGACAACCGTTTGTCTTCTGCTCGCCTCCAACATCTTCATGACTTGGGCCTGGTACGGCCACCTGAGGCATCGAGACATGCCCATCATGCTGGCGGTGCTGGCTTCATGGGGAATCGCGTTCTTTGAGTACTGCCTGATGGTGCCGGCCAACAGGATCGGCCACAGGAGCGGCATCGGGGCGCCGACGCTGAAGATCATCCAGGAGGCCATCACGCTCCTGGTCTTCGCGGGATTCAGCACATGGTGGCTGGGTGAACCGCTCAGGTGGCGGCATTACGCCGCCTTCGGACTCGTCTTTGTCGCCGTTCTCATCTGCGTGATACCCTGGGGCGGCCCGGATCCGGTCAAGTGACCGCCGCCCCGATTACTCGGCCCCTCGCCGCTTGATCCTCGCCACGGGTTGCCGCGGGCGGTAGGCGCCCGCCAGTTGGTCTTTCATCCATCCGGGAGTCATGAAGCCGGTCACCACGAGTCCGGCGGTGATGGCACCCTCGACATCATGGCGGCCCTTGTCCTCAACAGGCGTTATCCAAGCGACATCGCCCCAAACGGCGTCGTTGATTTCGGCCCGGGAACCTTCCAGCAGGGCGGGGTGGGTTCCCGCCAGTTCCGCCGCGACGAGATCCCTCGCGTCGGGACGCGGGGCTTCCGAACGGGCCCCCGGCATCGGCTTGGGATTCACGGCGCCTCCCGCCGGGCGGGTTGAGAACTTCGAGGCCTGTCCGCCGATGGCCTTGGCCAGGGCGGCCGCCGTCGAGTCGGCCTGGCGCGTGAGTTCCGCAAGGGTACCCGTCACCGCCTTGGCAAGCGCCCCGCTCACCTGGGCCGGAACAACGGCACCCGTGATGGCGGTCAGGGGCGAGGCCGCGGAGGCCACCAGCCTTTCCACCATGGGAACCTTGGAGCCCACGAACCGGGCGCCGCGGACCATTGAAGTGGCGACATCCTGTCCGACCGTGGCGACGGCGCGGATGTTCGCCTGGACCGCCGGATTGGCCAGGAATCCCAGAAGTCCGTTGGCGGAAAGATCGATGTCCTTGCCATCGCGGGCGCCGTCGATGGTCGCCGCCGTCAACAGGAGGCTGGCCAACGCTGTCGCTTGCGAAGCCAGGGCTTCTCCGAGGCCTTCCATGTCAATCGCCGCGACCACCTGTCCGGTGAGGGCCTGAATCAGGGTTGAATTCACGGCGGCGCCAACAGCCGTGGCGATCGATGTTCCGCCACCGGTATCGCCTCCGCCGGTTCCCCCGCCGCCGGTATCGCCTCCGCCGGTTCCCCCGCCGCCGGTCCCCTGCCGGAAATCAAGGACGAGGTTGAGGCCTTCCTTGGGAACATCCCGGGCGGGAAGCGCCGAGTAGCTGTTGCCGTTGAACCCGACCGAAGGCGTGATCATCTTGCCATCGGGGGTGACCATGGTGGCCCCGGCGAGAACCCGTCCCCCGCCGACGCCCATGAGGTTCATGCTGTAGCTGCCGGGGTTGTTGACGGGAACAACAACGATGTCCAAGGCGCCACGCGAGGACACCGAAGCGGCCGAATTCTCGGCGACCGCGCCGCCGTTCGTGGTGCGGCCGACCTGGGCACCCGACCCGTCGGCGACGGTGAAGTCGACCGGGTCAAGGTAAATGATGAGGACATTGGTGGCCGGAACGCCATTGATGAGCAGGAAGCTGTCCACCAGGTCCTTGAGGATCTCATTCTGGATCCTGGTGAGGTCGCCGTTGGCGCCAAGCGTCGAGATTTTCTGCACAAAACCTCGGTTGAATTCGTCGCTGAGCTTGGAAAGCACATCGGAGTCGACGGGGCGAAGGGCGCCGCTCGCCGGCTCATTGATGGAGGCGGCAAGGCGATAATTGACGAGGTCGCCGCGCGCCGACTCGATCCTGACGAAATACTCCCCGGCCTCGACGACCGGCGCGCTTAGCGACAGGGTGCCGGTTCCGGTTGCCGAGGCGACCTGCACGACATCATCGTTTTTGCGCGCCATGACGCGGATGGTCGCGTCGCCGCCGGAAACCTCGGCGGAAATACGGAACATTCCGGACAACGGAGACACAACCTTGAGGAGATCGATATCCCGCGTGGACTGCAGGGCGCCCGACCGGGTTCCGGCGCCCAACATGTCGAGCGCCCAACCCTCGGCCATCTCCACGGTGTCGCCGAACTCGTCGCCAACCTCGGCGACGGGCGTGAGCACAAGCTCGTAGGCTCCCTCGCTGGCTCCGAATCCCTGGGCCCTCAGGTAATACGACTGCCCGGCCTGGACGGAAAATTCCACCACGCTGTCGCCGGTGCCATCCGATGAATCATCATTGGCGACGATGAGCCTGCCGGCGGAGTCGAACGCCGCCAGGTTGGAGTCGAGGCCCGAGCCCGCCGCGGCGGCAAGGCGCACGGAGACCCGGCCGTCGGCCTCGGGAGTGAACCTGAACCAGTCACGGTCGAAGGCGGAATTGATCGCTCCGGAAACCGCGGCCTGGCCCGATTGATCCAGGGTGAGGGGGGAGGAGGACTCGGCGGAATTGCCGAAGTCATCCACGACGGGCCGCGCCTCGAGCAAATAGGCGCCCGCCGTTCCGGACGATCCAACGACGCGGACATAGTAGGTGTGCCCTTCGATGACATTCATCGGCACGGTCGATCCGTGGTCGGTGGCCGACCGGTTGTCCTGGCTGCCGATCAGGTCGAGGCTCGAGTTGTAGACGAACAGGTAGGGGTCGAGGCCGTCACTGGCATCGGCGCGGAAGCTGACAAGGCCGTTGCGGTCGGCGCGGAATCGGAACCAGTCGGCATCGGCGGGGCGCGCGGAACCATCGGGGCGGTTGCCCGTGGTGTTGATCCGCCCCTGGATCACCGAGGCGTTGCCGGCCACCTCGACGGCGTAGGCGCCGGCGGGATCATTTCCGAAATCATCATCGGCAAGGTCGACGGCAAGGCGGTAGGAGCCTGTTTCACCCAGCGCCGAGGAGGCCTCGATGAACAGGGGGGTACCGGCGGCCACGCGGGCGGTGAGCAGGCTGTTGAGCCCGTCGCCGCCGGCCACATCCTCGGCGAGCGTCGATCCCTGGCCATCCAGGATTCGCAGGCGCGGATTGGCGACACCGCTCACAGTATTGAGCTTGATCGTCAAGATGCCGGCGAAAGCGGGCTCATAACGGAACACATCGCGGTCGCCCACATACTCGAGGTTCCCCTGCAGGGCGTCGCCACGGAGAGTCGTGGCGCTGGCGGCCGTCTGGCCATGGTCGTCCTCGGGACGCTCGAGAACCGTGGCCGTGAGGGTGTAAGCCCCCGTGGTGAATCCGAAACTCGCGACCGACAGGATAATCGGCCTTCCGGCCACCGCCTCGACCAGGATCCTCGAGTCGAGGATGCCGGGCCCGGCGTTGTCGTTCGTCAGGTTCTCGCTAGCCGAGGAATAGGAAAGCACCGGATCCAGCCCGCCGGACACGGCCGCCACCGAAATGACAAGGCTGCCATCCTTCGATGGTGTCAGGCTGAAGAAGTCGAGGTCGGCGCCACGGTCGATGCGGGCCGATACCACGGCCTTCTCGCCGTTGGGGATGCCGGTGAATTCAACGGCCCGCGCCTGGGTGGCGCTGTCGGGAGCGTCGTCGGCGGTGGTTTGGGCCTGCGTCACGAATCGCGTGAGCCCGACGCGATAGGCGCCCGCCGTGCCGCGGGAGGCGGCCACCCTCGCCAGGTATTCGCCCGGTTCCAACGCCTGGAAGATCAGCGCGTTGGCGCCCTCGCCCCCATCGTCGTCGGAAGCGAGGAGATGCCAATTTCCGGCCGCGTCCCGCTGGAAAAGGGCCAGCCTTGGATCCAGCTTGCCCCCCGTAGCCGCGTCGGCGGACAGCGTGTATGTTCCGGATTCGGTCAGTGAGAAACCAAGGTAATCGGCATCCGATTCGGGGCTGATGACACCGGAGGTGGCGGTCCCGGGGACGATGCGCGAACCCGGACCGGCCAACCGGCCCAGGTTGATGGTGTCGGGATGGTCGTCCGTGGCGGCGACACGGTCGGGAGCCGCCTGCACCGAATAACGGCCCAACCGGCCAAGGCCCGCGACCTCGATGAAGATCCTTTCGCCGGCCGCCAAGTCCAAGGTGACGAGGCCATTGGCATCGGGAGCCTCGGCATCCACGCTCGCAACCGGGGCGGCGACTCCCTCGCGGTAAACCGACAGGAACGGTTCAGTCCGCTCCCCCGCAACCGCCCGCGCCCTCACCAGATGAGGGCCGGCCTCGCTTGCCGTGAAGACGAAGAAGTCCCGGTCACCCGCGTAATCCAAGGTGCCATTCGACACACCGGCCAGGGGTGTGCCTTGGCCGAGCTCATCGGCATGATCATCCGGCACCTGCCTCAGCGCCAGGCGGTACTGGCCGGTGGAACCATTGGCGCCGATGACGCGCGCGAACACCGTTTGGCCGGCGGAAACCGTGGCGGTCGCCTGCAGGCTGAAGTCCTCGTTGAGCCTGGCGCCGCCGAGAACCGCGCCGGACGACGAAACAATTTGCAAGCCGGCTCCGAATACCTCGCCCACCGGATCGAGCCGAACAATCACCTTGCCATTGCTTCGCGCCATAATGCCTGAGAAATCAACATCTCCCGGAAGCGGTATGGAAAGGCCGCTGATCACCTGCCCGGTTGGACCCGGGTCGAAAACGGGCGCTTCGCCCGCGGTCGAGGGCCTCTCGTCAAGAGCCGCGGTCACCGAGTACGCGCCAGCCTGGCCATTTGAAAAGATCCTGACGGGAACCGTTTTTCCGGATCCGAAAACACCCTCGGCCAGCACGCGACCATCCGCCACCGTGAATGTCTTGGCGTCTTTTCCGGCCCCGACAACCACCATGGCGGGGAAATCGGCGGCGACCGCGAGAAGGATCCTGCCACCGGCCTGCGGCAGGGCGATATCGAAGCCATCGGCATCGGCCGCGGCCTCCAGCCGCATGGAAAGCTCGGGGGCCACGGGGGAGGAAACCAGGTCGATCTTGCGCGATGGACCCGACTGGTCATCAACCGCCTCATCGCCAGCGGCGACGAAGGTCGATTCCAGCAGGTAGCCACCCGAGGCCTCGACGCCGGATGTGGCGTGTGAGCCGACTTTGACAAGGTAGGCGATGTTGGCCACGACCGGGAACCTGATGATGGCCTCGCCCAAAATCCTGGATTCCTGCTCGGATTGCGTGGTGAATTGAGCCTCCAGTACACCGCCGGCAAGCGACGGCACCAGCGTCGCCGAACCCGTGGGAGTCGCGGTGAAGGTGATCATCCCCGTGGCCGGCGCCACGAACCGGAAGTAATCGACATCACCGGCCTTGTTGATTTCCCCGCGGAGCGTGAATGTGCCGACACCCGTGGCGACCAATCCACCGGCCTCGGGCGCCGTGTCGCCGAAGTCGTCAAGGAAGAGGCCGCCCAGGGACATCGACAAGGTGTAGGCGCCCGAGGACACGCCACGGGTCTCGGCGACGACAAACAATTGCTGGCCCGAGGCGACATTGGCGCGCAGGGAACTGGAGGCGCTTGAGGAGTTGTCGGCCAGGGCGACGGTTTCTCCGCCCGCGTCCACGATGCGCAGGGTTGTTCCAAGGGCCCTCGCCCCGGTGAGGCTGATGGAAAGCCCGCCTGTGGCCGGTGCCGTGATTCGGAACCAGTCCTGGTCGCCAGCCTGCGAAAACACGCCGGACCAACCAGCCTGCCCGGCGCTGAACTCCAGTGGCTGGGCGTTGGAAGACGCTGTCGAGATGTCAAAGACCGAGTTGAAGGCGATGGCGGGCGCGACATTGCCCGCGAGGTCGAGCACGGAACCGGCCGCGAGCTTGATGCCGAAGGCGCCCTCGCGGCTAGGGGTGAGGGCCAGTGTGAACTTGCCTGAGGCTGTATCCTCGCTAGCCAGTTCGACCTTGAGTCCCTCGGAAGTGACCACCCGATCCACGGGGAAAGATCGCACCGGTTCGCCGAAATCGATGAGGAGCATCTGGCTGCCGAGGTTGGTCGGGGCTGGCTGGGCTGTCAGCACGGGTACGGGAGCCCCGGTGTCGAAATCGAAGCTCACAACTCGGGGCGCATCCAGATTTCCCGCCAAGTCCTCGGCCACCACCGAAACCGTGTACGAATGCCCTGTGGACAAGGCGGAGGCCGGAAGCGCCAGCGACCACAATCCGGTTCCCGTGGCCACGACGGAGGCTAGGTCAGCCTGGAATTCGGAACCGTTGTAATGCCGTCCGAGGCTGTCGGTGACAGTGACCGTGACCCTGGCCACCGCGGAACCGTTGAGGGATTGGGCCGTTCCCTTGATCGCGCCCGTCCAACCCTTGAGGTTGTAATGGCCCATATTGGCGGGGAAGGAAATTTCCGCCACCGGTGCCGTGGTGTCGATGACCATTGTGAGGCGGGCCTTGGCGGAAATGTTCCCGGCCAAATCCCTCGCGTCGATCTCGAACTGGTATTTGCCGTCATCAAGCGCCCCAGGCGCGGAAACCACCCAGCCGCCGCTTTCGCTCACCGTCACGGTGCCGAATTCGAACGGCACGCCGGTCGCCACCGGAACACAACGAATCGAGACAACCGATCCCGCTTCCGCTTTTCCGGATATCTCGGGGAGGTTATTTGAGGTGATGGCGTCCGTGGCCAACCGTCCCGTGTCGGGTGAAACGGACAGCGACGATGGCATGGCGGGAGCCGACTTGTCGATGACCAGCGAGCGCATGGCGGGTATGGCGCTGGCGTTGCCCGCCCGATCGACGGCGCGGATTTCGATCAAGTGGCGTCCCTCGGCCAACGACAGGGTGACCGACCAGGAACCATCCTCGCCGGCAACTGCGGTCTTGGCAGGGGCGTCAGGCCCTCCGGCGCGAACAAACACGGTGGCGCCCGGTTCGGCGACACCGGAAATGGTGGGTGTCGTGTCGTTGGTGATGCCGTCACCGGGCAGTCCGCTGTCGTCGGAAACCAGAACAATCTCCGGGGTATCGGGAGCGATGGCGTCAACCTCGACCTGCCGCGCGGCCGATTCAGGTCCGGTGTTGCCCGCCGGGTCGGTGGCGACGGCGATGAGTTGATGGATTCCGTGGGAAAGTCCCGAACCCGTGAGCATCAACTCCACCTTGCGGTCCGCCCCGGCGACCGCCTCGCCCAAAGGCAGGCGGCCGCCATCGGGCAAGATCTCGAAGAAGCGGACAGTGGCGCCGGCCTCGGCCAACCCGACAATGCGCGTCGCCTCACGGGTGAGATTGTCGGTGCTGCTGGCTCCGGTGTCGGGTCCCACGGCCGACACGGTGGGCGCCGACGGGGCGCGTGTGTCAAGCGACAGGGTGAAAGCGGAACTGGCTTCCGATTCGTTGCCCGCGGCGTCGATGGCGATCACGGTCACCGAATACGAGTTGTCAGCGAGCGCGCGCGACGGCGTGAAGAGCCAACGCCCTCCATCGTCGGATAAGACCACCCCCGAGGAAGCCACGGCCGTCGCCGAGCGGACCTCGACGCGAACCCTGGCCCCCGCCTCGGCCCGCCCGGATAGCCAAGGCAAGGAGGATGACAAAGGCGCTCCGGAAACCACCGGGAGGGCGCTCACCGCGCCCCGCGCCCCGGTGATCGAGGGACGATCAGGAGCTGTTGAGTCGAGGTTGACAACGAAATTCGCGGTTGCGGATGAGTTGCCGGCGGGATCCGTTTGCTGGATGAGGAAGGTGGTCGATCCCTCGGGGAGCTCGGGAATGGGCGCCTTCCAAGCGCCATCGGCACCGATGATCGACGACCATTCCTTGCCAAGCGCGGGAATGGAAACCATGACGCGGGCGCCCGCCTCACCCTTGCCCGACAGGAAAGCGGGCCGGATGCGGGTGACGCCATCCAGCGGGTTGGTCCCGGTGTCCGTATCAATGGCAAGGCCGCCGGGCGCCGCAGGCGCGAGTGTATCCACCTTGACGACGCGGGCGCCGGCGGAGGCTTGGTTGCCGGCGATATCAACCGTCAGGGCCTCAAGCAGGTAGCTGCCGTCGGGCACTCCCTGGAAATCAGCTTTCCATTTTCCATCGGCGGGGACCGTGGAGTCCGACACCGCGAGGTTCCCGAACTTGACGCGAAGCCGGGAACCCGGTTCGGCATGCCCGGAAACGGTGATCAAGCTCGAGGAAATGACACCATCGTCTGCGAAAAAGCCATTATCCGGGGATACCGAATCAATGCCCGGGGCAACGGGAGGGCTCGTGTCGATCGTGAAGAAGCAAGGCGCGGACAACTCGGCCCTGTTGCCGGCCGCGTCCTCGACTCGGGCCACGATGGCATGGACACCATCCTCAAGGCTCCCCGGCGTCACGAACCATATTCCCTCGCCATTGGCGATTGTGCTGCTGAAACTGCCGTTGTCGATCGCCACGAACACCCGGGCGAAAGGTTCGGAACGGCCCCGAATAGTGGGAGCGGCATTGGCGGTCAGTCCATCGGCATCCACGATGTTTCCATCGAGGATCCCGTCGACGATGGCCGTGGCGGGCGCCGCGGCGTCACGCACGATGGAGAAGGTTGTCGACGGAGACAAGTTGCCCGCCGCATCGGTGGCCTGAACAGCCACGGCATACGATCCCGATGCCGCCAGCGATGGCAACACGAACGACCAAGCGCCATCGCCCGTGGCCTTGGCCGATCCCGCCCCAATGCCGTTCATGGTGATCGAAACCATTGAGCCCGACTCGGCGAAACCGCTGATGGTGACAAGCTCAGCGGAGGTCACCCGGTCGGTGTCGGAGAAGCCCGTGTCGGGTGAAATGCGCGCCAGCACCGGCGCCTGGGGCGACTGGCTGTCCCGTTTCACAAGGAAACTGCTGGCATCACACGGATTGCCCGCGGCATCGATCACCGAGACCCAAATCTTGTTGTCGCCCTCGACTGGCAGCCTGATGCGAATGGACCAATCGCTGTTGGCCGAAGCGGCCACGAATGGCTGTGATACCCCGTTCACCTTCACATGGATCAACGCCCCGGGTTCCGCGTTTCCGGAAAGCACGACCTCGCTCGAGGAAGTGGTGAAGTCACCGGGCGTTCCGGTGTCGGGGGAGATGGAGAAAGCCGTGGCGTTGGGAGGACTGACCGCGTCGACGACAAGGCTGACATTCGCCGTCGTGGAGTTGCCGGCGGCATCAGTGGCGACAATTTGCAGGTCGTAGGTGCCTGAAGGGAGTTCACCCAGCGGCAGGACCCAACCTCCGCGGGCGTCGGCGAACACGGGCAGGCCGATATTGGCGCCGGCAATCCTGGCGACAACAAGGGCGCCCGCCTCGGCGGTTCCGATCAAGGTGGGCGTGGTGTCGCTCGTGATGTAGTCGGTCGCGCTGGCACCCGTGTCGGTCTCCAAGCGGGCCACGGCAAGGGCCGGAGCGCCCGTGTCGATGCGGACGGTCGCGGCCGCGGCACGCGCCGACCGGTTGCCGGCGACATCAAAAGCCAGGATTTGCGCGGGGTAGGAACCATCGGGCAAGGCCATGTCTTCAAATGAGACCCGGAACTTTCCATTTTCATCCGCCAAGGCCCGGCGAAGCTGCCCGGCGAATTGCACCTCCACCAGCGCCCCGGATTCCGACATTCCCCCTAGCGTAAGAGTGTTGTCGGAAGTGAGAAGGTCGCTTGGATTCGCGCCAAGATCGTCCGATATGAATATGGCGAGGGGTGTTCCCGGGGCGGTTGTGTCGACCCGCACGCCAAGAACGCCGCCGCGGCCCGAATTGCTGCCCGCCGCGTTGACCGATTCCGCGGAGAACTGGTGGTCGCCTTGGGCCAACCCCGAGACGGTGTAGGAAAATGTCCCTGCCTCGGTCGCCTTCGTCTGGCCCAGCAAGGTATCGCCACGATAGACCAGCACGGAGAGGTTGGGCGCCGAGGTTCCAAGGATGGAGAAACCGGTGGCCCTCGTGACGAGGTCCGTCGCGCTGCTTCCCGTGTCGTTGCTGATGCCGGTGATCGATGGAGAAGTGGGAAGCGCGGAGTCGATTGTCACGGCCATGGGCAGCGAGTCGGGCGAGGCGTTGCCCGCCCTGTCAATCGCCCTGACCGAAACGGAGTATGCGCCAGGTTGCAGCGCGGGCAACTGCAACGACCATGCCCCCAGGGAATCGGCACGCGCCGTTCCTATCGGCTGGGAATTCAGGAACACCAGGACCCGCGCGTTGGGTTCGGCGGTGCCCTGCGCCACGGGATTGGCCACCGAGGTGATCCTGTCGGTGGGGTTTCCGGTGTCGGGCGTGATCCCGGAGGCGCGGGGCGCCAGCGGAGCGCGCGTGTCAACCACCACGGTGAACGCCTGCGTCGCCTCCGACTGGTTGCCGGCAAGGTCGGAAGCCGTGGCAACGAACGCGTGGGTGCCGTCGAGAAGTTCCGTCGATGTCGCGTCGAACCTCCAAATCCCATCGGCCCCCACGATGGCCTGGCCGAACCTTGAGCCGTTGCGCGTCAGGCTGATGAAGTTCCCCGGTTCCCCGGTGCCTTCCAGGGTGAGGCGCCGGACATTGGTCACGCCGTCGGAGGAATCCTCGCCGCTGTCCTCGATGATCTTGCCGATGGAGGGCGTCGAGGGCCCGGAGGCGTCGATCACAATGGTGTGGAAGGCCATGTCGGAAGCGTTGCCTGCCAGGTCGGTCGAACGAACGCCAACGACATGGGTGCCATTGCCCAACGAGGGCAGGTCGATTCCCCAACGGCCGCGGGTATCGGCCAAGGCGGATCCCAGGAACACGCGTTCCTCGAAAACTTCCACAAGGCTTCCCGGCTCGGCTTGTCCGGAAAAACGGGGGGCGGCAACATTCGTGACGCTGTCGCCAACCAATCCCGTGTCGGGGGTGATGGAAAAATTCGAGGGAGAACGCGGATTGGTGGTATCGACCACCACCTTGAACACCAGCGATCTCACCGACTCGTTGCCGGCGCGATCCGTGGCTGTCGCCGAATAGGAATACACCCCGTCCGGCAAGGTGGCCGGATCGGAAAACGACCATGAGCCATCGGCGGCGGCCGTCACCATGCCGACCTGGACGCCGTCGCGGAAAATCCGGACGGCCTGGTTCATGGAGGCAAGCGCGAGCGGATGCGCGTTGGGGTCGGCGGTGGCCACCAGCGTGAGGCGGTTCTTGTTGAGCACCTGGTCGCCATCGACATTGGAATCGCCGACAACGGAGACAAAGGCGGGGGAACGAGGCGCGATGGAATCCTCCGTCACCAGCGGAAGGATCGTGGTTCCGGAAATGTTGCCGAACCGGTTGGTCTCCACCAGCACGAACTGGTTCTTGGCGTTTCGCACCAGGTCGAGCGACAATCCGTAAGCGACCGCGCCCGGCCCCTCCATGGCAACCGAATCAAGCCCGAAGGTCTTCATTCCGGCATCATCAGTCCCCCGGATAAGCAACGACTCGAGCGATCCGAGCACCAAGGCCAACTGGTCGCGTGTCGCGGCTGGGCCGTTGGATTCGCCCACACGCCACATTCCATCCGGCAGGAGGGAGGCCGAGTAGTTTCGCCATGAGACGCCCGGTTGGACTCCGACGACACGGATAAGCGTCAAACCAGCTCCCTGAATCATCACATCAACCGGGCCTGCTCCCGGAATGGGCGAGCGCAGCGAAAATGACAGGCTGCCTCCCAGGAATGCCGACTTGTTCCCCAGATAGGACACCGGCGCGGCGAAATAACGCGGACCCGAGGGAGCCGACGGCTGCATCGACAACGATCCGTCGTCGACCTGATCGGCCCCGACATGGACCACGCCACCCCCCGGCTGGGATGTCCAACCGCCGGCACCCGTCGCGAAGTCGGTTGCCACGAGCAGATACGGCGCGCTCGTGGCGGCCAGCGCCTTGGTGTTGCGGCTGATCGCGACCGAAGCGCCGGCCGACACGGCACCCGAAACAGGAATGGACGCCGCGTTGAGATAAAGTTCCCTGAAAGGGGCCTCGGCGACGGCAAGTTTGTTCGACTCATTTCCCGCCGTCTGATCGGACAGGTTGGCCAGGTTCCCGTCATAAGTGGCCGTCACGATCCAGCGTTCCCCGCGGTCATTCTCGGCCGCGGCCGGCAAGGTGATGCTGAAGGCTGACTGGCCGGGGCTGAGCTGGCTCGATGCCACCAAGGCACCCGAACCGGCGCGGTAGATCCTTACAAGGCTTCCCGGATAAGCCTCGCCGCTGATGGCGCCGGGATCCGAAGGTTTGGCTCCCGGCACGGCGGCATCTAGCACCAGCGGAGCCGGAGGCCGTATTTCCAGCCCGGCGGTGGCCATCACGCCGCCGCCCTGTCCCACCACCGCCTTGATCGCAAAATCACCGGCAACAGCTCCCGCCTTGATGGAAGGGGCGGTGGCCACACCCCCGGCATCAGCGACAACAAACGCGTCACGGACTCCATAGATGCCACGAACCATGGTCGCGCCGTCACCAAAGGCGGATGAAACTCCGGCCGCCGGCAGCGTCAGGCGCACGGGAACATAGGGCACAACCACGCCCGCGGGATCCGTGACCGCGAACCTGACCGCCGCGGCATAGGGTTCGTTGTTCATCACGCTTTGGCCGGACCCGTCGCGGACAACCACCGCAAGCGATTTTCCGTCCCGCAGTTCGGGTGACATCTCGGATGATTGCGTGGGGCTTGTCGCGATGGCTCGGAAGCCGTCGCCTTGGGCGCCGCCTTTCACAGCAAGTTCAAAGGTCATCACCCCGAGGAAATCCGTGGTGCCGCTCGCCACGCCCGCGGGTTCAGCAATGCCTCCGGCGCCTGTGCGGAATAACTCAATCATCGTGGCGGTGTTGGGACGCCCCAGGTAGCTTCCGCTCACCATGAACCCTTGGGCGACCGGGGTCACGCTGACCACCACGGGGGGATTCGCCAGGTTCGTGAGGCTGTAGGGATCTTGGCCAGAGGCACCGACATCCACGAACAGCTTTCCGGACGAAATACCCCTGAAAATGTTGCCGGAGAGCCTGTTGGGATTTTCAGTTCCCGGAATGCTGATTCCATCAAGGGCCGGCGACACGATGGTATTGCCCGAGACATCGGCACCCGCCAAGGCAACGAGTCGGATTCCCATGCCGCCGGCGTTGTTGACCTTGTTGCCCCGAACCAGGGCACCCGGCGCGGCTTGCAGGAAAATGCCGTCACCGGCACTGGTGGAGATGGTGTTGTCACGCACATCCACGGCGGCTGAATTGGCGACAGCGATGCCCGCCTTGGCCGATCCCGTCACCATGTTGCCGCCGATAATCACGGACCCGGCCGACAGTACCTCGATGCCGAAACCAGCGGAGGATGCCACCGAGTTGCCGCTGATGGTGATGGAAGAGGCGCCGGATGCGGTCAAGCCGCCCAGAGTCGCGCCCGAAACCAATACCTGGTTGCCGGAAGCAATGTCGAGGAATCCAAACCGGTTGGATCCGGCAAGGGAGACATTTCCTTGAGGCCCAACCCTCACTATGCCGCTGCCGACTACCGTGATGGAGCCCGAGTTGGACACATGCCCGCTGGATTTCAAATCCATCCCGCCGCCGACAAACAGGTTGCCAATGCTTGTCGAACCGCCCACGCCGTTGGAAACGAGAAGGTCGCCACCCACCGATCCAGCCAACTGCAGGTTTCCAGACGCGCTGAGATCCAATCTGGAGGCATTAACAACGATATTCAAATTGTTGGAATCCGTCATGTCGACATGGCCAGCATCGACTATGGCCAATCCTTGGAAGTCGTTCCCCCTGTTCGTGAGAGACACCGACTTGCCAAGAGCGGTGATCGTCGCATCGCCCGTCACAACGAGCGGGCCAGATTGCGCCAACTCACCCGCCGACTTCGATGACAGCAACCCGGACACCACACCTCGGATCACCAGCTTCCCGCCGGCGTCCACCGTCGCCGATCCCGTTGAAAGCGACAGATTCAAGTCGCCTGAGCTACGAATCGCCAACGGCCCGGCCGTGACCGTCACCATCCCGCGGAAATCATTCACAGAATCAATCAGCGTGACCGACTTGCCAGGAGCCGTGATCGTCGCGTCGCCCGTCACAACGAGCGGACCCGATTGCGCCAACTCACCCGCTGACTTCGACGACAGCGCTCCGGACACCACACCTCGGATCACAAGCTTCCCGCCCGCATCCACCGTCGCCGATCCCGTTGAAAGCGACAGATTCAAGTCGCCTGAGCCTCGGATCGCCACAGGCCCGGCCGTCACCGTCACCATCCCGCGGAAATCATTATTCCCATCAAACAGAGTGACCGACTTGCCGGGAACCGTGATCGTCGCGTCATTCGTCACCACCAGGGCGCCCGACTGCGACAACTCGCCCGCCGACTTCGATGACAACGACCCGGACACCACGCCTCGGATCACCAGCTTCCCGCCGGCGTCCACCGTCGCCGATCCCGTTGAAAGCGACAGATTCAAGTCACCTGAGCCACGGATCGCCACAGGCCCGGCCATCACCGTTACCATCCCGCGGAAATCATTCACAGAATCAATCAGCGTGACCGACTTGCCAAGAGCGGTGATCGTCGCGTCGCCCGTCACCACCAAGGAGCCCGACTGCGACAACTCGCCCGCCGACTTCGACGACAGCGACCCGGACACCGCGCCTCGGATCACCAGCTTCCCGCCGGCGTCCACCGTCGCCGTTCCCGTTGAAAGCGACAGATTCAAGTCACCTGAGCCACGGATCGCCACAGGCCCGGCCGTCGCCGTCACCATCCCGCGGAAATCATTACCCCCATCGAACAACGACACCGACTTGCCAAGAGCGGTGATCGTCGTGTCGCCCGTCACCACCAGGGCGCCCGACTGCGACAACTCGCCCGCCGACTTCGACGACAGCACTCCGGACACCACGCCTCGGATCACCAGCTTCCCGCCGGCATTCACCGTCGCCGATCCCGTTGAAAGCGACAGATTCAAGTCGCCTGAGCCTCGGATCGCCACAGGCCCGGCCGTCACCGTCACCATCCCGCGGAAATCATTATTCCCATCAAACAGAGTGACCGACTTGCCAGGAGCCGATATTTTCGAGGATCCAGTCACCAAAAGCGATCCGCTTTGAGTAATGGAACCGCCTCCCTCCACAACCAGGTTTCCGGCAATGACGCTTTCCGCCCATTGGACAGGGCTCGACGATTGGAGGAAAACATCGCCCGCCGAGGTGAAGGCGATCGAACCGGTGACCGCAACCTGGTTCAGGCTGATCGTGCCCGAAGGTGACCGGGTGGCCAAGCTGGCGTTTCCGGAAACGGTAACCAGACCCTGGTTGGAAATGTTTCCAGTGGTTGCCACCAATTCCAGGTCGCCAAGCACGCTGGCCGACGAAACCGTCAAGCTGCTCGCGTTTTGAACCAGAGCGTAGCCCTTGGAATTGATGGCGACGGCCCCCGCAACGGCGAAATTCGCGAGTTTCATCGACCCCGCGACAAGGCTGGCATTCCCGGCAACGGTGACCGGCCCGGAATCAAAAAGCGATCCGGCGGATTCCACATTGAGATCGCCACCGGCCGCACCACTGACCAAATTGAGGTCGCTGGTGTCGCGAATGGTCACATCACCGCCGACGGAAAACGCGATGGATGCGAAATCATTGTTGGCAACCAGCGACAATGCACCGGCCCCGCCGGTGGTGAAGGATGCCAACCCACCCACCTTCAAGGCGTCCGAGGAGATCGCTCCCCCCGCGATGACCGACAAACCGCCCGTGATGAAACTGTTTCCCAGGGTGATCGCGTCCGTGTCGCGGACAACCACATTGCGGGCCTGCGTGATGGCAAGGGTTTTGAAGTTGTTCGAGCCGTCGAGGCGGACATCATCCGTCGACCTGGCTGAGAACACCGCGCGCTGCCCCACTGAAAGCGGACCTGACTGGTTGATGGCCCCGATCGCGGTCACATCGAGGTTACCCGTGATGCTACCGGCCACAGTCGCGTTCGAGCCCGCGGATATGCTGGCGTTTGTCGCCATCAATTCCGTCGAAATGGATCCTCCGGCCGCAAGTGTCACGGCTGGAGCGGTAACCGTGACAACATCGCCGAATTGGTTGGCTGAATTGTTGGCCGTGACCGCCACTCCCGCCTTGAAGGCGGCCCGCCCGGCCACGGCGACCTTGCCTTCGAGAACGATGGTGCCAGCGGGAGAGTTGATGCGCAGGTCGTTGGGGGCCGACAACCCGGCCTTGGCGGTGAAACCACCTTGGTTGCTGGAAATGGCCCCGGAAACCGTCGCATGATTTCCAAGCACGATATTACCCGTGGAAGTGATACCGGAAACGGAGATCGTGCCTGTCGCGGCGGTCGTAAACGCCGCCAGGGGCACCACGGCGCCAGTCTGGGAGGCAATCTGGTTGGCTCCACCACCGGCAATGGTGAGCGAGAACGCGCCATCAACGGCGCCACCGAGGATGGTCGCCGCGGTTCCCGAATCAATGGCGGTATCGCCCTCGAGAATGACAGGGGTGTCGGCGTCGCCAAGGGTGATGGCTCCGTTGGCGGAGGAAATGGCGCCGGAAACGCGGACCACCGATGCCGATGAAACGGTGACACCCGTGGAGAAGGAAACGAGGTTTCCAAGGGGAGCCGACAGGAGGACGGACCCCGATGATGATATCGCCGTGCTTCCCGAGAAACTGGATGACAGGATGTCGATGGCGTAGTCGCCCGGGGAGGCCAAAAGCTCCACGCCGGATGACCCGCTGATCGCGATGCCGGTGGAAGCAATAGCCGACAGGTTGTTGCCTGAAACAACGGCGGAGGAGGAATTCTCAAGGACAATGCCTTTGCCAGAGATTCCGGACAGGGAATTGTTCCGAATGGAAGATCCGGATTTCACGGATGAGAAGAGGATGCCTGTTGTGGAGACAGAGCCCAGGGAATTCCCGACCGCGGATATTCCGGACCCGCCGATAACTGATATGCCGGTGGCCACCTTGCTGATCTGGTTGCCTTCAACGCTGAGTCCGGAGGTCGCGGATCCCGAAACCGAGACTCCCGCCGCGGCGTTCCTGATGATGTTCGCGGAAACCCGGGAAACACCCGAGGCGTTGACCAGGCTGATTCCCGAATATCCCGGCGCCTCGATCGTGTTCGACTGGACGGAAGTGCCGACGGCGGAGTCGACAAAAACCCCGGAAGCGCCGCTGGTCGTGATCGTGTTGCCACTGACA
>VGXS01000026.1 GCA_016873225.1 Planctomycetota bacterium | reverse complement strand
CAATTTGAAGTGACCGGTTTCTATCTTCCAGAGATGACTTCTCGCGGCGGGGTTGCCGCGTCCGGGTCCCTTAATGCCCCGTTTTCTGGGGGAATTCCCATCGGGTTGACGGCTGGTTTCGCTTCTGAATTGGCTTATGAGACGATCAGCCAATCCGTGACCATGGGAAATCTTGAAGGCAACTATCGACTTACTGGCTTGGCACATCGGGAGTTTGAATTGATTTTGGGCGTTCGTTATTTTGACTTCCAGGAAGGAACCACGATTTTCACTTCCGGGCCTGGGGCCGGGACGGATCCTCTCCAGCAGACGAATTACCTGACAAACACCTACAACAGGATGCTTGGGCCCCAGATCGGTGTCGAGTATTCCACGCGAATCCTTCATGGGTTCTCATTCACCAGCGAAGCCAAAACCGCATTCATGGCAAACTTCATGGAGCGGGATATGGCCTTCAATCGTGGTGATGGATTCAACATTTTCACTCGTAACAGAACCAACACTGGATATGCACAGCTTTTCCAACTTGGTTTCAACCTTGAGTGGAACCTTCTTGAGAGGTTCAAGATTAGGGGTGGGTACAACCTGCTTTGGCTGGTCGGGGTGGCCCAGAGTGCTGATCTTGTTGACTACAACATTGTGGATCCCACCGTTAGTAACAAAACAGGATCCAGCTTTTTCCAAGGTCCCAGCATTGAGTTTCACTTCCTCTTCTGATTCATATCAGTTGAAAGAGATGAGGCGGGCGGGATGATCCCGCCCGCCTCATCTCTTTTGATGTTGTTTTTGAGTGGGGCGGTGACTGAAGCATTTTTATTTCCAGCCAGCCTCCTTTGAACTTCGAAGATCGATCCATTGCCGGGAGACGCGCTTAGGTTGCTGAGCGTATGGCAACGCTGCAGTTGCTGCCACCAAAACCGAAAGCGTTCGACAAGACCCACCTGAGAGGTGATGGCCTGGCATGGCCGAGAATATGCTCGATTCCTTCGCATGCGGGATCAATCGTTTCGAGATTCAATGTCGCGGGAACCAATTGGCGTTGCATGCAAATCACGCCCATTGCCAATTCCAATGAAGCCGCAGCTGCCAGAAGATGTCCCGTGGCTCCCTTGGTGGAACTCACTGGCGCGTTGATTTCCGTTTCTTCCGCGAGAGTTCGAATCGCCTGGGCCTCCATGGCGTCTCCGGCGGGCGTGCCCGGGGCATGTGCGTTGATGTATCCAAGTTCCCCCGGAGCGATCGCCGCCCGTTCAATCGCCTGACGCATGGCCATGATCACATGAGTTTGGTCTGTTGAAGGCATGACAAGATGATGGGCGTCGCTTGTCATGCCCCATCCCGCCAACAAAGCCAATGGTTTCGCTCCCCTTGCCTTGGCTTTTCCAGCCTTTTCTAAAACGAAAATGGCTCCACCGTCACCCATCACGAATCCATCCCTGTCGCGGTCAAAGGGCCTGCAAGCACGGGCCGGGTCGTCGTTCCGACGGGAGGTGGCGCGAAGATTGCCAAAAACCGACATTGTCAATGGCGTGGTGTTTACCGCGGCGGCGCCAGCAAGCACGGCATCTGCGGCTCCGCCCAGAAGCATGGAGGCTCCCAATACCAAGGCGTGGTTGCCGCTGGCGCAGGCGCTGGATACCTGGGTTGTCGGTCCGATCGATCCTTTCCAATGCCGCATGATCAAATCGGTATAAGCGGGATATGGTTGGCCGTTTCGCTCGAGCGTTCCTGCGGCTGGTGGATGCCAAGTGGCCTCCCATGAAAGCATCCAGTCGGGTCCGAGCCCCAGAGCCAATCCCAATTTTCCGTTCGATGGTTTCCAATCGGCATTCTTGAGAGCCTGCCAGGAGCATGACTCGATCAGCCTTCCCGTGGGAGGAACTGTCGGATCCGAAGGCCAAGGACAATCAGGAATGGTGGAAAGATGACTCGCGATCTTGCTTGCGTGAGTGGTCGTGTCGAAATGATCAATGGGCTGGATAGAGGTTTTTCCCTGCAGAACGGCATCTGTGATTTGCTCGATACCCGAACCAAGAGGCGAGGCGGCGCCAATTCCTGTGATCCAGATGTCGTTGTCCGAACTCATGCGTGGCCGCCCAACGGAACAAACCTGAGCCCAAAGGCGCCACAAGCCATGCTGAACGGGCCGCCATTGCCGTTTCCGTCGAGTATGTCCGCCATTTTCCACGGACACCATGATGCCGAGGATTTCTCCTGGCGGTGATCCATCGAGACACGCCACTTGGCAGAAGAGTCGGGTTTGGGTTTGTGGACCGCCAAAGCCAAGGCCTTGACCGAATCCGAACCGGGGAGTCCGGAAATATCTGGCTCCCGGCAACTCCATATAAGCCAGAACCCCTCAGGTTCAACGGCTTTTTCTAATGACCATGCCGTCGACCAGACTTGGTGTTCGGTTCCCGGCCATCCACCTACCCCAAGATTCGGTCCGTGGGCTCCCAGCACGATTGAAAGTTGGCCCGGAAGGGAGTGGAGTGAGCATTGGGGTATCACCTGAGGAGAGATGGCGAACGCGCCCTCCTTGGCATATCGGCCCAGGTTTTCGCTGAATGTTGCGCGACCTGGCAGGATGGGGCACCCCAAAACGGCCCATTGGTCGAAAGCAACGCCATTTGAGCCGGACCGCGCTGTTCGAACGGCTTCCAGGGCGGCGACGGTTTGGTCTTCCATATGCCTCATGGAACCTTTGCCCGGTCCTGTCCACGATTCAGCAAACTGGCGTCGCATGAAACCAATGGCTGTGACATCCGCCTTGGCGAAACCATGGCAGGCAATGTCCCACTCGCATGCTTGGGAATGCCCAACAAACGATTGAGAAACGCTTGTTCCCCGGGAATCGACTGCCATCACTTCGTTTGCCCGGCCCAGAAGAGGAGACAAGCCACCATGCGCCGGGAACGGCCTCCGGTTAAAGTGGATGCATGGTCATCCCAGCGCGAACAGGACTTTCCACCCATGCCTCGTGATCCCTACGAGGTGCTCGGTGTCACACGCACCGCCACCCAGGATGATATCAAGAAAAGTTATAGGAAACTTGCCCGGGAATACCACCCCGACCGCAATCCGGGGGACAAGGTTGCCGAAGGAAAGTTCAAGGAAATTCAAGAAGCCTATGACATTCTCGGCGACGAACAAAAAAAGTCCCAGTTTGATCAATTCGGTTTCGCTGGCCCCCAACAAAATTCTCCATTTGGCAATGGATCCCCGTTTGGCCAAGGTTTTGATGGTGCCGAAATCGACTTGGGTGACATTCTTGGAGGAATGTTTGGAGGACGCGGGAGAGGACGAACCAGGAGGAGTAGGGCGGTACCCGAACCAACGGTCGTTGAAATGGCCATCCCACTCGAGTTGGTCCATAGCGGCGGGAAAAGGTCGTTCAGTTTTAATGACAAGGACCTCGAAATCACGATTCCCGCCGGTATTCAGGAAGAGAAAAAATTGAAGCTTGCCGGGCAGGGAAATGGTGGCGCTGACTTGCTTGTTGCCATCCGCTATGCCACCCACCAGTTTTTCAAAAGGGATGGAAACGACCTGGTGCTTGAGACCCCCGTGAGCCTGCCCGAGGCGGCCGTCGGCACGAAGGTGGACATTCCCACGCTTGACGGTGCCCGGCTGACCGTGAAAATTCCCGCCGGCGCCTCCAGCGGACAACGCTTGCGTCTCAAGGGAAGGGGACTGCTTGGTGGGGATTTGCACATCGAGATCAAAATCGTGGCACCCGCGGTGGCTGATGACAAAGGGCGCGCTATCATTGAGGATTTAGCCAGCTTGTATCCACAGAACCCAAGGTCGGGACCGCCTTGGGGGTCTTGAAGGTGAAGGAAAGAAACCCGGGTGCCTTCCCATCGGGCAGCGTGTTCCCATTAAAAAGGCACGGCATGCCCCGGGCCTTCAAATTGAGGTCAACCCCCCAGTTTGAATCCGTTTTTGGATATCGATGTTCCAAGTCAAGCCAACAGTTGTCCGTGCATGCGATTCAAAACGGAATGAAGTTTTCCCGAATCGGCTTGAGCGTTTCTAAAAGGGTTTCTGGAGGTGGTATCGCCCGTAACCTCATTCGCCGCAGATTGAGGGAAGCGTTCAGGAAACTCAGGCCGCGCCTTCCCACGGGCTTCGATTTTGTCATTTCCGCGCGCTCCGCCAAGTTGCCTGCCGGTACGCGTTTGGACTCCATGGTTTTTGAACTGATGGGCCTCGCCGCGGATAAAGCCAGACGGAAGGCGGATGGATTAAGCCTTGATTCAGGCCCGCCATGATCCTTTCCATTTTTGATCATTGTCTTGCGCTTTTCGCAAAATCAGTCGTGATGTTTTACAGACTGGTGCTGCAACCCGTGGTGCCGCTTGGAGGATGCCGTTTCACCCCTTCCTGCAGCCAGTACATGCTTGACAGCCTTTCCAAGCATGGCGGCGCGCGGGGAATTGCCCTGGGTATAAGGAGGCTATCAAGGTGCCGGCCAGGCTGCCCAGGTGGGCATGATCCTGCCTGAAGCGTGTTCGTTTTCCTAACGCAAAAAGCCTTGAAATAGCGCTTAAAGGTCCCAAGTTTCCGGATTTTGCCGTGGCCGCGGCTTCCTTCCAGCGGCAGGCTTCGATCCTTTTGCCGGTTCAGACGAATCCTTCCGTGGAGCGCGATGACGGGGGTGCACGCGCGTCGCCTCGGCTTCCTCCGCCTCCACGGCTTCCTTCTTGGCCACTCCCTTTTGGTTCTTCCCTTGTACCACGAGATTCATCGCGACATCCGCAAAGGAAAGGTTGTCCCTGATCGCCTTTTCGATGTACCGAAGGTAAGGCGGGTCGAAAAGTGATTTGCCATTGCAAAAAAGGACGAGCGTTGGCGGATTCGTGCTCGCTTGGGTTGCGAAATAGACCCGTGGATTCTTGCCCCGCCTCATGGGGGGAGGATTCCGCGCGAGCGCGTCTTGAATAACCCTGTTGAGTTCGGGTGTGGTGACTCGATGGGAGGCCTGCTTGTGAAGGTTCCTTGAGAGGTCGACCAGCATCGGCACATTCTTTCCCGACTTGGCCGTGATGAATGCGACGGGAACATGAGTCAGGCTGGGGAAAACCTTCCGCACATACTCGCCCATCTGGTCCATGGTGATCCTGTTCTTGACGAGATCCCACTTGTTGATGACAAAGACGGCCGGTTTTGACAGTTCCAGGACATATTCGGCAAGTTGCTTGTCGACTCGTGAAATCCGCATCCGGGGTTCCAGGAAAAGAAGCACCACATCAGCCCGGCGTATCGACCTTTGCGCGCGGGCCAGGCTGTAGAACTCAATATCTTCCTTCACGCTGCGACGCTTTCTAACGCCTGCCGTGTCAATTGCCAGCAAGGCCATTCCATCCTTCTCAAACCTGACATCAATGCTGTCACGGGTGGTTCCCGCCACTTCACTCACGATCACCCGTTCCTGACCGGCAAGGGCATTGATGAATGTGCTTTTCCCGGTGTTCCTTCTTCCAACAATCGCAAGTTTCAACACCGGATCTGGAGGCGCGGGTGCGATCGGAACCATGGACTGGATCATGTCGAGCAACTTGTCACGATTTCTCGCGTGCTGGGCGCTGACACAAATGGGGTCACCGAATCCCAGTCGATAAAATTCGACTGACTGCTGATCCACTTCCGGAACATCGCACTTGTTCGCGACAAGGATCACCGGCTTGTTGAGAGTTCTGAGCTTTTCCGCCACCCTTTGATCCAGCGGTGTGAGGCCTGCCCTGGCATCAACAAGGAAGATCAGGACATGGGCCTGTTCCATTCCAATTCGGATTTGGCGTTCAATATCGTCCGTCAGGTTGTCGACATCCTCCACGCCCATGCCACCCGTGTCGGTAAGGTCAAAGGTCGTGTCCCTCCACGAAACCGGTGAAACAACCCTGTCCCGTGTGACTCCGGATGTCGGGTCGACAATCGCGATTCGTCGCTTGGCCAAGCAGTTGAAAAGCGACGATTTTCCGACATTGGGCCGGCCAACAATGGCCACGACCGGTAAAGTCATGATTGGGCTCTTGGAAACATCCGATGGGGCCGTAAGTGCGCGCAATCCGCGCGGGTAATTTGATATACTACCACTTAATTACCCAAATATTCCGGAAGACTGACTCGCGGGAATGGGACAATCGCTCATGGCGCATCGAAAGGCTATCTGTTGGCTGGTCCTTGCCGCCTGCTCGGTGGCTTCAAGCATGTCGCTGCTTGGGACTGCGAATACCCCATCTGACCCACCTACTGCGCCCGGACATCAGCGCTCGGAACTTGTCCAGTCACTTCAGGGTGTTTCCGGCTCAATGTCCTGTGCCAGCCAGGGGTGTCATGGTAGATATGAATCGCTTGTGGATCAGGTTTTTCTTCGCAGCGAGGCGACCATCTGGTTTGAACGCGACCCGCACAACCAGGCATATGAGGTTCTGAAGAGTGATCGCAGCCGGCAAATCGCGGAAAATCTCAACGGTCCGGGAAAACCCGCCCACCTTGATTCAAGGTGCCTTGCTTGCCATGCCAATCCCCAAGTGGCCAAGTATGCTGAGGCGAAACAGGACGAAATCTGGAAGGATTCATCACTTGCCAAAGAGTTAGACTTGGCGTCTTCCCGCGGCACGGGAGTCGGTTGCGAATCGTGCCACACGCTTCCAGGGCATAGCACCTTCGAATATTTGCAAAGGCACACGGTTTTGGGGCCGACTGGAATCGGCATGGAAGCTTGGAAATCGCCCGAATCGTTGCGGCTCAAGCAATTAGCAGGGTTGGCGAACCTCGCACCCGCGAAAAACACGGCCGCCCTTTGTGTTTCATGCCATGTGGGTAATCCAGGTTCGGCAACCGAGCCGATCCGTGACTGCAACCACGACATCATGGCGGCGGGGCATCCCAGGCTGGTTTTTGATGCGGCTTCCCACATCAACCAACTTCCTGCCCACTGGAACACCAAGCGGGAAAAGGACCCCGATGGCAGGAACGCTGCTCTGCATGTGGCTGGGTTGATGATTTCCGCTGGAATGCAGGTGCGAATGGCAACCGCTCACGCGCGAAACATGGGAGGCATTTGGCCTGAATTCTCCGATCAGGACTGTTTTTCGTGCCATGCTGGCCTGGGAGCGTCAACAGACAGCTGGCGCCAAAGGAACTGGCTTGCCAACAAGTCTGGCGGCCAGATCAAGCCGGGCGGATTCGTGCCATGCAATGCCACCATTTCCATTGTTGCGAGTCTGTCCGAAAAGCCGGAAATGAAGTCAGCGGTGGAAGCATGGAGCAAAGCCGTTTCAAATGCCAACAAGGCAAATACTGCAATCATCGGCGAAACCATCCTGCATGAATTGCAGAAGCTGGAAGTTGAGACATCGGCAATCGAACGATTGTCGATGGACAAACGGCATGCATGGCTTGCACGCGTGGCCGGGCCCTCCGCGATTGCCTTGGATGAAGGCCGTTGGGATCAAGCCGAGTCGCACCTGCGAACCCTCTTCTGGCTTTCAAGGGGAGCCTCGAATGCTCCGGCCCCCGAGTCATTCGCCACGGCCTTTTCCGCTTTGGCATACCCCAAAGGATTTGCCGGTCCAGCCGGATTCCGTGGTCCGGACCGTGCCGGTTCATTTGACTCATTGGCCAAGTGGGCCCGGAAGCTTGCCGTCAACTAGTTTGCGGTTCATGTCCAAGTGTGGATTTTCAGATGATTGATTGGCCAGCTCCAGCCTTTGCCACCTGTGGCAGGGGTATCGAGCCATTTCTTGGCATGGAGATGAAGGAACTTGGATTCCTGGAAGTCGAAATACAATCCGGAGGCGTCGCATTCAGGGCTTCAAGATCAGACCTTTACCGTGCCAATTTATGTCTACGAACCGCCATTCGGGTACTGGTGCCATTGGTTGATTCGGTTGTCGCCTCCTCGGATGACCTCTACGAGTTGGTTGGCTCCCTAGACTGGACCCGAATCATGACCCCTGACCAGACACTTGCGGTCGATGCGAATGTCCGGGATTCCGCAATCACACACAGCCAATATGCCGCCCGCAGAGTCAAGGATGCGATTTGCGACCAGTTTGTCAGGAAACTGGGCAGAAGGCCAAGCGTTGACCCGCAGCAACCCAATGTCGCGCTGAACCTGCATGTCTCAAGAAACAGGGCGGTACTAAGCCTTGACAGCTCAGGAGCTTCCCTGCACAAGCGTGGCTACCGAGTGGCTCAGCCGGCCGCACCGCTGGCGGAATCGCTGGCTTCGGCCTTGGTTGCCGCTTGCGGTTGGCCAGGCAATGTGCCGCTTGTGGATCCTTTCTGTGGTTCTGGAACTATTGGTATCGAGGGCGCATTTCGGGTTTTGGGTATTCCGCCAGGTCTCACCAGATCGTTTGCATTTCAAGGGTGGCGGGAATACCGGGCAGATGTTTTTTCCGCCATCAGGGAAAAACTCCGAAGTGGTAATCCGCGCACGGAACTGCCGCCCATCCAATTGTCTGACTGGGACGATGAGGTGGTGAAGCTTGCCGCATCATGCGTGAGGGCCGCGGGCTTGGGTCACCGCATCAAGCCGTTTCAAGCGGATGCCAGGGAATTGGTGCTGCCGCCAGGTCCGCCCGGTTGGATCATGACCAACCCTCCATTTGGAGAGCGGATCGGGGATGCGAAAAGCCTTCGCAATTTATACAGGCAACTCGGGGAGCGAATCGCCGCCGTCGCATCTGGTTGGCGGGTGGGCCTGTTCACTTCCGATGCATCCCTCGCCGCATCGTTCGGTCAGGGGTTGGGGTTCGCCTCTCATGATCGGGTCGCTTTTTTTCATGGCAGCCTGGCATGTGTCTTGTGGCGTTATTCGCTTGCTTGATCGTTTGGTTCGAAACCTGATCTGTAAGCGTGCCTGTCTGCCATGGATTCAATGGCCTGCTCAACTAGTGTTTGCCTGTTGAGGAACAAGTCGCCTTGCGACAACATGACACCATTTGCTTCGAGCAACCTGTCCTCGAATTGCCGATGTGACTCCAAGCGGCCGCCTTTCCGCAGATGACTTGGTGGCAGGCCGATGGCAGCCAATGCCGGGGCAATCAGCAGGGCCCTGTGACATGTGACGGGGTCCTCCTCCCCGCACATCAGCCCGATGTTGAATTGTTCGAGGCCTTTGCGGATCCGTGCGATGCCTTCCATGAATTCAGAGGATTGCCGCATAGCCACATAATCTGCGCGGCCATTGTTATTGAAAAGCGATGGGCGGGTTGGGCGTCCGCCCAGAAGGTTTCCCATATAGACATAAACCAGCCTTCGCCCTTCAAAAGCCGATTGAATTGTCTCACGGTTGTGTTGGGGAGCCATTCGGCTGTAAGGCACGGACCTGACATCCGCGATAGCATCAATTTCAGCGGATTGACAAAGTTCGACAAAAGAGTCGATATCCAGGGTGCTGTGCCCCAGTGTGAAAATTCGTCCGGGCATGGAGGATGATGATTATCGATCAAGCGGCAGTGCGCAAGCCCCCAATTACGGACAGCGGTTTGAAAGCCTTGAGGACTAGCGCGTTTCCTGCCAACCTTTCCAATAATGGCATTGGAATGAACCGGATGATCGCGGGCACCTCACTCCTGCGGATTTGTCTCTGACGAACCCGGATTTCCTCGAAGGTTGGCAAAAGGTGGGCCAGCCTGGACCTTGTCCAAATATTCCGCGGTTTCCACCAATGCAACCGCATGAGTTCCCGAAGGTTCCATCGGGCCTTGGCCAAGGCAAGAATCTTCCCACCCGGCTTGAGAAGGCGAATGACCTCGGGTGCCCAGAGTTTCGGTGCCTCGTCATCCGTTATCCAGTTCGCCGCTATCACATCGGCCGACTCGTCTGGCCACGATATCTTGCCTGAATCTGTTGTTAATATCGTCGCGTTCATCCCACGCCACTTGAAATTCATCCTGATCGGTTCGACAAACCTTGCGCTGGTTGCAATTGTCACATCCGCGCCATGGGCCGCATATTTGACCCAATCGGTGCCCAAACAATCACCCAGACATAGAACCTTCTCGCGTTCATGGCGGGCGAATTCAAGATGTCGGGGGAGCCAAACCCCATGTTTTCCGTGCCTTTTTTCCTCAATTGACATAAACCATTCGGCGCTGAATGGCTTTCCGGCGAAGGCTCCATGCAACCGTCCAACCATGGCCTCAGCCATGGCAAGGCGGTGAATGGCGGTCGCATCCAAAGCTGGAAAAGCCTCCTCCACCGGGGAGGGTTCATCAAGTAATCGCGGAAACTGATCCAAGTCTTTACCCCATGAACCAGACAATCTACTTGCTTTTTTTGCGCATACGCCCGCATTCCCTTTGGGATCAAGGTCATGTTGTTTCACCACTTGATTCCTTCGGCATTTCAAGCATATGAGACAGAGAATTGTTGGGGGTGGCGAATGCTGTATCGCAATTTCTGGATCGGGCTTGTTCTGATTTTTACCCTCGTGGGTTCCGTCGCGGCGGCAGGTATTTCGATCCTCAGGCACGAGCCTAACTTTTACACACGGGTTGGCATCTCCGAGGGTGAACACCGTGTCAGATTGTCCCAGGAATTTGTGACGGACCTTGGGGAGTTCATGGCCTCGATCGCCGCTGATCGTGACTGGTTTGGCCAATTTTCACAAAGCGCCATCAATGGCGCCTTGCAGGAAGGTCTGGCCAACCATGGCCTCCAGCCATCGATTCTTCCCGAAGTTTTTGAAGACCCTAGGGTGGAATTCCAAGGTGATGCCCTCAAGATAGGGGTCCGTTATCGCTTCGCGGGTGCCAGCGTTGTGCTTTCCGCGCAGGTGCGCATGTGGCTGGCCCGTGAAGTGCCCAACGCCGTTGTTATTGAATTCCAGAAATTCCAAGCCGGTTCGATGCCGCTACCTTTTCAAGGCTTGCTCGACCAGATAGCTGACAGTCTCCGTCAGGCGGGTGTCGATGTTCACTGGTATCGGCATGGTGGGCAATCGGTCGCTGTCCTTAGTTTTGGCGCTGAGAAAGCCAGACCGGAATTCCAGATTGTTGATTTGAGAATCCAGAACGGGAAACTCGTCATTCGTGGTCGTTCTCCCGAGCTCGAAGGGCCGATTGTGGGGCCTGTTACCTCTGGCCCATGATGATCTCCCATTTCTTTTCTTCTTTTAGTCGGCTCTATCCAATGTGGCGAACCAATCTCCATCAGTTTCCTTGGTTAGCCTGAGAGTACCTTTCCAGACTTTTCCTGAGATCTTGGCAACCAGGAGGTTAGGTCCCGTTTCTAACCAAACTAGTTCCCCCCTATCTAGTCTGTGGACGATCCCGCGGTTTCCGCTGACAACACCCTCATAATCGAGATATTCCAAACGATGGTCATCACTCTGGACGATCAATCCCCCATTAAGAAAATGTCCGGAAGAATCACCGCGCCAGCCCATCAATCGATTTCCGGATTGGAGGAGGATATCCCAGTGAAAGTAAGGCCAGTCATGGGAGAGAATTACAAATTGCATTGAATCGGCTGATTTTGACGGTTCGCTGCTCTGGGTTGCCGGGGTTGTCATGGTAAATTCTTATGACTTTGAATGATTGGTTGGATAAACTTAAATTGTTGTAGCGACCATCGGGGCAGTGGCGGGGCAGGCTTCGTGTTGGAACCTGCTTTGCGCTGGGAGCCACTGCCCCGATTTTAGTGATTCCTGCCGGCCAATTGATCTGACAGCTTGAGTGCCTCTTCGTAATTAATTCCCTCGATAGGACTTCCAAATCCCCGGTAAACTTTCATTCCCTTCATTAATGCGTAAATTTCACGACGGCTTCTTCCTTGCGGCGCATCCGGCCAATAGTCGTTGTTCTCATGAAATGTGAAGAAATGGCTCACCATGGATATTATTTGTTTCCAGTAGCCGGAATTGTCTGTTTGAACGACAAACAGGCCCCCAATTTCCAGAACGCGGATTATCTCCGCCAGGAAAAATGGGTTGATAAGTCTGACCGACCCTTCTCCGGGTCTTGGAAATGGTTGCGGATGATAGCAGTGAACTTCCCTTGCCCTGGAAGCCGGAAGCAGTTGAGTGACAAGTCTTTCCCCGTCAACGACGCAAAACCTGAGATTATTGAGTCCTCTCTGGTTACCCCTCCTGGTGGCATAGCGAATGACGACGGGAAGAACATCCGCGGCCAGATGATCGTGGTCCTTTCTTGACCATGCGCTTCCAATACTAAACCTTCCGTTACCACATCCAATGTCGACCACGAGCGGTGCGTGTCGGCCGAACAAAGCATCGATGTCGATGGCTCCGTTTTGGGGAAGTTTCTTCAGCGCTGTGCGCGCCCATGCTTCCTCAGGCAGGATTGAACCAGGTATGGGAACGCCAAATTCGCTTTCCGTTTCCCCCGAACCAGTCGGTTTGGGCCTGCCGTTTCCTCGACGCTTTCGGGGCATGGAAACCTTTGGAAAATCAGGGATTCACGGCCGAACAAAGGGACCTTGCCAAGGCCTCAATCGAATCAAGGGCGGCATTCATTCCTTCGGATGGGATTCGCTCCAGATGGCGAACCAAAGCGCTTCCGACGATGACTCCATCGACATGAGTCCTTAGCATCGCGACCTGATCCGGCCTGCTGACCCCGAAACCAACACATAATGGCAGATTCGTTTGGTCGCGAAGCCAACCGAGTTGGTCAATCAGGCTCGCCGGAAGTTCAGAGCGCTCACCTGTAATTCCAGTGATGCTCACGCAGTACACGAAACCGGAACAGGCTTCCAGGATGCGCAGGGCGCGGTCTCGTGGAGTGGTTGGAGTCACGAGGAGAATGAGGTCAATTCCTGATTTGGCGCAAAGGGATCTCAGTTCGATCGATTCCTCGACTGGAAGGTCAGGCACAATCAGGCCTGAGAGGCCTGAACTAGCCGCATCTTGGACAAATTTTTCGGGGCCGCGTCGGTGTATCAGGCTGTAGCTCAACATCCCAAGCCTTGGCACAGGCTGGATCAGCGAGTCGTCCTTCATGGATGAACACAGTGACAAGAGCGTTTCCATGGAGGGCTTTTTCGAAAGGGCCCGGGTGTAGCTCGCCTGGATCACGGGTCCATCGGCGATGGGATCGCTATATGGGAATCCGAGTTCAACCACCGATGCCCCTGCCAACACAAGACGCCTGACGGCTTCCCGGGTGGTTTGCGGGTCTGGATCCCCGGCAGTCATGAAAGGGATAAAGGCTTTACGCCGGGCATTCCGAAGGCTGTCAAACAAGCGAGCAAGGCTGGTCATTTTTACCCCGAAATCAGTGGACAGAAGCGGTTTCAAGATCCTGACCGCTCAAACGGGCGATTTCATAGCAATCCTTGTCTCCCCGTCCGGAAAGGCAAACAACAACGATGTCGCCATGCGGCCTTGATGCGGCGATTCGCATGGCTTCCTTGATGGCGTGCGCGGTTTCCAGCGCCGGCAGAATGCCTTCCATCCTCGAGCAGAGGTAGAACGATTCCAAGGCCGAAGAGTCATCGCAGGCCGTGTACTCAACTCTTCCACTATCCCGCCAATAACTGTGCTCAGGTCCGACGCCGGGGTAGTCCAGTCCTGCGGAGACGCTGTGAACATCAGCGGTCTGGCCATCCTCATCCTGCAGGACATAGCTCATGGTTCCATGAAGAACCCCAGGTTTTCCAAAGGAAAGGGTTGCCGCATGCTGTCCGGGGTCATTGGCTCTACCGCCGGCCTCGACGCCGATCAACCTGACACTAGGGTCATCAACAAACGGGAAAAACATTCCCGCGGCGTTGCTGCCCCCTCCAACACAAGCAATGACGACATCGGGAAGGCGGCCAAGCTGGTCAAGGCACTGTGCTCTCGTTTCTTTTCCGATGACTGATTGGAAATCGCGGACGATCCTTGGAAAAGGATGGGGGCCAACTACGCTGCCGAGCACGTAATGAGTTGATTCAACAGTGGCCATCCAATCACGCATGGCTTCATTGATCGCGTCCCGTAGGGTTCTGGATCCGGTGGTCACCGGGTGGACTTTCGTACCCATTGATTGCATCTTGAAAACATTCAACTTTTGCCTGCGGACATCCTCCTCGCCCATGTAGACAGTGCATGGCAACCCGAAAAGGGCGCAAGCCGTCGCTGTCGCGACCCCGTGTTGTCCCGCTCCGGTTTCAGCAATGATTCGAGGCTTGCCCATTCGCCTTGCCAGCAGAACCTGCCCGATCGAATTGTTGATCTTGTGCGCGCCCGTATGATTCAAATCTTCCCGCTTGAAGAAAATCCTTGCCCCTCCCGCCTGGGCAGTGAGCCTGGATGCGAAATAAAGAGGATTCGGCCGTCCAACAAATGACTTGAGATGGAACTCAAATTCCGCGTGGAATCTCGGGTCCGCGATGGCCTGTTCGTATGCCTGAGTCAGTTGGTCCAGAGCGGCAACAAGTGTTTCGGGGACATATCTGCCGCCAAAGGGGCCAAATCGTCCGGCCTTGTCGGGAACCATGGAAACCGCGGCGGACATACCAATCTCCCCATGGCGTTCGGGACCAAAAATCCCACCCTAGGCCCGCCCGATCAAACGGTCAAGAAGGCCGGATGCGTTGGCCATGCCATGGATTATGATGGCAGAATTCGTTCGGGACAGTTCATCAATGCCTGAATTACCTGAAGTTGAAACCGTTGTTCGCGACCTCAGGCCGCTGCTGGTCGGCCGTGTGTTGCTCGATGTTTCCAATGGAGCCAAGCGGCTTCGTTATCCTTGGAAGCCGACATGGAACCGCCGGATTCGCGGATTGTCCGTGGAAGCGATTGGCCGTCGCGCCAAGTTCATCATTGTTGGCTTGACGCAAGATGCCTCGCTGCTAATCCACCTGGGAATGACAGGACAGCTCACCTGCGTTCCCGATGATGAAATCGTTGCGGACCACCTGCATCTTCGATTCCGATTGAGCGGTGGTTTTGAGCTTCGCTATCGGGACATCAGGCGTTTTGGTGGAGTGGAATTTCACACTGGCCAAGCATCGCTTGAGAAGAGGTTTGAATCCGTTGCGCTTGGGCCGGAACCTTGGCTGATGGATGGGGATAATTGGGTGGCGTCCCTGATGGCGAGTTCGAGAGCCATCAAGTCGCTGCTGATCGATCAAAGCACCATATCGGGTCTTGGCAACATCTATGCCGACGAAGCCCTGCACCGCGCGGGAATTCATCCTGCCCGGCAAGCCAAGTCGTTGACGCGGCCTGAATCCACCGCTCTCTTGCAAGCTGCGGGATGCGTCATGGAAGAGGCGATAGCGGGCCGGGGGACGACCTTGAGGGACTATGTGGGAGGAAGCGGCCTCGGGGGCACGCACCAGCACAGCCTTGCCGTGTATGGCAGGGAAGGAGAACCGTGCTCGAGATGCGGTTTGATCATCATCCGGATAATGATTGCCGGTCGTTCATCCCACTTTTGTCCGGGATGCCAGTCTCAGGATATTGGCAAGCGCGGGGGCAACCGTGTCCTACCGTAGTTTCAAGCGACTGCTTGGCGAGACGAGCCTGGAGCGGAAGTGCCGGTTCCTTCTGGGCGGTTTTTCGTTGCTTTTGATCACATGCAGTTTCTGGATTTACGCCGCCCAGACCGAGCACCTTGCCTACGAGCAGGTTCCAAGTGTTTGCCGGTTGCTCGTGCAGCAGGTGGTTGATGAGAAAATCCTGACGCTGTGCCGGGTTGGAAGCCCGGCGCTGGCAAGCCTCGAGGAGTTCCACAAGGAGCAGGAATCCACTTGGCCGGCCGGATTGCGCGACTATGCCTACCGGATCATTGTTCCAGGATCCACAAAAGAGGAAAATAGTCCTGGCGACCTTTACAGCACCGACCGCCTCAGGGAATTCATGACTGATCCCGGCCTTTCGGAGCACAACAAACTGCTGCTGGCGATGTCGAGGAACTGGTTTTACGGGGCCGTGAGGGCGACAGCCTCATGCGTTGGATGCCATGCCGCCCGAAGGGAAGGCCTTAGGGAAGGCGACCTGCTGGCGTTGGTGAAGGTCGACTTGAGGGTGCCGCCGGAGTCGCTGGAATCCAAGGTGCATTTCAACAGGGCCATTCTCATCAGTTCAGCACTGATGACGGCATTGCTCACCATGGCGGGCACCTACCTGATCATCCGCTATGTCATCGTCAAGCCCGTCAAGCACCTCAAGGATGTCAGCGACGCCATCACCGAGGGGCGCCTGAATGTAAGAAGCGAGATCCATTCAGGAGATGAATTTGAGGCGCTTAGCCTTGCCTTCAATACCATGCTGAGGAACCTGACAAACACAAGGGAAAACCTCGAGCTCAGCAACGGTGAACTCGACGCCAAGGTCGAGGAGTTGGCCCGGGCCAACCTTGCCCTTTACGAGTCGAACAAGCTCAAGGATGATTTTCTCGCGACGATGAGTCATGAACTCAGGACGCCGCTCCACAACATACTCGGATTTTCCGATGTTCTCGCCACATCCGAGGGGATCACCGAGAAACATATCAGGTGGGTGAATAACATCCGGGCCAGCGGCCTCAGCTTGCTCGAGCAGGTTCGCGACATTCTTGAAATGGCCAAGATCGAATCAGGAAAGATGGACATCGTTCCTGTGGAGTTCGGGTTGCATGAAGTGTGTGAGTCGGCGCTTTCGATGTTCAGGCCATTGGCGGAAAAGCGGAATATCGACCTTCGCGGGGTGTGGTCGGACGATCTGCCCAAATTGCGGCAGGATCTGCTCAAATTCAAGAGGATCCTTGAGAACCTGCTTAGCAACGCCATGAAGTTCACGCCGGCCGGGGGCGTGGTCGTGCTTCACGCTGAAATCATCGAGGATCAACTTGAGGTCACGGTCGAAGACACGGGAATCGGGGTTGCCAAGGCGGAACAGGAATTGATCTTCGAAAAATTCAGGCAAGCTGGCAATCC
This sequence comes from Planctomycetota bacterium, assembly GCA_016873225.1. GTDB lineage: Bacteria > Planctomycetota > Planctomycetia > Gemmatales > Gemmataceae > REEB421. Next base: position 40,273 of record VGXS01000026.1, on the reverse strand, counting down.
GCTGACCCGTGAGGCATCGGGTACGGGCCTTGGGCTTTCCATTGTTCGTGAGTTGTGCATTTTGTTGGGTGGTGACATTTTTTTGGAAAGTGAACTTGGAAAGGGGAGCAGGTTCACCGTGGTGCTGCCGGTGAAGTTGACGTCTCCCATCGCGAAAGGCGCCGAATCACCACAGGACCGCTCAGGCACGATCCACCGGCCGCGCTACAACCCAACGGGCCTTAGGCCTGCCTAATCCAGGTAAAGGAATGCGTTGGAATTCAACAACGCAAGAGCTAGGTCATTCAACTTGGGATCTTCCTTGCAGGATTCCAAGGCCAAACGCAATTCCTCGGTGGAGGGATTCCTGCCCAAAATTGCCAAGAACAAGGACGATACCCCATCAATCGGTCGAATTGTGGATATGCTTGCCTTCTTTGCCGCCGCTTCGGCCCTTTTTCGGGTCCAGGTACTGTTCCAGAGTGCCAGCGTTTGTGGGGCGTGGGTACTGTCGGGGCGCTTGCCGCACGGGTTGAGCAAATCAGGCTGGTCAAAGGATTCCAGAAGCGGCACCTTCACATTTCTTTTGGCCAATAGGTAGATCGAGCGCCTGTTTTCATCCTCCTTGCGCGACGGAGTGATCCATAAACCTTCAGGTTCACCTTCGGTGAAAATGAGATCAAGGACTTCCTGATCCAGGGAAATCCGGATTCCCGGACCTCCCATTCGGGGATCGAGTTCCCCCGCGGCCGCCAAGGCGGTGTCCCGGATTTCCTCGGCGGATAATCTCCTGCGCCGGGTTTCCATGCCTGGAAATTCCCTGGCCCTGTAGGCAGCGGATGTGGCCAATAGCCTGTGAATTGATTTCAGTGACCATTTTTGCCTGACTAATTCGGTGGCCAAAAAATCCAAAACCGCTTGGTTGGCTGGCTTGGAGCGGGCTCCAAAGTCATCTTCAGGTTGGACCAATCCCTTTCCGAAGTACTGTCTCCAGATGCGGTTGACCGCGACCCGGGCGGTCAATGGATTTTCTGGTGAGGAAAGCCATCGGGCCAAATCGGCTCTGCTTGTCGGTTCTCCCCCCTTGTTCACGGTGCCAAAGACTTGTGGATAGCCCGGCTTGACGGGATCGCCTGGAGCGGTTGGTTGTCCACGCTTGAGCAGGTGATGGGTAACGGGTTCTCCTTCCTTGACACCCCATGCTTGCGAGGCCGGCGGTGGCATTTGACGAGCCAAATCAACCAGTTTGGTCTTCAGTTCCGCCCTTGATTTTCTCTGGGAAGCGCCCAATTGGGCCAGGACATCATCCCAAGCCACCTTGATTGCCGGCATAAATCTTTCGGCCAAGGCTTTTTGCTCGGGTGACCTTCGGGCTGGTGGTGTTTCAATCGCCACTCTCGCGTTGGCGGGCACATTGGCCAACTTGGCTTTTTGGGCGGCTGCCCGAGCGGGTTCATCAATCTGGGAAATCGACTTTCGAACCGACGCCATTCTCGCTTCAATTACCGCCTGTGCGGTTGTCGTTCTGGCCAACTCCTCGGGCGATGAAATCAGGGTATCGATGGGCTCGATCCGAGCGATGAACGCCTGGAGCCTGTAATAATCCTCCTGTGTGATCGGATCAAATTTGTGGTCATGGCAACGGGCGCAATGGAGCGTAAGCCCGAGAATCGCGCTGCCGATGGTTGTGGTCGCCTCGGTGAGGAATTCGTTCCTCAGTATTTTTTTGTCGAGGTTTCCGGAAACCATGTGGGACGGGCCACAGCGGTGAAACCCTGTTGCGACGAGGGCATGGATTGGATTGTCAGATGGATGACCAGTCCTGATGTCCCGGATTTCAGCAAGGTCGCCGGCGATCTGAAGCGACAGAAACCTGTCGTAAGGCAGATCAAGGTTGGCTGCCTCGATCACCCAGTCCCGATAACGCCAGGCATGGTGCCTTTCGGCGTCCGCCTCGAAACCGTTGGTTTCAGCGAATCTCACCGCATCGAGCCAGGCTTGTGCCTGCTTTTGGCCGAATTCGGGAGTGTCCAAGTAACGATCGACGATTCTCGAGACTCTCTCGTCTTTGGGCCACGAAAGGTAATCAGCCAGATCTCCTGCCGCCGGTGGCAACCCGCGCATGTCGTAGCTTAGCCGGCGGACAAAGGCCTCAGGCTTGACTTCCACCCGGGGTACTTGGGAGCCAAGAAGAAGGTCGATCGGATGTCCGCGGCCTTGCACATCCGGCCTTACCGGCGGAACCATCGACCATGTCGACATTCCCGTTTGGGCGGCTGCGTCGATCAGCAAAGAGGCTAGGATAGAAAAGAGCATGGATTTGCAAGCCCTGATTGAAAAAAATCTGTGGACTTCTGTAGGAGTGAGTATATACTGATGCGTGCGAGTTTGGGTGGGAAGAATTTACTGCTTCTTCAACCTTTGCGGCATTTGTTCAAGAGTTGAGGCGATCTCGCCGAAATTAAATCCTCTATGCACCTCTCACTATTGAGGGCATGGCGCAGATTCTTGAACATGGTGGTCCTTCCGGAAGGCCGGGTTCAGCCCGATAGCCCTCCTGCGGGATATTCTTCTTCGCTTGAGTGCGCGGGTTGGATTTCTGTTGAAGCAGCGGTTCGTGTTTGGAGGCTTTGGAAAAGTAATGGACCATTTGTTGGCGGAAAGTGGCATGCAACGGGAATCATGGGAAATTGGCGCGAGCCCCTTGATCGAGGGAAAATCAGCCCGCGATATGGGCTCGACCTGGGATGATCTTCTCCCGCGCGAAGCTGACCTCTCCGAAGATTTCGCGGGAGCGGGAGAATCATCCAGTGAAGCCGCGGCCGTATCCCCCGAAAATCAGGAGGGTGAGGCCACTGGAGCCGATGATGCCCTTGGTCTTTACTTGAGGCAGATGGGGGCCATTCCCCTGCTTACCCGCCAGCAGGAACTGGCCATGGCCAGCCGCCTTGAGATCAAGCGTACTCGATACAGGCGCTCGGTCCTTATGTGCCCCAGAACCATTCTCAGGGTCGTCGAGCACTTTGAAAAGGTTATGGCGGGCCAGACGCCCCTCGACCCAAGCATTGATGTTGTGACAACCCTTGGCCTGAGCCGGGAGAAAATCGTTTCCCGCATGCCCGCCAATATCAGGACAATCAAGAGCCTGCTGGCCGCCATTGACCTTGGCTTCCAGACGCTTTTGCGCGCCACGACAATTATTCAGCGGCGCCGATTGGTTCGCGTTCTTTGGTTCAAGCTCGAGAAAGCCGTCCGGCTTGTTGAAGAGCTTTCTCCCCGTATCGACTTGCTCGACAAATGGTCTGACGAATTTGTTGCCCTAGGAAAGAAAATTGGTGAACTCGAGGCTCTTGGCGAACTTTCGGGCCGATCGTTGTCTGACAGGGAAAAGCGGACCAAGGCGGTTAAGGAACTCAGGGACCTTCTCCTTGAGATTCGAGTCCCATCGGCCCTTGTTGACTCGCTTACGGCCGTCGTTTTGAAGCGTCGCAGGGAATACCAGCGGGCACGCAAGGACCTTGCCGAAGGAAATCTCCGGCTTGTCGTTTCAATTGCCAAGAGATATCGCAGTCGCGGTCTGCCGTTTTCCGACCTGATTCAGGAAGGAAACCGGGGGCTGATGCGTGCGGTTGACAAGTATGAGCACAGGCTTGGTTACAAGTTCGGCACCTACGCGACTTGGTGGATTCGTCAGGGAATCACCAGGGCTTTGGCTGACCATGCCCGTACCATTCGTGTCCCCTGCCATCAGGTCGGCACGCTTGCCGCCGTTGAAAGGGTGCGAGGCGAGCTCTCCGCCAAGGAGGGGCGTGAGCCAACCGTCGAGGAAATTGCCGCTGTGCTTGGCGTGAGCGCCGAGGAAACCCACTCCCTGCGTGTCGTGGCCCGGCATCCCGTGAGCCTTCATGAGCCCATGGGGGGTGACGGCGAACGGGCCCTTGAGGATTTCCTTGATGATCCTTCAGCGACCAACCCCGGCTTGGCCGTTGACCAGCACCTTCTTCGAGACCGAATCTCCGAGGTCCTGAGATCTCTCACCCCCCGCGAGCGGGAAGTCATTGAGCTCCGGTTTGGCTTGAGGGATGGACAGCCTCGTACCCTCGAGGATGTTGCAAGAACCTATGGCATCACCCGGGAGAGAATCAGGCAAATCGAGGCCCGCGGATTGCTGAAACTAAGGCAGCCAGTTCGTTCCCAAAGGCTGGTTGAGTTCGCTGAAATGGATGACGAGGAGTGATATTCCGCCGTCATCCCGCATCCCGGGGTGACGGCTTCCATTCATATTCCGGCTGACATGGAAATCCAGCTGTTATTCTCTGTTTTCATGTCAGTCCGTGTTTTAGTCAGGAGCGCAGACAGGTTCTTTTTTGGCGTACCCATCACGGCCCTTGGCTTTGAACGGCTTTTTCCTAATCCTATTGCCTTTCTCAACGACAATCCCATCCACCTTCCACAGCTTCCCAAGGTTTTCGGATTTCTGGCCACATGGTTGGCGTTTTCCGCCTTGTTTGGATTCCCCATCGTACTAGCCGTCCAACCCGCATGCGCCAGGATTCAGCCCGTTTTGTTTCCCAATATTCCTCTCAAGGATCTGATTTTGATCGGCTTGGCCGTTTCGACGATTTCTGGATTGGCGGCGGCACTGGTGATCTCATTGCGATTAACAAAAGGAATCGGGATAGAATTCAATGGCTCTGGGACGATTTTTCGCAGAGGACAACGCGCCGTACTAGTTCCATGGACTGCATGGAAGCAAACAGGGGAAGCAAAGAGAAAAAGTTGGGCATCAAACCTTGTGCTTGTGCCGTGTCTTGCTCATGGCGAAGTCATGCTGGAGGGAACGGCAATTTCAGGAATTGGGATTCAGGGAAGCCCTCTATCGGTCGACATCATCGAGGGGATGGTTTTTCTGGTGATTCGAGATGATTTGCAAGTTTCGGCCCTTGAATTGGCGAAGGCTTGCCAAGCGATCTCCTGGCTTGGCAAGAAAGAACAATAGTTTTTTACCGGGCCGCAGCATCCAGTTCGTCCTGAAGCGCCTTGATTGTTTCAGTCGTCGTGTTGGGGCCGATATCGGAAGCCCTGATTGGCCTGGCCACCTTGGGTTCCGGTGTATCAACAACGACTTTTGAAACATTTCCCACGATGTCTGAAGGTTTTGGTTTCTGCGATGTTTGACCAGTGGTTGGCAGGGTATCACAACCCGACATGGCCAAGCCGAAGGCAGCCATCATCGGCAAGCTGATTCTCATCATTTGGCTCCTTTTCGACTTGCGGCTTGAATCCCTGAAGCGGCTTTTTCTTCCTTCAGGAGTTGAGTCACGCCCGTTTTGGATGAGGCCGTCTTTTCCTTGAGAATTGCCAAGTCCATCTTGCTTGATTCGGGAGAGGCCAAGGAAGCGGTATTCTTGTCATATACCTGCTGAATTCTTTCCTGTAGTTGTTCAAGCTTCCTGATCACTTCCTGGTCGCCATTCCTGATGGCGTTGTCCATGAGGCGGTCGACCACCTCCAACCTTCTGAAATAATCCTGCTCCTCCCGATCGATTTGCACGGCGAGCTTTTTTTTCTTGGCGGAGCGGTCGGCAATGGCCCTGTCGATTTCCTCGACGGCCTCGATGTCCTTGGCCTTGGTTTTAGCCGAATCATCCTTCTTGGTTTTTGCCAAAAGAGTAGGAAACCAAACACCTTTGCGCGCCGGTGTCTCCTCATCAGCCCTCAACGCGGATATGGCGAAAAGCATGCACCCAACGGATTTGAAAATGTTGGAACGAGTCATGGAATGCCCCCGGATCATCATGGCCGGATATGCCCCCCCGGGCACAGAACCGAACTCATTCAATCGCCCATGCCATCATGCATGGATCAAGTCCAGCCCATTTTCTCCGCCCGTTTCTTGTCGGTGGCATGGCCGACCATTCGCGGTTAACATCAAAAAGTCGTTTTTTTGGACGGGTTGCCTTTCCAGATTGGCCGGGACAATCAAGTTCCGGGCTGCCCTCCAGCGACTGGGACTAGTTCAGTTTCATGCTAAAAGGCGTGGCACTTGCCCCCGGTGTTGCCGTGGGGCAGGCTTTCATCATGGAAGCGGGAACCCGGCGCGGATCGGGAACCCACCGTGTCGCAGCCGTGACCGATGCCGAACTTGGCAGGCTTGACAAGGCAAGGGCGAAAAGCCTCTCCGACCTCGAGGCCCTTGAGCGCAAGGTTCGGCAGGAACTGGGCGCTTCCCGCGCCGCGATTTTCAAGGCCCACCGGTTGCTGCTCGAGGATCCCCTGCTAATTGGCAAGGTGAAGTCGCTGGTGGTTGATGGCGCCTGCGGGGCGGTGGAGGCCGTGGAGAGGACACGCGAGGAATTCATCGGAATGTTCCAGCGCGTTCGGGACTCGAGGATGCTCGAGCGCATCGCCGATATAAAAGATGTCTTCCAGAGGATTATTGGTCATCTTGATGATCCGCCCCCCCTGCCTCCGGTGGGTGGTGAACCGCTGGTGCTTGTGGCCGAGGAAATCCTGCCGTCGATGGCCGGGGTTCTCCTTGAGAGGGGCAGGTTCGCTGCCATCGTGACCGAGACTGGGGGTGTCACGGGGCATGGTGCCATCCTGGCTCGTTCGCTGGGAATTCCAGCTGTTAGTGGCGCCAGGGGAATCCTCCGCACCGCATTTCCCGGCGACCTGATCGCGGTTGACGGACGCGAGGGAGTGGTTCACCTGCGCCCCGGTCCGGAAATCCTGACCGCTTACAGGAAATTGGCACGCGAATACGCTTCAGTAGTCGGCCGCCTGATAGAGAATCGCGACCAGCCCGCCGTCACGGCATGCGGGCAATCCGTCTCACTGCTCGCGAATGTGAACTATCCGCTTGACGCCCGCGTCGCCCATGCCACGGGCGCCGCCGGCGTGGGATTGTACCGCACCGAATACCTCTTCCTAACTCACCCATCGATTCCCGAGGAAGATGAGCAGACCGCGGCTTACAGGGCAACAATCGAGCCTTTCGGCTCCTCGAATGTCGTTATCAGGACGATCGACCTCGGGGCCGACAAGATGGTCCCATGGCTCACGGGCCAGCATGAGGCCAATCCCTTCATGGGTTACAGGTCGATCAGGATGGCCAGACGCCATCCCGGTCTGTTCATGAGGCAGTTGCGCGCCATTTTAAGGGCGGCCGCCGGGGGCGTTGTCAACATCCTGTTTCCGATGATAAGCCGGTTGGAGGAACTGCTGTTCCTGAAGCGGCTTCTCGACCAAGGCCGGGAGGACCTCACTCGGGAGGGAATTCCGCATGCCGGTGAGGTTCGGGTCGGGGTTCTGGTCGAGGTGCCGGCAATCGCGTTCGCGATCCGCAGCATCGTGAAACGCGTTGATTTCATTAGCATCGGCAGCAACGACCTAACCCAGTATCTGATGGCAGCAGACCGCGACAACCCCAAGGTTGCCCACCTCTGCCAACCCTACAATCCCGTACTGTTTCGTTTGGTGAGGCGGATTTTCAAGGCGGCCAGCCAAACCGGGATTCCCGTGACAGTTTGTGGGGAGATGGCCGGTGAGCCACGGTGCCTTCTGCCCCTGCTGGGTCTCGGAATCAGGCGATTCAGCATGGCGGCCGCGCTATTGCCTTCGGTGAAGGAACTGTTGCGCAGGGTGACTGTCGAGGAGGCCGCGGAGGCCGCGCGGCGAGTTTGCCGGATGTCCACTTTCCGTGCCGTGCGCCGATACCTCACCGAACGAACCCACGAGATCATGCCAGACCTCAACCTCATTGAGGGTGATTAGGCGCCGCTGGTTTCCGCCTGTTTTGCGTTATCCACATACTTTCGAAAGCCATCCATGTTGTAACTGATGAAAAGGAAGGCATGGTGCAGGGACAGATAATGAAGGTCCTCTTTATCATCATCATATTCTTTCCTCAGCTCGTAAAGCTTGGCGAGGATCTGTTCGGGAGTTGGTGTCATGGCCGGGTCCTGTCTCTCATGCTGCCTTTCCGAACCTGATCGGAATGCTGGCGCGGTCCTGGGGTGCCACCGAGACCGCTTCGGGACTGATCTGCGAAGCGAGGTGTTTCCTAGTCGAGTCAAGGGCCAACTGGTGGGTGTTGCAATCCCGGCTCAGGTGCAGAAGCAGCACGCTCGCCAGTTTTCCGCCGGAGATCCTCGAGACGCGGCTTGCCGCGTCGGCGCACTGCCGGTTTGAGAGATGGCCTTGGTCGGATCGGATCCTGTTGATGACCTGAACCGGCCTGCTGCTTCGCTCGAGCATCTCGGGATCGTGGTTGGATTCAATGGCGAGCGCCTGGAGATCCCCCAGTTGTTGCCATGGGAGGTCATCCGATGTCCCGAGGTCGGCGAGATAAGCCATGGAACCCGCATGATGCTCGCAACGGAATCCGAAGGTTGGGACGCAGTCGTGGCTGAGGTGGATGGGATAAAAATCCCATCCATGGCCCGGCCTGAATGGGTAATCATGTTGGAAGTGGCTGATGAGATTTGACTCCATCAACCGCTGGAAGGCGCGGGCGTGAAGCCGCAGGTGCGCCGCATGGGATTCGTGGCACCAGAGCCTGATGCCTTTCGAGGCCATCCACGAAAGGGTGGTTTCCTTCCAGTGGTCGGAGTGCGTGTGAGTGAGAACCGCGCAGCGGATCCCCTCCGCCGAAATGCCAAGCTCGCCCAATCTTTCGGCAAGCCTTTTGGGTGTCATGCCCAAATCCAGCAGAATTCCGTCCGATCCATCGGACAGAATGCCACAATTGGCACTGCTACCGCTCGCCAAGCTTTGAAATATCGGCATCAAGGAAATCCATTCCGGCGGGTTTTGAAGCCGCACCCCTGCTTGTTCCATGCCAAGTGTGCTGATAATGTACTCAAATCCCGCCAAGACGGGTCAAACCCAACCAAGGAATGACCCAATCCGCCATGGATGGACCCCAAGGATGAGCCAGCAGCGAACCATTCTGGTGGTGGATGACGACGCTGAACTCAGCGATGGCTTGAAGCTGATTCTTGAGAGGCAAGGCTACAAGGTACTTCAGGCCCGCGATGGCCGACAGGCCCGCGAAGTTGTTGATCGTGTTCGGCCCGACCTCGTGATCTTGGACATGATGATGCCACGGATGGGCGGATATCCCGTACTGGAGCATTACAAGGAGAGGTCTGACGCACCGCCATTCATCATGATCACCGCCAACGAGGGCAGTCGCCACAAGGCCTACGCTGAACTGCTCGGTGTCGTGGATTACATTCGAAAGCCATTTCCGACGGAGAGGCTGTTGGAAGCGGTTGAAAAGGCGTTTGCGAATGACCTGGATGATTCATCCACCCAAGGTGGTACGCCGAGCAGCAACACCTGAACAAAATAAATTCCCGATGACGATTGCCAACAATCCACTAAACTGGTGTACACCAGATGTGAGGCTTGGCGATGCTGGCGCGTTTGCTTTCTTTCGGTTTGCAGGGAATCGACGCCTTTGGGGTGGATGTTGAGGTTGATTGCGCGGGTGGATTGCCAAAGACCGTTCTTGTGGGTCTGCCCGAGCAAGCCGTGAAGGAAAGCGTCCACAGGATCGAGAGGGCGCTGGCCAATTTGGGCTTTCAGCGGCCCCGCGGGCGAACGGTGATCAATCTGGCCCCGGCGGACACGCGCAAGGAAGCCGGGGCGTTTGACCTGCCCATTTCGCTTGGGCTTCTTGTGGCGACCGGGCAACTGGATTCGCAAGCCATTGAAGGCCATGCCTTTGTCGGCGAACTCGCTCTTGATGGAAGTGTCAGGCCGGTGAAGGGGATGTTGTCCATTGCCATGGCGGCGCACGCCCGCGGGGTACGCTGCCTTGTGGTGCCAAGAGAGAATGCCCGGGAGGCCGCCGTGGTGGATGGTCTCGGCGTGGTGGGAGTTGGCGGCTTGGGGGAAGCGGTGGCCCACCTGACGGGCGTTTCGACAATCCAGGCATCGGAGCGTTCCATCGTGGCGCCAGTGGCGGAGATGAACCGCTACCCGATCGACTTCGCGGATGTCCGGGGCCAGGAATATGCCAAGAGGGCCTTGGTGGTTGCCGCGGCGGGAGGGCACAACATCCTGATGATCGGCCCCCCGGGAACCGGCAAAACCATGCTGGCCCAGAGACTGGCGACAATCCTGCCATCGTTGGGAATGGATGAAAGCCTTGAAACAACAAGGGTTTACAGTGCCACGGGAAGGCTTCCGGCCGACCAGTCGCTTCTTACCGTGCGCCCCTTCCGTTCGCCTCACCACACGATTTCCGACGCTGGCATGGTGGGCGGGGGGAATCCTCCGGCACCGGGTGAAATCAGCCTGGCCCACCATGGCATTCTTTTTCTCGATGAATTGCCGGAGTTTAACAGGCGTAGCCTTGAGGTGTTGCGGCAGCCACTGGAAGAGGGAAGGGTGACGATTTCCCGAGCCCTCCGTTCCACGACCTTTCCCGCCCAATTCGTTCTTGTGGCGTCCATGAATCCTTGCCCGTGCGGATACCTGGGTGATTCACGCCATGCCTGCAAGTGTTCTCCGATTCAAATTGAGAAATACATGGGAAGGATTTCGGGACCGCTGCTCGACCGAATCGACCTTCACCTCGAGGTGATCGCTGTTCCGTTTCAGGAGCTTTCAGGAAAGTCCGAGGGATCCTCAAGCGAGGTGATGCGCGAACAGGTGATGAGCGCCCGGAAGGCCCAAGCCGACCGCTTTGGAAGCGACGGGGCGATCGTCAACGGGCGGATGAACGGGAGGCTGTTGAGGAAGCATGCATTCCTGAATCCCGAGGGCAGGAAAATGATGGAGATGGCGATGACGGAGTTGGGGCTTTCGGCCCGCGCCCACGACCGTATCCTCAGGGTTGCGAGAACCATCGCCGATATTGACGGAACCCAGGGAATCCTTGCCGCCCATCTGGCCGAGGCCATCAGCTATCGCACGCTTGATCGAAAATTGTGGCGAAAAGGCTAGGCGTAGCCTTCCAATTCGGCGAACAACTGGCTCCAGCGATTTTCCGCGGCATTGATTTTCGCGGCGATCTCCTCCAGTTCAATCTGATGGGAAAGTTGCGCTTCTTGATCCTTCTCAGTGGCGCAGAGGGCCGTGAGTTCCTTTTTCCGCTGGTCAAGTTGGGCGATGGCGCGCTCGAGGTTCTTCAGTTCTTTTCTGGGGTCGGTTTCAACCCGGCTGCTAGTGGCTATCGCCGTGGTTCTGGGAGAGGTTTTCGACCGTTCGCTGGCCCTTTCCCGCTCTCCAGCCTCGATTTCGGCATTCACCTTTTCAAGGTAGGCATCGTAGCTTCCGCTGTGGTTGATCGCGCGCCCGTCACGCACCTCGACGATGCATGTGGCCACCCTTCTGGTGAAGTGACGGTCATGGCTCGTGAAGATCACGGTTCCCTCGTACTCGACCAAGGCTTCTGCTAGCGCCTCCACCGTGTCGACATCCAAGTGGTTGCCAGGTTCGTCAAGCACGAGGATGTTGCATTCACCCAGCAGAAGTGTCGCCATGCACAGACGCGCCCTCTCGCCTCCCGAAAGCACTGAAACGGGCTTGCGAACCGCAGACCCTCGGAAGAGAAACGCCCCGGCGACATCAAGGATTTCCTGGTCTTTTTTTCCCCTTGAGGCATGGGCTTGAAGGTAGCCGAGAACCGTTTGGTTTTCCGGCAGGCTCGTGTAGACATGCTGGGCGTAAACTCCGAGCTTGCAGCCGAATCCCCACTTGGCCTCCCCTTCCAAAGGCTGGAGCGATTCGACAAGCGTTCTCAGCAGCGTGGTCTTGCCCTGCCCGTTGTCGCCAACGATCGCCGCCCGTGATCCGTGGTCGATTTCCAAGCCTATCTGGGAGGCGATCAGCCTTTCGGGATAACCGATGGAAAGATTCCGGCAACGGAGCGCCGGCCCTTTCCGGGGTTCGATCTTGGGCGCCCGAATGTTCGCCGTGGGAAGATCGCTTTCAATTTCCGTGAGTTCCAGCTTTTCAAGCTGTTTGCTCTTGGATTGCGCCAGCTTGGCGGTGCTTGCCCGAGCCTTGTTTCGCGCGATGAAATCCTCGAGATGTCGGCGTTTGGCCATGATCGCGGCATTCGATCGCTCATCATGCGCGATTTTCTCCTCCTGAAACGCGAGGTAAGCGTCGATCTTGCCTGGATAGGAGGTCAGCTTTCCACGGTTCAGATCGAGGGTGTGGGCGCAGGTTGCACCAAGAAAAGCCCTGTCATGGCTGACAATGAGGCAGGCGGCGCGAAATTCCGTGAGGAAATGCTCCAAAAGGATTTGCGTACGCAAGTCGAGGAAGTTGGTTGGTTCGTCAAGCAGAAGGAGATTGGGCTCATGAAGCAGGAGGGCCGCCAGCTTGACCCTCGTTTGCCATCCTCCGGAAAGGCGAGAAATCGGCCCGTTCAGGTAATCGCCCTTGAGTTCGAACTGCCCGGCGACCTCACCGCATTTCCAATCGGGTTGGCCGCTGTCCCGCATGAGGAACTCAAGCGCGCTTTCCCCCGGTTGGAATGGGTCGTGCTGGCGAAGGTATCCAACCCGCAGGTTGGAACTCTTGATGACCTCTCCGCCGTCCAGTTCCTCCTCTCCCAGGATGATGCGAAGGAGCGTGCTTTTGCCCGCGCCGTTTCTCCCCACGAAGCCCACCTTGACATTTTCACTGATGATGGCGCTCGCGCCATCCAGGAGAACTTGTTCGCCGTACCGTTTGCTGGCGTTGGCAATCTGAATGAGAACGGCCATGGGCATGGCACTCCTGCATGTGCCGGTGCAAGGCCATTGAGACCATGCCCAGCCTTGATGAATGAGTTTTGGTATGAACTCGGAGAAATCCAAAAACTAGCGGGTTTTTGTTTCGGCGACGCACCAGAGATGATCCCGAGAGCGAAGAATCATCCTGCCTTGTGAAACAGCCGGGGAGGCGTAAACTTCCTCCTTCAACTCGTTCTTGGCGAGAACCTCAAATTTGGGTCCCGCCTTCATGACCCAAGTAATTCCGGAATCGTCGGTAATGTAGATCCTGTCCTCAACCAAGACGGGTGACGCATGGTTGTGCCGGCCAAGTTTTTCCAGCCATAGGCGTTTGCCGGTGGTCGCCTCGACGCAACCCAGATATCCAACATCGGAGACCACATAAAACCAGTCGCGGTATGCGATTGGAGAGGGCACATATGCGGCGCCCTTGGGACCATTTTCCTTGTGCGGGATATGCCAGACCACCCTTTCTTGGCCCGATGACCTCAAGCCCATCAAATGGTATTCGGGAAAACCTGTGGAAAGGAAAAGGATTCCATCCTTTCCCCGCACCAGGCTGGCGACATATTGCTCCGTGGGGCCGTTGTGCATCCAAAGAAGTTCGCCGCTTGCCGCATCGTATCCGGTTACGCACTTGCTTCCCGAAAGCACCATTTGGGTTTTTCCTGGCCGATCGGGGTCGGGGAAGAAAAACGGGGTGCAGTACGACCTTGTCCTGTTTGGCCTTTTGACTCGCCAGCGTTCCTTTCCGTTTTTCTTTTCGAAGGCGACAATGTATCCATCACTGTCCTGATCGCAATTGAGAACCACGATGTCTTCAAAAAGCATGGGTGATGAGCAGAAGCCGTGCCTGGAGAGGAGTTGCCCTGGATTGGCTCGCCACAACAGTTCTCCAGTGGTCGAATAACAGAAAAGGTGAACTTGGGGGAAAGCCATGAAGCTTGCGAAAATCCTTTCGCCATCCGTGGTTGGAGTGGCGCTGGCGAAGCTGTTTTCAGGATGTTTTTTTTCGAGATCAGCGACCAGGCAGATTTGCCTCCAAACCTGTTTCCCTGATTTCAGGTCGTAGCATTCAACGACTCTTTCCTGTGTTTTCTCATCACAGCCAGTGACGATAATTTTCTCACCCCAAATGATGGGTGAGGAATGACCCTTGATATTCAGTGGGGATTTCCAGGCGATATTGTCGGTCGACGACCATGTAACGGGAATCCCGGTCTCCGTGGAACTTCCGTCACCTCGTGGCCCTCTCCAACCGGGCCAATTTTCCGCCCCGGGAAGGCACAACGCCAAGGCAACAATTAGATTCATCACATTCATTTTTCTTGATCTCCCTCAGCAATGCACCTCATCGTCCGCCAATCGGAACCAGCGTGCAAGTGCATGTCCGGTTGCGTCACGAATGCCGCTACTTTTGGCCGAATTGGTGCACCCACCCATGAGGTTCCAATGGTTCAATCAATCCATGGGGGTATTCGATTAGCATCGTTTGTTCGTTGGTGCAGCGTCCGATGATGGCCGGCTTGGGGCTTGAAGCGGGCCAAGTCGACATCAACCCAGCAAGATTTTCTTGAGGCAAGGCGAACAGAAGTTCGAAATCCTCGCCATCATTCAACGCGTGCATTAGTGGTGTCGAAGGCCTGAGACCGGCCGCGTGAAGCTCCGATTCTCGATGGGCGTCCTGGGAAATCGGTATTCGTTCGGCATGAATCATCGCGCCGCATCGAGATGCTTTGCAAAGGCGCCAAAGATCGAGCGAGAGTCCATCGCTGATGTCAATCATGGCGGAGGCATGGCTTTCGCGGATGATGGCCCCCAAATCCAGCCTGGGCATAAAGTTGAGGTGGTGGCCCAGGATGCTTCCACCGAGCGGGCCGGTCACGAACAATAAGTCGCCCGGGCTGGCGCCATGCCTACGCACGGCTTTCCCGGCTGGAATTTTTCCAATCGCCGTGACAGACACAGCTAGCGGGCCACGCCAGGTGTTCGTGTCACCACCGGCAACCGGACAATTGAATTGCCCGGCCAAGCTCAAGATCGCTTTCATCAATTCCTCTGCCAGCCCCGGCCCCTCATCCTTGGGTAGGGCGAGGCTTACCAAGCAACCGACGGGTTTGGCGCCCATGGCCGCCAAATCACTTAGGTTCACGGCCAGAGCCTTGCGGCCAACCAACGCCGGGCCTGCTTCACCCAGCCTGAAGCATTCGTTTTCCAAAACCATGTCGGTGGTGAAAACCAGGTCATGCCCTGGTTCTTGCCGTAAAATGGCGGCATCATCCCCCGGTCCCAAAATCCATGGGCTTGGGAGTTTGCCGATGGCCTGTTCCAGCCAACCGACAATAGCCAGTTCGCCATTCAAATGGCCGGATGTCATGGTGGTTCCTTGTTTTGACTCTTGTGAAAATTAAGCGATTCACCGAAGTTTTTTGGCTCGAGTCAATTATATTTAGGGCGTTGCCTTTCCGTGGTGATCGCGCAAGGGATGGAATCGTGCGTCAAGAAACCACCGAATCTGAACCAGGTGACTTGGCCCCCGTGCAACGCAAGCTGCTTCCGGGCCTTGCCTTGCCTGTTGCCGGAGAATTGGCTGCCATCCGCCTTCCGAATTCTGACAGGTTGCTGGCGCTGGAAAGCGACGGTTTCTTGTCCGAATGGCATCTTCAGGGAGACGGCGCCTGGAAATCCAAGTCCAGATTGGAATTGGACGATTCGGCTTCAGCTTGGTGCATTGCCAAGGATGGGTCTTTTGTTATCGGCGCATCCGGAGAGGAACTGGCCCGATGGAATGCTGCCGATGGATCGATCGAATGGATATCAAACGCGCCTGATTGGGTAACGGCACTTGCCATCGATAGCGAAGCCCGGCAGTTGGCGGCAGGTCATGACAACGGTGACCTGACTTTGTGGGATATAGCCTCGGGAAAAATAATATCGGGAGCGCAACGGTTGGGGCCGTCAGTCAGCGTGTTGGCGTTTTCCCCCGATGGGAGACAATTGGCCTTTGCCGATGAAGGATGTGTGATTCATGTCCGTGCCATTCTGGATCAGCCTGACGGTTCGATTGAGCTAAAAGGACACAAAGGCCGAATTATCGGACTTGAATGGAATGCCCTGACTGGAGAACTTCTCAGTGCCTCTTGGGATGGCACCGTGCGGATCTGGGATGTCGCCTCACGAAAGCCCCGCATGCTTCTCAACGACCATTCCGGGCCTGTGACGGCCATGGCCATTGAACCGGGTTGCAGATCGGTATCGACCGTGGATTCCAGCCTTCAATGGCGGACATGGTGCCTTCGAACCATGAGGTGTCTGGGAAAACCCATGGGCCTTCCGGCGGAAGTTCGAAACATCGCGTTTGCGCCAGACGGCACCATGGCCATGGGAATGGACAGAAGCCATGTCATGTTCGTCCACAATGGAGACAGATTCGATTTCAGAAAATACAATTATTCGGATCCTTTGATTGTTAAATCTATGATCTTCGGGATGTCGGGCCATCGGTTGCTGGCGCTGGGATGCCACGGAAAGTTCATCTCCTGGGACTTGAAGGAAAGCGCGTCAGTCCCAAAGGCCTTTGAAGTAGACGGGTCCACGGGCCACAAGTTCGGTGCCGCCGCCATGGATGGCCATTGGCTTCTTGCCCATGAGTCCTTCAATGGCGGAGATGGCGCGGCCGCGTTGTTCAGGTTGCGACCGGATGGCTTCGGGGCAAACCGTGTGGAGACTTTTCAGGGCCTGGCGGAGCCCGCAAGTTGTATGGCCATTCATTCAATGGCAGGCTGGGCGGCCCTTGCGTCGCCGTTTGCCCCGGAGGTGTGGATCAGGAAAATCCCTGATGGAACACCCCATTTGATTATCTCCGACCCGCTCATGGGCTCATCCGTTCAGCATTTGGCGTTCTCGCCTGATGGCAGGTGGCTGGCCATGGCTTGCGTGGACCTTGGCACACGCGCCGGGCATCTTGTGCTGGTTGACCCGTCATCGGGATCATTGGCATGTCGGATTCCAATCGGGGCTTGGCGGATCGCCTGGAAGCCAAACGGAAAGGAACTCGCCCTGATCTCAACGGATGGCAGGCTCCTGACGGCCAATACCGAGGGACGGATTTCAGGCTGTTACGAGGGAGCTGAAAACCAGAGGGTTGTTGCTATTTGCGGGAATTGGACCGTGGCGTGCGGAGACGACAGAAACCTTCGCGTCTGGGATTCCGCCGGCGGAAACCCATGTTCCGCCTTGGAGATGTCGAGCCAACCCATGGCGATTTGCGGGCTCGATGATCCAGCCCGGCTCGCCGTGTTGCTTGCCGAAGGTGGCGCGTGGATCATCGATTTACCGACCTTGCTCGAAGGACTTTCCGTGGCATGACGATCTGAAAGGCGGCCGCTGCGATGGATGAAACCGCCGGGGAGGATTGGTCCGGCCAGACACATGGCGACTTCGAGGTCCAGCGCCTGTTGGGGCAAGGCGGGATGGGGAGGGTCTATCTGGCCAGGCAAGTCTCCCTGGACAGGTTGGTCGCTCTCAAGGTCGTGAGGTCGGATGCCAGGTCCCGAGAGGAATTGGGCCGTCGGCTGCGCTCGGAGGCGCTGACCGTGGCCAGGCTCAACCATCCCAACATCGTCCAGGTTCATGCCATTTGCGACCTTGTCAATTCTCCAACTCTTGTCATGGAATTTGTTGATGGAAGGACATTGAAAGACCTTGTCGAAAGGCGGGGTGTCCTCGATGCCGGGGAATGCATCCATTTCCTGGAGCAGGTCGGCTCCGCCTTGGCGCATGCCCACGATGCCGGGTTCATCCACCGCGACATCAAGCCGGAGAATATTCTGGTCACCAGGCAGGGTGTGGCCAAGGTTGGCGATTTCGGTCTGGCCAGGTTGCTTGACCGCCGCGACCAGTCAATGAATCTCACTCAGGATGGCGCCGCGCTTGGCACCCCGCTTTACATGAGTCCCGAACAGGTCGAGGGCAAGAGGCTCGATTCGCGTAGCGACCTGTATTCATTGGGTGTGACGGCGTATTTCATGCTGGCGGGCCATCCACCCTTCCAGGGGACCTCGCCCCTTGAGATTGCCGTCAAGCAGGTGCGGGCCGATCCCGCGGCGCTCGCGATCGAGAGGCCTGATGTGCCTTTATTGCTGTGCGACCTGATCCACAAGATGCTCAAGAAAAACCCAGCGGACAGGCCGGAATCCCCCGGCGGGTTCCTCAGGGAACTGCAGGCTGTATCCGAAGAAAGGAATCCAGCGGGCTTTTGGAGACTCGTGCCTCGCAACCGAATTGCCACGGTGGCGATGGCTAGCCTTGGCGGGTTGCTGGCGATTCTTTCCGGAGCCGGCTTGGCGGTTCTTCGCACAATCGCCGAAGAGTCGATGGCCTCGAACATGATGTCCCAATCCGTTCCGGATATCGCGGCGGAGGAAAATCCATCGTCTCCCAAGGTTTCGAGTGAGGCCGCCTTAAGGCAGGCTGTGGACATTTACCTCTCGGGAAAGGTCGAGGGCGCGACCATTGATGCCGGAATCGTCGTTTGCCTCGACCTCGGCCTGATGTACCTGCAGCAGGAAAGATGGGAGGAGGCTTTGAAGTTTTTTGAACGGCTTGACCAACCCAAGCAAGCACTACATTTTCAGGCTTTGGGAAAATTAGGGTCCGGGATCGCCTTGGCGATGGAGAATCGCCCGACTGATTCTGTCAGGTCTTTCCGGGAGTTGGGGCCTTTGTGGAGGGACGAGATTTTGCGGGAGCGGGCCTGGAGAAACGCCTTGGACATTCAGCCACAAAGGCGCCCGGCCCGATTGCCCGGGTCACCTCCCGATCAAACTCCGCTGCGGTTCTGGCTTGGAAGGGCTATTGAGGCTAACAGGAGAAATGGCCTTCCAGATTCAGACATTCCTCCCATACTCAAAAGGCTGGCGTCAGATCCGGCTGTGACTCGAACTCCAAAGCCATGAGATCCGGAGTCAGTTTTCCATCAACTTCTTGATCAGGGCCTCGTCGATCTTTACCTTGATGCTGAGACTGGATCCCCTGGTCTCCAGCTTGACCGTGTCCAGCATGCTTTCAAGCTTTTTCTGATTGGCGGCATTTCCCCGGTTCTTGGTCTGGTTTTTGATGAATGGAAAGAACCGATCCTCGATCGATTTTCTCAAGGCGGTTGCACCCGCCCCATCAACGGAGTGGAGGTTCATCGCGACAGCGATCGCGTCGGTCATGTCAAGCGTTGCCGACCAAGAATCAACCTTGTCCGCGAAGTCCTTGATAGTGTCCGGACCACGCATGCCTTTCTTGGCTTCATCCGTGAAAAGGCCAACCATCCACGCGGCTTCCCTGCCAGTCATCCGTTCCAAGGCGGTTTTCATCTCCTTGGAAGGCTCCTTCCTGATTCCGCCAGTGAGGCATTCGATGATGTCCTCCTTGGTGTTGCTGGCGACAACCGCCTCCTTGCCGATGAATCCAGCATAGATGGGGAACACCGGGGTGGTCATTTCCCAAACGGTCGCTCCCTCCTCAGCGTATTTCTTGACGGGTGCCCCGTTTTCCTTGCCTTGTTTTTCAATGGTCTTGGCGATCTTGGCCGGGTTGAGCTTGCCACGGGCGACAATCACAAAGCGGCTTTTTTCGCGCTGGCCGCGTGAGGAAATCAGGAGGGAATCTATATCACGAAAGGGATCGATTCCCGTGCTTTCCATGATTTCCTGAACCGTTTCATTGGCCGCGAGCAGGGTCTTCAGGGCCAGGTCCCACCCTTGTGACTTGATGAGGGCCGAGTCCAGGAGTTGCTTCGGCCTGACAGACCAGACGAATTCGGCGTCCGACTGGATCATCCTGTCAGGTTCGATCGCCCCGAGGGGACTCATCGTCGCTGCCAGGCATGCAATCGCTAAAAAACTGGCTCGAAGGCTCATGATGGTTCCTTTCTTTTCAAGGATCAATGTTCTTACCTTGGCGGTAGGTGGAGGGATTCAGCAGACCAAGGCTTTCGGCCACCGGCAATGAAGCCCGCAAATGGACTTGCGCTCCCTTGGATTCGGCTTTCACGGATTTCATGGCGGTCTGCAGGCCCTTCAACACCGGTTGGTTCTTTGCCAAGCCTTCCACATAACCAAGGGATTGACCGGTGAGGTCTTCCAGGGCCTGCCGCGTCGCGGCGGCCGATTCGGCATCATCGGACTCCAGTGACATTTGCAATTTCAGCTCCGAGCCAGATGAATCAATTCTTCCCATTATACCCCGCATGGCCTTGAAGGCGTCTCTGACATTACCCTCAGGAATCATTTTCCAATCAATACCTTCTCCAGCCACGGCAGCCGTGAACAACGCATTGGGATCGAGGTTCCCGACCATTTGCTGAAAAAGCTTGTTTGAAAAGTTGGGGCGTTGCGGCGCCTTGATCACCTGTGCGACATAGTCCGCGGACAAGGACGCGATGAAGGCGCCATCCGTGGCCAGTAGCACATGCATTCGCGCCGAATTTCGGTTGTTGAGTGTCAACTGGTAGACAGGCTGTTCGAGGCTTGATGAGGAGGGGGAAAAGCCGGAACCCTTCTGGACGGATTGATCCTGCAACCGCTTGGCCACAGATTCCCGGTTCCATGTTCCACGGAGGATCAGCATGACTCTTTCCCCATCCCTGCCTGAACCGCTCGCAAGGGTGATGGTTGAAAGATCGCGCAGGGGATCGATGCCAATAACTTTGGCCAATTCGACCAACTGGTGCCCATTTCCCTTGCCGGCACCATCAAGCCAAGGCACGGCAATTTCCCTGAGTTCCTTGGATTGGAGCGCCAGCTTGACATTCAGATTCAGCACGAAGCAGGTGTCACCCGGCAACAACCGATCCTGGCCGAAGGCGACGCCTGACGGCATGATCATCAAAGCCATTGTCAACAAGATTCGAATCATCAATGGGCTCCGCCCTCACGATCCGCCCAAACTAATCTCGCACCGCATTCAATCGCAAGACATGGCTCAATTGGGGAACCTTGTTTTTGAATCAGGAAACACCAAGCACAAAACATTTGAGGTATTCAGATTCGGGGCAAGATGATGCGATCGGATGATCTGCGGCGGCGCCGGATACCCTTATGAGCCGGGCGTCGCGCCTTTCCTCGGCCGCCACTTGGGATATCAGTTCCAAAAGCATGTTGCGTGTTACTGAACCGGTGCAAGAACAGAGCACCAGTCTTGAATCCTCTTCCGCCAGACGAAACGCAAGGGAAAAAAGTCGCCTGTAGCCTCCCAAGGCTTCGTCCACCCGGTTCTTGGCTCGCGCAAACTTGGGGGGATCGAGAATCAACAAGCCGAATTTCTGCCCTGTTTCCACCCTCGCCGCCAGGTCCTCAAACACCTCGGCGCGAAGCCATGAAACTCTTCCATCAAGTTCGTTGATGCGCGCGTTTTCCGCCGCCATTTCGAGTGCGCCGTGGGATTGGTCGATGGCCACGATCGATCTCGCGCCAGCCTGCGCCGCCCTGAGGGCGAATCCCCCGGCGTATGTGAACGCATCAAGGACAGTTCTTCCCTTGGCAAGAGGAGCCACGGCGAGGCGGTTTTCCCTTTGGTCGAGGTAGTATCCTGTTTTCTGGCCTTCGGCGAGGTTGACCCCGATTCGAAGGCCATGCTCGAGAAACTCCACTCTTGGAGGCGGGGCCTCCCCGTGGCAGGGGCCGTCAGCTTGTTCGATCCCCTCAAGCTTCGATATTTCCTTGTCCTGGCGAAGGATGATTCCCCGGCATCGTGTTTCATCAGCAAGGATGTCAAGCAGTGATGAAAGCCTTTGGCTCAAGCCCAGTGAGGACACCTGGACCGAAAGCCACGGTCCAAAACGGTCCGCGACGAGTCCGGAAAGATGATCTCCCTCGCTGTTGATAAGCCTGCAAGCTCCGTCGGGATCCATCAGGCCTTGCTCACGCCTGAGCCGTATCGCTGACCTGATCCTGTCGCGCCACAATGCCGGGCTTGGTGGGCGCTCCTTTTCCCAGGAATGAAGCCTGACCCTGACTCGACTTCGGGAATTGAAAAATCCCCAGCCAATGAAACTGCCGGTATGGGAGCACAGTTGAACAACCGCGCCATCGGGAATGCCTGAATCGGCGAAGGCGATCGCTCCCGGAAAAACCCAGGGATGCCTGGAATAAAAAAGGCGGCTTTTTCCTGGAAGCAGGGTGACACGGGGAAATGCGGGTGCGCCTGCAGGGAAGTCGGTCACTTGGATATCTGTTCCACGCGATCGATGTAGGTCAGAAAACGGTCAGCGGTGCCGTTTTTGGAGGCCTTGGCAGCCAACAATCCGTGCACACGGGCAATCAGGTCGTGTCGGTTCACGGGCTTTGTGATCATGTCATCAGTTCCGGAGGCTACTGCCCGGTCGATGTCGGCGGGTTGATCCAGCGCCGTGACCATGATGATTCCAATATCGGCGGTAGCTGGATCCTTCCGAAGCTTTTGGCATGCGTCAAAACCGCTGATTCGCGGCATCATGACATCGAGAAGTATGATGTCCGGCATCCAGCGCATTGCTTCCAGTAGGGCTTGCTCCCCATTGTGTACAAGCCTTGTTTCAAACGGTTGGTCGGCCAGAAATGCTTCAAGCAATTCGGATCCCTGCAGGTTGTCATCCGCAATCAGGATCCTTGGCGGTCTTTGAAAAGCTGACATTCCCGAATGATCTCCATAAATCATTCGTAAGGATACAAGATCGGGTTGCCCGGGGAAGATGGGAAGAGCCTGATCCGGCCGATTGGATGTTCTGGCCATTGAGCCAGAATTTCTCGGCTGAATGTTTGCCAAGCAGGGCGGGTGCGATATGCGGGTAGTCATCACTGGCGGCGCCGGATTCATCGGATCGCATCTTTGTGAGAAGTATCTTGAAGCGGGGCATCGCGTTACCTGCATCGACAACCTGCTCACGGGTGTCGAAGGAAATGTCGCTCACCTTGCCGGCCATCAGCAATTCGAGTTCATCAGGCACGATGTTTCAAAGCCGGTTTTCGTCGAAGGAGCGGTCGACCGAATCCTTCATTTCGCCTCACCGGCGAGTCCGGTCGACTATCTGAATTTGCCGATCCAAACCCTAAAGGTCGGTTCATTGGGTACTCATAACATGTTGGGAGTTGCGCGGGCGAAGAAGGCCCGCTTCCTGCTGGCAAGTACCAGCGAGGTGTACGGCGACCCGGAGATTCATCCGCAGCGCGAAGATTACTGGGGACATGTCAACCCCATTGGAATCAGGGGAGTTTACGACGAGGCCAAGCGTTTCGCCGAAGCCATGGTGATGGCTTACCACCGGGCCCATGGGTTGGAAACGAGAATCGTGAGGATATTCAACACTTATGGCAACCGCATGCGCCTTGACGATGGTCGGGTTTTGCCCAATTTCATGGGACAGGCTCTGAGGGGAGAGCCTCTGACCGTGTACGGTACAGGCGATCAAACACGCAGTTTCTGTCATGTGTCAGACTTGGTGGAAGGTATTGTCAAATTGATGGAGTCGGATTCCCCAGAGCCAGTGAACTTGGGTAATCCCGAGGAAGTAACTATTCTGCAATTTGCCAAGGAAATTTTGGAATTGTCGGGAAGCACCAGCCAAATCGTGTTCAAGCCACTGCCGCAGGATGATCCCAGAGTACGGAAGCCCGATATCACCAGGGCCAAGCAACGATTGGGCTGGGAACCCAAGGTCGTCAGGCGGGACGGGTTGTTGATGACACTTGAGCATTTCAAAAAACGGATTCAGTTGGAATCGGGGAAACACTGAAACTCCCAAAACCTTGACTGGACAAGCAGTCTGTTTTGAAGTCAGTTAGATTAGGAACGAGAGGGAACTTTACGGGAGATTTGGGCATCCAGATGATCGGGGGGTTCGGGAATCTGGATTCCTAAGTTCTTGGGAAGAGGAAACCATGACCAGAAGTCTTGATTTTTCAATGCGTCGTGCGATTTCAGCACTGGCCATCCTCGCATTGGCCCTCACGCTGGCCCTGACTCCTTCCCATGCCATGGCGCAAGAAGGTGAAGGGGGAGGCGAAGCCGCGGCGGGTGACAGCCACAAGGGAGATGAATCCTTCATTGTTCACGCGATGAAGTCTGCCGGGCTCGGATGGAGCATCCTGATGGGGGGCATTTCCATCGGAATGGTGGCCCTCTCGGTATTTCTTTTGATGGAACTGAGGCTTGGTGTCGTGATGCCCGAGGATTTCCTCACAGAGTTCAATGGTGCCATCGACAACCGCCAGTTTCCCCAAGCCCAGCAACTAGCCAAGGACAATCCATCTTGGCTCGCCAAGGCCTTGGAAGCCGCGCTTCCCAAGCTCCAGTACGGAATCGACGAGGCCGCGGATGCCGCCACGAGGAAGCTTGATGAAGTCCGCGCCTCGAAGGAACTGATCATTTCGTTCATGGCGGTTATCGGCCAGCTTGGGCCACTTTTGGGCTTGGTTGGAACAGTTTACGGGATGATCAATAGCTTCAAGAAGCTTGGATCCGCCTCGGGCAATGTGAACACCAACGCCTTGGCCGGTGATATTTCCCACGCGCTGGTCGTGACCCTGATGGGAGTGGGCGTGGCGGTTCCGGCCATTTTCTTCTTCACATTCTTTAGCAAGAGATTGGTGCAAATTTCGACTGAAACCAACAATGTGGCCTCCGACCTCATCTCCCGGGTCTACATGGCGATGCGCAAGCCGGCTGGCGCCCCCGCCGCGGCCCCGCAGGCCCGTTAACTGGCGACCGGGTTTGATCAAGTCACTTGGAGCCTGAAACATGAGTCATGGTGGTGGCGGCGGAGAAGTCGTCGAGCCGAACCTGACGCCTCTGCTGGACCTTGTCATGCAGCTTTTGATGTTTTTCATCATTTGCGTGCGTTTCGTTACGGATCAGGTCAAGGCGGAGATTCAGGTTCCCGACAACCAAGAGGCAAGGCGGCCCGCCAAGGGCGTGGACACTCCAATCATCCTCAACATGATCGCCTGGGATCCTACCGTTCTCAGGTTCATTGGCCCCGAGAAGGTTGGTCTCAAGGCGCAACTGGGTGATGCCCGCTATCTGGAGGTCGAAAGGCTTTTCAATCTCTTCAAGGGGAGCGCCCAGGAGATTGCCATGGCCAACGAGAGCTTCAAGCCTGGGGAGGCCATGGTTGTGACTCAGGGCAGGGCAGATCCACTATATCTTCGCAAGGGTGGCCGTCGCAGAAACGCCGACCGCATCAGCGATGTTTCCGGTTGGCTTCGCGATGCTTACCAGGAATTGCCCAAGGACGCCGAGGGTAACAAGGTTCTCAAGAAGGTCAGGATCCGGGCCGACAGGAATGTCGAGTACCAGGATGTGCACGCGCTTGCCGAGGTATGCAGAAATAACCAATTCAAGGATCTCACTTATGGTGTGATGATCCCCACTCCGGGGGCAAAATAGGCTTCCGGCTCCGCGCAAGACAAAGGTGATCGGTGAGGCATGGCCCAACAGCAATTCAAGGTGACACTCAAGAACCCGAAGACCGGCCAGGTTTTCGAGGGTTCGCTCATGGGCGAAACAGAGGCCGCCGTTAGGCAGACCGCCGGGCAGCGGGGATTGGAAGTATTGGCCATCTCCCCCGTTGGCGCCGCCGCTTCCCAAGGGCCTCCTTCCGTTGCGCAGGCTGCTTCCAACCAGCAGGCTCCTCCACCTCAGGCGCAACCCATTGTCCCTCCGGCGCCCGCGCCCCAGGCTCCAGCAAGCGCCTCTTCCATGGCGGCTCCCCCTGCCGCACCTGCTATCGCTCCCGCGCCTTCAGCACCCCAGCAAACACCCGTGTCTCGAGTCTCCCAGCCTCAATTGCCAAGCCTTGGGATGCCTCCTCCGGTCAACCAGCATGAAGGTGGGCACAAAAAGGGGCATGGAAACAAGTTCCCGCCGATGGCTGAACCGGCGATCCCCATTACTCCAATGCTGGATATGACATTTCAGCTGCTGTTCTTTTTCATCATGACCTTCAAGCCTCCTGTCGGCGAGGAGACAGAAATACCATTCAGCCTTCCCGCTGATGACAGCAAGAAACTATCCACGGCCAAGCCACAGGACAAACCGCCGGAAGACGCCCCGCCCAAGTTCGAGGCCGACTTGACGATCACACTCATTGCCAATCAGACCGGGGATTTGCGCAAGGTCGAATTCAAGGGTACCGGTGTTTCCGGCAATGCGATTGATATTCCCGAAGAGAGGCAGGGTTCACGGGAATATTTCAGCAAGACTGTTGCCCCGGAAATTGCCAAAAGCCTGGAACCGGCCTTCAAGCTGCACTTTGGAGAGTCTTCCGGTGAGGCCAAGGGCAAGGATGGCATCAACATCAAATTCCAAGTCTATAGTTCAGTTCGATGGGAGTTCGTGTCCCGGGCCATTGACGCATGCCGAAATGTGGCCAAAGTCACCGCTGGTGATCCCACCAAAGCCGTGATCGCGCTTCAGAGGCCACTCGACTCGGGTAATTAGCAGAGAACAACCGGAGGAAGCGTGAAAATCATCCCCGGGCTTCCTGCAATGTGGAACCGTGTAGCGGTTTTGTTGCTATTTTGCGCCGGTGTTCCAGTCAACGCTCAAGTCCAAGTGATCACCCCCGAACCAATACATGCCGCCAGTTTGATTGCTGGTGGCTGTTTCGGGGATGATTGGGCCGGCGTGAAACTCATCACTGGTCTTGAATGGGCCGGTGAACGGGGACTTCAGCTCTGGAAGGTCATTCCCCCCCCCGGGGTTGTTCCTTCCACGATTATTGTCTCGGCACTTGGCCAGATATCAGCGGAAGCCGACCCCGGACTGGTTCGGCTACTCGGCTTGCTTCATGTAGGCCATGCCTATGGGGCTTTCGAGTTTTTTGATGGGTCGGTTGTCCCTTCCTTGGTGGATATCCTCATCGATCAGGCCAGGGATCGGAGGCCGATCGAGGATGCTGAGTCAGCTTCTTACCTTTACATGATGTCCATGGCGGCAAGAACCTGGCTTGAGGCTTTTGAAAAGCACCCCGGCCCTATGCCAAATCGCAATGACTTGATGAATCGTCCAGCCAAATGGCGCGGAAAAGTTGTGAAGTTGCAAGGTCATGTCAGGAGGCTCAGGGCTTTGCCGCCTGATCCTGAACTTCAGAAATTCGGCATCGGCACGATCTACGAAGCATGGATTTTTCAGGATCAATACGGGGCCCATCCGGTATGCGCTTTGGTGGCTTCGTTGCCGAAGGGCTTGGAACCCGCGGAGAATTTGGATGTCGAGGTTTCTGTTGCCGGTTTTTTTTACAAAGTATATCAGTATGAATCAGCCCAATCCAAGGATGGAAACCGTGTAGTTCGTGAAGCCCCCCTCATCATGGGGCCAGGAATCAGGCTCGTTAATATCGGCAAAAAGGAAGATGCCGATGCGGGAGCGTGGACAAGGGATTTACTGCCGATTTTTTTCACCCTGATTATTGGAACAATCGGCTTGGGTGCGCTGATGGGGTGGTGGCTTGGTCGATCCGACAGGAAATTCCGAGCCAGAATGCGCGAGGCCGAAACCCGATTGGCTCTTGGTAAACCGCCAGTTTCGGAATGGGGGCATGACAATCCATTTCCATTCCAGCAGGAAGCGGGAACTGGAAACGGTGCAAATCCGTCAAAAAATTAGCCGATGATAATGTCATTTTAATGCTTTTATCTGGTGTATTTTTGGAATACGATGAAGTCGTGGGGATGGAGGAAAAATCATGTCTTCCTGGATGACAGTGGCGATTGCTTCGGGCAGCAGCCTTCTCCTTCATCTGTTTCTCCTCGTTATTCTTTACCTGACCCCAAGCCCCCTCGTTGATGAAGTCGCCGACGAGGGAGGCATTGAAGATGCCGTTGCCCAAAAACTTGAAGAGAAAAAGGAAGATTTTTTTGAAGATGTCGGCGACCCGGACAGGGACTTGGCCGCCAACGATCCGATGCCCTCAAACGACAATGTCGCCGCACCCGTGATGGAAAATGAACCGGTTGGTGTTGCCGCGGAAGCCACCCCGGTGATGAATGAATCATCAATTCCTCCCCCACCGGGTGTGAATTCCAATACCTTTGCCGGCCTTCAGGCGGATGCCGCTGGTGATCTTGGAGGCGGGGTCCTTAACACGGGAGGGTTGAGTGGCGCCTTGGCTGTTGGTGGCATTGCTGGCCGCTCTGGTGGTGGCAAGAAGGCGGCTCTCACCATGGGCGGTGGAAGCGAGATTTCAGAAGCGTCGGTGGCCCGAGGACTGCGTTGGCTTGCCAACCACCAATTGCCAGATGGTTCGTGGGCCATGGATGCCCATGTTCTTCCAAACGGCAGGCCTTGCGGATGCAACAAGGCAGGCAAGCGCGACAGCAGGGTGGGTGGAACCGCCTTTGGTTTGCTTCCCATGCTTGCCGCGGGAATCACCCACAAGCCCAACAGCGAGAAGATCGAGGAAAAAGACGATTCCGGAAAGGGCGGAAAGGCCGCATATCACGCCCAAGTCCAGAAGGGACTGAATTACCTGATCGCCAAGCAGGACAAGAGGACTGGGGCGTTCAGCAGCGAACCTTACAGCCACTCTTTGGCTGCCATCGCCATGTGCGAGGCCGCGGGCATGACATCCGATCCTCTACTTCGCGCCTCGGCGCAAAAGGCGATTGCGTATGTCATTGATTTTCAGGATCCTTCTGGAGGTGGATGGCGCTACTCTCCCAAGCAGCCCGGTGACACATCCGTGACCGGCTGGATGTTCATGGCACTCAAGAGCGCGCAGATGGCGGGCCTGCGAGTGGCCCCCGAGCGATACAAGTTGGTGGAAAGGTTCCTTGATTCCGTCCTTGACACCAAAACAGGATACTACGGATACGATAAACCCGGTGGCGCTTCTCCTGCCATGACCGCCGTTGGAATGCTTTGCCGGCTTTATTTGGGAACCCGTCCCAGCAATGAAAACCTGCGCAAGGGCGGCGAGTTCCTCAAGAAGACCCCGCCAGCCTCCCAGTTCAACATGTATTACCTTTATTACGCCACCCAAGCCATGCACCACATGGGCGCCCAAAACGATTGCTGGGATACCTGGAACCTCGGTCCCAACCGCAATGGGAAGGGTGGAATCCGTGACTTCCTGATTGAAAAGCAAATTGGAGGCCCCAAGAGTCCTCCAAATGCCACCCATATGAGAGGTAGTTGGGATCCCAGTGGTGCACACGCTGATGATGGCGGTCGGCTTATGATGACCTCGCTCGCCCTTCTGAGCCTGGAGGTCTACTACCGCCATCTCCCCCTATACATGAGCGAGGCCGGCGCCGCCCGCTGACGAATCCCTTGAATTATCTCGAAGCCTCGGATCCGCTCATCTGATCCCGGGCTTTTATCTTTCCTTGCTGGGTGGTTTTCCAAATTCCATCGGATGGGTAAACCAGCTTCCTCGATTCAAGACTGTTGAGCGTCGCACGAATCTTTTGGGTTGCCAGTCCCAGATGTTGAGCCATGGTGGCTTCGCTGCATTCGGTTGATTCGTCTCCGAGCAGTTCATGATGCCATAAATGCACGAGCAACATTCTCATTTCGATTTCGCGCCGCGCCTTGACTCCATCCCTCCATCTGGCAAAGATCCCCTCTCTTGGGGCTAGAAAATACGCCAGCAAGAAAATGATGATTGACGAAATGGCGGTGGTGGCGGTTGTGCTGGCATCGAGGAACATGGTGATGCCTCTACCTGTTAGCCCTGAGGCGATGGCAGCGAGGCAGGTGACGGCAAGATAGGAATTGATACTCCTGGTCAGCATCCACGCCGTGGCTCCCGGGGCCACCAGGAGGCTGACAACCATGACTGTTCCCATCGTTTCAAACGCCAGACTGATTGTCACCGCTGATAACAACAACCAAGCCAGCGAAAGCGGCCAAAGAACCATTCCTGCCGCCTTGGCCCCTTGCGGGTCAAACAGGTGCCAAATCAGGCTTCTATGGAACAGCCAAACGAACGAGGCCATGAGAACGAGGGAGCACGAAAGAGTCCAGGCGGAAAGAGGTCCCAAGTCCATGTCCCGCCATTGCAGCCTTTCCAGCGGAGCGAGATCCATGTTCCCTGTCAGAACGCGATCCAGATCGATGTGGGCGCTCTTGGGAGCCAGGCTTATCAATACCACACCGATGCTGAAAAAAGCGGGGAATACCAGGCCGAGGGCCATGGATTGGTTTCCGCCAACCGCGCGAGAAACCCATTCAGACAATCCCACGGCCATCATCCCGGATGTGACGGCGAAAGCGAACAGCCACGGTGAACTTGATGAACCAAGAACCCAGAATCCAATGCCGATTCCGGCCAGGAGCGAATGACCCAGAGCGTCACCAAGCAAAGCCTGTCTGCGCAGGATGGAGATCGAACCGGTGAGTCCGCAGGCCAACGAGGTGAGGCACGCCACCAGTAGAACTTCCCATTCAACAGGAAGCATGGTTTCGGCCCATCCTTTGGATTTTCCTCTGCCTCATGTTTTTCAACCCGAGGGATAACCCGGAACAGGTAACACCTAGGAGCACGAAAACCGGACCGGTTGGCAGTCTGGCGTCATCATTTCCCCGCCAATGCCGGAAGATCGACTCGGTGAGCATGACGACCAGCGGCGAGAGGGCGCCAAGCGTGGCGCCCAACCCCATGGCGACCAGGATTCCGCTCGAAAACCTGTTGGTCAAGCTGCGCGCCGTGACAGGCAGGCATACAAGCAGCGCGCTCACGAGCACCACGCCGGCCACTGGAAGACCCGCGACGATTCCGATGACCAGAAGCCCGTTCAGGATGGCTGGAGTTGCGCCATTCGCATGGGGCGTTGTCTGTCGCCATTGCGGATCAAAACACAATGCCGACAAATCCCTCCAGCGGAGCCAAACCAGGATCATGGTTGGAATCAAGACGGTGGCCATCACGGCGGTATCCATCCAAACGAGGGCCGCCGTCTGCCCGAACAGAAAGGAATGAAGATGCCCCATGGAACCCGGCCTAGATGTCTGGACCTGTCGGGTAAATAGCATTCCAGCGGCAAAGAAACCGGACAAAACCAATGCCAACCTTGTGTCAGGCTTGATGCGGGTGCTGCCCTTTCCCAGGTATTCCAATGAAATCAAGGCCATGAAGCCAACAAGGGCGGCGCCAACGCCAAGGACTCCAAAGTGCCTAGATCCCGTCAATCCCAATGCCAGAACCAATCCAGGCCATGCCGCGTGGGAAATGACATCACCCAAAAGGGCCTGGTTCCTTGCCATGCAAAAGGAACCGAGCAGGCCGTACAAAACGCCGGCAAGAATGCATCCTGTCATGACGGCGGGGTCTGGCATGGCCTTCATGCCTCCCTTTGGCCGAGGTCATCAAACCCAACCCGGGTGCCGAATGTGCGTCTCAGGTTTTCCGGCGTGATTACCGAGGACACGGCGCCATCAGCGATTTTCCGCACATTCATCAAAACGGCATGGTCAAAC
Source organism: Planctomycetota bacterium (assembly GCA_016873225.1). Lineage (GTDB taxonomy): Bacteria > Planctomycetota > Planctomycetia > Gemmatales > Gemmataceae > REEB421. The sequence goes on along the minus strand of VGXS01000026.1, from coordinate 9,107 downwards.
CTTTCCGCCACGGCGTGAAGGTCATGATGGACAACCATCACGGTTTTGCCATGGTCCCGCATGCTGGTTAAGGTGCGCATGATGGCAGATTCGCTAGCGGCGTCCACCCCCTGAAACGGCTCATCGAGAAGGAAGACCTCCGCCTGCTGAGCCAGTGCCCGGGCCAGGAGAACGCGCTGCTGCTGACCCCCGGACAAGTTTGAAATCGGCCTGTCGCGCAGTTCTTCCAATCCAACCGCCGCCAAAGCGGCGGTGGCACGATCCCTTTCGCCCCGGCCCAACCCCTTCCACCATGGAAGGGAATGGTGGGTTCCCATCAGCGCCACATCGGCAACCGTGGCGGGAAAGTCCCAATCCAAGCCGGATCTTTGCGGAACATAGGCAACTTCACGGCAGGAAACGGAAAATGGCCGCCCCAAGATTCGCACCTGGCCGCTGACGGGTTTGATCAGGCTGACGATCGCCTTGATGAGGGTGGTTTTTCCCGCGCCATTGGGTCCAACCACAGCACACAATTTCCCAACGGGAACTTTCAGGTCAAGATCGCATACAACGGTCCGTTCCCCGAGAACAACGGTGAGATCCTCGATCTCGATCGCGTGGGAACTTTGGTTGGCCTGGCTCATGGCCGGGGTTGCCCTAGGGCTTTGGCCATCAAGGCCGCATTATGCCTTAGCATGCCGGCATGGTTGGCTTCAGCGGTACCCGGTGCGCCAAGGCTATCGGAGTAAAGTTCGCCGCCTAGCTCAAAAACCTGATTGCCAAGCATTTGCCGCAGTTTCTCAATGGTGCGTGGTGAAACGGAACTTTCAACGAAGCCCGCCGGGATTTTCCTGACGCGGATGATGTCCGCTAGTTTCCTCAAGCTTGATTCCGCGACCTCCGTGGCGGTGCTTATCCCCTGGATTGGCAGTACCTCAAACCCGTATTCCATGCCCCAGTATCCAAAGGCGTCATGGCTCGTCACCAGCACTCTCGATCTTTCAGGAATGACGGACAAAGTTTCCCGGAGTTCCCGGTCAAGCCGATCCAATGATTCCATGGCTAAACCGGCATTTCGGAAAATGGTTTCCGCGTGCGCCGGGTATGTTTCCGCCAGCTTTCGTGAGAGTTCGGGAATTGTCAGGCTCCAGAGGCGGGGAGAAAACCAGATGTGGGGATCTATTTCATCTCCTTCACGGCGAAGAAGGTGTGGATGCTCCGCCAGAATTGGGTCAGCGAGGCAGCATACGCGGTTGGGGGATCTTTTTTGCAGCCCCGCCAGGAGTTCGGAGAGACGACCTTCAAGATGAAGGCCATGATGCACCACCAACTTGGCCGTGTGCAATTGTCGAATTGTCCCGGAGCGGGCTTCAAAAGTGTGGGGATCCACCCCGGTTCCTATGATTGACACGACTGGAACCGTTGGCGGAAGCAGGGTGGAGGCCAAATCAGCAGCCAAGGTTGTCGTGGCAACGACACCATTGCCTTCAGTCCCCGATCCGCAACCCGCGATCAGCAACAGGAACAGGAAAACCGGTATGAATCCCAACCGCTGGATGAACCGGAGACTTGGCATGAATTCATCCTTCTGGATGCGCAACCCTTGGTCAATTGCAAGGGGACAGAAACTCACCGGGAATCAAAAGCTTGTCGCCAGACCAAGGTTGGGCCGGGCAAGCGAATGGCGGGCAGACTGACGGCTCGCCTCCTGAGGGATTCAAGGACTTGCCTGGGATAAGCGGGCCATTGGCCTTCATGAGGTTGCAGCCTGTTCCGTTCCATATTCGCCAAGCCGGGAAACCCCTTGGGTTGAAGGGCCGCGATCCACGGTCCTGGCATTTCCTCCCAGCGGCATGGGCCCAAGGTTTCCTGTGGAACTGATTGTCGCGCCTCGATAACGGAAGAGTAAAGCGATATTGCGAAATCCGGCCATCGCCCTTCCAAGGCTTCCAGCCTTTTCCGGGATGTGGGATCGAGTTTTTCGAACGCACTTTTCCAAGGGGAAGGTAAATCCTTGATGCCCGTGACGCTGGTGGGTCCTTGGGGAAGGTGAATATGATCATGGGCCAACCTGGCAAAGCATGTCAGCCAGTTTTTTCTCTCTCCAGAAGCGGCTTTCTCCAACTCCATGAGTTCCGACTCATCGAGCCTTGGAAGCAGTTTGATGGAAAGAAATTCGCGGGCCTCGTCGAACCAAGGTTCAGAGGCGATGGAAGGGTGTATAAGGCCGGACAGAGGCCCTTCCTGTTCCCGCTGTCTTGTGCGCGTGATCAGGTCCTCCCTTTCCCTTGAATTCAGCGCCATCAGCCTGGATTGGAAAGAATCCGGCTTTTCCCGAAGCCATGACTCGAATGCGCGCAAGGCTTTGATGGCTTGGCGACGACCGGTATCATTCAACCCGTCAAGCCAGCCCTCTGATTCCGCCCATTGGGTCTCATGTCCCGTGGGCGCCAATGGATGGTTGCCTTCGGCCGCGCGCTGCATGGCGATATTCTTGAGCACCGAGGCCGGAACGGGCCAGGCGCACAAAACGACGGCACACATGTTTGAAACGGCGATCACGGCCAGCGGTCCCAGCCAGATGGCGGGCGAATTGACGGGACTCATGGTTCCGGACTCCCGAAACGGTCCGGCGCGGCAAGCCATTTGAGAAATTCCGTGTCCGATCGGATTTCCGGCCTGACAGAGGCGGTATCGAGCCAGAAAAATGGCTCTTTCGAGTCTGTCGTACGGGAATGGATTCCAGTCATGGCCCTTGTCGCAAAGAAAGATCCCAAAAGCAGCATCACCAGCCCCGTCCACCACAAGCCAATCATGACGATCGCCGACTGGCCGGCCTTTTTTGCTGATGTGTTGGAGGCGACGCCCAATTCCCCGAATTGGAGGAGCGTCATGGTTTTCTGTGTCAAGGAAGGATTCGGCTCAGGCTTTGGCAGGTGACTGAGAAGGTCCCAAGCCGCCTTGGTGAGGTCCGCTTCAAGCCTGAGGGATGGATCCTTGCCCATTTCCTCCCCGAAGCGATCCTTCGCGTCCTCGGAAAGTTCTCCGTCGATCCAGGCGCTGATCCTTTCGGCCTTCGATGTTGCATCAGGATCCGGGGATGTCATGGTTTCGCCCGCCTTTCACCGGATGTCGGCGAGATGATGGGCTCAAGCGCTTCCCTGAGGTTGGCCCTGGCCCGCGCCAGCAGCGACTTGACGGCCTTTTCCGAAAGGTTCATGATTTCTGATATTTGCGTGTAGGACATATCTTCGAATTTGTTGAGCAGGACCGCGAGCCGCTGCCTTTCCTGAAGGCCGGCAACCGCGTTCCGCACCGCCTTTGCCAATTCCTCACCGTCCGGCGAATCGGCGGAAGATTCCTGCCTGCCGCCATCGGCGGAACTCAGATGGCGGAGCGGGCCAATCGCGCCCGATTCGCTGACAGGCAGCGGGGACGCCGCCTTGCGAAGCCTGCTGTCGCGCTTGTGGTTGCGCAGCAGGTTGCTCGCGATCGTGTACAGCCATGTGTTGAAACGGGCCGTTGCCCTGTATTTTGCCCGGGTTTGGTACACGCGAAGGAAAACCTCCTGCGCGAGGTCCTCGGCTTCCTGGCGGTCTCCTGACCAATTGACCAGGACTCCCAGCAACCTGGCCTGATGTTTTTCCATGAGTCTGGCGAACGCTTCGGGCGACCCATCCCGCACCTCGAGCATCAGGGCCACATCGGGGTCTAGCACCGATAGGCGCGCACTCGACTCGCTGATGGCTGGCATGATCCCCGGTCTCCCCCGGCAGGTCTGCTCAACTGCTTGGCCATTTAGCCTTGGGCGCCTCGTGCCTTCGCCTCAATTGTCCGCAGGCAGCGTCGATGTCGGCTCCCTTGCGCTTTCGAACCGAGGCTGAAACCCTGCGTTTTTCCAGTGATTGGCGGAACCGCGCAATAGCTTCATTGTCGGGCCGATTCCATGGTAACCCATCCACCGGGTTGAAGGGGATGAGATTCACATGAGCTTTTCTTCCCTCCAAAAGCTTTCCCAGGGACTCGGCATCCTCCTGGCGGTCATTGACGCCGCCAAGGAGGATGTACTCATATGTGACTTGGCGCCCTGTTTTTGTGAAGAACTCCCCCGCTGCTTCGAGAATCGCTTGAATGCCAGTTTTTTCATTCGTTGGCATCAGGCGGCTTCGAAGAGCATCCTCGGGAGCGTGGAGGGAGATGGCGAGATGATATTTTCGACCTGATTCCGCCAGTTCCAGGATTTTTCCCGGAATGCCAACTGTGGAAATCGTGACATTCCGGGCTGAAATGCCCAAACCTTTCGGACTTGTGGCGATGGACAGGGCCTCAAGCAGATTAGCCAAGTTGGCCATCGGTTCGCCCATTCCCATGACGACAACATGGGTGATTCTCTCCGATGCGGGCAATTCGTTCCTTGCGAGAAGGAGTTGTTCAAGGATTTCATGGGATTTGAGGTTTCTCGCCACCCCGGCGATGCCGCTGGCGCAAAATGTGCAGCCCATTCCGCAGCCGACTTGAGTTGAAATGCAGACCGTGCGCCGGTCATCTTCAAACATCAGGACCGTTTCAACGGTATGGGAATCAGCAAGCTTGATTAACAATTTCCGCGTGCCGTCCAAGGCAGTTGATCCATGAGCCACCGAACAGGTGAGAGGAACCAACTTTAAAGGGAGAATTGACCGCAACTGGGCTGGCAAGTCGGACATATCCTCGAATTTCGTGGCGCGCCCTTGAAGAATCCAGCGTTCCAACTGGCGGGCGCGGAGAACGGCATTGGAATCCAACCCTGACAAAAGCGATTTGAGCGATTCATGGCCCAACTCGAGGGCCCCAGGGTTCACTGGATCTATCACCAGAGGAAGTTTTTTCATGATTTGATTTTAGCCTGCCGGCCATTGCCAAGGCAGTCGTCTTGGCAAACTCGGAATTGCCGCCCCGATCGCCAATGTCTGCCTTGGCTGCATTCTCGTCCGGGGTGACCAAATCATGCCAACACTCCACCGGGATGACAGCAATGCCCGTGGAGTCTCGCGGCCACCTCAAGTCGCTTTCACCGGTTTCCCGAATGGACGATCGTGGGCATGCCGGTCTCTCCCTTGGATCGCATTTTTTGATCGATCCCGGCACGCCATGAGTGGATTTAAGGAGCCGACCGTGGCTGACGGGCAATCAACTTCGTCTCAGGTTATCCAGCAACCATCAGGGGGGTGGATTCTGGGTTTCATGGCCATCACCGTTGAGCAAGGCTATCTTGGCGCCCTGCTTGTGACCAACTCATGGGGAAGACCCCTCGAATTTCGCATGACGACCTCCGTCAACCCCAGCAAAGTCCAGCAGATTCTTTACGGTTCAACCCTGGAAAGCCACATCGTTTCCGAGCTTATTGGCAAGGCTCTTCTGGATAAGGGTCCCTTGGTTCCCCACATGATCCTTACCGATCACCCACTCGGATTGGACATGCAGCCGGGATTGGAAACCCCGGTTGTCTTTGTTGATCGACGGGGCATTGCTGGCGCTTCCCTTAGTGAAGTCGGGGGATTGCCTGATGGCATGGCAAGGGTCTATGTCAAGCAACCAAATGAATCACTGGAGGCAAGGATTGCCTCAATTTTTGAAGCCCTGCCTTCACGAATCGACCTAATCGACCCCTTCCAACGCGCGCAGGAAGCCATGCTCGAGGCTCGGAAACTTGGCAGTGGCTCAAGGGCGGCCTGAGTCACGCCACGACGGAAAGCCCCAAGGCTTTTCGCTTTTCGTTGATATGCGGCAGATGGCTGCCAATGTGTCCGCTGACCATGCGCATCAGTTCCTCGACTGTTTTGGGACCCTTGATGCTATGAATCCCCTTTCGCGTGAGGATGGTTTCCGGGAGCTTTAGGAGGATTCTGGCAAGTTGGCTGCGGGTCAATTCAATGAGCCGGAGTTCATCCTCGGCATCCCGTTCGTGGTAAGCCAAGGCGATGACAAACTGATTTTCATCAGCGGCCAAAAGGGTTGGTTCGGTCAGCGCGATGGTTCTTTTCACCCGGTCAGCCAAAATGGGTTCGAAGTCCGCGATGTGGGCTATGACCTCAAGCGTGGACCACTTGCCGGGAACCGGCCTTTCCAGCATCTGCTCCCTGGTCATTCCGGCCACATGACGCCTGAGATCCGCGGGCCCCTTGAGATAAGACTCAACCAACTCGGCAATGGTTGTCGGCATACGGTGGCTCCATTCATCCTGCCAGTCGTGGAAGTGAAACCCTCATGGAGCGAACCTGTTCCAACCGGGCGATTTCAGGCGCCGATGGATCATAATCTCCAGGGTTGGGGTGGACGCGCTTGAGCAACTCCCAGCACACCCTTCGCATGTCCACCTCTCGTTTTTCCATGGCATCGAGCAGTCCGGGGACCGCAGCCATTCCCATGGCCAAGATTTCTCTAGCGGCGGCGGCTCCATCGGGAGTCCGCAACTGGTCGAGCAAGCGGTTGAAATGTTCCTGAAGCGGAGGATTCGAGCGCATTCCGCTTATCGCCTGCATGCCGCGCACCGCCTCATCACCCGAGCGGGAAAGGCCAAACGGATCGTCCGAGAAGCTGTTGCCCAGGTATTCCCGGATGGCGATGGGATCACGGACAAGTTCCTGCGGGGTACCATGCGTGACGACATTACCCTTTTTAATCAGATAGCTACGGTCTGTAATTGTCAAAATTTCACGGACCCGGTGGTCGGTGACCAGGACACCGATGCCTTGCCCGCGCAAGCCCCGGACGATTTGCTGAATGTCCTGGATCGTCTGGGGGTCGATCCCAGCGAACGGTTCGTCAAGCAGGATGAGAAGCGGGTCGCAGACTAGGCAGCGGGCGATCTCCAGCCTTCTTTTCTCGCCACCAGAAAGCCGGGCGGCGTTGTTTTTCTTCAGGTGTGAAAGGCTGAACTGCTCCAGGACCTTGTCGCAGGCGTCGATCCTCTCCTGTCGGGTCAGTTTTCTGCCGAGGGTCCGGTGGATCGGTTGGGCTTCAAGGATCGCATGAATGTTCTGTTCGACCGAAAGCTTGCGAAACACGCTGGTTTCCTGAGCCAAGTAGCCCATGCCGAGCCTGGCGCGCTTGAACATCGGCAGGGTGGTGACATCCTTTCCGTCGAAGATTACCTTGCCACCATTGGGAGTCACCTGGCCGGTTGTCATGCGGAAACTTGTGGTTTTTCCCGCGCCGTTGGGGCCAAGCAGTCCAACAACTTCGCCAATATCAACCTTGAAACTGACGCCATCGACGACCTTCCGGCTGCCATAAAATTTGACGAGTTCCTGAACCTCGAGTATTGCCATCGAAATCTCCGCCAGATGATCGTCAAATAGAAGTTGTGCTATACCTTGGATCAAAACCCGGGAACAAGGCGAACGCCGCCACAAACGGTTGTCCGTATGTCAGGAATTTTCCATGCGCGTTCTTTTGGAATCCAGCCAGATCGCCAGCCTTGTTGATCAGCTAGCCGTTTGGTCATCCCAACGATTCGAGAAGAAATCCGTCGTCCTGATCGGGATCATGGACGGAGCCATCTATCTCCTCGCGGATGTATCAAGGCGAATGATGGGCCTCGTTTCCGTATGTACCATAAAGGCCAGTAGTTATGGCGAAGGAATGCACTCTGGCGAATTGAGGATCGATTCAACCATGTTACCCGATGTCGCCGGCAAATCGGTTCTTCTGCTTGATGAAATCTGTGAAACGGGAAGAACCTTGGTTGGATTGGCTGGAATGTTGCGCCACAGGCATTGCGCCGACCTAGCGACGGCGGCACTTCTTTGCAAACCCGGGAAATCAGCCGATGGCTGGCGACCGGATTGGGTCGGCTTTGAATGTCCCGACCAGTTTGTCGTTGGATACGGCCTTGATTGGGCCGGTGAATTCAGGAACCTTCCCCACATCGCCTGCCTTGAACCCGGAGATGAGTGTTTAGGTCCAAGGGCGCTAGCCGAACGATGGCTGGCTAGGAATCCGGGAGAATGAAAAAAGTTCTTTGGCTGCTTCCGCCCGGTGAACAATGGCTATCCATGCACTTGGCTCCCCGTTTGGCGAGGAAACTCGGACTGGAAGGTTTTTCCCTTGATGCCCCGATTTTTCAAAGGAACCTCAGTCTGCCGGAGCGCATCGGGCATTGTTGGTGGCAATCGAAGCGGGTTCAGCCCGATATTGTGCATGCTTTTGACACATTCTCGGCGTGGGCGGCCGTTTGCATGATGCGTGGGTGCAAGTCGGTTGTTTTCGACGCAGGGATTGACGGGAACACCCGAGGGAATTGGATCTTTCCAAAAGTGAGGCGTGTTGGCTGGGGAGCAGATAAAGATCTGAGCTGGCCAATCCATACGAGGGCGGCATTGGTTCATGCTGAGATTGGGGACATGATCGGATTTGACAGCGGCCAATACGCTCCGAGCCACGGAGAGTCGGTGGTTTGGTCATTTGAAATTGCCAGGCAGGTCATGCCGAATATGCGATTGGCGCTGGGCGAAGGGATTGAAAAAAACAATCTAAGGCGTTTTGCCAAATCGGTTGGCGCAGACAAGGGCATCGCAACCATCTCGAGCGCGGAGGCTTTTGATTCAGGCCGGCTTCAAGGCTTGATCCTGGCTTATCCTGATCGCAGGACCATTGAATTGTCGGCTCATGCCGTGGCTGCCGGGTTAAGGGTGGCCTGGCTCACGGGGAGACCGGACGAATCAGTTAAGTGGCCCGCCAATGACCGGGAGATTCATTGGCGTGACCGGACTGGCTTGGCAAGAAAATTCCTGGATTGGCAACGGCATGCGCCATTTGCTCAAGAACGGATGCTTGAAACGCCCGACAATCATGACCTTCTGGTGGGCGATTTGGTCAAGGTTTACCGGGAAGTGGCTCATTGAATCCAATCGCGGCGCGCTGGTATTTCCTCGCCTTGGCAGTCGCCGGCCTGGCAGCGGCATTCATTCCGTGGATGTATGCCAACCGGCGGCAACTATCGAAAAAAGAACTTCAGGCGGCAAAGGAGCTTTGGTGCAGTCGTCATATCCTCGATTATGACATCAAATTGCAGGTTGAGGATGGTGAAAAGCGGGTGTCGCTGGTCAGGGTCCGAAAGGGAAGCATGACGGATGTGATGGATA
>VGXS01000025.1 GCA_016873225.1 Planctomycetota bacterium | reverse complement strand
CCCGTTCCCTTTCCGAACACGGCCGTCAAGCATCCAGGGCCGATGGTAGTCCTTCAAGGGCGAGAGTAGGTCATCGCCGGGTCCCGTGCCCCGCCTGGCTCAAACCAGGCGGGGCACTCCTGTTTTACCTGTGATATCCTCCAATCCATGAACTCTCTTTTTCTCATTTGCCTGAATGCGTTGCCAGCACAAGCGCCAACAGCCAACTCGGAAGGGGTTGCTGGCAAGGTGATCATGCTCAAGACGGCCCGCGACTTAGCCACGGGAACCACCAAAAGGTCGTTTGAGGTTCAACTTGATTGGGCATCGGAACGAATTCCCGTGCTTATTTCCAGCGCGCCCAACCGCATGAGTTTTTCTGAGCAGGGAAAGTCGGCTTTGGAAATTAACATCGGGCGTTCCATGACTCCGCCCGAAATGACCAACAGGCACAATTGGGTGCTGACTGTTCCCACGGACTGGTTGCCAACGAAGCGATGGCAATGCAAGTTGGAAGCCGCGGCGGTTGTCACGGATGGGTTTATTGTCATTCCCATGGGCAGGGTAATTGACTTGCTGAATCGAATCAGATCCGGCCCCCTTGAATTGGCACGCGACGGCAAATTCAGGTGTGTCGTGACCAAGGTTGATAGGAAAGCGAACCGTTTTTCATTGACGGTCAGGACGGAGATTGATTCGGGAGCGGTTGACCTGGAAAGTTTTCAATCCTGGGCATTCCTGAATCGCATGGAATCCATCGCGGGGGTAACCAAACGGGCGCCGGTAGGCTTTTCGATCGATTCCCAGTCATCGAATTTCGCTGAAGTGACTTATCACTTTCCCGCGGGGCTGGCATTGGACGCCGAATTGTCCCTGACCGCGGTCCTCGGATTGAGAGCCCAAACCGTTATTCTCGAGTTCAAGGATATTCCCGCATGGTAAATGAATCGGCCGGTCCTCAAAAAGCTGAGGATGTCGGGGAATTTTTTTCCAGCGCGTGGACTGTTTACAGGAAGTGCCTTGAAACAAACATGCTTCGGCATCGGGAATTCTTCTCGTTGTTGTGGAAAGAACTGAATTCGCGGATACCACCGGGTGGCGTTGTCGTGGACCTGGCTTGTGGAGACGCGAGTCATGTCATCAGTGTTTTTCCCAAGGGCGTTCAGTACTTGGGTGTGGATTTGGCGAAACCGGCACTTGATTTGGCGAGCCACAACTTAAAGTCTGCCGGCATCGTGCATCAATTGGTTCAGGAAGAATTCCAAAGTTTCGTCAAGAATTACCCAGGCGAGGCATGCATCGACGGAGTCTTGATTTCCTACTCGCTCCACCATCTCGATTCCATGTCCAAGAACAAGCTTTTTATCGATATCCTTAGGATACTCAAACCTGGAGGAACGCTTTGGGTAATCGATGGAATCAGGCAGCATGGCGATACCCGTGATAAGTGGCTTGAAAGGCTTTGGAACCTGATGAGCCGCGAGGGCGAAGGGCATTTGAGCCATGCCGAACTGAGCGGACTCAAGGAGCACATTTGGAAAAGTGATTTCCCTGAAAGCTGCCCGGGATATGCCGCCATGGCCTTGCAGGCGGGTTTTGAGATCTGGGAGTTCCTTCTGGAAGAGGGAGACGGGGCACTTGGAATGTTCAGGGCATTGAAAAGGAAGGCAAAAGGCCCCGCCAATCAAGTATGCGCCGCGTCAAACAAAACCAACGCGTAGGGTCCAAAAACCATGACTGGCATCCACGCCGCAAGGGCCGGGTGGATAAAGTCGTTGTCACCGAGCATCTTGGCTGAATAACCAGCACCGAAGAACAAGCAGCATAAAACGAGGCATATTCCCGCCGAGATGAAGATATTGCGATTCTGGTCCCTGAGGATGACTGACAATCCGAGCATCACGAGCACGACCCCGATGAGAGGGCGGACAAGACGCGAGTGAAAAAGGACGGCGAGGGAAGGGGCCCTGCTGGCGTCGGGTCGCTGCATTTCCTGAAAAAGCCTGATCGTGCTCGCGAATCCGAACCAGTTTGGGTTTCTGGTGATGGCATCGAAACCGACTTCCCTCACATGAAGAAGATATCGGCCCGTGTCGACCGCTTCGATCAACTGAGTTTCGCGGTCCCAGCCTTCAACTTCCTTGGGAATCGTCTGCAATAATTCCCATTTGCCTCCCCGGCCCCCCTCGGGATCGGGGTGAAAAATGGCGGTTTTCGCGGTGATGTGGATCAGGTTTCCCGCCAACGATTCCGGGACAGTGACCCGCAGGTTGGAAACGGCGCGCGAAGTCCTGTCGGCCTTGTCCCCTTCGAAATGAATGCCGTTGGGTTCGTAACCGCTTCGAACTTGCACGATGTTGACGGCATGCGGGTCGTCCTTCTCGCTCATCAACTTGTCGCTGATGAGTGGAACAACGACCTCCTGGTTGAAAACCGCCAGACACAGCAATGCGCATGCCCCGGCCAACACGGGCGCCACCACGCGGTGAATGGACACGCCACAGGAAAGGAGTGGGACCAGTTCGTTGTTTCTTTGTGTCCATGCGATGGTGAACATGGCGGCCAACAGCACGATGGCTTCGCAAAGCCTGTCAAAAATCTGAGATAGACGATATCCGTAAAAGGCGGCGATGTCGATGGCGACTTTCTGCCAGGGTTTGTTCTTGCCCGTGAAATCGTCGAGGTTCGTGAAAAGGTCGACCACGACATACAAGGAAAGCATGCTCACAAGGCATACGATGTAGGCCTTGAAAAAGGCCGCCAGCATTTGCCTGTCAATGATGGTTAGCAATGGTTGACTCCGTTTCTCGACTACTTTTCCTTGGGAAGGCGCTTGCCGGGCACATAATCAAGCACATATTGGCTGACATACAAATTGGCTTCGGTGCACGCGCTATCCCCGAATCCGTGGGCCTTCAATTCCCGGTAGGCCTCCTCGCGGGGCCAATTTTGATATTCCATGCGGAAGACCGCGAGGAGAACCCCGGTCCGATGCAGTCCCGCCTTGCAGTGCACGAGCATCGGGTACAGGTCCTCGCGGTCGTATAGGGAAAGCATGTCATCGACGGCCTTCGGCCTGTGGGGTCTTGGCCGATCGGGAGGAATCAAGTCTGGCATCACATGGAAGTAGCGAAGGCCGAGTTGCCTGCACATTTCCTGCTCCCCAGTTTCAGACTTGTTCAAATACCCGTTGCGGATCCTTGGGTCTGGAAATTCATCCTGAAGGTTGACCACGGATTTGATTCCGTATCTCTCAACGGCATCCCTGAATCCGTCGACCGTCAACTGTCCGCTCCTGTAGAGCTTTCCTGGAACAACCTCCCGCAATCGTTTTCCGTGCTCCCAAACGCTTCTGTAGAACCCATAAAGGCCGCCGGAGAGAAGAAGAACAAGCAACACGGCCAGAAGGGCACCACCTGCCCTTTGAAGTCTTTTTCCTGTCTCGAGCACCCTTCGCCCTCCACTCGTTCTCAGGGGCGGTACAATGCCCGGCGTGCTGTTTCGACTCAAGGCCGACCGGCTCAAAAATAATTTGATTTGTACAATTTAATTCAACCGGTGATGGAGAGGCCTATGCGTATTAATTCCCGGCCTTTCCAAGTTTGCCTAGTCTTCGCCTTTGCTTTTCTCGGAGGCGTATCCATGAGTCGTTCCGATGAAGGCATGTGGCTTCTTAATGACCCGCCAGAGTCGTTGCTCGAGACTCGACATGGATTCAAATTGACAAAGGAATGGATCAATAGGGCCAGAACTGCTTCGGTCAGGTTCAACAGCGGCGGATCCGGAGCGTTTGTCTCGGCCAGAGGTCTGGTGATCACGAACCACCATGTTGGCGCCGACACATTGGCCAAATTAAGCACCAAGGCCAGGGATCTGCTCAAGGATGGTTTCTTGGCCAAGTCAGCAGCGGATGAAATGGCGTGTCCCGACCTTGAACTGAACATGCTGGACGGGATCGAGGATGTCACGGGCCGGGTTGAGGAGGCGGTGCGCGCCGCGAGCGATTTGGCCGGTCAAAGCAGTGCCAGGCGGTCAGTGATGGCCCAAATTGAAAAGGAGTCGCTTGAGCGGACGGGAATGCGGTCGGATGTGGTGACACTTTACCACGGAGCCGTCTACCATCTGTATCGCTATCGCCGTTTCACCGAAGTCAAGCTGGTCTTCGCCCCGGAATCTTCAGTTGCCGGATTCGGCGGTGATGTAGACAACTTTGAGTATCCAAGGCATGGACTCGATTTTTGTCTTTTCCGTGTTTATGAAAAGGGGGCCGCTTACAAGCCTGAATCTTTCCTGAGGCTTCACCCTGAAGGACCGCGGGAAGGAGACCTGGTGTTCGTCACTGGGCATCCCGGGGCGACCCAAAGGCTCGAGACGGTCGCCAAATTGCAGCACCGTCGGGATCACCTTCATCCGTTTTCCCTGGCTTACCTCAGAATGCTTGAGGCAGCGCTTGGGCAGCATGCTTCCACGGGATCGGATGCGGCTCGTCAGGCCGCCAGGGAGCTTCATTCGGTGGCCAACAGCCGCAAGGCGATTTCAGGCCAATACCAAGGGTTGCTCGACGCCAGGCTGATGGCGGTCAAAGTCGAGGAGGAGCAGCGGCTCATCGGCGCCTCGAATGACAATCGCCCGTGGGAGTCGCTGGCTTCGGCGTGCCGGGCCCACTCCCAATTTCATCGAGAACATTCGCTCTTTGAACGAGGCTTCGCATTTGATTCCGACTTGTTCGTGATTGCCAGGACGATCTTCCGGCTTGTGGTTGAAAACCCGAAGCCCGATGGCGACCGATTGCGCGAGTATCGTGACGCCAACAGAAAATCGCTTGAACTGGCGCTTTATTCCCCGGCACCGATCCACCCTTCATTCGAGAAAGCGCGGCTGTCGGCCACTCTCACCTGGTTGGCTGAAGTGCTTGGTCCCAGCCATCCGGAAGTCAAAAGGATTTTGGATGGAAAGCAACCTTTGCGCCTCGCCTCGGAACTGGTGGATGGGACGCGATTGGCCGATGTGCAGGAAAGGCGACGACTGGTTTCCGGTGGGGAGGATGCGATTCGCTCGAGCGCTGACTCCATGATTCGCCTGGTTGCGCTTGTGGATCCTTTTGCCCGCTCAATGCGGAAACGATTTGAGGATGAGGTTGAGGAACCAGAAAGGCAGTCGATGGCCCGCGTGGCTCAAGCGCGATTCAAGCTTTATTCCCGCGCCGTGGCCCCCGATGCCACATTCACCCTGCGGCTGGCGTTCGGATTGGTTCGCCCTTACGAGGAAAACGGGAAGAATGTGCCATTCCAGACCACGGTTGCCGGACTTTTTTCCCGCCATGACCAGATGGCTGGCAAGGAGCCGTTTCATTTGCCATCGTCATGGCTTGAGGCGAGGCCAAGGATTCATTTGGAAACCCCTCTCAATTTCATTTCAACTGCGGATACGATTGGTGGCAATTCGGGAAGCCCGGTGCTGGACCGCCAAGGGCGGTTGATAGGCGTCAACTTTGACAGGAATCGTCCGGGACTCGTCCGTAACTTTGTCTACACGGATGTCGGGGCGAGGCACATCGCGGTTCACGCTGGTGCCATAGCTTTGGCACTTAAGGAAGTTTATGAAGCAGGCGCTCTCTTGGGTGAAATGCTTGACTGACCCCCGTGGTTGAGGAGTTGATAATTCCATGAAGCTTGTGATTGTCATTCCCGATGGAGCGGCCGACGAACCACAATCAAGCCTTGGTGGCCGGACACCGCTCCAGGCGGCCAAGACACCGGGAATGGACGAAGTGGCGACAAGGGGAATCGTCGGCCTTTCCAACAATGTGCCGCCAAGGCAGACTCCCGCCAGCGATGTGGCGACATTGAGCCTTTTCGGATACGACCCAGACCAGGTCTACACGGGGCGCGCGCCCCTTGAGGCCCGTGCCATGGGCATCACCCTTGGACCTGACGACTGGGCGGTTCGCTGCAACCTCGTCCACGTGCCTGACGGCGCCATGAGGGATTTCACGGCTGGCCATATTGACAATGCCACGGGAAAGGCACTGCTCGAGGTGCTTCAGGAGCGGCTTGGCGGGCCGCGTAAGGTGAATGGGGTATCGGTTTCCTTGGAGTTTCATCCGGGAGTCAGCTATCGCAACCTGTTAGTTGTTCGCGGCGGAGCCGCTGTCTTTTCCGCGGCCACGAAGGGACAGCCACCCCATGATATTCCCGACCAGCAAGTCGCGGGCCACCTCCCCATAGGCCCAGGCTCGGAGATGCTCAAGGAAATCATGCTCGCGAGCGTTCCGCTTTTTGCTGAATCGCCCTTCAATAAATCCAGAATCGCCGCTGGCCACAAAACGGCCACGCAGTGCTGGCTCTGGGGCATGGGAAAGGCACCGGTCCTGAAAAATTTTCAGGAAAGATTCGGCAAGAAAGGGGCGATTATCAGCGCTGTTGACTTAGTTCGGGGGGTTGGGCAACTGATCGGGTGGAATCGCATCAATGTACCCGGAGCAACTGGTTATTTGGACACCGATTACGCTGCCAAGGGCCGATATGGGATCGACGCCTTGGCCACCCATGATGTCGTTTGCATTCATGTTGAGGCACCAGACGAGGCATCACACGAGGGGCGGGTGGATGCCAAGGTTAGTGCAATCGAGGAAATTGACTCAAAAATCGTCGGGCCGATGCTTGAAGCTCTCAATCGATATCCTGATAGCAGAATCTTGATAGAGCCAGATCACCGAACGCCATTGCGGACTCGGGCCCATAGCCATGGTCCGGTTCCATTCGCATTGGCCGGGGTGGGAATTCGCAGCGACAAGGCATCGGAGTACAGTGAGGCCGCAGCTCATGAAACCGGATTGGTTGTTGATCCGGGACACCAACTGATGGAAAAAGCGTTGAATTTGAAATCATTTTAATGTTTCGTTGTTCGTGAGCTTGACCGGAAAGGCTTCATCCTTGAGACTTGGATTAAACAGTCCGCTTCCTGCCGACCTGTTGAGCGGTGATATCCTCTGTCGCCGCCCAACTCCCGATGAGGGTTTAATATGCACCGCAGCCTGCAATTAGTCGGACTAACCGCGATTCTTTGTTTGGCCCCAAACGCTTTCGCGGGTTGGCCTGTCGATGCTGAACAGCGACAAAAGGCTGTTGGTGAACCGCAATCCCTTAAGGTAGAACCAGCTTCCATTGACCTGATCGGCAAGCGTTCAAGGCGTCAGGTTCTGGTCACTGGAAGTTATGCGGAGCAAGTCGTCCGCGACCTCACTGGATTGGCCGCAATCTCTATTGATCCTCCGTCACTTGCGCGCATCGACGAAACTGGATTTGTCACACCGCTCGCCAACGGCATGGGCAAGTTGGTGGCTACCGCCGGGAAATCTCGTGTGGAAGTGCCCTTGGTGGTGAAGGATTTCGAAAAGCCGATTCCTGTCAGTTTTCGTCATGAAGTGATTGCCGCGCTGAATGTTGGTGGGTGCAACATGGGGGCATGCCATGGCACGCCATCCGGAAAAAACGGATTCAAGCTGAGCCTGCGAGGCTTTGATCCAACCGCGGATTTCCAGCAATTGACCAGGGATGTCCTTGGCCGGCGCACCGTTTCCCATGATCCGTTGGCTAGCCTTCTCCTCCAAAAAGGGCTCGGCCGTGTAGCCCATGAGGGCGGTCAGCGATTCGTGACAGGAAGCGTGGCCACCAATGCCGTTGAATCGTGGCTCGCCGAAGGAATGAAGGATGACGCAACCAATCTACCCGTCGTGAAATCCCTCAAGGTTCTGCCGGGTGCCCGGTTGCAGGTGAAACCGGCCCGTTGGCAGCAGATATCGGTCGAAGCCGCATTTTCCGACGGCACTGTCCGTGATGTCACCAGGCTTACTGCGATGTCGAGTTCCGATCCGGCTGTGGCAGAAGTTTCCTCCAACGGCCTAGTCGAATTCAGGCAGGCCGGTGAAGTGGCGATCCTCGCCCGATACCTGGAAGAAATGGTCACTGTCCGCCTCACTTATCTTGAACCCCGACCGGGCTTCGTTTGGCCCAACATTCCTGAAAACAATGAAATCGACAAGCATGTCTTTGCCAAGCTCAAGCTGCTCAACATCAGCCCTTCGGAAACCTGCAATGACGCCGATTTTGTCCGGCGAGTATATCTCGATGTCTGCGGCATCATTCCAACCGCTGATGAAGTCAAGGCGTTTCTTTCGGACAAGGGTTCTGACAAGAGGTCGAAGCTGGTCGATTCCCTCCTCGAAAGGCCCGAATATGCTGATTTTTGGACACTGAAATGGTCGGATGTCTTGCGTTCCAACCGCAAGACGATTCAGGTCAAGGGCACCCAAGTTTTCCAGAAGTGGATTCATGAACAGGTTTCACAAAACGCCCCCTTCGATCAGGTTGTGCGTGACCTGATCACTTCCCGTGGCAGCACTTTCAGCGTGGCCCCCGCCAACTATTACAGGGTTGCCAAGGATCCCCAAAACCTCGCCGAAACCACGGCCCAGCTGTTCTTCGGTGTCAGGATGCAGTGCGCCAAATGCCACAACCACCCGTTCGAACGGTGGACCCAGGACGATTACTACAGCTTTGCGGCATTTTTTGCCCGCGTTAAACAGAAGGCCGATCCTTCCCAACCCGGGCCCACGCCTCAAATACCGGGCGCTGAAATTGTTTATACCGACAAGGGTGGCGAAATCACCCAACCCAGGACTGGCAAGGTGATGGCGCCCAAATTCATGGGTGGCGATATCGCCCAAGTGGCTCCCGGGCAGGACCGGCGGGAACCCCTCGCCGGTTGGATGACCTCGGGTGAAAATCCGTTTTTCGCCCGCGCTTTGGCCAACCGTATTTGGTTCCATGTGATGGGAAGGGGAATCGTTGAACCTGTCGATGATTTCCGTGATTCCAATCCGTCAGCCAATGACGACCTGCTCTCGTTTTTGGCGCGTGACCTTGTCTCCCATCGATTTGATGTCAAGCATTTGATCAGGACGATCATGAACTCGCGCACCTATCAGCTTTCCGCGACCACCAATGACGGAAACAAGGATGACAACAGGTATTTCAGTCACGCCGTCTCGAGGTTGCTGACTGCCGAACAGTTGCTTGACGCCATCTGCCAGGCGACTGAAATGCCGGAGAAATTCGCGGGCCTGCCGGCGGGTACCCGCGCCACCCAGTTGCCTGACGGCGAAGTCAACAACCTTTTCCTCAAGACCTTCGGCCAACCTGCCCGTGAGTTGGCTTGCGAATGCGAGCGCGAAAGTGATAGTAACCTTGCGCAAGCCCTGCAACTGATCAACGGCCCGACGATTAACGACAAACTGCGCTCGGCAACAAATCGGGTTGGCCGCCTTATTCAGGCCGGCAAGTCGGACAAGGAGATATTGGATGATCTCTATTACAACACCCTTTCCCGCCCGCCATCAGCGGAGGACCAAAAAATTGCCATTGCACACATTGCCAAGGTGAAAGACCGCAGGCGCGGTCTTGAGGACCTCCACTGGGCCCTCATCAACGCCAAAGAGTTTCTTTTCCGCCACTAAACACCGTGGTTTAAAAATCGAATGCCGAGCCTTCATGGATTGCTGTTGCTTCCAGACCGGGAGCAATATGGGATCCTCCGGCATGAAAATGGTTTGATCATCTCGATCGAATTCACAGGACCGGACTCCCTCCCAGGATCTGGTTGCCGAAGTTGGAACGGCGTAATCTCCCCTGGATTTTTCGACCTTCATGTTCATGGCGGTGGAAGCCATGATTTCATGGATGGAACGACGGAAGCCTTTCTCGGGGTGTGCCGATCCCATGCCCGTCATGGGACAACCCGCCTTCTGGCCACATCGACGGTGGCTCCCGACCGTCTCATCCACCGGTTTTTGAACAAGGCCAAATCGCTCGTCAATCAGCCAACGGGGGGCGCGCGGATCCCCGGTGTGCATTTGTATGGTCCATTTTTCGCGCCTTCGGCCAAGGGATGCCATCCTTCGGATGGTCTGGTGAATCCGAGTGAATGCGAATTCAGGTCGATGCTTGATCCAGCGGTCGTGCGGACGGCAAGCGTCGCGCCCGAATTGCCTGGCGCCGAGGAATTTGCCAAGGCATGTATGGAATCCGGCGTTCGGTTGAACCTCGGTCATTCCCACGCGACATTCCATCAGGTTGAGCAAGCTGTGGCATGGGGTGCCAGGCATGTCGATCACCTGTTCTGCGCCATGTCTGACCGGGCCAGGTTGAGGCAATTGCAAACCTATCCCATGCGGGGCGGGGTGATGGAGGCGACCCTTTGTCTTGATGCGTTGACAACCGAAGTGATCGCGGATGGTCGACACCTGGCTGATGAACTCCTGATGCTAGCCTACAAGATCAAGGGGCCTGGGAACCTGGCCTTGGTCACCGATGCGATGCGTGCCATGGACTGTCCGGATGGACCGGCCGTATTTGGACCAATGGAACTAGGTGAAGTCGTGATCAAGCGGGATGGAGTTGGCCTCACCGTTGATGGAAAAGCCCTGGCTTCTTCAGTCTCAGGAATGGACCAGGGATTTCGCACCATGCTTAGGGCGACCAAGGCTCCGCCCCACCTGGTGGCACGCATGGCAAGCCTGACTCCGGCGAGGGTGGCCGGCTTGGATTCAACCATTGGTTCGTTGGAGGTTGGCAAGAAGGCGGATTTTATCCTCATGGATTCTGAGTGGAGCATCCGTGAGACATGGGTGGAAGGCGGGTTGGTATTCAAGGCATAAAGTTTCAAAGACACCTTCGAAACATTTCCAGCGCCAGGCCTGTTGCATGGCGGGTCGCGTCGGCATCATATCGTTCGCCCTCGTCTCGCGCGAAGGCGTGTGCCGCGTTGAACTCGTGCCATGAAAAGTAGACATCGGCCTTCTCAAGGGCTTCGTGAATAACCGATCTTCCATCCGGTGGCACATGGGGGTCCTGCCTGCCAAAAACCATCAGCAATTCTCCACGGATTTCCCCCGCCCTCGCCAGTGAATCAGCATGGCCTCCCCTTCCAAGTGTTCCTGAATGAAGGTCCGTGGGATAAAGGCAAGCCGTCGCGGCTATTTCGGAAAACAGCGCGGCGCGAAAAGCGAGGTGTCCACCAAGGCAAATCCCGAAAGCTCCCAGATGTCCGCTGCAAGCGGGATGGGCCTTGAGGAACCGGGCGAGTTCCCTGATATCCTGATCGAACTCTCCCATGGGAATGATGGATTTGAGGGAATTGCCCCTGGCCTTGCCGGCTTCGTCGTATCCAAGCACTGTTCCGGCCGGTTCATGGGAGTGGTAAATCTCGGGAACGGCAACAACATAACCATGGGATGCCAAAAGGATGGCCAATCGCCTGACTGGATCGGTGGCCTGAAAAATTTCCGAGAAAAACAGCAATCCAGGTCGCGGACGGGGAGGGCGCCCCGGTTGCTGGGGAATGAACAGATAGGTCCGCATCCGTCCAGTCGGCGTTGAAATATCCGTGTCCGACTGGGTGACAATCATTCGAGGATTCCAGAAACAGCCTTCATTTCACCGTGATCAACCGGTCTTCCTTGGGAAATGTTTCCAAGGAAAGGCCCTTGAAGTGGATTTCCTGGGGAATCGAGTTTGAGTGCAATTGGAGTCCGATGGGGCCGACCTTGATGCGCTTCGGTTCGGGATCACGCCAATCAACGACGGCGGAACCATTGATGGCAACCCGTACCCGATTGCCTTGAGTCAGCACCTCTATGTCGTTCCAGTCGTGTTGTTTACCGACCTTTTTCGCAGGTCCGCCATCGACACCGAGACCGTTCCTGCCGAACAGGTCGTACATCCCGTATCCGGAAGGAAACATCACAAGGTGTCCGGCATAGGTGTGCTCCGAGCGGTCCTTTTCTGGTTCCTTGCTTACCCCCGGACGCACCTCACCCCAAAAGGAAATTCCAGAATGCATTTCGGATTCAACGAGCTTGGCGGAAAAGATCACCCGGAAATCGCTGAATGAATCCTTAGTCAGCAGGTAAGTGCTGAATTTCAAGGGCTTGGTGTTCTTGGCGATGATCACACCGTCCTTGACTGACCAAAGGTCCTGATAGCCAGACCAGCCATCGAGAGTTTTGCCATCGAACAAATTCAAGCTCTTGGATTCACCCTTGAGTGGAGGCAACTCGAGAGCCACTTTATTGGCTGACTTGGTGGGTGGTGAAGGCTTTTTCTCTTGCGATTGAGCCATTCCAATGAGAATCACGGCGAGAAAAAGGGAGAGTCGTCGCATTTCAGCCTCAATCGTTGCATGTTTCGAAAAACCTCATGTCTTGTACCATGAAATCATGAAAGTTCCCATGGCCGGGATTCTCATTTCGGTGGTTCATGAAACGATTTCCCGCTGTCGGAGACATGGTTGGAAGTTACACCTTGTCGGGTTTTCTAGGACGGGGGGCCTGCGGTGCCGTCTTTAAGGCCCAATCGGGTGGACAAGATTACGCGTTGAAAATCATGGATCCCGTCCTGGCGGCAACGCCGGGCGGATTGGCTCGTTTCAAGGCTGAAGCGCTTGCCTTGGGCTGTCTGCCCCGACATCAGGCGCTACCCGGATTCGTTGGGCTTTTTCAGGCTTCTCCAGACGGGCCGTGGTGCCTGGTGATGGAATATCTTGAAGGGCCTAGCTTGGGAAAGCATGTGAAAACGAATGGTCCGTTGCGGCCCGACCTTGTCAATCGACTATTCGGCATACTTGCCGAGGGGATCGCTTCCATGCACCGGGCTGGTGTCCTGCATAGGGATATCTGCCCTGATAATTTGCTTTATGAGATCGGGTCCAACAGGCTGGTCCTGATCGATTTCGGGGTGGCGACGCGAGTCGCGGACCGTGGTGTTGTCCGTATCGAAGGCGAACTTTGGCAGTTTCCCGCTCCTTGCCAGGTGCATGGGATTATTCCTGATTTTCGTGCTGACGCCCTTCTTCTCGCGAAATGTGCCGCGTTTGCCATGGGTTCCAGTGATAATTCGGGGTTTCCAGAGTTTCTTGAAGGTAAGATCGTAGATGAATTTGCCCGGGGTCCATGGGGCTTGATCGAGCCAACAGGCCTGTCGGCTGATTGCCGGTTGGCGGAATCAGCGGAGTACATTCCAGACAATTATCCATTGATTGATCTCGGGGCAGGCATCCGCATTGAGTTCGCGCGCATCCGTTCGGGTGAATTCATGATGGGCACTCCATCTGGATTCACGGGCAGGGATGACGACGAATTGGCTCGGAATGTCACCATCAGCCGATCATTCCTCCTTTCGAGGGGACCCGTGACCCAAGATCAATGGGAAAGGGTCATGGGCGGCAATCCAAGCTGGTTTCGAGGCGGCGATTTGCCGGTGGAACAGGTCTCATGGCACGATGCCCGACTCTTTTGCGAGCGTTTGGGGGACTTGGTGCGCCTGCCGTGCCGCTTGCCGACCGAGGCTGAATGGGAATTTGCTTGCCGGGCTGGAACCGGCACGGCATTTCATTTTGGCGACAAATGTGATGGAAGTCAGGCTAATTGCCGTGGAGACTTGCCGTTTGGATCTGGCGAACCAGGACCAAACCGCAAAAGCACCACCCCGTATGGAACTTTCGAGCCTAATCCTTGGGGCTTGTTCGACATGCACGGAAATGTCTCGGAGTGGTGCGCGGATTGGTATGGACCCTACGACGAGATTTGGCTGACTGATCCGCGGGGGCCTGCAACAGGCAAGCACCGAGTTTTGCGGGGAGGTTCCTGGCATCAGGATCCCGCAAGATGCCGGTCGGCATACCGCAACGCGAATTTTCCTGCCTTCAGGGGAAATTTTGGCTACGGGTTTCGTGTTGCGGTGGATGCTTGAACCGAATCACCGAACTTTCAGGGCGATCAATTCCTTGTCATCGCGAATGACAAGAATTCCTGTGGATAGCGCCGGATGCGCCCAGGTTGGGCCGCAGACCTTGGATTTGGCCAAAGTCTTCATGCCATCCTTGCCGGCTTCAAAAAGTGAGATTTGGCCAAAGTCATCATGCATGAGGAATCGTCCATCCGCGAGTCTCATCAACGCCGCATGGTATTTACCAACCCCCTGCTGGGCCCATAATTCCTTTCCAGTTGATGCTTCCACACAGCGCAGCACCGACGATGGCGGAGGAAGCAATCGGCCCGTGACCGCAAGCAACTCCTTTCCGGAGGCAGTTGGCACGGGCGTCGAGAAGTAACAGGTCAACGATGGGTTTTTCCAGTTCACCTCGGGTTTCCCATCGGCGGGTTTCAAAGAAACCGAGCCATAGGTCACGCTGGCCGCCAGGACGGAACCGCCAAGAAGGACGGGAGTCGTTGAGCTTTCGTTGAGTTTGTCAACAAGGGGAAACTTCCAATCCGGTTGGCCGGTGGCAGGGTCGAGGGAGGCCAAGCCGGCCTGTGTCAGGACAAGCAGGCGGCTTTGGGTTCCTTCGCCAACAATCACGGGGGAACTGTAACTGGCGCGGTCATCCATCGATTTCCAAATGACCTTGCCAGTCTCCAAAGAAAAGCAAACGACAGCCGCCTGCTTCCCACCCACCATCAAGAAAACTTTGCCGTCGTGAATAAGCGGCGAGGAGGACGCTCCAAAAAAAAGGTTCTTGCCGCCAAATTCCCGAAGCGTGTCGACTTTCCAGAGTTCCTTGCCCGTTGTCAGGTCGCGGCAGGCCAAAACGCCAGTCACTCCGTGGCTCACGACCTTGCTGGAACCGGTCGCGGGGGTGGAGCGTGGACCCGTTCCGAAAGAGTTTTCGAAGGGTTCCCGTTCGTTTTCCGCTACCCAGACAATTTTGCCGGTCTTGAGGTCACGCGCGGTGAGTTGTTCGGAGTTCTTTCCTGGAACGCGGGTGTGAAGAAGCACGAATCCCCCCGCCACAATGGGTGAACTGTGGCCCTCGTTAACTTGGGTTTTCCACAGCACTTCAGGCTGGGCCGCCCACGGGATAATGGTTTCCAGAGAGGTCCCGTCACGGCGGGGACCAAGCCATCCCGGCCAATCCTCGCACCTGACCACTTGGCAGGGTGTCAAGCCAATGGCAACACAAAGCGGGAGGATGAGGGCTCGCATGGGTGGTGGCTCCCGGATTCTGGTAAGTTCAGACTGGCAGCATACCCGCCATCAAGGAAATGGTGGAGGGGTGCGTAACGCCAATCCACTCCATGTCGGTCAGCGATCGCCTTGATCCTGGAGATCCCTTCCTCCATGATTCCCGGCATCGCCTCGGCAAATGCCGGGTCGCAGAAGAAAACCCTGCAGCCAAGCGGACGGGCTTGGCGGGCCTCGCATCGGCCCTCCAATTGAAATGGGCATCCCGAGTCATCCTGCCTTGAATCAACGGGAGGTTGGAACGGGGCGCCATCCAAAAGGATTCGAGCTTCCATGTGGCTGATAAAAAGGGTGTGCCCGAACTCGCGGAATCGGCAGCATCGGCCGGAAACGGCGCAGGTTGGTGAAAACGAGGATACCTGTTTATCGGCCCATTCGTAAACCGCCAGCACCTCGTCCCGCCAAGCAGGCAAATGTGTCATGAAAGATCTTCAAGCTTGCCGGTGCTGTCGCCATGACGGTTAATTCCCGTCACTCCCATGCGATCAATGAGGCTGAGGTGCAAGTTGGCCAAAGGTGTTTCAGCCGGATACTTGAGATGCCTGCCCGGCTTGATTGATCCGCCACCCTTGCCGATGAGCAGGATGGGTAACTCATCGTGATTATGCCTGTTGCCATCGCCAATTCCGCTGCCGTAAACCAGCATCAGATTGTCGAGGATGTTGCCCTGGCCTTCCCGCGATTCCTTGAGCCGGCCCAGGAAATGCGCCAGAACGCTGGTGTGGAAGGCATTGATCTTTTGGATTTTGGCTTGTTTTTCAGGGTTTTGTCCGTGATGGGAAAGGTCATGATGCCCTTCGGGCACACCAATGAACTTGTAACTCCTGTTGGAGCCCTCATTCGCGAAGACAAAAGACGCAACCCTTGTGGCATCGGATTTCAAGGCCAGCGCCAGCATGTCGGCCAATAGTCGGAGGTGATCGGCCGGGTCGGATGGTGAGGAAATCGGAGGTTTCACGCCTTCGGGCGCGGAAGGACGATTGTTTGCGGTTTCCCCGACTTTGGCTAACCGCCTTTCCACCTCACGAATGCTCTCGAGGTATTCATCGACCTTCCTGGCATCATCAGCCGCAAGCTTGCCCCGCAGCGATTTCGCGTCCTGAATAACCAAGTCAACGATCCGGGCGCGGCTGGCCCTTCGAGTCGGGTCGTTTTCCGATGTCGTACCGAATATTCTGCCAAAAACAGCAACGGGATCAGTTTCCTTGGAGACGGGAGTTGACTCCCCTTTCCAAGAAAGGTTGGCGGAATAGGCACATGAATAGCCTGAATCGCATCCACCCGCATTGAGTCCTTTGTCGGCTCCGATCTCCAATGAAGGGAGGTGGGTTCGGTCGCCAATTTTGGTGGCCACCACTTGGTCCGCAGAAATTCCAATTCGTATGTCCGCGCCAGCGGTTTTTCGCGCCTGGCGGCCCGTCAGGAATGTGGCCATGGCTCTGGCATGGTCGCCGGGGCCATCCCCGTTGGCCCGAGCCTTGTCCGCCGTCAAACCCGAGAGGACCGAAATGTAATCCCGATAAGGAGCCAAGGGACGCAGTGTTTCGGGTAATTCCGGGGCCAGGGCACCGGTTTCAGCCGGGGTCCAGGCGGGCATGTGGGCGCCATTGGGAATATAAATGTAAACAAGCCGCCTTGGCGGAACCTTGGTGTTTCCCCACGCCATCGATTCAAGCCAAGGAAGGGCCAAGCCAGTTCCTGCGCCTCGCAGGAAGAGTCTTCTGCCTATCTGGTTATTCATGGATTGGCTCCCGGCTTGTCGGTTCTTTCACGCCCAATGAAGGGTTCGCTCGTGGTCACAGAAACAATGAGATCGGCAAAGCCCCAACGCTTTTTCTTCAAATCCGAGACGATTCGGTCAACCTCGCAGCGATCTTTCGCGACGAGGGATCGTCCCAACGCGTATGTCATCACCTTGCGCGTAAGGCAATCAGCAAAAACCTCTGGATTCTCGATCAGGATCTTTCGAAGTTCCGATGGATTGGAAAACTTTTTTCCACCGGGGAGCAATCCGGCGGCGTCGATCGCCTTGCCATCATCGGAAACTCGCCACTGCCCCACGGCATCGAAATTTTCCAGTCCGAAACCTAGGGAATCCATTTTTTCATGGCACACGGAACAGTTGGGGTCCCGGCGATGTTCTTCCATTCTTTGGCGCAGTGATGCCGCCTTCCTGGCTCCCGGATCGTCCTTGAGTTCCAAAACACCGGGCGGCGGGGGTGGCGGTGGAGTTCCAAGAATGTTTTCAAGGATGAATTTCCCGCGCTTGACGGGTGAGGTCCGAGTCGGGTTGGAGGTCACTAGCAAGACTCCAGCCATCGTGGTGACGCCTCCACGCTTTTCGTCAGAGAACTCATGCTTCCTGAATCCAGCGTTTCGGACCTTGGATTGGCTGAAGCCGTAGAACTTGGCAAGCCTGTCATTGACAAATGTGTGTTTGGAGTCGATGAACTCAACAATGGGCCTGTTTTCCTCGAGTAGATTTGAGAAAAACATCTCACATTCGGTGGCCATGTCCTCCTTGAGGGATTCCGTGATTCCTGGAAAGCGCGCGGAATCCGGCTGGATGTTCTTGAGGTTCCTGAGTTGAAGCCATTGCCCCGTGAAGTTCCTGGCGAACGCCTTGGATTTGGGATCCTTCATCATCCGTTCGGTTTGGGCGCGGATGCCCTCGGGAGTGTCGAGTTTGCCCGATGCCGCGGCATCAAGCAGCGCTTCGTCGGGAATGCTGCTCCATAAAAACAGGGACAATCGGGTTGCCAACTCATAACCGTCAAGGCGTCGATCAGGTCGGCCCGCTGGAGGGTCGGCTTCAACAATGAATAAAAAGCGGGGAGAAACCAATGCGGCAGTCAATGCCGCCGAGAAGATCTCATCAGGCTTGGAATCCGAAGCACCTGAAATTCCAATAAGTTTCGCGATTTCCGCCTCCTCCGGCGGTCTTCTCCACGCCTTTCGCAAAAACCGCTCGATTGACGGTTTCAATTGATCCTTTCTGGTCGGAATTTCCAACTTGGCGCCAATCCGCTTCCTTGATTGCCCTTTCAAGGCCAGGACAACGGCGGATTCGGCGCTTGCCAAGTACTTCTCAAGGTGGAGGGGACTCAGGGACAAAACATCAGCCTGATTATCAAAACCGTCACCGACATCATCGGCGGG
Organism: Planctomycetota bacterium; assembly: GCA_016873225.1. Taxonomy (GTDB): domain Bacteria; phylum Planctomycetota; class Planctomycetia; order Gemmatales; family Gemmataceae; genus REEB421. The sequence goes on along the minus strand of VGXS01000025.1, from coordinate 40,289 downwards.
CAGGTCCTCGCCCGCCCTGAATCCAATGCCAAGCAGATCCCGGATGGCATTGCCGTATTCCTCACGATTCAACCTTCTCAGTACGACCCTGCCGGGCGAAGGTTTGCCGTCACATCTCACTCCCAAAGCTTTTTCATCGATCCACTGGTTGAATCGGTTTGAAGAGTCCACAGAAGGGCGGTTTTTTCCGTCAGGCGGCATCTCACCGGTGCGGAACACCTTGGCGACTTTCTCCCATTGAGGTTTGAGTTCGACAGCCTTGGACTCGGAATCAGGAAGGGTGATTTTAAAGTCGCCCTTGGCCTTATTTCCTGAATGACACTCGGCGCAGTGTTGCCGAACAAAGGCGACAACATCCTTCGCATAGGATGGGTTGCCTGTTGCCAGAATGAGAATTGAAAAAAGCATTTGGATTCCAAAATCCAACGGTTCGTTATGTACAGTTTGTCGGCATTTGGATGGCGGGGCAAGTGATTGTGGCCACCCACAATTCAAAGCGAATTCAAAATTTGGCGGAGTTGAGCATGGGAATCATCCAGCGTGCGGGACATTGACTGGGGATTGTCAGAAGCTGGATGATTCCCATGCATCGAGCGGGACAAAGCCGGGCCAGTAAGACCCCAGCGTTGCCTCGGACATCCGGACGCGGGATGCCCCCCGGGCCTTCCGGGAATATCGGCTCAATTAAATATGAAAATTTTATGCCAAAGATTCATGAATTATTATTGGGCGCATTTTTTAAGATTTTGAAAAATTTGATGGCAGTCATGAGGTTCACGAAAGCATGCTGGCCGTCGGAATGTCCGACGGCCAGACGGAACTCTCGACGGTTGTTGCGGGGTTAGTTCTCGGAAAACCCAAAGTCGCCCTTCACGCGGCGGTAGGAACTGTGGATGTGGTTGGCGGGATTACCTTCCCCATCAGCCTGAACATTGAGGTATTGAATCAAATACGCAGGAGCTTCAATCCTGTAAGTGGTCGGATTGCCCTTGGCATTTTTGTCCCTGAAAAACTGGAACTTGACTGAAGCTGCCGGCTGTCCCTTGACTAACGCCAGTTCCCTGGCCTCGAGGTCGGCGGGCAATCTTCCCGTATAATAATGCAGCAATTGTCCGAGCAAACCTGTTTGGTTTTCATTGAAGGAATCCGTTGCCAGGCCATCAACCGAAAGGGCGGAAGCGGGTGGTTTGGATTGGCCTTGGTCGATTTCAATCCCTGCCTTGGTGGCCTCGGCCTTGGCAATTTGGTCTGGTGAGAATGAGCCGATCAATTTGAGGGCGATTGAAGAACACCCCTCAACGGTCAATTTTCCCTTTTCAGGTCCAGACTTCACCTCGGCAGGATTCGCGCCAAAGAAAGCCGGTGTTGTGCCAGTGACCGCAGAGCCGCGAAGAGTGAAATTGAGTGCCAGATGATGACCTTCCCATCGCCATCCCCAACCCGATTCCGAACCTGGTTCCCCGAAAACGCTGATGAAATACCAGCCTGGGTTTCGCACATTTCCTCCGGGCTTCTCCTGACGATTCAACACGGATTCAAGATTCATGATGTCAAGGGCTGATTGGTATCCCCTGTCACTGGTACCTGAGCGCAACAACGCCAACGCTTTTTCCTTTTGCGATTGGGACAACAGTTCCAAGCGGATTCCCTTGCGGGTCGGATTTCTTTGTTTGTCCTGAAGCGGGACAAAGTTCCAGTTGGTTCGCTCCTTGTTGGCAAAATCAAACAAAGCTTCCTTTTTTCGATCAGCTTCAAGACTCGAGAGGAAATCCTTGGCTGCCTTGGTCATTTTGCTGCCGGATGTTTCCTCCGCCATGTGGCTTGTGGCAGACGATCCAACGGCTAATGCCAAAAGTCCAGCCATAGTTAGGCTCAGGGCAAGAGCCTTGCTGGATCGAAATTCCGAACCATCGCACCGACAAGCCATGGTGGTCCTTCCTTTGGGATTTTTTATTCCGGGGCTTCAGAATCCCGGAGAGATGTCCACGACACGGTACTTGAGAGTACCCTTGGGAACAACTATCTCGGCGATGTCGCCTTTCCGCTTTCCAAGCAATCCTTTACCCCTTGGGCTGGTGATGAGAATCCTTTTGTTGGCGGGATCCTCATCGCCGGGTCCGACAAGGGTGAATGTGGTTCGTTCGTTGGCGTGATCCAAGTCCTCGACGGTGACCCTGCAACCAAACACGACTGTTTCGGTGGAAAGGCTGGCAGGATCCACGATTTCTGCACAGGCCAAATCCTCCTTGAGACTATCAATTCGCGCCTGAAGCATTCCCTGGTCTTCTCTGGCAGCGTGATACTCGGCGTTTTCGCTGAGATCCCCAAGGTCACGGGCGACCGCGATTCTTTTGGCGATTTCAATCATCTCGACATTTTGCAAGCGGTCGAGTTCTGCTTTTTTCTTGTCGTAACCCTCACGGGTCATCGGGATTCGTCCACCCGCCATGATCATGCCCTCTCGGCTCGTTCGTTATGTCTTTCAAAAAATGAACCGGTGCACAGGCACCGGTCAGAGTGAACGAAGAATCATCTTCACATTGTGAGGTCTGAACTTCAGCCATGCAAGGGGGCTTCCGTCCTTGGTGACCGCTAAATCCTGATCATCCTCATTCTTGCCAAAATATCTTCTTCCTTGATGAGTTGTCCATTTCCAGCGCCGGGACAGGTCGCGGTCGTTTTCTCCCATGCGGCGGGGGAAACCAGGTTGCTTTCCCAAAAAGGCCATGATTGGCACTGCCGAGGGCGTGCTTCGTAAACTAAACAACCTTTTCCAGCTTCATAGTAAATGCAATCACCATTCACTTTTTCGCGAATGCTCCGACCTCTTGAAGTTTTGAAGGTGTGCATCGACAAAACCTCATCGACGGGAAGGCCCTGGACTTTGGCCAAAGCTTCGATTTCCTGATCGTTCACCCAGACATAACCAGGCTTACCCGAACAGCAATCGCCGCATCGTGTGCATGTGAACTTCAGGCCATCCGCAAACCAATGATCCGACATTTCCCCGTCTCCACCAAGCGGCCTGATTGACCATGCCATCCGGCATGCATTAACATATATCTAACTTGCAAATTCAGTTGCGGGATATCGTCATGCCTTCACGCAAACCGCGTTCCTCGCAATCCACCCCGCAAGTGGCAGGCTTTCTCGGAGTGGGTTTGGACAGGACGGATGAAACGCGAAGAGTGACTGAAAGCGAGCATTTTCTCCTTCTCGGTGGTTCCGCTGAAACCCATGAAAAAATGCAGGATGTGGCCATCCGCTTTGTTGAGAAATTGAAGACCAAGGGGAAAAGGCTTCAGGACACTTGTCCGCAGGAAGCCTTGGATATCCTTAGAGATTCGATGCGATCGTGAGCTTTCTTGTGGGGATCGCGGCATGCACGCGTCGATTGACCCAACCGACGAAACATTGATGCGCCAAAGCCTCTCCGGAGATTTGTTGGCCAGGGAAAAGCTGGCCGAGCGTTTCCTGCCGGATATTTACCGCCTTTGCCGATATCTGCTGAGAAATCATTCGGCTGTTGATGACGCTGTGCAGGAATGTTTTCTCAGGGTGTTCCGTTACTTGAAACGCTGGGACGGTAGGCCGCCTCGTCCCTGGATTCTGACGATAGCCTACAACCGGTGCGTGACATTGCGCCAACAAGCCGGTCGAATCAGGCATGAGGCATTCCCGGGCGAGCCGATTCATCAGGCCATGCAGCATGAATCGCTGGTGGAATCCGAGTTGGAAAAGGCCATTGCCTCGGCCCTCGCGTCAATCAGGCCGGAGTTCAAGGACGCGCTGGTGCTTCACCATGTCCTTGGCCAGTCCGTTGAGGATATTGCCATTCAGATGTCCGTTCCCCTGGGAACCGCCAAGACATGGTTGTCCCGGGGACGCAAGGCGCTTTGGGAGATCCTGAAATCAACCGGCCATGTTGAGGGTGACATACCAAGGCAGGTCAGGGAGGACCGCTGAAATGGGTTGTTCGAACCTGAGGGAATCACTGGAGCGGTTTTGGCCTGACTTGCCTTGCGATCCGGAACATTTCCGACACCTGCGCGAATGCCCCGAATGTTCCGCCGCCATTTCGCGGCATGCGCGAGTCGCCAATCTGCTTGAGGGGTTCAGTTCAGGGGTCTCTCCTTCGAATGAGTTGTCGCTTCGAGTCAAGATGCTGGCGCGGGACGGAATTTTCCGTGCCTGGTTGGCCAAGCGACGGGTCGCGTTGGCAAGTCTTTTGATGCCCTTGGCCATCATGTCCGCCGTGCTGCTGCGGACTCCTGATTCTCCCAAACCGGACAGTGAAGCTGCCCTCAACAAGCCGGGCACCGTCGATGTGGGCGTGGTCAAATTGCAGGGAACCATGGTCCTTGACCGGGCTCTCACCGCGGTGGAACCGCTGGCCCAAGTCACCGCGTCGGCGATCAGTCGCATGCTGCTGGAAATCGCCGAACCGATCCGGGTGATGAACAGGTCCTGACCAGTCGTTTCAGGCTTCAAGAGGGAAAAATATGTGGATAATCTCGATTGCAATTATTTTGGTCACGCCTTGCCAAGGCGCCGAGCCCGGCCAGACCATCGAGCAGGTGGAAAAAAGGATTCGGGAAGTCCGTTCCAAGGCTGGAAAATCAGACATCTCTAAAATTGATGATATTGAAATTTACCGGCTCGCCCATGAGCGACTGAGGTTGGAAAACAGCAAGGGCGCTCCCGCGCTTCGAAAGGCCATGGTGGATGAAGCCTCCGAGCGGCTGGATCACATGAGCGGGGGAAGGGCGCCTTGGCAGGATGCCGAGGGAGGGTGGTCCTGCATGGCCTACAGGTCCCGCGTGGATGACTCCCTGCAGCCTTGCGCCATATTCCTCCCGTCCGGATATCACCTTTCCGGCAAGAAATGGCCCGTGGATGTCGTGCTGCATGGCCGGTCGGATGGAATGACCCACGCATCCTTCCTTGCCGGGCATTCCAAAAACAGGAAGCCTTCAAGGATCGACAGGGTGGTCCTGGAAGTGTTTGGCAGGGGCAATGTGGCCTACCGATGGGCCGGAGAGACCGATGTGTTCGAGGCCATGGAAGCCCTTTGGAACAGGGAAACAGCCAGGGGCAGGGTCAAGCTTCTCGATCCCGACCGTGTCGTGCTCAAGGGCTTTTCCATGGGCGGGGCTGGAACCTGGCACCTGGGGTTGCATCATCCCGATCGTTGGACTGCCATTCAGCCTGGAGCGGGATTCACGAACACCATCGGATACGCGAAAACCCTCCCGGATAAGTTGCCCGAGTGGCAATCAAGGATCCTGACGCTTTATGATGCCCAGGCGTCATCCGCCAACGCATGCATGGTTCCGGTTGTGGCCTATTCCGGAGGGGATGATCCTCAAATCGATGCGGCCAGAAGGATCGAGCAGTCTCTCAAGGGGTGGACTGGAAATCCTCCGTTGAGGTTCGCCCACATCGTTGCCCCGGGCTTGGGTCACAAAATGCCACCGGATTGGGAAGCCAAGGTCGGCGAGGCCTTGGCCCCCCATGTCGCCGCGGGAAGGAGTGAGCCGGACCATATCCGTTTCCTGACTCATTCGGTTCGCCATGGAAAATGCTACTGGGTGGAAGTCCTTGGTCTTGAAAGCCACTACGCTCCCTCGACCATCGAAGCCAAAAGGAATGGTGTCGATGGGGAGGGCCTTGTGGTCTCAACCAAGGGCATAACCGCATTGCGATTGATTCTCGGAGAATCAAAGCCGGGCTCCTTGGTCAAAGTCACAATTGATGGCAAGGTTGTTGAAGCCAATGTGCGTGGCGATTCCAAGGGAAAAGGCTTGATCGAATTGGCCAAGTCCGGAGAAACCTGGTCGGAGGGGATCGCCGCTAGGAAATTCATTACCTCCTTGCGAAAAAAGCCCGGGCTCCAGGGGCCTATCGATGACGCCTTCATGGAGCGGTTCATTTGCGTGATCGGCACAGGAAAGCCTCGAAATCCCATCGCCCATGATCTTGCGATGTCGAGATTGCAGGCATTTCGCGATCAATGGAGGACATACATCCATGGGGAGGTCATTGTTCGCATGGATACGGAACTTTCCCAAAAGGAGCGTGGCGAGGCCAACCTGATCCTCTTTGGAGACCCCTCGGCGAACAAGGTGCTGGCTGATATGCTCCCGCGTCTCCCACTCAAGTATGTCGGAAACGACTTCGTGATGGGAGATTCGCGGTTCAACTCCGCAGCACATTTGCCCGTGCTGATTCATCCAAACCCTTACAACCCTGGCCGCTATGTTGTGCTCAATTCCGGTCATACCTTTGGCCAATCGGAGTTGAAGGGAACCAATGCCCTGTTGTTTCCGCGCCTTGGGGATTGGGCCGTGCTTCGTGCGGGAACCGAGGGCGGTGAGGTTGTTCAAGCCGGGTTTTTTGATGAGGACTGGTCTTGGCCAAAGAGTTCCCGATGATTGGGGTGCGGGCCTGATTCCTTCACAAGCGAAACCCCAAACAAAGGATTCAGGCCGATGCGATCCGAGGTAGATGTCTGTCTTCAACCGGGATTGGTGGATCCAGGCTCATTGGGAGGCTCCATTGCCGTGGTTGTGGATGTGCTCCGCGCCACCACGACCATGTGCCAGGCGCTGGGCAATGGGGCTTCGGCCATCGTTCCATGTGGAAGCGTTGAGGAAGCCAGCCTCTTGGGAAAGGTGATCCCGGGTGAGCGGGTGCTTGTCTGCGGTGAGCGGGACGGTTTGAAACCGGCCGGTTACGACTTGGGTAATGGTCCCGGGGAATTCAGCTCGGCGCGGGTTCGAGGTTGTGTCCTCGTGATGGCGACTACGAATGGCACCCCAGCGATCCTGCGTTCGCGCCCCGCCTTGAGAACGATTGTCGCATCGTTCCTCAACCTGGATTCAACCGTTCAATATCTGGCCACCGCGCAAACAGCCGTGACGATCATCTGCGCGGGGGAAAAGGGAGGGCCCTCCTGGGAGGACACCCTTCTTGCGGGTCATATCGCCGAAGGATTGCGGTCGAGTGGATTCGACTTGAGGGGAGATGGCGCCAGAATCGCTGCGGAATTGGCCGTTAGCACCCGGGGAAAACCCCTTGTCGAACTCCTGAGGCAGGGTGCGGGTGGCCAGCGTCTATTGCGGCAAGGGTTTGGCGACGATATTGACCATGCCGCGACGCGCGATTCCCTGCGGCTGGTGGCCGTGCTGCGCTCCGACCCGGCTAGGGTTGAGATCGATCAGTCCGTTTGAGAGCCAGCGGAACCGAGGTGACGACGAACATGAGCAGCGAGAGCATGGACAAACTTGTTTCCCTTTGCAAGCGGCGGGGATTCCTTTTTCCCTCAAGCGAAATCTACGGTGGCCTCAACGGTTTCTGGGACTACGGCCCGTTGGGCGTCGAGTTGAAAAGAAACATCAAGGAGGCATGGTGGAAGGACATGGTCTCCGCCCACGACGACCTTGACGCGCCAGAGGGTGCGCCCACCGCCTATCAAATGGTCGGCCTCGACTGCTCGATCATCATGCATCCCCAGGTTTGGAAGTGTTCGGGCCACTACGACCTTTTCCACGATTTCATGGTCGATTGCCGAGAAACGAAAAAGCGTTACAGGCATGACCAGGTTCGAGGCAGGTGGGTTGAGGCTCGCGGGAAAAAGTTTTTCGTCGCCACCCAGTCCGGTGGCGAGGAAGGATTTAAGGAAACGGAAACCCGGGCGCTCAAGCACCTGGGACTTCGCTCGAAGCAGGTCGATGAGCTTTCATGGACAAGCCCCCTTGTTTCCCTGACCACGGTCGACTCGTTCGCCGAGGTCCTCGGGCCCGACGCGGGGGAATTGGGCACCCTGACTCCTCCCCGCGAATTCAACCTCATGTTCAAGACCTTTGTCGGCGCCCTCAGCGGCGAGGAGGGAGCGGCGTTCCTCCGGCCGGAAACGGCCCAGGGAATCTTCGTGAATTTCAAGAATGTGGTGGACAGCAGCAGGGTCAGGCTGCCGTTCGGAATCGCCCAAGTCGGCAAGAGTTTCCGCAACGAGATCACGCCGCGCAACTTCACATTCAGGTCGCGTGAATTTGAACAAATGGAGATAGAATTTTTCTGCCACCCATCGCAGTCGGCCGAATGGTATCGCTACTGGCGCGATCGCCGGTACCGGTGGTACACCGGGTTGGGGCTCGCATCGAGCCGGCTCCGGCTGCGCGACCACGACGCCGACGAGTTGAGCCACTATTCCTGCGGAACCGCCGACATCGAGTACGCCTTCCCTTTCCTGCCGCCGGGTGAGTTCGGCGAACTCGAGGGAATCGCCCACCGGGGCGACTTTGACCTACGGAGCCACCGTGAGGGCAAGCTGGCCAGAAACGGTGAGGATCTTGCCGTTGAGGTGGATGGCGAGGGCAAGCCGCGGCACCGCGGCTCGGGCAAGGACATTCGCTACTTCGACGACCAGTTGAAGGAACGTTTTTACCCGCATGTCATCGAACCGTCCGCGGGAGCTGATCGGGGCACACTCGCCTTTTTGTGCGAGGCATTCCATGAGGAGCAAGTTGAGGGTGAAACCCGGACCGTTCTCAGGCTTCATCCCCGCCTCGCACCCATCAAGGTCGCGGTCCTTCCGTTGGTGAACAAGGATGGAATGCCAGAGATGGCCGCCAAACTTTACAAGGAACTCAAGCGGGATCATGCCGCCTATTTCGATGATGGAGGCGCCATCGGCAGGCGGTATCGCCGGCAGGACGAAGTGGGCACACCATTCTGCGTCACGGTTGACGGCCAAAGCCTTGTCGATGGCAGCGTGACTTGGCGCGACCGCGACACCCTTGAGCAAGTGAGACTGGGCGCAGCCGAGGTTCTGCCCGAACTGCACAGGCGCCTTAGGGCGACCTGCTAATGCGGTGGCGCGAAATCAGGCCGTTTGGGTCGACCGCGAGTATTTCTTGCGGTCGTTCTCCTTGAGGTACACCTTGCGCAACCTGATGGCCGCCGGGGTGACCTCCACATACTCGTCCTCCTCGATGTATTCGAGCGCGAGTTCCAGTGAAAGCTGCCGCGGAGGTTTGATTACCACCGTCTTGTCGGAACCCGCCGCGCGCATGTTGGTGAGTTTTTTCTCGCGGCAGACATTCACGGGCAGGTCGTTGTCCCGGCAATGTTCGCCGACAACCTGACCTTCATACACCTCGTCTCCCGGTTGCACGAACAGGATCCCGCGATCCTGCAAGCCCTCGAGGGCATGCGCTGTCACCCTTCCTGTCTCCGTCGAGATCATGACACCGTTCTGGCGGCCTGGGACCCCGCCCCGGGTCGGTGAGTATTCAAGGAAGTTGTGGTGAACGATCGCCTCGCCGCTGGTTGCCGTCATCAGGCGGTTGCGCAAACCGATCAGGCCTCGCGCCGGTATCGTGAATTCCAAATGGCTGATGGCCCCCTTGGTTTCCATCTTCGTGCATTCGGCGCGCCTGTTCCCAACCAGTTCCATCACGGCGCCCACGGCGTGCTGCGGGGCTTCTATCACCATGAGTTCGATCGGTTCCAGCGTTTCGCCTTCAACCTCTTTCATCAGTACCCTTGGCTTGCTGACCGACAGTTCGAATCCCTCGCGGCGCATGTTCTCCAGGAGGATTGAGAGATGCAACAGTCCGCGACCGGCCACATGAAATTCGTCCCGTTTTTCCTCGTCCGGCTTGATCTTCATCGCCACATTGCTTTCGAGTTCCTTTATGAGGCGGTCGCGAAGTTGGCGGCTGGTGACGAAAGTGCCTTCCCTACCCACGAAGGGAGAGTCATTGATGCGGAAAACCATGCTCAGGGTGGGTTCATCCACCGCGATCGGAGGCAAGGCGACCGGACTTTCGATGTCCGCGATCGTATCGCCGATATCAAGGTCCTCAAGTCCGACCACCGCGCAGATGTCGCCGGCCTTGACCAGGTCTGTCTCGACCCGCCCCAACCTGTCAAAAACGAATAATTGCTTCACCATTTCCGTGGCCAGGGTTCCGTTTCTTCGCAGGTGGGCGATTCGCTGGTTCTTCCTGATCGACCCGGCCACGACCCGACCGATGGCCAAACGGCCGAGATAGTCGTTGTAGTCGAGGGTGACAACAAGCATTTGCAAGGGATCATTTTCCCTAGCCTCCGGCGCCGGCACATGGTCGAGGATCGCCTTGAAGAGAGGTTGGAAGTCTGTCGCGGGAACAGCGAGTTCGCGCGTGGCGATGCCGTCCCTGCCCGACGCGTAAAGCACCGGAAAGTCCAATTGGTCCTCGTTGGCGTCGAGTTCGACGAACAGGTCGAAAACCGAATTCAGGACATCGACAGGACGGGCGTCGGGCCGATCGATCTTGTTCACAACCACAATTGGCTTGAGGCCTCTGGCGAACGCCTTCCGGAGCACAAACCGGGTCTGGGGCATCACGCCCTCCGCCGCGTCGACCAGCAGCAGACACCCATCGGCCAAGGTGAGCGTTCGCTCCACCTCGCCGCCGAAGTCGGCGTGGCCGGGGGTGTCGACCAGATTGATCTTGGTGTCTCCCAGCTGCAAGGCGATATTCTTGGCCAAGATGGTGATGCCGCGTTCTTTTTCAATGTCGTTGCTGTCGAGAATCCTTTCGCCACGAAGTTCGCTTTCCCGGAACTGTCCGGACTGCTTGAGCATTTGGTCGACCAGCGTGGTCTTTCCGTGGTCCACATGCGCGATGATGGCAATATTTCTAAGGTCGTTGCGTTTCATGAACGGCGGTCCCACAATGAGAAACCTCCCCGAAACGGGCGCGGGGAGGCCAACTAACTCTACCAGATCGGTCATCAGGATTGCGAGGAGTCGGGCGCATGGAACTCGGATTGCTCAGGCATGCGGATGCCCTGCCGGCAAACGGCGGATCCATTCCCACGGATGAATCCCGCCCTCTGAGCGCCAAAGGGAACGACCAGGCCCGCGATGTGGGTGTTTTCCTGAGAAAGACAGGGCGCATTCCTAACCTGATCCTTTCAAGCCCTTACCTGCGGGCCCGGCAAACCGCCGAGGGAGTCAGGCGCGGCCTTGGCCTTGAGGTTCCCCTGGTGATCGTTCCTGCCCTCGCATGCGAGGTGAAGACAACCCTTCAGGCCGATGCGATCATCAAGGAAATTGAAACGGCCCGATTGGGCAGGGGAACATGGGTTTTGGCCGTGGCCCACATGTCGGACCTGGCGGAGTTGGCGGGCCATTACCTTTCCTGCGAGGCGGACTCCATCGGCTTTGAAAAGGCTGGATTGGCGATCCTTGGCTTTCCATCGGTTCCGGTCCAGTCGATGGGGCACATGATTCAATGGACGAATTCCGAGCTTCATGCACTTGTGGCGGCCCCTAAGGATTGACGCGCGACGCCAAGGTTTTCTGGAACCACTCGGGGTCAATGTGAAGGACGACCTCGGCGTTGGGCTTCGAACCGGGTTGCCTTCGGGTGTCGAAAATCGACATGCCTCTTGAGATTTCACCTTTTGTTTCGATGTCAACGGCCATGGGTCGCAGCGTGCATGCCTCTGGAAATTCCAGGGCCACCAGGGCGGCGACATCCTCGACCGGAACCCCCTCGATGCCCAAGGATGATTGGGCATGACGCAAACCATGAGGCATCAGTTCAGCGAGAAATCCGCCAAGCTGGGTGCTGGTTCCCCAGTCAGTCATCATCGCGGGTGAAATCACCATGGGCCTGCTTGCATCCAGGGGAACAAGCCTGAGGCGGAAGCCCGAGTGAAGAACCTTCCTCGCGGAATCCGGGTCGCAGTGAAAATGAAACTCCACACCGGGCTGGGAATTGCCGGAATCGCGCCAGGCTCCGCCCGCAAGCACGACGAGGCTTAGCAGTTCGGGCAACGCCGGTTCCCGATCAAGCGCCTGGGCCAACACGGTGCACGGACCCAGGTTGAGCAGGCTTAATTCACCTGGATGCTTTCGGGCCAATTCCACAAGCAGGCGGTCGGAGGTTGGCGCGTTGAGCGGGGTGGCGCTCGGCCAGTCGAGGCCATGCAAGCCGTTGGAGCCATGCCAGGCCTTGCCGTCAAGTTCGTAACTAGCCAGCGGGGCGATTCCAAGGCGTGGCCATCGCGCTGGATCGAGCCTTCCCAGAACAGCCTGCATGTTTTTGGTGGCTTGCTCGTGGCCGATGTTGCCAGCGGTTGCCAGGGCGGCCACAACTTCGAGGTTGCTGGATGCCAAGGCCATCGCCAGCGCCACGGCCCCGTCGAGTCCCGGATCACCGATGACAATCAACTTGCGGGATTTGTTCATGCTCATCCCATCATCCGACTTAGCCGTTTGAAGCCAACGCCCAGCGCTCGAGTGTTTCGAGTGCCTTGCCTGAATCAAGAATTGAATTGATTCGGGGAAGCGATTCCTTCCAATCGCCCGCTATTCCCGCTGTCCAAAGTGCGACGGAAGCATTGGCTGCAACGACATGCCTGCCGGGATCATCACCGCCGCCAAGGATCCTTCGAATCCTTTGAGCGCTTGCCTCGGGACCGTCGACTGCCAAAAGGCCTGTTGGCACCACGGGAAGCCCGAAGTCGCCCGGAGTCACGGTGAGTTCGCGCAGGGACCCGCTTTCAGCGACAATCAAAGTGGATGGTCCGGCAAGAGTCACCTCATCGAGACCATCTGATCCATGCACGCAAACAGTTCTTTCATTTCCCAAACGCATCGCCGCCTCAGCGATCGGCCTCATCCATGAAGGTCGGCCGACTCCCAGCAATTGCCTTTGTGCCCTGGCCGGATTGAGGAGCGGGCCCAGGGCGTTAAACAGGGTCCTTATCCCGAGTGATTTGCGCAACGGCATCAACGCTGAAAGCAGGGGATAATGCCTCGGAGCCAGGCAGAATGTGGCTCCGGCCTTGTTGAGGCATTCGCTCTGGTGAAGCGGTCCGGCATCAAGGTTGATTCCCAATCGCCCTAGGACATCGGCGCTGCCGGAGGTGCTGGAAACTCCACGGTTGCCATGCTTGACAACCCGGGCTCCACAGGCGGCGGCGAGAATCGCCGTGGCCGTGGAAATATTGAATGTCTTCCAGCCGTCACCACCTGTGCCGCATGTGTCAAGGACTTGCCCATCACAGTCGAGTGGCAACCCTTTTGAAAGAATCACCCGGGCGGCCCCAACCAGTTCATCTGCGGTTTCGCCCTTGCAGGCCCAGGCCCCGAGTATGGCTCCCTTCCAGGCAAGGTCGTGCGAGGCGCCCAGCAATTCCTTGACGAGATTTCCAGCGGATTCCGAATCCAAATTCCCCCTGTCCACCAGTTTCAGAAGTTCATCATTCATCGCCGCGTTCCTGAAAGGGATGGATATTTGATTCTACATCCGATTGAACGCGTTGAGAAAAACAGACTTTCAACCGGATTGGCAGGGAGGAGAGGAATTGTAGTCGGCGAAAAGCCATTGGATGAGGCGGTCCGGGCAAAGCCTGAGGAGTCCAACAAGCGCGGAAACCTGCCAAGGAAAGCATGCCACGGATTTACGGTTTTCCAGGGCTTTCATGATTTTTTGAGCGGCGGAGTCAGCACTCACCAGGAATGGCATGTGAAAGTTGTTGATATCAGTCATCGGGGTTTTCACAAATCCCGGGCAAATGGTCGTGACAACGACGCCCGTACCCTTAAGCCTGATTCGCATTCCTTCCAAAAATGTGTTCACGGCGGCCTTTGAGGCGCAATAGGCGCTTTCCCCGGGAAATCCCTTGAAAGCGGCCAAACTGCTTACCGCGGCCAACTGGCCGGATTTCCTGTGGATCATTCCGGGCAGAACGGCTCGAAACGCATGTATCACACCTAGAACATTTGTTTCAAAAGTTTCAGTTGTTTGTTCAAGGTTGGTTAAATCGATCGCCGTGGGATATCCCACTCCTGCGGATGCGACCATGACATCAGTTGGACCCAGTGCCGATTCAAGCTTTTTGATAGCTTCGTCCATTTCGTTTGGATTGCGACAGTCGGCGGGGCAGGACGCGACCTTGCCTCCTTCCAAACGCAATGAGTTTTCAAGCTTCAAAAGTTCGAAATGGCGTCTGGAAATGAGTCCGACGCTTGCTCCCTGTCGAGACAAAGCGATTGCCAAAGCCCTGCCAATTCCGCTGGAGGCGCCCGTGATCCCCACATGAATGCCTGACCAATCCAACCGGATTCTCCAAAGTTGACAGTCAATCCGAATGCGACAGCGGGGAGGTTCGGTGGCTTATCCCGGCTTTTCACTCATGCCTACCTTGTGGGGTATGGTATGGCATGGCCCTTCGCACGGAATGGCTTGGGGTAAGTCATGGCTCTGAACGCACCATTACTTCTGGCGGCATTCCTTTCGACGGGACAGGCGGCCAACCAGGCTCGCTGGGACTTCGAACTATTCGCCCCGCTTCATCCCAACCCTCAGGTCCGACGCCGGCAATTTGGGGAGTTACTGGCCGCTATCAAAACCGGGAAAGCCCAACTCAAATTGGAGGCCGGTATCGAACAGGTCCTTGAGGACGCTGAAGCCAATTGGATACCCGGGTCAGTTCCGCAAGGTGCCGAAGGCGCTTTGAATCAATTGCCCTATGTGCGGGGCATCATTTTTTACTCTCCAACAATCAAGGGTAACTTGATGGAGAAGCAAAATTATCTGGTTGAATGCCGAATTTTTGTGGCAGGGAAACGGGATGAAAGATTTGGAGTTTGGAGCGCTACAAAAAGGTATTTGGCGCAATTCGAATATATAGACGGATACGCTTATGAGACGGCTGATTTCACAAAGTTGATGGGATCTATGCCCGGAGGTCGCATCCATCCGCTTGTCGAGGATCAAGCCAAGCGTCGTTTGACCAGCATTGCCACCGATTCAGTTGTCAACAATCCCGCCCCAATCAATTCTGTATATGTTCGTGGTGAAGGGAGGGCCTCCAGTTCCGCCGCTCCGCCACCGCCTGTCGGTGAATCGGCCAAGATGCCGCCTGACACCCGCATCGTGCTTGTGCCGCCTAAGCCTCCTGCTGATGGTGACCCACCGATGGTGGAAGCGCCTGCTGAACAACCCAAGTTTGCTCGATATGAGGTCATTTTGGACGCCATTTCAAGAAAGGAATCCACCCAATCAGCCAACGACATTGAGTGGTGGGGAACATTGGGCGAAGGTGCCTTGCTTGAGGCCAGACTTGGATCGCTTTTGTCAGTCCGTTGCACGCCGCAGCAAGCGAGGCTCATCGCCTCAAAGCCGGATGTGGCCCAGGTGCGATTGCCTCGTGGTCCGGTTGTCACACCTTCTCCGGTGGCGGGCCAAACCAAGGCTCCCGTGGCGATCCGAGGTTCCTCCGCATCAAGTGCCCTCGTGATTCTGCATCACGATTTTCAAGGCTGGCGGGAACAGGTTGGCAAATCCATCCCTGAAGGCACCGTGATGGTTGACCTGACGCGCGAGCGGAACAAGGAGTTGGTGCCGGATCCTTTTCCGACGCCGGCGGGTCAGTCGGGCCCTGGAACTCTCCTGGCCATTGAATGCGCGAAAACAACGATGGTCGCGCCCGTTCTTGTCAGAATCGATCCCCGATCGCCAGCGATGCTCAGGAAACTGGTGCTGGCCCTGACGGGGGAGAGATATCCGCCTGAGTTACTTTTGTTTAGGCAAGGCGAGGCCCGGGAGGAAATCAGCAGGTTGGGCGGCCAATTGATCAAGGCGGAAGAGGCGAGGGAGGCGGCTGAGACCAGCACGGAGGGGGATGCGTCAGAGCAACTTGCCCTCCGGAAAAAAGCCATGGAGGCTGTTGCAAATATCAACAAGCGCATCAATGAGCTCAGCAGGCTCGACCAAGAAATTGTGTTCTTTCAATCGGATCTGCTTGGACTGTCAAAAGCAGGGGTGGTGGTCTCGGGAATCTCTTGGCTGGAGGGACACCCGCAAGGAGGCTTATCCGGAGCCAGTCGGATTATCGAGGAATCACTCAGGGGAAGGCTTGTCTGGATCCAGATCGTGCCTGAAACACGACCTCAGGTCTGGGCTGGTTTGCTTTCCGACAGGGATGGCAATGGTTTTGCGGAGTTGCGAACCGGGGTGACTCCTCATGATTCCGAGTTCCTTCCCCTTGTCTGGGCCACTAACGCCGAAGGCGGGAACAAATCCGGGAAGTTTCGGCTGACGGTCCAGCATCATGAGGCCCACCATCCAGAGTTGCTGAAGTCAAGGCCCGACCTCTTTCGCTCCCCCATCAACCGGATCAGGCCTGTCGTGGTTTACCAGTCAGCCGACGCCACTTCTGGCGACCCATGGACCATCCTCGGCCAAGGGGATGGAGTTGCCCTGAAACTTCAGCAGGATCCATCAGGCGCCTCATGGGAGCAACAGGTTGACATTGTGATTGACAAGCCGGGCAAATACGCCGTGAGGCTGGAGGCCGACCCCGCGTTGGATGTGGTTCCCCGGGAAGTTGGAAGCATTCCGGCGAGCCGGCGGCGAAGTGCCGCCCAAGTCCGGATGATCCTTTCAAGATTGGAGGGTGATGGACATCCACGATGGGCCCAGGCGTCCGGATGGTTGCCGGAACTTCCTGAATGGGTGGCAATGCCTGGAATGGCTGGTGGCACCGTGACCGTCGGCCCCATTCCCGCGGTGCCATCAAGCGACCTCATGCCGGGATTGCTCTGCAAGCCGGAGCAAGGTGTCGAAGGCACGCTTCCGTTGCGCGGCGACCATCCGCTCATATTCAAAAAAGCGGCAACAACGGTGGGCGAGGCTATCCGCGCATGGTCGGCGGGGCAGGCCGTGGATCGGACCCGGGCCAGGTTTCAAAAGGCCGGCGAACAAGCCGGCTATTGACGGAACTGGAGCCATGGGAATAGCTTAAAGGATGATTCCTGCACCGGTGCGATCGTCCCATGGCACCAGCGGGCCGTCCCTTTGATCCCGCGAATCTGGAGGTTGGCTAACGGTGCGGGCCATTATCAGCGATGTTCACAGCAACTTGGAAGCGCTCACGGCGGTTCTCGAAGACGCCCGATTCGTGGGGGCCACCGAATTTTTTTGCCTCGGTGATGTTGTTGGGTATGGCCCCAATCCCCGCGAATGCCTCGGGAAGGTAATGGCTTTTGACAAGGTTCTTCGTGGCAACCATGACCATGGGGCGCTTCTTGAGCCTGAAGGATTCAATCCATCCGCCGAAAGGGCGATCTTCTGGACGCGAAGCCAAATCCAGCCTAGCCAAGAAACCGCGGCCGAACGACTCAAGCCGTGGGCGTTTCTCTCGGAATGCCAGCCCTATTTTTCCGGCGGTGACGGCTCCCTTTATGTTCATGGCTCGGCGCGCAACCCATTGAATGAATATGTGTTTCCTGAAGATATTTATAACAATCGCAAAATGGAGCAGATATTCGCCCGAGTCGAACGAGTCTGCTTCCAGGGGCACACCCATGTTCCGGGCGTGTTTGTTGAATTATCGCCCGGCGGCCCATACGACTTCCGGTCTCCGGAGGAGATCAACCACACATTCACGCTTGACGACCAGAAGGTTCTTGTGAATGTCGGTTCGGTAGGTCAGCCCAGAGACAGCAATCCGCATTCCTGCTATGTTCTTTTGCAGGGAAACACGATCACCTATCGCCGGGTCTCTTACGATACCGAGGCGGTCAGGCAAAAAATTTACCGCATCCCCGAGCTGGAGAACTATCTCGGCGACAGGCTGCTGAAGGGGCGGTGATCATGAGCCGCCCCGCAACATGGGCGGATTCATGAGCGAGAGTGAAAAGAAACCGGCGGGCTCAAGTCTTTTCCTGCCCTTGATCATCATGACTTTCGCCTGGATGTACCTGGGCACCGTTCTTTGGCCGCAAAAGCCCCCCATCGCCGATGAGGCCCCGGCCGCCACCCCGCCCGGCGCCGGATCTGGCGGCAAGCCCTTTGAATTTCCCAAGGCCGGTGAAAACCTTCCCATCATTGGATCGGATTCGGCCGACAGTCCCTATTTCATCGAAGCCAAGTTCGACCCCAGGGGAGCCGTGCTTCGCAGGTTGGTCTTGAACAGGTTCGGTGGAGCCGAGGGCACGGGTAGGGCGACGGGCAAGCCGTTGGAGCTGATCCCGGAAAATCCGGTAGCCAATGCGCCGGAATACAGCCCGGGTGCCTTTGGAATCACCCATTTCGCGGGTGAATCGGCACGACAGCCGATTGATGACCTGACCCGTCGCGACTGGTCTTTTTCAGTCTCCAGGGAAAAGCTTGATAGCGGCAAGGAAGAGGCCCGTGTGGTTTTTCAAACGGAGGTGCGCGGAGTCAGGCTAACCAAGACATTCAGACTCGTGGAAGGAGAATACCATCTGGGATTGGACATCACCATGGAAAGGTCCGACCCCTCCGCCAAATCATTTCGCTACCAGTTGGCCGGGCCACGGGGTTTGCCACTGGAAGGGGACTGGTTCACGCAGTCTTTCCGCAACGCCGTGTTCGGCACCCAGGACGCTCGCGGTTCATTCGATCGGCAGGTGCTTGACATGAGGTCGTCACTGATGGTTTCCCTTGGGGCGCCCGCCACGATCCAAAAGGGAACCACCAGTTCAAACCTGCTCCGTTACGCCGGTATCCAAACGCAGTATTTCGCATCGGCCATCGCCCTCAGGGATCCCCAGTCCGTGGCCTTCCGTCATTGCCAGGCGACGGTGGAAACCGCCCAACTCCGCGGCAGGCTTGAGTCATGCGACCCTTCCACAGGCACCCTGCTGATTCGGCCTGAAGGCAGGCCACCGGTGACATTCAGGATGACGCCTGGCCTTACAAGCCGGCTTGGAACCCCGCCCGAGCGGGGTACGGATTTGGCCATTACCTATGTTTGGTCCCCGGAATCAGCCGAGGATTCTTTCGAATGGGTCGCGATTGACGCCGTTCCCGGCGAAACAACACATCCGCTGTTCGTGACAGATGCGACCGTGCGCATGGGCACGGATGAAATCACTCTTTCTGCCTCGCCGGTCACACACAGTTATGTGCTTTATAACGGACCAGCCAAGCCTAGCTTGCTCTCCCAGTTGAGCGGGGACTCGGCCGTTGATCCCAAGGTGATCTCTGGCTACTCGTCGGACCTGAGGCTCGACACCATCGTTGATTACCCATCAGCTTTCGGCGCTTGGTTCTTATGCGGCGGTTTTTCCAAGGTTGTCATTCTCTGCACCAATTTCCTGCATGGAGTGCTTGGTGCCATCCATTTCGTGGTTCCGAGCTATGGGTTGGACATCATTCTCCTGACTGTTCTTGTCAGGTTGCTGCTGTTTCCGTTCACGAGGGGACAGGCCATTTCAAGCATGAGGATGCAGGCCTTGGCTCCGGAGTTGAAGGAATTACAGGCCAAGTATGGAAATGACCGCCAGAAGATGGCGCAGGCCCAAATGGAACTCTATCGCAAGAACGGCATCAATCCACTTTCAGGATGCCTGCCGATGCTGCTTCAGATGCCGGTGATGATGGGGCTTTATTTCGCACTTCAGGAAAGCGTGTTTTTCAGGTTGGCTCCTGTTGAACTGACTTGGATCAGAAATCTTGCCGCGCCTGACATGTTGCTGGAATGGGGCGACCGGATTCCTTGGATCAGCAGGCCGTCTGATTATGGCGGATTCATCTACTTGGGCCCGTTTCTCAACCTGCTGCCCTTGTTTGCCATGTCCCTCATGGTTGTTCAGCAGAAACTGTTCATGCCACCGCCGACTTCCGATGAAATGAAGCAGCAGCAGGACATGATGATGGTCATGAGTGTCGTGATGTCCGTGATGTTTTATCGTGTTCCTTCAGGGCTTTGCTTGTATTTCATCGTTTCCAGCCTTTGGGGATTGGCAGAGCGCCAATTCCTTCCCAAAGCCCAAGCCATTTCCGCGCCAGCGGCCAAGCCGGCAGCCTCGAAGCCGACAGGCGCGGAGAAAAAGAACAAAGGTCGGGAATCGTTGCTTGAGAGATTCCAGCGCTTTGTTCGCGAGGCCGGGGAGAAGCCTCGAAACTGATCAAGGGGACGGACGGGCAATGCTGCAGCGGAGTGGCTTGGCCCTGATCGATGACCTGATCATGGCCGCTGGCAGCGCGTCGGGAGCATCTCCACGGGCCGTCATCAGGTTAAGCGGCCCGCGGGCGGCATCGATCACCACAAGTTGGTTTTCTGGAAACAATCCGCCCCGTCCCGGACATTGGGCGGTTGGATTCCTCCATTTTCCGTCGTTTTCAGAACCTATCCCCGTCCTGGCGGCCGTATGGGATGCTGGAAAAAGCTACACTGGCCAGGAAATGGCAGAGTGGCACTTGACCGGTTCTCCGGCGATTGTCGATCTGGCGATTGACGCGGTAAGGAGCCAAGGCGGAAGGTTGGCTGAACCGGGTGAGTTCACCCGTCGAGCCTTTCTTTCCGGTCGCATCGACCTTCCAAGGGCAGAGGCTCTCATCGGGTTGGCTGATGCGACATCTCCATCGGATTTGCGGCAAGCCTTGGACCAGCATGCTGGTGGTTTGTCCGTGCCTCTTGAAAGACTTCGTGAGGCATTGGTCGACCTGTTGGCCGATTTGGAGGCGGGGCTTGATTTTGCAGATGAGGACATCGAGATCCTTCCATTGGACCAGTTGCTCAGGCGTCTTGCGGAATTGTTGGCGCACGGATCCCTGGCTTGTCGCAAGCTGGAATCGAGGTCGGATTCCTCGCGGCGGATGAGAGTCGCCCTGGTCGGGCGTCCCAATGCCGGGAAAACAAGCCTTTTCAATTCCCTCACGCGTTCGGAAGGCTTGGTTTCGGATTTTCCGGGAACGACGAGGGACTGGCTCGTGGCGCCGCTGGCATTGCCGGGCGGAGTCGTGGTGGACCTCGTTGACACGGCGGGTCTCGGCCAAACATCGGACTTGCTCGCGGATGAGGTCAGGAAGCAAACCCTTGCATTGCTTTTCCAGGTGGATCTCCTAGTGATTTGCCAGCAGGCAGACCAGCCACGCTTCTCGTTGGAAAAAGGTTTGGAAGGTGTGCCACGCCTGGAAGTCATTACCAAGGCAGATCTCATTACTTCTTCCAAGGAACAGTTTCCCTCTTGCAGCGCCAGGACTGGCGAGGGAATGGAAAAGTTGCTGGCCTTGATGGCTCTCAAGGTCGTCGAAGTTTCAGGTCGGCGGGGATCCCTGCATATGGTTCGCTCCAAGGCCTTGCTCGAAACGGTTGTGGCAAGGTTGCGGGCCGCCCATTCCGCCGCCTTGAACGAGGATGGTCAGGAAATCGTGGCCCTGGAATTGAGGCACGCGTTGGATGCCATGGGGGAAATCGCCGGAACGCTGACCAGCGACGACTTGCTGGGCAAGATTTTTTCCCGGTTCTGCATTGGCAAATAATGAAGCATGCTTTTTGAATTAATGTCAAAATAAGTGTTTTTCGTTCCATTCAGGCTGTTAAAAGAGTGTGAACCAATTGTTCATTTGATTTTGCCAGCCGATATCTGCAAACAAGCCGTGACAATGTTGAAAAAGCATAGCGCTCTGCTTTCCTTTCCTTGTCTGCGGACTGGATTTGCCGATCAAAATCGACCAGATTGGTCGAGGATATCCCGACTTTTTCACTGCGGAGGCTATGGATTGGGCATTTCGGACGAATCAAAAATCCGTTGGGTCGTTGCGTCGATCAAGCTTGCCGGGGACGGTGGCAAGCCTTGGAAAAAATTGAATTGCTGTTTGCACTACCAACGCTCTTGCTTGGACGCACGGAATGGCGTTCGCTCCAGTGGTAATTTCTTCGCATGATTTGGCCTTTCTGGT
Source organism: Planctomycetota bacterium (assembly GCA_016873225.1). Classification (GTDB taxonomy): domain Bacteria; phylum Planctomycetota; class Planctomycetia; order Gemmatales; family Gemmataceae; genus REEB421. Next base: position 18,564 of record VGXS01000025.1, on the reverse strand, counting down.
CCGGGCGCAAACTGTTGGCGCTCCCTGGTCGGACGCCTGCCGAACTGGTTGATTATTTCCGGGACACCCGGCATCCGGTCGCGTCATTGCTGGTAGTGGTGCCGTTGCTCGCCTTGTACGAGGCTACCGTGGCCGGGATTTCAGCCGATGGCCGCGCATCACCTCGAAACGGAGCTGATGCTTGGATCAGGAACCTCGTTCCGGAATTGGGCCAATCTTCCACACATCTGCCCCCGTTGGTGATCATCGTGGTCCTCACAATTCTTGTGATGCCCAGATGGAGGGATTTTCCCAGCAGGTGGGGAACTCTTTGCTTTGGCCTCGTCGCTGAGTGCTTGGGATGGTCGTTGGCATTGTGGGGTTTGAGTTTGGGATGGCCTGGCATTGTGAAAAACAGCGGTGTTGAGCTTTCTTGGTTTGACAGGGCAGCACCTCAGTTTGCCTCATTGACCCCGCTGATTGGCGCAGGTATCTACGAGGAGTTTTTGTTCAGGCTGGTGGCCTTGGGTGTTTTAAATGGTTTGGCAAGTCTGATTGGTGTGGGAGGCTTGGCTGGCTGGATGGTTGCCGCAGTTGTTTCGTCATGGTTTTTCGGAGCGGTCCACCACTGGGGTCCCCAAGGCCAACAGTATTCGGCCCTCCTTTTTAGTTTCCGCTTTTTCGCCGGGCTTGGCCTTTGCTTCCTGACGCGGTATCGCGGTTTCTCAATCGCTGTTGGAACCCACTTCCTTTACAACCTCATCATTGGATTAAGACCGATGTTTGCGACGCCTTGACCTACCGACGGCTTTCCCTAGTCTGTTGATGTGTATCAAGTTGGCCGTCCGCAACCCATTGACACTAACATTGTCATTGGTACTGGTAAATGCGGTTCAATAACCTTGGAACCCAGGAATGCCTCCTGAACCATTTGACTTCAACTTGGCCACATACTTTCCAATCCTCCTTTTCATGGTTGTCGTCGGTGGATTTGCAACTGTCAGCCTCCTCCTTTCCCACTTGATCAACCCCGGGCGTGAAACTCCCGTCAAACAAATGCCTTATGAATCGGGCATGGACCCGATCGGTGACGCCTATCAGCAATTTGATGTGCGCTTTTATTTGATCGCCATCCTTTTCCTGGTGTTCGATGTCGAACTCCTGTTTCTTTACCCATGGGCCGTTGCCGCTTTTGGCGAGTACCCTGTGGTATCACCGTCGATGCAAACGGTTTTGTTCTGGGAAGGAATGATCTTTCTTGGAACTTTGCTGCTGGCTTGGGTCGTGGCATGGCGGAAGGGGGTATTCCGGTGGCGATAGAAAGGGAACCACGCGACGGTTTCATCGTCGCCAAACTTGACGAACTTGCGAGCTGGTGCCGCAAGAACAGCCTTTGGCCCATGCCCTTCGCCACGGCTTGCTGCGGTATCGAGTTGATGGCGACCGGTGCATCAAAGCACGACATCGCCCGGTTTGGAGCCGAGGCGTTTCGCTTTTCTCCCCGACAATGCGACCTGCTAATCGTCGCTGGCCGTGTCGTGATGAAAATGCTGCCGGTGATGCAGCGCATATGGCTTCAAATGCCGGAACCCAAGTGGTGCATTTCCATGGGTGCATGCGCCTCCTCCGGCGGCGTCTTTGACACCTATGCCGTTGTTCAGGGCATTGACAGGTTCCTGCCTGTCGATGTGTACGTTCCCGGTTGTCCTCCCCGACCCGAACAACTCCTGCAAGCGGTAATGGATCTCCAGGACAAGGTTGCCAGAACGGGAACGATCCTAGGACGGGAATTTCAAGGGCGGGAATCCCCCGAGGGGCCCAGGTCGTTGCGCGGCGAGCTTGATCCTTCCAGGCAAATTGTCGCTCCGGGCAACTTCCGAAGCTCGACCCGGGCGTGGTCACTTCCCACGGTGGCTGGCCGCCCCGGCGCTTGAGGTTGTAAAGCCAAGTGAGCACTCCAGAAGCCTATACACCACCCGAATCCCATGCCGCGATCGTGGCCCTCGCTAAGTCGGTGGCCGGTTGCGATTCCTTGATCGTTTCCGGATTTCGCGACAATGTGCGCCTTGAGGTGCCACCCGCCGCCTCACTCGAAGCTCTTCGCAAGCTTCGTTCCCACGCCGGCCTTGACCTGCTTGTTGATTTGTCCGCGGCGGACTATCTCAATTACCCTAACGCCGTTCATCGTTATGGCATTTGGTATGTTCTCGAATCCGTCGAGACCGGCATTAGGCTCGTCGTCAAGACTTGGGCGGACGACCCCGATCCGCGGGTCGACAGCGTGTTTGATGTTTGGCGTGGCGCCGACTGGATGGAGCGGGAGGTATTCGACCTTTTTGGGATAGTCTTTGAAGGTCACCCCGACTTGCGCCGCATCCTGATGCCTGACGAATTCTCATCCCATCCCCTTCGCAAAGACTACCCATTGCGTGGCGATGGTGAGCGGCACAATTTCCACGCGCTGTCTCGGGAAGAAAGCTGACGAGGGTAACCATGGGCCTGACATTAGCCGACGCCATCGCGCCCCCTGACGGAAGCGGTCATGAGTGCCAATGGACTCTCAATTTCGGGCCCCAGCATCCCGCGACCCACACCACCCTGCGGTTGGTCCTGAATCTAGATGGGGAGGTTATTCTCAAGGCGACTCCTGACATCGGATTTCTTCATAGCGGTTTTGAAAAGCTCGGTGAGCACCTGGATTTCAACCAATATGTGACCATCGTCGACCGCATGAATTATGTCTCGCCTGTTGCCAATGAGATCGCCTGGCACCATTCGGTCGAGACACTGCTCGACATCAAACTGACCCCGCGTTGCCAAATGATCCGCGTGATATTCGCGGAGTTGATGCGCATCCATGATCATCTCCTGGCATGCGGCGCGGCGGCGCTCGACCTCGGGGCTTTCACGGCCTTTCTTTACGCCTTCAATCAGCGCGAACTCATCAACGACATCAATGAATGGGCCACAGGCCAGCGGTTCCATCCCAGTTACACCCGCGTCGGTGGTTTACAGCGTGATGTTGATGATGACTGGATCGGGCGCGTTCGCTCGTTTCTCAAGGGATTTCCAGCGGCACATGCCGATATTTGCCGGCTTCTGAACCGCAATCGAATCTTCATCGACCGATGCAAGGGCATCGGGGTGCTGACTCGTGAAGAGGCCATCAACAGGTCCGCCACGGGTCCAGTGGCCCGTGCCAGCGGCGTGGTTCGCGATCTTCGCAAAAATCGACCTTATTTGGCTTATGAGGCAATCGACTTCGATGTTGTTTGTTCGCAGGACGGCGACTGCCTTGCCAGATACCTGGTTCGCATGGAGGAAATGCTCGAGAGCCATAAAATCATCGCCTGGGCCATCGAAAACCTTCCTTCCGGTCCAGTGAACTCGAATGTCGACGACCGGATGGTTCTTCCCAACCAGCTTTCTGTTTACCGAAGCATTGAAGGCCTGATCCATCACTTTGAACTCAACATGACCAACAGGAAGTGGCAGCCGCCCGTCGATGAGGTCTATGCCTCGACCGAGTCTCCCAACGGTGAGCTGGGCTTTTACATTGTTTCCAACGGCGCCCCGGAGGCATGGCGGGCCCGAACCCGACCTCCCTCCTTTATTCACTTCTCGTTATTCCCGCACCTGGCCGAGGGGCACACTGTCTCCGATGTCGCTGCCATTCTCGGGAGCTTGAACATTATCGCGGCGGAGCTGGATCGATGAGCCACCCTGATGCGCATGTCCGGAACCGCGACTTGCCACCGATTCCGGGTCCTCTTCCCGTTGAGATCAGGGAACGAATCTTCTCCTTGATTCCTCGGTACCCCAGCAAGCAGGCCGTGACCCTTCCCGCCCTTCACCTCGTGCAGGACAAGCTTAGGTGTGTACCGAGGTGGGCGGTCGAGGAGATCTCCGACATATTGGACCTCTCGCCCGCGGAGGTTCATGACACGATGAGCTTCTATGGTTTTTTCAGGGATGAATCAGACAGGCTTGGGGTCCGAAGGCTTTGGGTGTGCAGAAGCCTTGCATGCGCGCTCAGGGGGGCCGACGGCCTGCTTGAAAAGGCTTCAGAATTGCTTGGAGTGCCTGTTGGGGGAACAACTTCCGACGGCACCTTGACCCTTGAGCTCGCCGAGTGCCTGGGTGCCTGCGAGGGTGCCCCGGCCTGCATGATCGACGACGAGCATGTGCACGATATTTCGGATGAGTCCCGGATGCGCGATCTGGTCCAGCGGTTGCGCAACGCCTCCACCGGACCGGCATAGGTTCAATGAGGAAACACGGCAGAAGGGAGCGGTCCGATGGCGACTTATGAACCTGTCCTGCTTCGTCGGATTGGACGACCAGAATGCCAAGGCATTGAGGGGTACAGGGCTGACGGTGGCTATAAAACCCTCGAAAGAGTGTTGAAGGAACTCACAAGCGAACAGGTCACCAATCAGGTGAAGGATTCGGGACTGAGGGGAAGGGGCGGTGCCGGATTTCCAACCGGGCTCAAGTGGACCTTCCTTCCAAAGGGGCATCCCGGGCCGATTTACCTATGCGTGAATTGTGACGAAAGCGAACCCTGCACCTTCAACAATCGAGTCCTCGTTGAAAAGGATCCCCATCAGGTTCTGGAAGGAATCATCCTTGCTTCCTACGCGATACGCGCCACCACGGCTTACTTCTATATCCGTTACGAATATGGTCATGGCATGAGGCAGATGCAAAAGGCCATCGACGAGGCTTATTCCGCCGGCTTGCTGGGCAAGAATATCCTCGGGACCTCTTTTTCATTGGATGTGTTTGTCCATCGTGGCGCCGCTGCTTACATTTGCGGTGAGGAAACCGGCCTGATTGAATCACTCGAGGGGAAACGGGCCTGGCCCAGGATCAAGCCGCCATTCCCGGCCATCGAAGGCGCATTCCGGAAGCCCACAATCGTCAACAATCCTGAAACATTGGCGAATGTCGTGCACATCATGGAACGGGGCGTTGATTGGTTCAAATCGATCGGGGTGCCGCCCGATCCCAAGAATCCCCGCGACGCGGGAAGTTATGGGCCCAAACTTTACTGCATCAGCGGCCATGTTAACAAACCAGGGATCGTTGAACTTCCGATGGGAGTGACCCTTCGCGAGCTTGTTGAAAACCATGGCGGAGGCGTTTGGAAGGGACGAAAAGCCAAAGGCGCCATTCCCGGTGGAAACAGCATGGGCATCATTCCCGAGTCGGAATTCGATATCCCCCTCGATTTCAATGGCCCGGGAACCGTGAAGGCGCTCGGGCTTGGCACTGCGGCCGTCACGATATTCGATGATCAGACCAGCATCGTCGATGTCCTTCATAACCTTTGTCGCTTTTTCGCCCATGAAAGCTGCGGCCAATGCACCCCTTGTCGGGAGGGCACCGGTTGGATGCTCAAGATCGTCGAGAGAATCCGACGCGGGCAGGGTCGAAGGGAAGACCTTGATATCCTGGAGGAAGTCGCCGACAGGATCGGCATCATGCCGGGCACAACCATTTGTGGCCTAGCCGACGGCGCCGGTTGGCCCGTGAAAACAGCCATACGCAAATTCCGCCCCGAATTTGAAAGCTACCTGAAGAGTGGCCCCCGGCAGGGAGTCCGGCTTCAGATGGCGCAGTCGCACTAGGATCGCGAGGACCAACTCCATGGCCACCGTGCTGGTCAACGACATTTCGGTTGACATTGGCGACGAAAAGCTGAACTGCGTCCAGGCGGCCCAGCGGGCCGGCGTGACGATCCCGCACTATTGCTGGCATCCCGCGCTTTCCGTCGTGGCTTCATGCCGAATGTGCCTCGTCATGGTCGGAGAGAAAAAGCCCGACGGGTCGATCGCGATGCAGCCCAAGGTGGTTCCCGGTTGCCAAACGCCTGTCAAGGATGGCACGGTGATCCAGACCATGGATCCCATGGCCACGACCGCCCAGAAGGCCACGCTGGAAAACCTGCTTCTCAATCATCCCCTTGATTGCCCCGTTTGCGACAAGGCCGGGGAATGCCTGCTTCAGGACTACAGCTTCAAATTCGGCAACGCCTCGAGCCGGATGGTTGATGAGAAGAACACGCCTCCCAACAAGCCCGACATCGGTGCGAATGTCAGCCTTTTCACCGATCGTTGCATCATGTGCAGTCGATGCGTCCGCTTCACCCGTGAAGTGGCGGGAACCGCCGAGCTTCATGTGGTCCAAAGAGGCAATCACTCCGAAATTGATATTTTTCCTGGCCATCCGCTGGACAACAAGCTCGCGACCAATGTCGTCGACCTGTGTCCCGTGGGTGCGCTTGCCAGCAAGGATTTTCTTTACAAACAACGCGTGTGGAATCTCAAGACGGTCAATTCCGTCTGCACCGGATGCTCCACCGGCTGCAGCATCCATTTGGACACGAACAAGGATGTCGTGTACAGGTTGAGGCCAAGATTCAATCCAAGGGCCCAAGGACACTTCATGTGCGATGAGGGAAGGCTCGGATACCATCAGGTCAATAGTTCCCAGCGTTTCAGGAAACCGCTCGAGCGCGGGGAATCGGGTACCAGGCCGATTGAATGGTCGGCCGCGGTGGCCAGCGTTGACCGAGGCTTTCGGCAGGTTTCCGGGGTTGATCCCGGCAACGCGTGGTTTGTTCTCTCCCCGTTCCTCACGCTGGAGGAGGCATGGCTGCTTGCCTCCTACGCCAGGTCGGTGTCACCATTTGTCAGGATCGTGTCCGGACCCGTTCCCCGTGTCGGGGAGGATGACACTTATCCGAAAGACCGAAAGGGCAGGCCCGCGTCGAACATCAAGTTTACCATTCGCGCGGAAAAATGCCCAAACCGCAAGGGGGTGGAAACCATCGTATCCCACTTCCAAAAAACGCCTTTATCATTCGGGGATCTACTCCAGGCTTGCGACGCTGGCAGCGCCCATTTTGTTTATGTCACCGGAGGGTATTCCTCGGCCCATCCCGGCTTTCGGGTTGATGATGCCGACAAGCTCTCCAAGGTGCCAAATCTTATCGTCCATGATCTGATGCCATCCGCACTCACGGATCGCGCCAATATCGTGATTCCCTCCGCCGCCTTCTCGGAAAAGGAAGGCACCTATGTGAATCACGCAGGGTTGGCCCAGTCCACGGTTGCCGGTTGCGTTCCCTTGCGAGGCATGCGGACTGATGGTCAGGTTTTCCTCGACCTTCTTGGCCGGAAAGGCCTTGTTCGAGCTGAGGAAATCCGCAAGGAAATCGGCAAGGCTGTCAGCGTCCTCGCGGCCCTGGCCCAGGGTTCCACCGGTGAGTTCGGCGTGTTTACCGGCAGCGGATCATAGGCGTCATGGAAATCCATCATGCTGTTTGACCTGATTCCCTTCAGCTTCCTGGTCACCATCGTGACCATTGGCATTGTCTTTGGTGCCGTCTTAACGGCTGTTGGCTATTCCACTTTGCTCGAAAGAAAGGTTTCGGCCTGGGTCCAAGACCGCGTCGGCCCCAACAGGACCGGGTTTGACCTCGGGCAGCCATGGTTGTCCTTTCTGAAGGGGTTTTTCGGATTGGGCCAGCCGTTGGCTGATGGAGTGAAATTTCTTCTCAAGGAAGATGTGGTCCCCGGGCATGTCGACAGGGTGTTTTATTTCCTCGCTCCAATGATTGCCGTTGGAACGGCGTTGCTGGCCATGGCCGTTGTCAGCTTTGGCGACACCCCGGTGGCACCGGTTTTGCACTCATCCTCAGAGGGTGGATTGAAAGCCCAGCGGATGTTTCCCGCAACCAAAACCGAACTGGCCGCCATGAAGAATGGCACCAACATTCAGGAGGTGCGCGACGGCGCCAAATCGTACGAAAGCCTGACCACCATCAAGTTCGCAATAGCCCCCAATGTGGATATTGGCTTTCTTTTTGTTTTCGCCGTGGGTGGTCTGGCCGTCTACGGCATTGTGCTGGGAGGTTGGTCGAGCAACAACAAGTATAGCCTTCTTGGTTCACTGAGGTCGAGCGCGCAGGTCATCAGCTACGAGATACCCATGGGATTGTCGGTGCTTGGTGTGCTCGTCATGGTCGGATCGTTGAACTTGGAGCGTATCGTCGATTGGCAGGCCCGGCATGGTTGGCTGGTAGCCTATCAACCCTTGGCATGCCTCCTGTTCCTGATTTCGATATTTGCCGAATGCAACCGCCTGCCGTTCGACCTTCCGGAGTGCGAGCAGGAATTAGTGGGGGGATACCATACCGAATACAGCTCAATGAAGTTCGCCCTGTTCTTTCTCGGCGAGTATACCCACATGATCACCACAAGTTTTCTCATGGCAGCATTGTTCCTTGGTGGGTGGAATCTCCCCTTTGTCACGGACGCCCTCAAGGCGGTTCCGGAAGGGTTCCCAGATTTCGGTTATCTCATCTGCTGCGCGGTTAAGGCTGCTATTTTTTGCGGGAAGATGGGGTTTATCATCGGCCTCTTCATGGTTGTTCGCTGGACGATCCTGAGGTTCAAGTTCAATCAGCTCATGAGCTTGGCCTGGAAGGCCATGATGCCTCTTGGGGTTTTGTCGTTGGTGGGGGTCGCCGCGTCCCGCCAGTTCATTGAGCCGGATTACGCCAAGCTTATCTTTCAGTTCTTATGGTCGTTTGCAAGCCTACTTCTCGTGGGGGTTGCCAGCCTGATGCTGCCGGGTGAGCCCCAGCGTGTTCCCGTCAACCTTCTCCGTGGACGGGCGCCCTCGGCCAGCAGTTCTCCGGAACTTTCGGCCAAGGCTTGGTGAGTAACCCCAATCAGGAGACTGTCATGCCAGCCATCGCGGAAAAAAATGTCAGATGGGTCAAGCACCCGAAGCTAAGCCTTGCCGAGCAGATTTATCTGCCAACCATTGCCCAAGGGATGGTGACAACCATTTCGCATCTGGTTAAAACCCTCACCGGCACCAATTCGATCCAAACCCAGCAATATCCAGAACAGAAGCCTTCGTTACCTCCACATTATCGTGGAGTCCATCGACTCAATCGGGATGAACAAGGCAGGGTCAAGTGTGTTTCCTGCTACATGTGCTCGACCGCCTGCCCCGCCAACTGCATTGATATTGTCGCTGCTCCATCACCATGGCCCGATAGGGAAAAATATCCGGAGCTTTTTGTGATAGATGAGTTGAGATGCATTTATTGCGGCATGTGCGAGCAGGCCTGCCCTGTCGATGCCATCGAACTCACGACAATATTTGACCTCACGGGCATGAGCCGGGAGGACATGATGTTTGACAAGGAAAAGCTTCTGAGCGTGTTTGACCAAACAGTCGCGATGGGAACCGACCCTGTGCGGACCAAGGGAGGCCGGTTATCGGTCGCTGCGGAACCTGCCGGTTCCGGCCTGACGACCTCATCCAGCGCGCAGAGTTGAGATGGTTGGGGCGTTCCTTGGCCGGCGGAGCGACAAGGCCATAGGACAAACAGTAAGTGATTAAGTGACAGGGGCAAAGGAATGTTGGTGGGAATGCTCGGGATGATGGAAGCCGGCGCCTACCCTTGGAGTTGGTGGGTCTTGGGACCCATATCTCTTGGTTTTTTAGGTATTTATCTTCTGCTCCCCCGCCCGGATGGGCAGCGAACTGCAACGGGATCCCTGCTGGGTGTTCTGGGGATTGCCGGCCTCATGGCTCTGGTGCTTGGAGGCGTCATTGCCAATGTTGAAAGCCTGACCTTCTGTGTTTTTTCAGGTGTGGCGTGTCTGGGAGCCGGATTTTTGGTCACATTGGAAAATCCTGCCCGTGCCGCCCTGGCCTTTGTGGTTGTGATATTGGGGGTGGCGGGACTGTTCCTTTTGGCCGCGGCACCCTTCCTCATGGGTGCCAATATCATCGTTTACGCCGGTGCCATCATCGTGACATTCCTGTTTGTGCTGATGCTTGCCCAACAGCACCTGCCATCCGATGCCGACAGCCGTTCGCGCGAGCCCCTTTTGGCCTGCATTTGCGGAGCGGGTTCCGTGTTGATCATCCTTCTTGCCATTGGCGAGGATGCCGGGAGAACCGAGTCCTATCAGGAAGGATTCGAAGCCCGTGCATTGGTTGCGACCCGCGCCCCAGTCGCCCCGTTCCGAAGGGTTGGTGAATCTGATCTAAGGCTCAATCAGGGCGGTGTTCCCGCGATGCCGGCCGACAACACGGCCTTCCTGGGTGCCACGCTATATGGCAGGCACCTCGTTGCTGTTGAACTGGCCGCTGTTTTGCTCGTTGTCGCGACTCTTGGAGCGATTGCTGTTGCTCAACGGACTGGGGCGGGGGGTGCATTGTGATGGTAAGTCCCGATCTACCCCACTTCCTGGCGGTGTCCGCGGTCTTATTCTCATTGGGTTTGGTTGGTTTCATTGCCCGACGCAACCTGATCATCATGTTTTTGAGCGTCGAATTGATGGTGCAGGGCGTCGCCCTGAATTTCGTCGCTTTCGCCAGATTCAGGGGCAATCTGGATGGCCAAGCCTTCGTGCTGTTTCTGCTGACGATCGCGGCTTGCGAGGCCGCCCTGGCCCTTGCCTTGATTTTGGCCATGTACAGGACAAGATCGAGCCTTGATGTCAGCCTTTGGCAGGATTTGCGCGAGGAGGATCTTGAGCAGGTCACTGATGACGAACCTCTTCCTCTGGCTCCGGCAACTGCCCCCCTGCCTCAATTGCCGCTAGCGGGAATCGCGCCTGCCAAGCCCGAGGAGCCCAACCGTGTTTGATGTCTCGATCGAGGGAATCCAAACCTTGGGATTGTTGATCCCTGCGCTTCCGCTTGCGGGCGCCATTTCATGTGCCTTGCTGGGTTGTTTCCATTTTGGCAAGTGGGCGCCGGTAGCCGCTGGGTCAGGTGTTTTGGGCGGATTTATGACCGCCTTGGCGGTCGCGTTATCCGTTTCGCATGCGCATGAACCAATCACCGGAACCTATGGAACCTGGTTTTCCATTGGAAACGACGCGGTTGGATGGGAATTCAGGATTGACGCGCTGGCCGGCGCGATGACCGCGATGGTTACTTTCATCAGCCTGTGGATCGTGATCTTCAGTGCCGGATACATGCACGACGACCCGGGAGAAGGGCGGTACTTCGCCTTGGTTTCGCTGTTTGTCGCCGCCATGGCGGTCCTGATTCTGGCTGGCAACCTGTTTGTGTTGTTCCTTGGCTGGGAAGGAGTCGGCGTATGTAGTTACCTGCTTGTTGGATACTGGTACGCGAAACCGGAGGCCGCGGCTGCCGCCAGGAAGGCGTTTCTTGTGACCAGGCTGGGTGACATTGCCCTTCTTGGGGCCATGATCTTGTTGGGTTGCCACCTTGGAACATTGAACCTTGCTTACGAAAAAGTCTTCAGTTCGCCTTTGGATCCCCAAGTTGTTTTCTTTTCGCTTGTCCTGCTGCTGATCGGCGCGGTGGGAAAGTCCGCGCAGTTCCCGCTTCATGTTTGGCTTCCCGATGCCATGGAGGGGCCGACGCCCGTCAGCGCGTTGATTCATGCGGCCACGATGGTCACCGCCGGTGTTTATTTGCTGGCCAGGTTCTTCCCAGGCATGACCGGTACCTCAATGGATGTGCCCCGCCTGGAGGCGGTTGCGTCCGTGCAGGACATCGCTGGCGGTTTGGGCGCCGCCACAGCGTTCCTTGCGGCCGTCATGGCTGTAGGGCAGTGGGACCTGAAAAGAGTTCTGGCTTATTCCACGCTGAGCCAACTTGGTTACATGTTCATGGCCCTGGCCGTGAGCGGGGATGTTCGTGATGAGCACACTCCCCTGGAAGTGTCTTCAATGGCCGCTTTCGCGGCTATTTTTCATCTTCTTACCCATGCCTTCTTCAAGGCGTTGCTGTTCCTTTCCTCGGGGAGCGTCATGCATGCCATGGGGCATGTGATTGACATGAGGAAATTCAGCGGTCTGGCAAAAATCCTGCCAATCACCCATGGCTGCTTTCTCATTGGGGCCTTGGCATTGGCCGGGGTTCCACCCCTTTCCGGTTTCTTCAGCAAGGACGAGATTCTCATCGTCCTGTATGAGGGTGGCCACTCCGATAGTCAGCGCTCCGCCTATTTTTCGATCCTATTTTGGATCGCATTATTCACGGCTTTCCTCACGGCTTACTACACTTTCAGGGCCTACTTCCTTACCTTTCAGGGGCAACTGAAGATTCCGCGTGAGGCCGGCGACCATGCGCATGAATCCCCTGCCGTCATGACGGTGCCGCTCGTTGTCTTGGCGGCTTGTGCCTTACTTGTTGGATTGCTTCTGGGGCCCACGGGGTCTCTGCACCATTTCCTTGAAGGCACGGCGAATTGGAAACTCCATGAATCAACCTTTCAAATTTCCCAGCCCATGATTTTGGGTACTGTCGCGGCCTTGACGGGAATCGGTTTGGCATGGCTGCTGTTTTCCCGACGCGACCGCTTGTCCAAACCATTGGGAGCCTTGGAGACAGCCGCTGAAGCCCGTCTTTACATAGATGACATTTACCTTGCCGTTTTTGTGAGGCCCCTAGCGACCGCGGGTCGTGCCATGGGTTGGTTCGACAGGGACCTTTTCCAGCCGTTGGTCGAACTCCTGGCAACGATTCCCAGGATGATCGGGGGAAGATTCAGATCCGTGCAAAACGGGCTCATTCAATTTTACGCATTGGCCATGGCGCTTGGACTCATTGTCATTCTGGCCATGTTCACCGTGGCGCGCTGAGGAACCCGTGCAGTCATGCTGAACACCGCGAACCTTCTGATCCTGCTTCCCCTTATCCCGTTGCTTGGGGCGATTGGCTGTTTTTGTCTTTATCGCCAAAAAGCATTGGCCGTGTATTTGGCCGAGACCTTGATGCTGGTCGCCTTGGCATTGGGAACGATTGTGACATGGGATTATTCAAGGCAGTCTCCGGCCCTCGCCGCCGCTGAACGAGGTAAGGACCAATCCTTCACGGCAATCGACATCACCATGGGGCGATTGGCTGAGCGCGGTCCGGTGGTTTCCCTGACCTTGGCGATTGACGGGCTCAACACTTGGCTGGTGTTCCTTACGCTGGTGGTTGGAACCACCGTTGTGGCATCGGGTTCCGGTTGGACAGGTGACAAGGCCGGACCCGCCATGGGATTGATCCTGCTGGCGATCTCCTTGACCATTCTCGCGTTCATGTCGATGGATATGCTGGTTTTTTATGTGTTTTTTGAACTCACCTTGGTGCCGGTATTCCTTTTGATCGGTCTGTGGGGAGGCCCTGACCGGGTTTTGGCTTCCCAGCGGATGTTCCTTCATACGCTCGCTGGTGGGTTATGCACTCTTCTCGGCTTGCTGACAGTTGCAGGTGCCACGGGAAGTTTTGCCTGGGACAGCCTGAATGCGCATCGCCCTGGCGCGAGTGAATCGGCGATCGATCCTTCCCTGATTTTCCTACTTCTCATGGCTGGTTTTATTGTCAAGACTCCATTGGTGCCTTTCCACACCTGGCAGGCGATTGCATACAGGGAAGCGCCAACCCCGATCACTGTTTTCTTGTCAGCCGTGATGGCCAAGCTTGGCCTTTATGGAATGCTTCGTCTGGGTGTTTATGTCCTTCCTGGTGAAATGGAATCGGTTGGCGCCCCCGTGCTCGGCGGAATGGCTGTTGCCAGCATTGTGGTGGGCGCCTTATGCGCTTTCGGCGCGCGGGATTTGAAAACGCTTCTTGCCTATTCCAGCCTGTCCCACCTTGGGTATGTCGTTCTCGGAATCGTTTCACTCGATCAGGCCGGGGAGCAGGGGGCGATCTTCCACATGGTCGCCCATGGCATCGTGACCACCGGTTTGCTTTTGGCCGCCGGGTTCATCGAAGAGTCCGAAGGCACCCTTGAGAGATCCCGTCTACGGGGCCTTCTTGCAAAATATCCGGTCACTTCCGGCCTATTCGTCTTTTTTTCCTTGGCTTCTGTTGGTGTTCCCGGCCTGTCTCAGTTTGTCGGTGAATTTCTTTGCCTGTTCGGTTTTTTCAGAAGCGGCGTGGCAAGCTGGCTTGGAATTGCCGCGATTGCCGGGGTGATGTCCGGACTGTTTCTTGGGGCTTGGTACACAATGACCTTGATACAGGTCTCATTTTCAGGTGAATCCGGGGCGGGTTCTGTTCCTGTTCCGGCAAGGCCCCGACAACTCGCCATTCTTGGATCCATTGCCGTGCTTGTGGTCTGGATGGGAATGGCGCCGGGCTTGGTCCTTGAAACCAGCCGCCCCGAAATCAACAAACTTGAAACGCGCTTGCGGTCCTTGTCCGCAGCGGATGCCCGTCATCACGCTGTCCTAGCCGGATTGGATCGGGCCAAGCCGGAGTAATCCATGCCATTTCATCTCATGCCCGATGTTACTTATGTGCTATCGATCCTGTATCGAGCCTCCCCTGAATTGGGTCTCATGGCTCTTTCGTGCATTGTGTTCCTAGTTGGAACATTCGTCCGGGCCAAGGCGGTTTGGATGCTTGTTGGTTGTTTGGGCTTGGCTGTTGCGACCCTACTGACTGGAATCCAAGGTTTGGCTGGTTTTCCCGCCCAGCATGATTTTTTTGCATTTGATGATGTTTCAACCTCGATACGCTTGTTTAGTCCACTGCTTGGGATTGTGATCCTGCCGGTCCTGCTCGCTGACTCCAACAATGAACGGGCGGCGGACATGACAGGCTGCCTGCTTTGCGCCTGCGCGGGTGTTTCAATCGTAGCCATTTCTGGGGACCTGATCGTCTTGTTCCTCGGTCTGGAAGCGGTCTCGATCCCTTCGTATGTGATGCTTTACCTTGCGAAGGCTGACAAAAGAGGGCAGGAAGCCGCTGCCAAGTATTTCCTCCTTAGCGTGTTTTCCTCGGCGCTCTTCTTATTCGGTTTGAGTTACCTTTACGGCTTGACAGGTCAAACAAGAATTCTGGCCAGTCACGGCGACGCCCTTTCGCCTGGAATTCTCGAAACTTTGTCAGATTCATCATCCCAGCGATTCGGTGCGCCGCGCACCTTGGCCGTGGCTCTTGTTTTTGTCATGGCCGGACTGGGCATGAAAATCACCGCAGTTCCGTTCCATTTTTACGCGCCGGATGTTTATCAAGGCACAAGCGCCGCCATGGCAGGTTTCCTTTCGTGGTTCCCCAAGGCCGCGGGATTGGTGGCCCTTGTCCGCGTGCTTGGCTTGGCCAGCGTTCATGGTGAACCATTCGGAGGAATGGATGGAACCCTGATCTGGATCCTCGCGGTCGTGACCATGACGATAGGCAATTGCCTGGCCATATGGCAGGGCAGCCTTCGCAGGCTTCTGGCTTACTCAGGCGTTGCCCAGGGTGGTTATATGCTGGCTTCGCTTGCCGCCGGGCCAGCCACCCATAACGGGGTTGGTGGCGTGGGGCCGATGGTGTTTTACCTGGCTTCCTATGGCATCATGAGCTTGGGTGCCTTTGCGATCCTTGCCTATCTGGATGATCCTGATCTGCCTATGGGGCATTCCGATGATTTGGCAGGGCTGGCCTATCGCTCCCCCTGCGCGGCGTTCAGTCTCGCTGTTTGCCTGTTGGGCTTTCTTGGTCTTCCCCTGACGGTCGGTTTTGTGGCCAAGGCCCAGGTTATCCTTGCAACGATTGGTTCACCGGCGTCACCCAATTCCGCGTTGATTGGAATCCTCGGTCTGCTGATTGTTGTCAATGCTGCCGTTGCTGCCTGGTATTACCTGTGTTTGATCCAAAGAATGGTTCTCAGGCTTCCGATTGGGCCGCAACCAAAACTCGGAAGTTCCATTCCGCTGATTTCCGGCACCTGCTGCGCCATCTTAACGGTGTTGCTCGGAGTGGCCCCGGGATTGTTGAGCCAGTTGTCTCATGTTAGGCAGGGAAGCAAGTCCCATGCGCAACAGCCCGCTGTCGAAGGGATTTTGGCATCCCGCCGCTGATGGCGACCAACTGAATCGTCAAGCCCAGGCAGTCCTATCCAAACACCACGCCCTGTATGACCGCGAACCCCTCCAGCGACTGAGTCGGCCAAGCAGCTCATTCGGAGACTGTTCCATTTGGCGACTGGGCCCTCACTTGGTGCTTCGGGCCATGCCAGAAAATCCTTCCATTTTGCGCGGATTGTCTGACGCATGGGACTTGATAAGTGCCTGCGTTGGTATTGAAGGCATTCCGAAGCAAATCAATCATCGACCCGCCTGGACCGGATTTGGCCATTACTGGACGCTGGCGGAATGGTTGCCAGGCCACTCATGGAATCCCTTCGAACCAAGCCGAATCGATGCCCTCGAACATGCCAAAGGCCTTTTACAGCAAATACAAAAGAGATCAATTGAATCTTTCGGTATCCAATTTGGAACCCTTCCTGGAGTTGCGAGTAGGAAAAAACTCGCAAATCGTTTGCCCCAGGTCCTAACGCAAGCTACAAGGGATAAAAACTTGCCTTTGGAGATTGTGCGTCTCTCCATTCAACTTGAGAAAAGGAGCGGGGAATTCAGCAATCTTGCTTCCCGCCTTCCGGAAAATGGCCCAATGATTTTGTTGCATGGCGATGCCCGCCCAGCAAATTTCATTATTCAGCCATCAGGCAGGCTTGGCTTGATTGATTTTTACTCATGCCGCCGCGACCACCCGGAAATGGATCAGGCGCGCCTGCATTCAAGCATCCCGGGCCCTTGGGTTGCGAACCCACTCGTCGCCGATTTGGCCAGAACCAACCGCTGGGGAAGCATGACTCGCTGGCTTTGTCAATTTGCGGGATCCCAAGGCCAGATTTCCGCGCCAATAAAACAACGGATAGAAGAACTGATCCGGCTGGATTCGTCCGACCAATAAAAAAGGCCATGCGATATTTCGCATGGCCTTTTTTATTCCGAAACAGTTGAAAACAATTAGCGCTTGGAAAACTGGAAGCTCTTTCGGGCACCCTTATGCCCATACTTCTTTCGTTCCTTCATTCGGCCGTCTCGGGTCAGGAAGCCGGATTCCCGCAATCGGTCGCCCATGGTGACAACCGGTTGAGCGGCCTCACCTTCGGCGGTGGGGGGCGCTTCAACGGGCTTTTGCGCTTCTGGAGAAAGATTGTACATGCGTTTGAGAGCGCGAGCCATTCCTTGGCAAATGGCCCCAGCCTGCCCCGTGATTCCGCCTCCGTGGACAAGAATTTGGGCGTGAACACGGCCAATCATTGATGTGACATCAAGAGGGCCCATTACGGCGATACGATCCTTGGCCTCTGTGAAAAAGTCCTCAAGCTTTCTACCGTTGATCAAGACATCGCCGGGGCCTTCAAAAAGGCGAACCCTGGCAACGGAGGTCTTTCGGCGACCTGTTCCAAGATAATATGTTTTTTTGTTGCGGGGTTCAGCCACTGGCTATCTCCTGATATTCAAGTATTGGCAGTGAATGGTTGCGGTTGTTGCGCCTGATGAGGATGTTTGTCCCCGGCGTAAACATTCAGCTTGGTCATTTGTTGGCGGCCGAGCGGATTGCGCGGAACCATCCTGCGGACAGCTTCCCGGAGAATTCTTTCAGGCTGGCGGGAGAGCAATTCGCGTGCGGTGACTCGCCTCAACCCTCCGGCGTAATGCGAATAGTTTTGGTATTCCTTGTTGTCCATCTTTGAACCGGTAAAGGTGATTTTCTCAGCATTGATGACTATGACGAAGTCACCGGTGTCGCAATGAGGTGTGTATTCAGGCTTATGCTTGCCGCGAAGAATGTTGGCAATAATCACCGCAAGACGCCCAACTCGGTGGTTTGAGGCGTCAATAACCCACCAGCTGCGTTTGATGGTTTCGGCCTTGGCCATCGTTGTGTTCATGAAATCTGTCCTGACCAACCACATATTGTCAAAGCCTAAGCATAATCGGCTCAAAAACACAGTCAAGGCTGGCTTCACGGCTAAGCCTTCAAGGAATCAGATTAGCCTAATAAGCATCGTTCAGGCGTCCGATTGTCAGGGTTGGGCTGATTTTCTGAAGCATTCGGACGGGGAGGTCGATGAGGAAAAAGACGGATTTGGCGGCTGGAACCGCCTTGGCTTTCTTTTCGGACACGAGGGTTGTGACATGAGGCATTCCCGAGTGCTGGCATTTTTTGCCGCCAGTGGACTCCTGGCGATTGCTGGACAGGCGATAGCCCAGTCCCCTTCGATTGATTCTGGTGGCATTGTCCTTCCAGAGCCGGTTCCAGCAGCGCCATCGTTCGGCCCTCCGCCAGGACCTACCTATCCTCTTCCGACTGGGCCAATGGGTGGAGGATTGGTCCCTGGGCCCATCAGCCCATACTCGAATCCTTCAGTTCCTCTCGAGGCCGTCACCCTTCCTTCCAATAGCCCCGGAGCCTTTGTTGAAAACCCGTTTCTTCCTGAAAAGCACCTTTTCATGCACATAGGTGCCTATGCCCTTCAATTGGGTTCAGTGGCACCCATTCCGGTTTCCACCAATGCCGCGGGTGTTCCCAACTACACCTATGACGGAATTAGCCCCCGGATGAATTGGGGATTCATTGGAACTCTGGGCTGCCTTGTCGACAATCAGCAATTTGAAGTGACCGGTTTCTATCTTCCAGAGATGACTTCTCGCGGCGGGGTTGCCGCGTCCGGGTCCCTTAATGCCCCGTTTTCTGGGGGAATTCCCATCGGGTTGACGGCTGGTTTCGCTTCTG
>VGXS01000024.1 GCA_016873225.1 Planctomycetota bacterium | reverse complement strand
AAGTTCTTCATGGAAATCATTCCTTTGGCCGACATTTCCCAGATGGGATGAGCGAAAAAGCGTTCGAGGGGAAAGCCCGGCTACTCGACCTTTACAGGCAGAACATACTCCGCGAAGTAATTCGGCAAATCCAAGTCAACCTTTTTGCCGTCCTCTCGTTGGCGGTAGAGTTGCCAACGAATCTCACTCGTGCCGGCTTTGACCGCGCGATAACGGACCAAATACTTGCCGCAGGTGGTTTTCGTGCCGAACTTCTCATCCGGGTTGAAGAAGGCTCCAGCGGTAGGTTCACCAAAAGACGAGTCCGAGTAGCACACGTCAAAAGTTTCTCCGGGTTTCCCACTCAGGGGGAGCTTGGAGATTTCGCCTACGCGAACGACGCTTTCTGTGGTGATCTCCGGCAGGGCCTTATTGGGCCCGCGTGGGTTGAACCCTTCCTCTCCGGAGATCCTCGGCCTGGCGCCTGGATACCAACGGGCTCCCTCTTGATTGATGAAGGTATAGAGTTCGATGTCAAACTCCTGGCCAACCTTCACAGTTGCGGAAGTAGGCGGTACTTTCCCTTGGAATACACCATCGTTCACAGCGTAGATTTTGAAGAAAATGGCGTTCCTCCCCGACTTCACCCACCGGAATAGATTGGGGCTGGCGAGTTCGGCATCCTTCTTCTTTGGGTCGAAACCCAGATACAGATTCCGCTGCATCTCCGGAAAACTGGCCGCAGGCAGAACGTGACACGCATTACATGATTGGGCCGCCCCAACCTTCTGCGAGTTTTGTTTTTCCGCTTCAGACGCCGGGCAATAGGCATAACGGGAGGATGTCAGTTTACCGTAGCGGTTGGGGAAAGGACCAAATCGTGGCACGTTGGACTCGCCCCACGTCTTTGGCAGCAAAACCTGATCGATCACATGGATGACGCCATTGGAAGCCGCGATGTCCGCCTTCAGCAGGCCAGCCGGGCCGATGAGCACCCGCCCGTCGGCGAACTTCGCTGGGATCCTTGATCCCTGGAGCGTGGCTACCTCGCCCGCATCAAGGGCCTTGCCCAGCGTCACCTTGCCTAAAATGACGTGATCTTTGAGGATCTCCGCAAGCTTGTCCTTGTTTTCAGGTTTGAGCAATTCCTCCACCGTGCCCTTGGGCAGTTTGGCAAAGGCCTCATCGGACGGAGCGAATACGGTGAACGGCCCATCGCCTTTCAGCGTCTCCACGAGGCCGGCAGCTTTCAACGCCGCCACCAGCGTCTTGAAATTGCCGGCACCGACCGCAGTGTCCACGATGTCCTTCTTTTCCTCAGCCGTTGCAACAGCCGAAGTTCCCAATGCGACTGCCAGCGACAATATCCAAGCTGCAAACGATTTCATGTTCATGATTCCTTTCCTGATGGGTTGAATACGCCATTTCGAAGCCCGTCGCGAGCGCGTTCGGCTCACGGTCAACTTCTCACCTGTCGATCGCCTTAACTCAGTTCCGTGATGGTTCCCGTTCCGGAGCCGAACCTGTCGGTCTCCACGCCGAACTTCTGGAGCATGTTGACGAACAGCTTGGCCAGCGGGGTGTTGTTGGCGGCGTCTCCGGCGATGTGGCGGCCATGCCTGTGACCGCCGCCCGCGAGGAGGATGGGCAGGTTCGTCGTGCCGTGGCCGCTGGCGTCGCCGAGGTTGCTGCCAATGAGCACCTGCGTGGAGTCGAGAAGGCTCCCGTCTCCCTCCCGCGTGCCTCGCAGCGAAACGAGCAGGTCGCGGAACGCCGACATCTTCGACTTTTCGATGACCTTCAACTGCTGGATCTTGGCGGGGTTGCGGCCGTGGTGGGACAGGTTGTGGTGGCCATCCTCGATGCCTGGAATCGGGGGCTTCTCATCCATGCCGCGGATGAAGATCGTGACGATCCTGGTGGAATCGGATTGCAGGGCCAGCCTGGCGAGCTGGAAAAGAACCTTGGCACGTCCGATGCTGTTGCTGCGGTCAGCGAACGGACTCGGGAAATTCTCCGTGGGCGAAGGTTCGCCGGCCATCGGCTTGGACCGATTCACCCACGCTTCCTCGGAAACCAGTTGCTTCTCGAGTTCCCGCACGGCCTCGGTGTAATCGGCGATCTGCTGGCGATCAAGGGGGCTCACCGACCTGTTGAGGTCGGAAAGGCGTTCCCGCATGCGGTCGAGCATGCTCCGGCCCCTCCTGAGGCGCTCAAGTTCCTTCTGAACATCGCCCTGGCTGCCGGCGAGGAACATGCGGGCGTATATCTGCGAGGGAACGCTCATGGCGGGAATGCCGGCGCCCGTCGCCGTGTAGGACAGCGGGCTTGAATCCTGGGTGGAGAGCGTCATCAGGGGAAACCGGGTGGCGCCCGCCACATGCCGCGAGGCGAACACATCAAGCGAGACGGAGTTGCGGAATCCGGGCCGGGTGGGATGCTTCGCGCTCGTGAGGAAGCAGGCCTCCGAGGCGTGGTCGCCGCCGATGTCGGGATGGGAGATTCCGGAGAAAACGGTGTACTGGTCCCTTAGGTCTCCCAGCACCTGGAGATATTCACTCGGCTCGTATCCGGTTCCGGCCTTGGCGGGGAAAAAGGAAGGGCCATACAGTCCGAAGCTCGTGCAGATGGTGAGCATCCGCTTGGGAGGCGATTTCTCGGCGGCGGGCGCCAGCGATTCAAGCCAAGGCAGCGTGAGCATCGCCGTGCCGGCCCTGAGGATCTGCCGCCGTGTGGTCGCGGGTGTCATGTCGGATTCCTTGTGGGGTGAGGACAAGCCGGATGGAGTTCCTTTCCATTATGGATTGGCTTTCATCCCATGGATAGTGAGGATAACCCGCGAGCCGCGGTTGAATGGATGCGCGCGAGACCGTGGCGGGAAGCCGATGCGCGAAGCCGGGGGCGTGGCGGGATCAGGAGAAGGATAACTGGCCGGGCGGTATGTTGGAAAACAGGCCGGCGCCGGGCCTGCGCCAATCGAGGCGAATCAACGACCTGTTGGCCAGTCCGTAGTATTCGAGGCGGATGGGCAACTGCTGCCCGGCGGCCAGGCTGGCGGCCACGGAAGCCGCGGCCGTCGCACGGTTGTCCGCGCGGTCGATCCGCAACACCCCGCCAACCCACAGCCTGAATCCCGAATCGGCCGTCACGCGCAACTGGTACACGCCCGGCTCGATGGCCTGAACCATGCCGGTCCAGCGCGCCGCGAACGGGCCGGAGGGAACGCCTTCCACGGGAGCGACGCTTCCCCAGCGGAAATTCACGCCGGCATCCACCCGGCTGGCGTTGGCCGCGGGTTGGGTGGCGAGGTCGAAATACTGGGCGTTGAGGCCGGTGCCCTGCGCCTGGGGCAAGTCCGCCGTGGCGAAGCTTGCCAGGGGAACCACGGCGAATCCGCCCGCGCCCACGCGCCTCCAGTCGAGCCTCACCAGGGCCGCTCCCGTGTTGTCGAAGTAATCAACCCTCACCGGCACCCGCCTGCCACCGGCAAGGAAAAATGCCGCGCTCGTGTTGATCGTGGTCGAGTGCGTCGTCCAGTTGCCGACCCTCAAGGCGCCATTCACCCAGAGTCGCACGCCGTCGTCGCTGGCCGTGCGGAATTGATACATGCCGGACACGGGAACCATCAGGTAACCCGTCCACCTCGCGCCAAACCGGTCGGGGCCGACCCCGGGCGCTGGCGAGCCGCTTCCCCAATTGAAGTTCACCTGCCTGTCGATCCGGGACACCGTGGCGTTGCCCAGGTTGGCCATGTCGTAATAACGGCCCAGGAGGCCGGGGCCCGCCTGGAAATCGTTGTCAGCGATCGAGACGGTCGCCGCTTGGGCGGATGGATTCACGGCGTAGCCTTCACCGCCGCGCAACGACACCACAACCGTCTCGGCCGACTCGGCAAGCGAGTCATCGGTGGGAACGATGGGAATGGTCTTCACCGTTTCCCCCGGCGCGAACACCACCGTGGCGGGAAGCGTGGCGAAATCGTCCGGCCCCGCCGTGCCGGAAACCACCAGGGCCACGGTGGTTGCCTGGCTGGTCGAACCGGAACGGGTCAGCCTCAGGATGCCGGAGGTGGGCCCGTTCTCGCTGGCCGCGGCCGACACGACCTCGATTGAAACCAGCGGATCTTGGATCGTTCCGGCCATGGCATCGAGCAGGGCCTGGTACTTGGGCGCCTCTGAAGGGTTCTGGTCGATGGAATCGAGCGCTCCGAAAGCCCCGAATGATGCCGGATAGAGGGCACCGGTCAGCGAGTATTGGAGGAACGAATCGAGGCCGGCATCCCGGCAACCGGAAAGGAGGCTGGAATACACCTCGCGCATGCGCGGATTCGACCCGGCCTCGAAAAAGGCGTCCTGGTAGGGCTGGTTCCGCCCGTCGAGATGCGGGCCGGCCTCGTACGCCACCAGGCCGATGGGCCTGCCCAGCCGCGCCGCCCAATCATCGGCCACCCGCTTGTGGTCGGACACCCATGCCGTTGCCGTGGGAATGGCCCCAAGCAGCGCGTCGATCACCTGTCCGGGCGTTGTCGACGCGCCCATCAGGGAGCAGGCCTGGTCGTCGAGATGGATGTACGCCGAGCAGGAAATGGCATCGAAACGGCCGTCCATGCGGCTGGCGATCTGGTCGGCAATCCAACTGTTGGCCTGCTGTCCGGCCACCACGCGCACCAGCCTGTCGGCCTGGCCGGCGAACACCTCGCTCCAAATGTCGAAGTCGCGCCTGGCCTCGCGGGCCACGAAGGCCCAGCGGTCTCCCTGGAGATACGAGTTCCCCGGCAGCGCCAACTGCTCCGTCACCCACTGGAATCCCTCGAACCCGTAGCCACCGTTCCAGGTCTCGTTCGACCATTCCACGAACACCTTCCGACCCGGCTCGAGTGTGTCGCGCACCAGCGTGGCGTATCGGCGCACGAAGTCGTCGTCGGCCATGTGGGGCATGTTGACCCAGGCGTTGGCGTCGATCTCATTGCACAATTCCACCATGTATTCCGGGGATACCCCGTTGCGGAATTCGCCGCTCTGCTGGGTGGCGTGGTCGTAAGGCCTGAGATCCGACCAGGAGACGATGTCGCTGGAATTCGTCTCGGCCCAGTCCATGAACCTGATGGTGTCGAACGGATCGAGCTTCTCGAGGAATTTGGGGTGGAACGGGGAACCGGAGGAACCCGGGGTCCACGACTGGCCGGCCGTTCCCGGCATCCAGACACGGATGTCGCGGACAGGGTCGGAAGCGCTCATCGATGTGATGGCGAGATGGATGCCGTTGTTGTCGGGAACCACGTGGAGGTTGGCGAATCGCGTCCCGTCCGGAAGGGTGCCGGTTTGGGTCGCCGTGGCGGCGAACCCGAACTCCAGGGTTCCCGTCCCTTTCCATTCGGCGCGATAGGCGCCCGCGGGATAGCGGGCGCCGATGTCGCGGAACAGCAGCGTGCCAAGCCTTTGCCGGATCACCTGCCCCTGCGCGTTGGTCCATTCGTTCAGGGTTGTCGGCCAACCCCGGGAATCGACATGGATGGCTCCTCCGCCCTCCCACGATTCCTGTCCGGTGGCGGTGTTGTAGGCGTGGCTGATCCAGGGCCTTGAGGTCTTGAAGGCGTCGGAGAAGGTCCAAGCGGAACTCCAGTCGACCACCGACTCGACATTCATGCCGATGGCCGGCATGCCGGTTGGCACAAGCCGGCATTCCAGCGCCTCAAGCGCGGGCCTGACGGGGCGATTGGGGTAAGCCGCCCCCGATTTCCGGGAAGCCATGGAAACAGGCTCTCCGCGCGGGGATGTGGGCCGGCGACCCTTCCGGCGGGGCGCCGCGGCCGGATGAAATAGAGGTCACGATTTCACCCCTGTCAAAAAAATCCGTTAAATTCGCATGGGCCCGACATCCACGGACACCGCCCCATGACTTCCGACAGCGCGGAACCCATCGGCATTGTCGGGCTGGGCCTTGTCGGCCGCGCGATGGCCTCCCGCCTGCTCTTGGCGGGGCACCGCGTGTTCGGCTACGACATCTCGCCGGGAGCCCGGGCCGAGGCCAAGGTCGTCGGCGTCGCCGTGCTCGAGGACGCCGCAGCGGTGGCCCGCGTGGCCAACACGATCTTTTTGAGCCTGATGACCTCCGATGACAGGCGCGCTCTCTGCTGGGGTCCGCAGGACTTCGCGGGAGCCCTGCCTGCCGGCGCGACCGTCCTCGACACGACGACGGCCGAACCCGAAGACATCGTGTCGGATGCCGCCCGCTTGGCCGCCCGCGGCGTTCGCCTGGTGGATGTTTGCCTATCCGGGTCAAGCGCGGTCATCGCCGGCGGACAGGCCTTGGCTTTGGTTGGAGCGTCGAAGTCGTCGGCAAGTTTCGAGTGGGCCGTGGCCCCGTTCACCAAGGCTCGCTACTTCTTCGGCCATCCCGGAGCGGGAAACCGGGCCAAGCTGGTGGTGAACCTGGTGTTCGGCCTCAACAGGCTTGTGCTCGCCGAGGCGCTCGGGTTGGCCAGGAAAGGCGGCTTCGACCTGCCGACCATCCTCGAGGTGTTGCGCGCGGGGGAAACCCACAGCGTGGTCATGGACACCAAGGGACCCGGGATGATCGCCGGAACCTACCAACCCGCCGTCGCCCGCCTGGGCCAGCATGCCAAGGATGTCCACCTGATCCGCGCCTTCGCGCGCGGCATCGGGGCGGCGACGCCGCTGAGCGACATCCACTCCCAAATCATCGACTCGCTGGTCGCCCGGGGGTGCGGCGACCTCGACAACGCGGCCATCTTCAAGGCCTTCGACGAACCGGAGGAAGCATGACGGGGAAGGTTCTCGTGGTCATCGGCGATGGTGCCGAGGTCATCGACACGATGGTGCCCTATTACCGGCTCAGCGAGGATTACCATGCCGTCCTCGCGGCGCCGGCCCGGCGCGCCTACCATCTCGTGCAGCACGAGCATGATCCAGGCTGGGACATCACGGTGGAAATGCCGGGCTACAAGCTCTCAAGCGACATCTCCTTCGCCGAGGTGAACCCGGACGACTACATCGGCCTGGTGTTGCCCGGCGGACGGGCGCCCGAGTTCCTGCGTTACGACAAGCACCTGCTGTCGATCGTCCGGCACTTTTTCGCCACGGGGAAGCCCGTCGCGTCCATCTGCCACGGAATCGAGATTCTCGCGACGGCGGGAGTGATCCGGGGCGTGGAAGTCACCACCATCCCCCGCTGCCGGTTCGACGCCGAGAGCGTCGGCGCCATCTATGTCGACGCGCCGCTCGTCATTTCTGGCAACCTGTATTGCTGCCGGTTCAAGCGGGAGTGCGCCCCCTGGATGAAGGCCTTCGCCGCAGCGCTGGCCACCCGATGCGGTGGAGAAACACCCGGGGACCGTTCCGGATGATGGCGCCACCCCTTTCGCCGCTCGCGCGAGGCGCCGTGCTCGTGGCGGCATGCCTGGGCCTGCTTTTTGACGGCATCGAACTCGGGTTGATGCCGATCGCCTCCCGCTCGGTTTCCAAAAGCCTCCTGGGCGACGGTTTCACGGAGGCCGCCGCCGGCGACTGGTTCGCGCGCTTCACCGCGGCGCTGATGCTGGGCGCGGCGGTTGGCGGCATCATCCTCGGCAACCTTGGCGACCGCGTCGGCCGCACCCGCGCGATGGGAATCAGCGTCCTGTTTTATTCGGTTTTCGCGGCGATGGGCACATGGGTACACACCCAGGAGGAAATGCTGGCCCTGAGGTTTCTCGTGGGCCTTGGCGTGGGAGGAATGTGGCCCAACGGAATGGCGCTCGTGGCCGAGTGTTGGCCCGCCGCGGCGCGGCCCCTTGTCTCCGGACTCATGAGCGCGGCGCTCAACGCGGGCATCCTGCTCCTCAGCCAATTGGCGAGGACCTGGCCGGTTTCCCCCGACTCATGGCGCTGGTTGTTCCTGCTCGCCGGCTTCCCGACTGCCCTGGGGGTGGTGGTGCTGGCTTTCCTGCCGGAATCGCCGACTTGGCTGGCTAACCGCCAAAAGGCGAAACTTCCACCTCCGCCTATCCGGGAACTCTTCAGGCCGGAACTGCTTCGAATCACCCTCGCGGCCATCCTGCTCGCCTCGATTCCCCTGGTGGGGGCCTGGTCGGCGAGCAAGTGGATGATCCCCTGGGCCGACCAGGTCGCGGGGTCCGCGAACGCCTCCTACAAGGCCGCGACGCAGGGATGGTGGGCCCTCGGGGCGACGATTGGAAGCTTCTGCGGGGCCCAACTGGCCACCATGCTGGGCCGACGGGCGAGTTATTTCCTCATCAGCCTCGGCACCACCGCCCTGACGCTCGCGATGTTCCTCCTCACCGCGCCCCTTGAGCCGGCGTTCCATCCGGTCGTGTTCGCGCAGGGGCTTGTGGCAACCTTGTTCTTCGGCTGGCTGGCCGTGTTCCTGCCGGAGATGTTTCCCACGCGCGTCAGGGCCACCGGCAGCGGCCTCGCCTACAACTCCGGACGGTTCATCACCTCCGCGGGCGTCCTGGCCGCGGGAGGATTGCTGTCGATCCTCGGCGGTGATTACGCGCGGGTGGGTGCCGCCTGCTCTCTGGTTTATTGCCTGGGCATCGTCGCGATCGCGCTGGCGCCAGATACGCGGCGCGATCTTGAAACCTGAATGAGGTTTTTCCGCCAAGCCGACCCGGAATTTCCCGAACGCCACCTTCCCCGCCGAAACTCCCCGACGGCGGGGGTCAGCAAGGAGGGGAGAATTTGGCGATCGCCTCGGCCAGCGACTGCAGGAACCTCGCCGCGGGAGCCCCGTCGACAACACGGTGGTCGAATGTCAGGCTCAGCGGAAGCGTCGGCCGGAAGTGGAATCCATTCGGTTCCGCGGGCACGGGATCCTTCACGATGGCCCCCAGGCCCATGATCGCCGATTCGGGATGATTGATGACCGGATTGAAATGCCCGATCCCGAATGTTCCCAGGCTTGTCAGGGTGAACACCCCGCCTTTCATGTCGGCCGACTTGAGCCGGCCGGCGCGCGCCCGTTCCACCAGCGAGCGCGACTGTTCCGCCACGGCGCCCAGCGTGGCCCGGGCGGTATCCCGGATGACGGGAACAAGCAACCCCTCGGGCGTGTCCACGGCCAGGCCGATGTGGAAGCCGTCATCCGGGGGAAGCGCCATGCGGGTTTCAAGCCAGCGTGCGGCGAGGATCGGGTGCGCCTGGAGAAGTCGGCCCAGGAGGAACAGGATCATGTCGTTGAGGGTGGGGGCCTTGTCGCCGTCGGATTCCTTGAGCCGCGCCCGGGCATCAAGCAGTCCGGAGGCATCCGCGCGCGCCGTGAGCGTGACCGGCACGCCGCTCTGCCTGCTTGCGATCATGTTGCGGGCGATCAGCCTCCTGATGGCCGAGACGGGCACGATCCTCCCGCCGGGGATCTCCGCATCGTTTCCCGCCAGGGCGCAGACATCCCGTTCGCGGACCCGGCCTCCCTTTCCCGTTCCCGTCACGCCTTCGAGCGAAACACCGGCGTTCTTGGCCAGTCGGCGCGCCCGGGGAGTGATTGCCGCCGGCGCTTCCCCGGCCGGCCGTTCAGGCGCGGAACGGGAGATCGGTTGAAGGTCGTGCTGCCCGATCCTGCCACCGGGCCACGAAGGCTTGACCTTCGCCAGGTCGACGCCCATCTGCCTCGCCAAACGGCGCACGGAAGGAGGCGCGGCGGGCATCGTTGGAGCTTCTGCTGGTGAAGCAACGGGCATCATTGGAGTTCGCGCGGTGGAAACAGGAGGCGACGAGGGTGGCTCCGCAGGCGAATCCCACCGGGGCTCCTCACCCGCGGCGCACAGCATCCCGATCATCTTGCCCACCGGAACAACCTGCCCGGGCGCGGGCGCGTCAGGCGCCAAGTGAAGGATGCCCTCGCCGATCGACTCGATGTCCTGGGTCGCCTTCTCGCCTTCCAGGCAAAAGAGCGGCTGACCGGCGCGCACGGCTGAACCCGCCTGCGCCAGCCAGGCCGAAAAGGTTCCTTCCTCCATCGACCAGCCAAGGCGGGGTACGCGGATCTCAACCCCCATGGTCATTCCTCCAGGAGGCCGCGGATGGCCGCCACGACCTCCGGCAGGCCGGGCACCACCGCGGCTTCCAGCGACGGGCTGTAGGGGGTGGGCATGGCGGCGCCGGTCAGCCGATGCACCGGGGCATCGAGGTCATCAAAGCCGTCCCGGGCCACCAGCGCGGCAACCTCGGCGGCAAAGCCGCACGGGCCGGCGGGCTCATCCACCACGAGCAGCCGTCCGGTCTTGGCCACTGAGGCCAATATGGCGGCGGAATCCAGCGGCGCGACCGTCCTCGGGTCGATCACCTCGATGCTGGTTCCCTCCTTGGCCAATTGCTCCGCGGCGGCGAGGCAGAGGTGGTTCATCCGTCCCAGGGCCACCACGGTGGCGTCGGTGCCCTGCCGCGCCACGCGCGCCTTGCCGAACGGAATCTCGAGGTCGCCTTCCTCCACCGGCCCCTTGGCCTGCAGGATCTCGCGGTGCTCAAGGAACAGGACAGGGTTGTCGCAGCGCAGGGCGTGCTTGAAAAGTCCCTTGGCGTCGCGCGCGGTGGAGGGAACCGCGATCCAGAGACCGGGAACCTGGGCCAGCATGCCGTAATAGCTGCCGGAGTGGTGCGTGGCCGCGGAGTGCCCGATGCCGATGCACCCCCTGAGCAACACGGGCATCCTCAGCCTGCCGCATGACATGTACTGCATCTTGGCGATCTGGTTGACGATCTCGCCCCAGCCGTCGAGCACGAAGTCGGCGAACATGAAGTCGATCACCGGCCTGGCTCCCGCCATCGCCGCGCCGCAGGCCAGGCCGACGAAGCCGCGTTCGCAGATGGGAGTGTCGCAAAGCCGCTCGCCTCCGAAGCGGGAATGGAGTCCGGCGGTGGTGCGGAAATTCCCGCCCCGAACGCCGATCCCCTCTCCCATGACAAAAATCGAAGGATTCGTCTCCATTTCCTCCGAAAGCGCCTCGAGGGTGGCCTGTGACATGGTGATGGCACGGGCGCCGGGCGCGGCCGGGGGTTCCGAAACGCCGCGCCCGGGCGCGGCGTGCACATGGGTGGTGGCATCGGTGGCGGAAGGAACGGGCGCCGCCTCCGCGGCGAGCCTGGCCCCGGCGACAAGGCCCTTCACCTCGGCCTCGATCGCCTCAAGCTCGCCGGGCGGCACATGGTGTTCCCCGGCCAGCTTCGCGCGGAACCTGGCGATGGGACAGCGCTCCTTCCACGCCTCGACATCCTCCCGGGTGCGGTAGGTGAAGTCGCCCATGCCCTCGGCATGCGCGCGGGTCCGGTAGGTCTTGCATTCGATGAGCGTCGCCCCCTCCCCGGCCCTGGCCCGCGCCACCGCCCGTTCCGCGGCGGCGTGCACGGCGAGGATGTCGTTGCCATCCACCTCCTCGCCGGCGAGCCCGTAGTTGGCCGCGCGCCTGCCGACATCCGGTATGCCGCTCGCATAGGCGAACGGCACCTCCGTCGCGAACTGGTTGTTCTCGCAGACGAACAGCACGGGCAGCTTCCAGATCGCGGCCATGTTGAGCCCCTCGTGGAAGGCGCCATTGTTCACGGCGCCGTCACCGAAGAACGCCACAGCCACCCTCCCGCTTCGAGCCAGCTTGAAGGCGTAGCCTCCTCCCGCGGCCTGAAGGATGCAGGGGCCCACGATTCCGCTGGTGCCCAGCATCCCGATCTCGGGAGCGAAGAGGTGCATGCTTCCCCCCCGCCCTCGCGAGCAGCCCGTCACCCGGCCGAAGAGCTCGGCGATGAGGTCGACGGGCGGCATTCCCTTGGCCAGCGCGTGGCCGTGGCCACGGTGCGTGCTGAACACGACATCAAGCGGGCCCAGGTGGGCGCAGACCCCCGAAGCCACCGCCTCCTGCCCCACATAGGTGTGGCAGGCGCCGTGGATGAGCCCCTGCTGGTGGCAACGCGCCAGTTCCTCCTCGGTGTGGCGGATGACCAGCATCGAGCGGTACATGGCCAGGAGGGTTTCGCGCCCGGCTATCGTTTCTGCCACGAATCTTCCCCCACCAGAGGTCAATGTCCGATGCTGCCGCCGGCGTTCATCGCCAGGTTGCCCCCGTCCATCGGGATCAGGGCGCCCGTGATCCAGGCGCTGGCATCCGATGCCAGGAGCACCATGAGTCCCTGGATGTCGCCCGGCCGGCCAAGTCGGCCCGCGGGTATTCCCGCGAGCCAGGTCTTCTCGATGCCGGGATTGTCGCGCATGCGCCGCTCCAGCGACGGATTCACCACCTGGGCCGGCAGGATGGCGTTGACGCGGACGCCCCGCGAGGCCCATTCGGTGCTCAATTCGCGCGTCATCTGGGCCACGGCGCCCATGGCCATGCTATAGGCGATGTGGCCGCGGCCCAAAGCCGTCACCCCGGCCAGGCTGCTGATGTTCACGATGGAACCGCCTCCCCGGGCGATCATCCGCCGCGCCGCCTGCTGGCACATCGCGAACCGTCCCACCACGAGGTTTTGAAGCGTCGCGCGAATTTGCGCGTCGGTCACCTCGAGCGGATTGGCCAACACCCCCTCGCCGGCGATGTTGGCGAGAAAATCAACCTTTCCAAGGGTGCCGTCAATCCACTCGAACAGTGAAGCGGCCGCCTCCACGCTCGAGACATCGTGAAGGCGCGCGTGCGCCACGCCGCCGGTGGAGGAGATCCGACCGCGGGTGTCCTCCATTCCCTCGGCGTCGCGGTCCAGAAGCACCACGGTGGCGCCATGCTCGGCAAGGGCCAGTGCGGAGGCCTTTCCCAAGCCGCTCGCCGCGCCTGAAACCACCGCCACCTTGTCCCTCAGGTCGAATAGCGATCCGGCCATGTCATTCGCCTCCCTTGCGCGCCGCGCCCCGGCGTTCGACCAGGGTGATGCTGGCCAGGGCCAGCATCACCCCCCATGCCATCACCGCCACCATCGGCCCCAGCCCATATTCGCCGATCACCCGAGGCGCGAATATGCCCCCGATGTTGGCGACGGAATTGATCAGGGCGATTCCCGCGGCCGCGGCGGCCCCGCCCAAAAACAGCGAGGGCAGCGCCCAGAACACCGGCAGCACCGCCATCATCCCCGCCTGCGCCAGGCACAGGCCGGCCAGGGCGCACCAGGGGTCGGCGATCCGCCAGGCCATCAGCCAGCCGATTCCACCCACCGCCAGCGACAGCGCCACCATCAGGCTTCGCATCCGCAACCGGTCGGAAACCCGGCTCACGAGCATCATCGCGGCGACGGAAGACAGGTGGGGCAGCGCCGACAGCACCCCGACCTTCCAGAGCAATCCGGCCTCGGCGGCATCACCGGTGCGGGCCATCCCGAGCAGCATCGGTTCAAAATACCCCTTGACCAGCTTCGGCAGGTAAGCCCCCGTGGCGTTCGTTCCCACCGCCACGCTGAAATACAGGCCGATCAGCAGCCAAACCCGCAAGTCGGCCAGCGCGGCGATGTGGTTTTTCCCGCCCGCCAGGGCCCGGCGACCCGCCTCGCGTTCCACCTCGGCCTCGAGCCATGCCTGTTCGTCCGGGGTGAGCCACCGCGCGTCGCGCGGCCTGTCCGGCAGCAGCAGCAGCACGATGAAACCCAGCGCCACCGATGGCAGGCCTTCCAGGAGGAAAAGCCACTTCCAGCCGGCCAGGCCGAAAACGCCATGGAATCCGTCCATGATCGCCCCGGAAACCGGATTGCCCACCACATTCGCCGCGGGAATCGCCAGCATGAACAAGGCGATCACCCGGGCCCGGCGGGCGTCGGGAAACCAGGCCGTCAGGTAGAAGATGATGCCCGGGAAAAAACCCGCCTCGGCAATGCCCAGAAGCACGCGGGCGCCGTAGTAGGTCCAGGGGTCGGTCACCGCCATCGTGAACATGGAGACCAGGCCCCAGCTCACCATGATGCGGGAAATCCAGAGCCTCGCGCCCAGGCGCCTGAGCAGGAGGTTGCTCGGCACCTCGAAGACCAGGTAGCCGAGGTAGAACAGGCCGTAGCCCCAGTCGATCACCGCGTCGGACAGGCCGACATCCCGGGTCATGGTGAGGCGGGCGAAGCCGACATTGGCCCTGTCGATGATATTGAAGATGTAAAGAAGACACAAAAAGGGGATGATGCGCCGGCCCACCTTGGCCAGGGCCGACTTGCCGACGGGATCGTCATGACTTTCCATGGAGAGGCTCCCCCCGGGCGGCCGCGATGCGCGCCAGGCCCGCCAGCGTTTCCTCGGCCTGGCCCGATTCCACGACGGGTGACGGATACATCAGCCCCTCCAGCCTGCCGACCAGGGGCCTCAGCGAATGGGAAAGGCCCCCCGAAAGCCTGGCCCGCGTCCAGGATGCGGCGGGGTCGAGCCTTTTGGCGCAGGCGAAAAGGTTATCGGCGAGGTTGCGGGTGGCCGCGGCGAGCAGGTCGCCCGCGGAAAGGTTGCCGAGGGTGATGTTGCCCACGCGGCCGGCGTCACCCACCGGGGACGGGAAAAAGGCCAGGTCGACCTCGAGGTCGGTTGCCTCGCGGCCGGCCATCAGGCGGGTGAGCGTTCCCCACGGGTCACCCACGGGAAGTCCCTGCGCCCGAGGCACCTCGGTGAGCAGGTCCACCAAGGCGTGAAGCGCCCTGCCCGCCGGAATGTGGGTGATGGTCTCGAGGAACGATCCGCCGAAGTAAGCCCGCCCCTGGCTCGGCCCGGGAACATGCCTCGGCACGATCCTGCTGACCTGGGCGCCTGTCGAAGCGTTGAGAGACAGTTCCCCAGGCTCGAGCCCGGCTCCCAGCAAGGCGCATTGCTGGTCTCCCACCGTGGCGAACACCTCGAGCGACTTTCCGTCGACGCGGGCATGCCCGACCGGTTCCGCGAGGTCCGCCGGGCGGGTCCAGCCCAGGTTTTCCAAACCCAGGGCGCGGATCATGCCCTCGTGCCATGCGGCCGGGGTTTTCCTCAGGTCGATCATTCCGATCGCCATCGTCGGGTGCATGCGCGGCGGGATGCCGCACAACGACGCGGCGAAGGCGTCTCCAATGGTGGCGGGATGAAGCCCGTCCATCTTGGCGCCTTCCATGGCCAGGGCGTGCAGCAGGACTGAGGTGGAACCGGGCTTGAGTTCCCTGCCGGTGTCATCGAGGGTCGCGGGGTCGATCCTGTTCCTGGCCGAATCAAGCGGCGCGATGCCTGCCTTGGCGTCGAGGGAGCGCTGGTCGCGCCAGGAGACATACCGCGATGCCGGCCGCCCTGCCGCATCCACGAGGATGGCCCCGCCCATCTGGCCGCACAGGTAAAGCCGGCCGGCCCCCGGGGCGCGCGCCAGCAACCGCGATAGGACATCCAGCGCCGCGATCTTGACGCGTTCGGGATCCACCTCGAAGGATCCGGGCCCCGGGCCTTGGACGGGTTCGGGAAAAGCGGCCTTTTCCACCTCGCCGACGATGCCGCCCGAAGCGGCGAGAACCGCTCCCTTGATGCTGGTCGAACCGATGTCGAGGCCGATGGCCGTCATGAGATCAGCTCACTTGACCAGCGCCAGCGCCCTGCCGTATCCGCCGCGGGTTCCCTCGATCTTGACCGGGGCGAAGATGAAGAAGGCGTCCTTGCCATCGATGGAGCCGAGGTTGGTCAGGAATTCCACGACAAGCATCCCCTTCGATGCCGCTATCCAATCGGTGAACTGGGAGGACTTGGCATCGACTCCGCCGAGCGTGGGGCCGTCGGTGCCAAGGCAGCGGACTCCGGCCCCGGCCAGGAAGGCGACGGCTTCCGCCGATGGCGCCGGCCATCCCTCCGACTCGCCCTCGAGGGGCTTCACGAACAGCGCGTCCTTGTCGGGAGCGGCCGGCAACGGTCGGAAGAACTCGTCGGAGAATCCCGAGCGGAACACCACGACCTCGCCGGCCTTGAAAGGCTTCGACCTGGCATGCTCCTCGAGGAACTCCCGGCTGATCACCGGCCCGGCGGGAAGGCCCGGCCCGGCCTTCGCCTTCCCGCGCAGCGGACGCACATCCACCACATGGGCCCGACCCATCAGCCTTTCCAGGGGGGCCTTTTCCGTGAACTCGACGGCCTCGGGCAGCTTGCCCCATTGTTTCTCGAACTCCCCACGCCATCCGGAGATGGGGACCTGGGCCGTCGTGCCGCGGTCCACGGAGTCGGGAAGCGTGAAGCTTGGCATGACAAGGTGCGTTCCCGCATGGCTGTCGAACATGTGGGCCAGCGCGAAGAACGGCCCGCGCGTGGGTGAGAAGGCGTTGAGCACCTTGCCCACATAGCGGCCCCCCTCCTCGCCGGGACCCCTTCCGGGCCACACCACGGGGTAATCCTCATGGAGGGTCACCGAGAGGTCGACGACGGTTTTCGCCCTCGACCTGGCCACCAGTTCGGTCGCGATCTGCTTGTCGGTGATGGCGACACACCGGCATTCTCCGCCCGATCCGCCGGCATGCTTGGCCGCCAGCAGGGCGAAGAACGCTCCGGTGGGAGGCAAGCCGCCCAGGTTGGTGGCGCATTCCACCCAAATCATCCCGCGCTTGCCACCCGCCTGGTGCGTGGCCACCGCGAGGTCGGGCAACGGCCCCATGCTGGCCCCGTCGAGGCCGAGGGTCATGACGCCCCTTTCGCCAAGGAACTCCATCACCTCGGGAGTGGGAGCGGGCCAACCCGGCGCCTGCTTGCGCAAGGCGGCGGTGACGAACCTGTCGCCCAAGGGGAACGGCTTGTAGTAGGCGTCGGTGTAGCCGCTCCTGAAAAGGACGACATCGCCCGGGCCCAATTTCCTGTTCGCCGATTCCCAAGCCAAGAGCGGTTCCTTGCCGATGAGGTAGCTTTTGCCCGGTTCGGCCTTGTCGCGGTAGGAGGAGACATCCACGACGCAGGCCTCCCCGCAGAATTGCCAGGCCGGAACCTTCTCGCCGGTGACCAGTCCCATCGGGCCGGCGCCGGGCAGGCCCGATCCGGGCGGCGGAACAAAGTGCGCCGGGGCGTCCCATTGGGTTCCCGTGTGCTCGTCGATGACCAGCATGTCACGGTGCCTGCCCGCGCGGTTGAATGTTGCCGTGGGGACCACGGCGAACGGCG
Organism: Planctomycetota bacterium; assembly: GCA_016873225.1. Lineage (GTDB taxonomy): Bacteria > Planctomycetota > Planctomycetia > Gemmatales > Gemmataceae > REEB421. Next base: position 42,447 of record VGXS01000024.1, on the reverse strand, counting down.
TCATTCCCGAAGGCCAGACGCACGGGCGGTCGCGCGAGACCAACAGCGACAGGTCGCGCACCGCATCCGCCGGCACCTGCGCCCGCGCGCAAACCCCGGACAGCGCCATCGCGAACATACACCATCCCGACATCCGGGCGGCTGGACCCATGGCAACTTACTCCTGTCCGCGGAACTTCAACCGGGAAACGGAACCCCCGTCATTCCCGAGGCTTCGGCAAGCTTGGCGACCACATCGGAGGGCAGGGGGATGCCGCCGGCCATCGCCTCGCGGCGGGCATCCCATTCCCTTTCCCCCGGAAGCATGACCCGGCCGACCCCGGGGGCCGACTTCGCCGCGCGGATCTCCTCAACCAGCCTCCGCGCGCCCCGGCGATACTCCTCCGGATCCGCGATGGAGGCGATATCCATGGCGATGAATCCGGCGTTGTGGGCCGATGGCTTGTCGGTCGGATCGAACATCCAACTGCCGACCTGCCAGGTGATCGCGCCCCCGGGAATCACGCCGGAAAGCCATTCGGCGAGAAGACCCAGGCCGTATCCCTTGTGCCCGGCCATCGGGGCCAAGGCCGCCGAATGGGGGTACAGGTTCCCGTCGGTTGTCGGATTGCCGTCGGGGCCGATGAGCCAGGTGGGCGGGATGGGTTCACCGCGCTGCCAGGCGGCATAAACCTTGCCGCCGGCCACCGCGGCCGTGGCCATGTCGAGAAGGATCGGGTCGCCGCCGGGAACGGGAGCGGCCCAAGCCAAAGGATTGCTTCCCAACACCGGGCCCGTGGAACCGGGCGCGGCGACGCTGGGGATGTCGTTTCCCACCACGAGTCCGAATAGGCCCTCCCTCGCCGCCATCCAGGCGTAGTAACCCGCGGCGCCGATGTGGGCGGTGTTCCTCAGGCCCACATACGCGACCCCGACGGAACGGGCCTTGCTGATGGCCAGGCCCATCGCCATCGCCCCGCCGACCTGGCCCAGGGCTGAATCACCGTCCATCAAGGCCCACGCGGGGCCCTGCCGCGACACCCTCGGGGCGCCCGAAGCCTTGTAGCCGCCGCCCTTGAGCCTCCGCAGGTATCCCGCCAGCAATTTCGTGCCATGGGTATGGACTCCCATGGAGTCGGCGAGCGCCAAGGCCTCGGCCGTGGTGGCGGCATCACTCGCGCCCATGCCGACGGCTTCCAAGGCCGCCCGCACGAAGGCCTCGAGCCTTTGGGGGCTCACGCGCGCCGGGCCATGGGCTTCACTCATCGAATGCCTCCGCCTTTCCAGATGGGGCCGGCTAGCGCACCCCGTTGACCACGGATCCGAGCGCTTCACCCCGAAGGGACGCCAGGGCCAGCGATGCCGCGGCGCGGCGCAGACGGCCAACGGCGGGAACGCTGGCGCTGGCGATGTGGGGCGCGAGGATGACATTGTCGCGCTTGAGGATCGGATGGCCCGCTGGTATCGGCTCGGGAGAAAAGACATCCAACGCGGCGCCGGAGAGCTTTCCCGAATCGAGCGCCTCGACCAGCGCCGCCGGATCCACCAAATCACCGCGGGACAGGTTCACCAGCAAGGCCCCGTCCCTCATGGCGGCGATGGCTTGGCGGTTCACCATGCCGCGGGTTTGCGCGGTCGAGGGGCAATGAAGCGTGACGCAATCGGAATCAGCGAACACCTGGCCCGAATCGGCGGGAACCGCCCCGGCGGCGACGACATCAGCCGCGTCGGCGACGGGATCGTGCACCAGCACCCTGCCTCCGAACGCTGTCAGCCGCCTCACGACGGCGCGGCCGATCCTGCCGAAACCGATCACTCCCACCGTCATGTCCGACAGGGCCTTGAGCGATGCCAACGGGGTGCCAAGGCCCCAGGCCGCCTGGTGGACCCTGTTGGAATGAACGACAACCTGGCGCGTCAGCGCGAGGATGAACGACAGCGTGTGATCGGCAACCTCGGCGATGCAGTAATCGGGGACATTGCAGACCGGGATGCCACGCCCACGGGCGGCGTCGAGGTCGACATTGTCGACCCCGATGCCGTAGCGCACGATCGACCTGGCCTTCCTCATGGCCGCGATCACGCCGGCCCTCACGGGGGCGAACTGGGTGATGACGGCATCGGCGTCCGCCACGAGCGGGACAAGTTCCTCCTCGGTGCGGCACTGGCCCGAGACCAGTTCCACGCCCGCCTCCCGCAGGATGGCTCTCTCGATGTCAAGTTCAGGGAATGTGTGGTCGGTCACCGCGACGCGCATGAATTGGGTCCGCCAGGCTGGGGGAGAGCCGCTCGCGGCGGGCGAAAGGCCATGAGCACAAGATAACGGAGCCTCGACGGCGGTCAATCGGCCGGGGCGGGGATCCGGCCGACGGGAAGCACGGTGGCCTCGGCCACGACCGGGCCATCCTTGCGGTTGACCCGCGCCATGATCGTGATCGGGGCGTTGAAAGGACCGGAACCGGCGGCGAATTCGATCGGAAAATCGACGGATCCGGCACCTTCGGGAACGGTCACCTTGGCGACGGCGACACCGCGGAAATGCGCCGGAACGATGGCCTCGATTTCAGCTTCACCCTTGAGCGCCGAATCCCGGCTCACCTTGACCCGGATCACCTGCCTGCCTTTCGCGGGAACCGTGACGCGGTCGAGTTCCAGCTCGAGCCGACCGGGTCCCACCACGACGATCATCTGCTGGTTCTGCTCCGTCGACCCGAAGCTGACCACACGGGACTTCCCATCCACCGGATCGGCCACGGTCGCCCAAGCCATGACGCAGACCCGGCATGTGCGTCCCATCTCCATCCAGGGGGCGAGCAATGCCGGATATTCAAAGGAATCCTTGCCGGGTGGAACCACGATCTCCGGCCCGGTGACCCCCTGGAGGTGGCGGGCCTGGCGGTCGGCCATGCCGACATGGATGGGACCCTCGTATCCGCCGCGGTCGATTCGGTATTTCCTGCGGTGGTTTTCACCGCGGGGCGCTCCCGTCATCTCGTATTCGCTGACAATCTTGAATGGCGCGGGAAAGGCCACCGCCAGGCGGATGTCCCCGGTTTCGGGGGCGCATCCCAGGGCCGGAGCCATCGCTGTCGCGGCCAGGTTTCCCGCGCGTCCGCGAATCACCGGCGAGCAAACGCCCAAGGGGACCGTGGCCGAGGCCGTGATTTCCAAGTCCACCGAGGCGGCGCCGCGGGCGATTGTCGCCGGCTTGAACGACACGCCCGGGGGTAGTCCGCCAACCTCGAGCGCCACGGCCTCCGAAAAGCCTCCAATCCGTTCCGCCGACACCTTGACCTTCGTGGCGCCGCCCCGCGGCACGACCAGCGAATCGGAAGGCACGGCCAGGCGGATACCCGGGGCCGCGGTGGCCTCGTCCGTCTTCAAGGAAAGCGAATAGCCGAACGACTCGCCGCCCCTGTCCCGGAACTTGTCAGCGACCCGGATCACATGCGCGCCGGTCGATGCCGCCTTGAACTGGATCGGGTCGGGATCATCCTTGTCGCCGGCTTCACGGCGGACCGCCTGCTTACCCGCCGGATCGGTGATCGTGACAATGGCGCGCAGGGGAGAACCCAACCTCCGCGCCTCAAGTTCCACCCGGCAGGATTGGCCGGCCGCGAGGTTTACCGTCCATGCGTCGGAATGGCCCGGCGCCGAGATCACTCCAGCCAGGGTTGCCGGAACGGTGGCGCCCTGTCCCCGGGATGGACCGCGGCCGACGGGAGCCCTGTGAAGGGGCAATGGCTCGTGGGTGGCCGTCAGGCGATAGACATGCGCCTGGCTTCCCAGCATCTTGGCGTCGGAAATCCTCGCGCGGTAGGTTCCCGTGGCGGGGGCGTCGAACCGGATGCTGGCGTCGGTGCCAGCGCAGGGATAAGGCATCTGTGCGGCGACGACGCGGCCGGCCTTGTCGAGGATTTCAATCCTGGGCAGCACGGGTGAGTTGAGAGCCGCGGCGTGCGCGAAAATCGTCAGCGGCTTGCCGGCCTCGGCGCGGAACTCCCACAGGTCGACATCCTCCCGGGGAAAGAGGCGCCCGTTCGCTGTTCCCGGGACGGGAATCGTCTGGGGGATCGGGTCGCCCTCGATTTCGTTCTCCACCACCTCGGGCAGGTCGCCAACCATGAAAACCGGGCCGCTGGCCACCCCCTGCGCCGTGGAAAGCCGCAGCCTTCGGCCGCCCGTCGGGGCGTCCGGAGCGACACGAGCTCCAAGGAGCATGTCGGAGGGGTAGTCTTCCTGTCTCTGGGAATCCGGCAAAGGCAGGACCGGCCCCTCGAACCAGCGTTTCGCCGTCGGGACGGGGCGTCCGGCCAAGGTGATTCCCGGTCCGCCGATCTCGGCCTCGCAGGTGCCGTGCAGGAAAAGCCCTCCCACGCGGACCTCGACGGAATCACCTCGCCGGGCCCCGGCGGGAAAGATGTAGCTGGCCACGGGAGGATTGGCGAAAACAAGGCCGGGGGCCGCCAGCATCACCGCGGCGGCCAGCCAAAGCCTTGTTGGTTCCTTCTGGCTCATGTGAGTTCCGAGATCACCTTGCCGTTGTTGACGATCGCCGCGGGACGGCCGTCGGGCATGTGCACCTCGGCCTTGGGATCGATGCCCATCAGGGAGAACATCGTGGCGTAGAGGTCCTCCGGCCCGACGGGGTCGGACACCGGCCTTTCGGCCCTCTCGTTGGTCTTGCCGACGACGACGCCACCCTTGATTCCGCCACCCCCCAAAAGGACCGTGAACGCGGGTCCCCAATGGTCGCGGCCGGCGTTCTTGTTGATGCGGGGCGTGCGCCCGAACTCGCCTGAAGCCACGACAATGGTGGAATCGAGAAGTCCGCGATCGGCAAGGTCCTTGAACAGCGCGCTCATGGCCGAGTCGAAGGCGGGCAGGAGCGTCTCCCGCAGCACCTTGAAGTTCTCGTCGTGCGTGTCCCAGTTGCTGTGATCGATGGTCACGCAGCGGACCCCGGCCTCCACAAGCCTGCGCGCCATCAGGCACGACTGCCCGAGGGTGTTGCGGCCATATTCATCCCGAACCTTGGCAGGCTCCGAGTGGATGTCGAAGGCGGCCTTGGCCTTGGGGGAAGTCATGAGGCCGAAGGCGCGTTGCCTGAAGGCCCCCGCGGCGCCGGCGTGGGCGTTGGCCGCGGCCTCGCCGTTCCTTTGGAAATTGTCGATCGTTTCCAGCAGTCGGCGCCTGTCGCCAAGCCGGTCGCCCGAAACCGCCACCGGGGGAAGCAGGTCGGGAACATTGAAGTTGGGCGCGCTGGGATCGGCCTCGATGACAAAGGGGGCATGGTTGGCCCCCAAAAAGGCTGAACCGCCGCTGGGATGCATCTTCGGGAGGGCCACATATGCGGGAACCGCGCCGGCGCCGCCAAGCATCCGCGAGACAACGGCACCGGCGCTTGGCCGGGTGTTGTTCGGGCTGAGCGACGGATTGAACCCCGCCGCGGGAAAATAGCCCGTCAGCATGTAGTGGTCGGCGGGCCCATGGTCGGAGTTGTGGTGCCGGAACGACCTGATGAGCGAGTATCGGTCGGCGCAACCGGCCATTTTGGGAAGCCGTTCGCAGATCTGCAGTCCGGGCACGCGCGTCGACATGGGCTTGAACTCGCCGCGGAACTCCGCTGGCGCGTCCGGCTTGAGGTCGAAGGTGTCGAGTTGGCTCTGGCCCCCGTGCAAAAACACGAAGATGAGCGAGACATCGCGTTTCGATCTCGACTGGTCCGCGGCCCGAAGTACCCCGGGCAGGCCGATGGCCGAGCCGAACAAGCCCGCCACGCCGGCGCGAAGTCCGTCGCGTCGATTCAATCCGTCGCAAAACCGGCGCATCGCCTTGCCTCCCGAATCTAGTGGTTGAAGAGGAACTCGCCGCTGTTGAGGAGGGCCCATGCCAGGTCCTCGGCGGCGGCCCGGCGGGAACGGCCCCGCCCCGAAAGGTAGTCGCGGCCCGAGGCCGACTCCGCGGGCGTTGGCTGGCGCGAGAGGAACACCATGTACAGGTCCTCCACGAGCCTGGCATCGTTCCCGGATGCCTCGGCGAGCCTGGCGACGGTGCCCCCGTCGTGGGAAAGCTTGTCGTGCACCAGCGACGAGTTCAAAAGGCTCAGGACCTGGGCCACGGAGGGGTCCTTGGTTCGTTCGCATTCGCAGGCCGTCACGCGGGAAGGCCTGCCGAACTTCTTGAGGAATTCGTGCCGCGCCTTGCTGTCCCACACCTGGGTGGCCCTTTCCGCCAAAGGCGATCCCTGGAATTTCTCACCCACGCCGAGGGCCTGGCAGATGATGTCGAGGGTGACCTCGGCCTCGGGCCGGCGCAGGTAGGAACGGGAGAAGTTGCGTTCGTCGAGCTTGTTGGTTTCGTTCGGCGCGGCCGACGCCTGGTAAACCCGGGACGCGGCGACAAGACGGATGAGCGACCTCGCGTCGAACCGGCTCTCTTCGAGCCTGAGGGCGAGGAAGTCGAGCAGTTCGGGATTCACCGGCGGATTGGTGGCCCGGAAGTCGTCCACGGGCTCGACGATTCCCCTGCCGGTCATCCAAGCCCAGATTCGGTTCGCCAAATTGCGGGAGAAGTATGGATTGCCTGGCGTGGCCATCCACTCGGCAAGAAGCACCCTCGGCTCCTCCTTGGGCCTTTCGGTTGGCATCTCCGCGCCCAAGGGATGCGGGTGGACAACCTTCCGGGTGCGTGGATGGGATACCGCCGAGGCCGTGAAGTGCGCCGCCATGCCGTGGTAGTCGGACTGGCGCCACTTGTCGAATGGATGGTGATGGCACTCGGCGCAGGTGATGCGCACGCCGAGGAACACCTGGGAGACGGCACTGGCGGCGTCTCCGGGCTTGGAAAGCACTTTCAGGAAGTTGGCCGGACCCACCTCGGTCGGCGGGCCGTCCGATGCCACGATAGACTTGGCGAATCGGTCAAGGGGCATGTTCCCGGCGACGGCCGAACGAATCCAGCCGTGGTACAGCGAGGCTTGCTGGTGGCCCAGGGCCTCCCTGTCCACCCTAAGCAGGTCGGCCCACCGCATCGCCCACAGGTCGGCATGCTCGGGCCTTTGAAGCAGCTCGTCCACCAGCCTGACTCGCTTGTCGGGCCGCGTGTCGGCAAGGAACTTGCGGGCAGCCGCCGGGGTTGGCAGCACGCCGCAAAGGTCGATATGGACGCGCCTGAGGAATTCGGAGTCGCCACAGAGGCCTGATGGCGCGATGTTCAATCGGGCCAGCTTGGCATCCACGAGGCGGTCGATCTCGTTGAGGAACGGGACCGCGCCGGCGGCAACCTTGCCCGGCCGGGGAACCATCACCCGGAACACCGCCACTTCGCCGAGGTAACCGGCCATCACGGCGGCCTCACCGGGAGTCTCGAGGGTTCGCACGAGGCCGGTGGCATCCACCGCCGCCACCGCCTCGGCATTGCTTTGGAACCTGGCGTGACGGGTGACATCCTTTTCCCGGTTGTCGGAAAAACGGGCCATCACCTTGAGGGTTTGCCCGGCTCCGGGCGCCATCACCCCGCTTTCGGGAACAACCCTGATGGAAACCACCTTGGGGGCGTCGGGCGAGCCCATCGGCGCGCCCGCGTTGATCCACGACCTAACCGTCGCGTAATCCTCGGCGCCGGCCTGCAGTTTCACGCCGCCGCCATGGGCCACCCGGCCGCTGGCCTTGCGAAGCAAAAGGCTTTCATCGGGAGCCGAAGGCACGACGCGCCTGCCCCGGCCTTCCTTGATGATCGCCGCCAGGTCGGCTTCCGGATCCGACCCGAGGACCGAAAGCTTGAATCCACCCTGACCCTCGGCCTTGCCGTGGCAACCCGAGGAGTTGCATCCGTGTCGCCCGAGGATGGGAAGGATGTCGTTCTCGAAATGGATGGGTTCAGCCGCCGCTTCCATGGAGCACGGAGTCAGCAGCAATAAGGCTACCGTGATGATCATGGCGGGGCTGTCCAGCGGTCGGGAACATCTTCCCGGAGGAAGGATACCTCATTTTGCAGCCGGAGTCGGCCGGTGTCAAAGCCGCATTCGAATGATCCGCTTCACTTGACCACCGCGAGGGATGTGGCGAAATGGCGCGATATGGGCCATACTGGCGACAGAACCGGGAGAGCAACTCATGGAATTCAAGCCTGATCGTCGGGATTTTAGCGCCATGGCCGCCGCGGCGCCGATGGCCTTCCAGGGTGCCGGCGGCAAGCGAAGGCTGTGCGTGATCGGCGCCACCGGCCGCGGCGACTGGGGCCACGGGCTTGACACTTCCTTCTCCCACCGCCCCGACATCGAACTCGTGGCGGTGGCCGACGCCAGCCCCGCGGGATTGAAAAAGGCCGCCGACAGGCTCAAGGCTCCCAAGTCCTACGCCGACTATCGGGAGATGCTCTCCAGGGAGAAGCCCGAATTCGTCGTGGTGGCTCCGCGGCATTGTGACCAGCACCTCGCGATGGGAATGGCCGCGGTGGAGGAGGGCGCCCACATCTACATGGAAAAACCGTTCATGCCTTCGCCGGCGGATGGCGACAACCTGCTCAAGGCGGCTGACGCCAAGGGCCTGAGGATCGCCGTGGCGCACCAGATGCGCATGGAACCGGCGGTGACGGAACTCAGGAAGGCCATCGCCTCGGGAGCCATCGGCGACCTGCTTGAAATCCGCGCCTGGGGCAAGCAGGACAACGCCCGCGCCGGCGGCGAGGACATGATTGTTCTCGGCAGCCACCTGTTCGACCTCATGAGGCTGTTCGCCGGGGATGTCCTCTGGTGCCGCGCCGGCGTCACACTGGCGGGCCGGGACATCTCCAAGGCCGACGCCCGCATGCCCAAGGACAATGTCGGCCCCGTGGCCGGGGACGAGGTCAACGCCCAATTCGGCTTCGCCAAGGGTGTCATCGGCTCGTTCACAAGCCGCGCGAGGCTCCGCGAGGCGGCGGGCCCGTGGGGGCTGGAACTCATTGGCGCCAAGGGGGCCGCTCGCGTCGCCGCCAACATTCCCACGCAGGTCTACCTGAGGCCCCAGGTCGGCTGGAGCGCGGACGGCGGCACGGTGGTGTGGAAGAAACCCGCCGGCCCGGCGACCGCCGGATCATTCGCCCTGGCCAACGCCCGCCTGGTGGATGACCTCGTTGCCGCGGCCGACTCCAAGCGCGATCCGGAATGCTCAGGCCGAAACGCGATGAAGGCGATCGAGATGGTGATGGCCGTCTACAGGGCATCCCTCACGGGTTCCAAGGTAACCCTGCCGCTCGCCGAGCGCGGCCATCCGCTGGCCTCATAGGCTCCGCGTGGCGCGCGCCACCAGATGCGCGGTTTCGGGCGTCCGGCTTTCGCGGGCCCAGCGGCCACACAGCGCCGATACCCATTGCGGATGGCTTTTGCCGGCATCGTTGAGCCAATTGGCCACCGAGTCGCGCACATATTTGGAGGCGTCCGACCTAAGGGGTTCCAGCAAAGGCAGGCCCGGGCCGGGGTCGCGCTTGAGGCACTCGATGTGGGGACACCAGACTCCCCGCGGGCGGGTGATTTCCACCGCGAACCTGCGGATGTTGGCGGAAGCGGCGGCCGTCCAAGGCCCCAGCAGGCGAATCGCCCCCGGCAGATCGTCCGCCACGGCGCCGCGCGTGGCGATCCAAGCCCATTCGCGCACCGCGAAGTGCGGATCATCCGCCAGCGGCCTGATACGCGCGAGGCGTTGCTTGAGTGTCAGGCCAGGCAGCGACGCGAGCAGGTAGGCGGCCCAACCCCGCACGGTGTCGGATGGGTGGGAGGCGAAACGCCCGAACGAATCCGCGCCGAGTTCCGCCGCCAAAACCTCGCCAGCCGCGCGCATCTGTCGCGTGATGCCGCGCGCCGACTTGACGGCGGCCATCGCCCGCGCGGGCAACTCGGACGCCACATGTCCCAAGAGCGCCGCGCAGTCCACGACGAGGCCCTCGACCAAATTGGCGGTCTCAAGCGTGCCGTCGTTGAGGCCTTGCCGCACCTCGGGCGGCACCTCGCTCCTTCTGCGCGCCCCCTTGCGCTTTTGCACGGTCCAGGTCCCCATCATTCGATAGCCTGATAGAATAACCTTGTTACCACCATTTCTGCATCCATCTTCCACCCTTGGAGACGCCCTCACATGAAAACCTGGCTCACGGTTTTGGCCTTCGCCACCCTTCTTGGATCGGCCCGCGTTCGCGCGGAACTACCGCCCGGTTCCTACGACACTTTGCGCGTCGAGGCCCCGGAGGCGCTTCTCATTGAAGTGATGGGCGTGAAGAAGGCGGCCAAGGGAAACGCCACCGAGGTTGTCGCGGTGGCCAGGGTTCTGCATGTGGAACGCACCAAGGCGGGCCTGAGGCCGGGCGCCATGGTGGAAATCCGCTACATCCACATCAACGCCCCTATACCCGGTCCCCGGCCTGTTCCGCTTTTGGCCGAAAAGGTTATTGTTCCGGCATTCCTCAAGAAAGGCGAAGGGAAGGATTTTGAACCCGCCGCCTATGGCATGAGCTTCGTGATGACGCCGGAACGCTGACAATCGGTTCGCAACCGAACGGCGGGCATGGTAAAGGATGTTCTGGACTTCACCATGCCCCACCCGGAGCACCCGATGTTGCGACACGCCTTCATTCTCGCCGCCTTTACCTTCCTGGCCCTGACCCTCGCTGCGGCCGACACACCCGGAGCTGGCCCGGGCTGGAAAAGCCTCGGCAAGGATGACTTCACCAAGGCCAACTGCGACGACAACACCTTCCAGTGGAAGGACGACGGCAGCCTGTACTGCACCGGAACCCCCGTTGGCGTGCTCAAGAGCGCCAAGCAGTACACGAACTTCGAACTCGTCCTTGAGTGGAAGCACCTCAAGCCCGCGGGCAACTCGGGAGTGTTCGTCTGGGCGCCGGAGAAACCCCTGGCGGAACTCAAGCGGGGCGGCCTGCCGCATGGCATCGAGGTGCAGGTGCTCGACCTCGCCTACAAGACCAACTATGAGAAGAACTCCAAGAAAAAGGCCGACTGGTTCACCTGCCACGGCGATGTCTTTCCCGTCGGCACAAGCAAGATGAAACCCTTCCCGCCGGTTTCACCCAATGGGCAACGCAGCTTCCCCAAGAAAGAAACCACCAAGGCCGCCGGCGAGTGGAACCATTACCACATCAAGGCCATCAACGGTGAAATCCGCCTGACTGTCAACGGCGAGGAAGTTTCCGGCGGCGCCGAGTGCAACCCCAAGAACGGCTACATCTGCCTCGAATCCGAAGGTTCACCCATCGAGTTCCGCAACATCAAGCTCAAGGAAATGCCGTAAGTTTCATGGCTCATCCGGCAGGCCCTCCAGCAACGCCTCGGAGAGCCTGCCGAGCGCCACGAGGGCCTTGTTGTCCACCGACCAGTCGCTCTTTGGCAGGTCATCGAAGGTGATGGCCATGGCGACCGTGGCCTTGGGGGTACGGAGGATTCCCACTTCCGACCTGAGCTTGTCAAGCGCCCCGGCCTTGGCCGCCACCCTCACCTTCATGTCGTTTCGCGCCAGGCCGTCGCGGCCCTGCTGACGGCCCATCAACGCCAGAATCTCCTTGGAATCCTCAGGACTCACAATGGCGCCGGCATCGAGTCGCGCCAGCAACTCCACCATCTCCTTTGCCGTGGACCGGCCGATGCCATAGGTGGAGCCATCGGGTCTCTTGTTCTCGGGAGAGTGAAACGCCTTGCTCTCCCCGCCCGCCCCAATCTTCCGCATCGACCTCGTTTGCTTGAACCCCCAGGATTCCAGGTGCCCGTTCACGGTGTCGGCGCCCATCCTGTCGAGGATCATGTTGGTGGCGGTGTTGTCGCTGAGCACCATCATCAGCCGGGATGCATCCCTTAATGTCAGGGGCAGGCCGTCACCCAACTCGGGCAAGATTCCCGCTCCCCCCGTGCGCGATTTCGGCCCCAGCAGCAGTTTCTCGTCCCACGCCAGCCTGCCCGCCCTCACCTCGGCGTGCACCGCCGCCAGTATGGGCAGCTTGATCGTGCTCGCCGTGCGGCACGGGACATCTTCACTGATGCCGCAAGTCTTTTGGCTCTTGAGGTTTTTGGCGTAAAGGAAAATCTTGCCACCTGTCTCCATGGCTATCGAATTCAGCCTGGCTTGCAGGCCGTCGGCCTGATTGACGCATGAAAGCAAGCAGATCCATCCGATGATCATGTGAATGGTCCTCTAGGGGCCGGCCGATCCGGCTGGAACCGGGAATCGCGCCTGTGGCATGATCCCATGCTTTGGTCGAAAAGAAAGCCAATCGGGGAAGGCATGTGGCGGCGAAGATGGTGGTGGTGCTGACGGGTCTTGCAGCCGCCGCCTTGGCCGCTGAAGCGACCCGTGTGTTCGCCCTGGGCAACTTCCACGCCGTGGCTGAAAACCGGCTCTACCGCTGTTCCCAGCCGGGCGCCGACCGTGTTCGTTCCCTGGTCCGCGATTACCGCGTCCGCACGATCATCAACCTTCGTGGATGCTGCGACCCGTCACCTTGGTATCTCGAGGAGGCCAAGGCCTGCCAGGAACTCGACATCAATCTCGAGGATCTGGCCTTCTCAGCCACGCGACTGCCATCCACCAAGGCGTTCCGTGAATTGGTTGACCTGCTCGACAACGCCGAGGAACCGGTCCTCATTCATTGCCACCGGGGAATCGACCGCACGGGACTGGCGTGCGCGCTGTGGAAATTGCTCAAGACGAATGAAGGCCTTGATGCCGCCTACTGGCAATTGGGCGCCCGTTTCGGCCATTTCCGCTTCGGGCGAACGGCGCACATGGACGAGGCCCTCGACATGTACGCGGAATGGTTGGCCAGCCGACAGCTTCGGCACAGCCCCGAAGTCATCCGTGATTTCGTTCGGAACCATTACTGCCCCGGGCACCTTCGCGCGAGGCTTGACTGGTCAGGCCCATGGCCCCCGGCCATCCAAGCCGAACAACCCGGCCTCCTGCGAGTCAGGGCCACGAACAACTCGGTCGGCACATGGCGGTTTTCAACGAGCGACAACGCGGGCGTGCACCTTTGCTGGAGGCTGCTTTCCTCATCCGGGGCTTCGGTGGCGGCCGGAATGTCGGGAATGTTTGAACGGAGCGTGCCGCCGGGAGGCTCGATTGACCTCGACATATCCCTGCCCGGCTTGGCATGCGGCGGGAAGTACAAGCTGTTGGTCGACATGACCGACCCCCAGCACGCCACCTTCCTTCAGGCGGGGGGCGAGGTGCTGGAAGGGATTTTCGAGGTGGGAAAGGCCGGTTCATGACGACGGAAGCCCCCAGGCCCGGCCTTTGGAAAGCCCGTCTGGCGATGGGGCTCAGGTGGGCGGGCACCATGGGCCTGTTGGGATACCTGGCCAGCCGCATGGATTGGCAGGCCTTGGCCCGTTCGTTCGCCGGCATGGATTTCCGCTTCTTCGCGGCGTCGATTGCCGTTTTCTCGCTGGCCCAGGTGGCCAGCGCCATTCGTTGGCGGGCACTGGCCCGCGCCCAAGGGTTCCGCGACCCGTTCGGCCCGTTCGTTCGTTGGTATGCCGCGGGAATGTTTTGCAATTTGGCCCTGCCCAGCTCGGTGGGTGGAGATGTCGTGCGCGCCTGGTACCTGTCCCGCAAGGGAACCGGACCGGTTCTGGCGCGACGGCAAGCGGCGGTGGCCAGCGTGCTGCTCGACCGGGCCACCGGCCTGGGTGTGCTCATCGGGGTGGCTGGCGTCGCGGCCTTGGCGGCGCCGCCCGGATTGCCGGCCCGGGTGACGGCACCCGTGTGGATGGCCGTCACCGCGGCGGCTTGCGGGCTTTTGGCATGGCCCCTCATCTCGATCATCGGCCGCAAGGTGGCCCCGCGATTCGCCCCGCTGCTGGGGGGCGTTGACGGCGTGCTGCGCGATCCGGTATTGCTGGCCACCACGACGGCCTGCTCGGTGGTGGTCCAGATGTCCAGCATCGCGCAGGTGGCGCTTGTGGGCACGGGACTGGGCATCGACCTTCCGTGGGCGTTTTACGGTTGCGTCGTGCCGCTGGTTTCGCTGCTCACGCTGCTGCCCGTCAGCCTCAATGGCATGGGATTGCGCGAGGCGGGATATGTCGGGCTGCTGTCGCCTTTGGGCGTTTCATCGGCCCAATCGGTGGCGCTCAGCCTGCTGGGCTTCGCGGCCACCTCGCTGGTGGCGCTCGCCGGGTTGCCGGTGCTCCTGGCGGACGGAATGCCCCGGCGGGACGAAGAGTCGATGGGAGGAAGCGATGAGCCAGGCACGGAAGCTGTCGGTGATCATTCCGGTGAAGGAGGAGCAGGACAACCTGCGTCCGCTGCATGAGAGGCTCACCGCCGCCCTGGAACCCCTGACCCGTCCCGGCGCCTCGCCGCCACTGGCCGACTACGAGATCGTGCTGGTGGATGACGGTTCCCGCGACCGGTCGATGGAGGTCCTCCGCGAGCTGGCCTGCGCCGATTCCCGCGTGAAGGTGGTTCGCCTCAGGCGCAATTACGGACAAACTCCGGCTCTCAAGGCAGGCATCGACCATGCCACCGGCGACCTGATCGCCACCATGGACGGCGACCTCCAGAACGATCCGGCCGACCTGCCCGTGATGCTGCGCCAGATCGACGAGGGCCACGACGCCGTCTTCGGCGAACGGGCCAGGAGGCAGGACGACCTGTTCCTCCGCAAGGTTCCCAGCCTGCTCGCCAACGGCCTTATCCGGAAGGTGACGGGCTGCTCCATACGCGACATGGGTTGCACCATACGCGTCATGCGCGCCGACATCGCCCGCGAACTGCCGCTTTACGGCGAGCTGCACCGGTTCATTCCCGTGCTCGTGCAGATGACCGGCGCCCGCATGGTGCAGATTCCCGCCAGGCACCACGCCCGCGTCGCCGGCGTCACCAAGTACAACCTCACCCGCACCTTCCGGGTGGTGCTCGACCTCATCACCGTGCAGTTCCTGCACACCTACCTGGCGCGGCCCATGCACGCCATGGGCATGTTCGGCCTGGCGTGCATGGGGCTGGGTTTCTGCAGCCTGGCGGCGACCATCATCATGAAATGGACCACGGGCCTGTGGATGACCGGCAATCCGTTCCTGCTGCTGTCGGCCCTGTTCGTGCTCATCGGCACTCAGTCGATCGGGCTGGGCCTGTTGGGCGAGGTGCTGTCGCGCACCTACTTCGAAAGCCAGGGCAAGCGCAGCTATGCCGTCTCCGAGGCGATCAATGTCGAGCGGGGCACCGACGCCCGCCGGGCCGCCTGATTCAACGCGGCAGCCATGGCGACTCGCGGACCATCGGACCGTCGGTGTGGCACCGCCCGAATGCCCCGCATCGACCAGGGTCCATCCCATCACGACCGGATTGAGGCGCTCCGTTCACGCGAGCACCAATGGCCCTGAGAAATTCGTCACGGGATGATGCTTCATGGACATATCAATCCGCCTGGCGACACCGGGCGACATTGACGGCCTGGTGGCGCTCAATTCGCGATATTAAATAGGCAATTTAAAGCCTGAAGAGGCGAAAAACGGCTTTTTGTCGATGCTTCATCCGCGGGATTGGTTCGCCAAGGCGGTGGGCCTGGGTGGCATCCATGTCGCCGTGGATGAATCAGGCGAGGTCGGGGGCTACATGGCGGTGACACCCCGCCCCGACCCGAAGGATCCCGGGTTGCCTGCGGTGGTTCGCGAGATGGTCAGGTTGGCCGATTCGAATCTTGCGGATGGCAAGTTTCTTGCCACAAGGCCTTACGCCATCCATGGGCCGGTCTGCATAGATGAACGGTTCAGGGGCAAGGGCGTGTTTTCAGCTTTCCATCAGGCAACAAGCAACGCCTACCGGAATTTCTACGACCGCGCCGTCTTGTTCGTATCCGTTGACAACCCGAGGTCGCTCCACACGGCCACCGCCAAGCTGGGGGCGCGGACAATGGGACGGTTCTCCGCGGAAGGCGCGGAGTTTCACCTTCTTGTCATGGAATTCTGAACTGTGTGGCTTACAGCGGCAGTTGATCAATCCCACTTCAACTCGAGGTTGCCCTCGGGTTTCACGATCTCAACAACAACGGTGGAATTGTCGCCACCATACTTGTGGAACAATTCCTGTTGATCGCCGGACATCACGGCGGGCATCCCGGGAATCGCACCGGGGTTCGCGGCATCGGCGGCGGCGTTACGGGTGACAAACACCTTGTGCTTTCCCGCCTTGGCTCCCTTGGTCTGTGGATCGTAGGTGAGGGTGAACTTCCCGGCGGCGTCGGTCTCTCCCATGCTGGGCCGACCGCCGTCGGCGGGCACGAAGTTAACAAACGCGTTGGTGACGGGCTTGCCCTTGTATGTCAGCGTTCCCGACACGGAGACAATGCCGGAACTCCCGCAGCCAACCAGCAGGAAACCGGCCATGGCAAGGCTTATTCTCAATATGGAATGAAACATGTCGGCCCCGGGGTGTTGGTGGTGACAAACTCAGCGGGCTCATGCCCGCGTGGGAAAGGGTCGATCCGCTTCAAGGTCATGGGGGTGACACGGCTTCGCCGCCGTTGCGGGTGCCCATGGCCATGAAAGTCGTCATGTTGACGGAGTTACTGATAAACTGCACATGCCCATCCACATAGGAGACAATCACGCCATTCGAGTGGCTGCCGGTCGGGGCGCGGCTGTTTCCCTTCTGGGCCCAGTTGGGCGGCTGTGAGGCCGTGACCAGCCCCTGCGACTGGTGGTGCACCCAGAAAAACTGGTTGCAACCGCTGCCGTCAAAGCACCAGCTCTGGTTGGCCCAGTTGGCCTTTTCCGTGTAGTGCATGGTGTTGCTGGTGCCGTCGGTGACTTGTGCCATATTCACTTGGCTATTGACCCAACCCATGCCTGCGAAACGCCCGCCCCCCTGGTTGCGCTCGGGGCAGCAGCGTTCGTTGAAGTTCGGCAATCCGGAGTCGTAGACCATGGCGTAATCCTTCATCGTGTTCGCGAAGCCGAAACGACCTCGCGGGGCGGAAGGGCAAACAAACATCCTGGGCATGGCTATCGCCGCGGCCTTGTTGGGATTCGGCTGGCCGGCGAGGCCGGCGGGGACGCCGGTGAAATTCGGAACCGTTGGCTGTCCGGGCCCCCGGTCGGCGCCGGCGGATCCCCAGCCCGTGTCTTCCGGGACATTCTGGGCATAAGCCGGAACATCAAAGTTCATGCTTTTGTAGAGGCTGTCTCCTTCCACATAGGGAAGGATGCGGGCCGACCAACTGAACGCGCCCCACGGGCAGCATGAATTGTTGGGATCGCGCCAGACCCAGTTGCCGTTTGGCACGGCACCGACAAAGGCGGTCGGCGGCGCCCACACGCCGGGCGGGAAGTGGCCCAACGCGTCATGGTGGGCATGGGAGGCGAGGCCCATCTGCTTCAGGTTGTTGGTGCAGCTCAAGCGGTTGGCGGCTTCCCTGACCTTCTGCACGGCCGGGACAAGCAAGCCAATGAGAACGGCGATGATGGCGATCACGACAAGCAGCTCAATGAGCGTGAACGCGGGGCGCGTCTTTCGGGTATCGATCATGGCAACCTTCCGGGAGATTAAGAAGGAATAACGGCACGCGGGCGCATGGAAATGGATAATCTATAAGAAATATACTATTCGAGGCCCATGCAAAAATGCAAGAAAGTTCAGGTTCGTCAAGTTTCGCGCATCGGTTTTCATGAATTTGGCCACGAAAACAAAAACCCCCGGAAAGCCCGGGGGCCTTTCATGTTCAAGCGAGGCGGGTAAGCGTCAGCGGACGCGCCACTCAATGTGTTCCATGCCCTGCGCGTCCCGGTAAACCATGTCGATGTCTCCGATCCTTTGCACGCGCATGGAGAACACTTGGCCGATGTCCTTCTTGTCGGTGCTGCCGGTGTAGCGCAAGGTGACCACGCCGTCGGCGAGGTTCCAGGTGCCGCTGCGGCGCTCTTCGACATGGAAGATTTTCTGGAAGCCGTTTTTGTAGGTCACAAGGCCGGTGAAGGTGCCATCGGGATTGAAGGTGTTGTACGAGATCTTTTGCTCGTCCTGATGGCCCCAGGTGCCGATAACCTTGTCCTTGGTGATCACCGGCACCGCCGCGGCGGCGACCGGAACCGGCGGGGGTGGCTGGCGCGCCGGAATCGGCGCCACGACCACGGCGGGCTGCACCAGCACGGGCGGGGCGGGTGGCTCGCTGGTCGGCACCCGGTGCATGACTATCAACAGTTTGCGGCTTCCCACCGGCGCGGAGAACTTGTCGGGGCGGGTGAGCACATCCGGGCTTCCGAAGCAGAAGGTGAGCATGTCACCCTGCAGGCTGTAGATGCCCTTGCTGTTGACATTCTCGGCGCCGGCAAGGTCGATGGCGGGCGGTGTCTTCGACGGATCCACGACGCAGGCCATCTGCTGGATGTCCTTGCGCACGGGGTGCTTGCAACGCACGGTGTTGCCGGTGACGGTGATCCGCCCGTCCTCCGTGAATTTCTCGAAGACAACACGGGCGGGAAGCACCTCGCCATTGTCGACGATCGAGATGATTTCCCAGGAGCCTTCAAGCGGGCCCGGCTTCGCCACCTCCGCCTGGGCGCACGCGCCCCATGCCACTGCCAGCAAAACACAAATGCCCGCCATGTTCGGTCTCCTTGCCAATGCCAAAGTTCATGGCATGGTCAGAATTTGGTTGTTCCGGTGTCAAGGCGGCATGACTAACGGGAAATTCAGGAAAGCTGACACACGACTCCAGAAATCATGCGTTAAGTTTAATTATCTGCCCAGATTGCCCGCTTTGGAGATCAACCTGCCATGGCCACTCTGAAGGACAGCGGAATCCGCTGGACCACGATAGCCTCGTGGTTGCTGGGCGCGCCGGTGGGACTTGCCGTTTAGTACTGGCTCTTTTTTCATGGGCATGCGCCCGAAAGTTCCGGAGAGGAAGCCGCCAAGGAGACTGAAACCCGCAAGGACACCGTCACCTTTCCCAAGGAAAGGTGGGAGGCCAGCGGCATCGCGCTTGAGGAGACCAAGTCCGCACCCTTCGTGGAGCGCCACTGGCGCCCCGGCAAGCTCGCGGTGGATGAGTCGCGCGTGGCCCACGTCTCTCCCGTGGTGGATGGCATCATCCGGGAGGTGAAGGCCCGGCTTGGCCAAATGGTTTCCGCGGGGGAGGTTTTGGCGGTTCTCGACTGCCGCGAGGTGGGCCAGGCCAAGCTCGAACTGGTGAAAGTTCGGCTGGGCCTCGAGTTCGCCCAAGGCCAATACGACCGCACCCGGCAAAGCACCGAGAACGCGCTATTGATGGTGGACGCCATGCTGGCGGGCAGGCCGGTGCCCGAAATCGAACAACTGTTCCGCGACCGGCCCATCGGCGACATGCGCCAGCAATTGATGGGCGCCTACAGCAAGCGCTTGCAGGCCAAGGCCCAGTACGAATCGATCACCCGTCCGGAGTCGGTGGGAGCGGTTTCCGAGGCCACCATCATCCGGTCCAGGGCCGACTACGAAACCGCCGAGTCGGCCTACAGGGCCCTCTGCGAGGAGACCCGCAACCAGGGCAACCTGCAGATCCGCGCGGTGGAACAAAAGCTGCGCGAGGCCCAGACGGCCTAGGCGCTGGCACGGGCCCAGTTGCTGATGTTCGGCTACCAGCCTGACGAGGTGGACCGCATGGACCCCATCCGCGAGGGTGCCGCGGTTTCTCTTCACCCGGTGCGCGCGCCGCTGGGCGGCAGCATCGTCGAGCAGCATGCCGTCACCGCCGAGCGGGTGGGTCCGATGATCCAGTTATTCCAGATCGCCGATTACACCAAGCTGTGGCTCGCGGCTGATGTTTACGAGACCGACTTGGCGTTGGTGGGCAACCTCGCGGGCAGCAAGGTGAGGTACCGTTTGCCGGGCCAGCCGGAAATGTCGGGCGAGGCTTCCGTTTTTTCCGTTGCCGGGGCCGTGGATCCCGCAACCCGAACCGTGACGGTCAGGGGAAATATTGACAATCCCTCAGGAAGGCTCAAGGCGGGATCGTTCATCGAGGTGGAACTGACGAGAACCGTGCCCGACGCCATCTCGATTCCGCTCGAGGCGGTCCAGCGCGAGGGCACCGAACCATTCGTGTTCCTGCACGAGGAGGGCGAACGGTTCCGGCGCATGCCCGTGCGCCTGGGGGCCGAGTCCGACGGACGGGTGATCGTCACCGGCGGCCTGGCGGCGGGCCAGCGGGTGGTGGCCAGGGGCGGATTCATCCTCAAGTCAGAACTCATGAAGGAACTGATCGCCGGGGAATGATCCCCGCCGACCCACCCCACAAGGGAAACACCACGCATGGGCGCACGGCTGATCAATTGGGCGCTGGACAACCGCTTCCTGGTGCTGATGTTCCTGGTGCTGCTGATCGTCTTCGGCGGGGTGGCGCTCATCCGCCTGCCGATCGACGCCGTGCCCGATGTCACCAATGTCCAGGTGCAGATCATGACCACGGCGCCCTCCCTGGCCGCCGAGGAAACCGAGCAGTTCATCACCTTCCCCGTGGAAAATTCCCTCAGCGGCATTCCCAAGGTCGAGGAGATCCGCTCCGTCTCGCAGTTCGGCCTCTCGGTGGTCACCGTCGTCTTCGAGGAGGGAACCGACATCTTCTGGGCCCGGCAGCAAATCGGCGAACGCCTGCTCGACGCCCGCGAGAAAATCCCGCCCGAGATTCCCTCGCCCCGCATGGGCCCCATCGCCACGGGCCTGGGCGAGATCTACCAGTTCGAGGTGCGCTCGAAGCGGGGATTCAATCACACCCTCATGGAACTGCGCGAGGAACTCGACTGGAACATCGCCTTCCAGTTGCGCAGCGTGCCGGGCGTCATCGAGGTGAACACCAACGGCGGCGCCCTGCGCGCCTACGAGGTGCAGATCGATCCCGACCGCATGCTCGACCTGCGCGTCTCCATCAACCAGGTGATGAACGCCCTGCGCGACAACAACGGCAACGCCGGCGGCGGCTATCTCATCCTGCACTCGCAGGAGCAGCGCATCGTCCGGGGCGAGGGCCTCGTGAGGTCGCTCGAGGACCTTGAAAGGATTGTCATCGAGACCCGCGGCGACGGCACGCCGATATTCCTGAGGCAGGTCGCCGATATCCGCTTCGCGCCTGTCATACGCCAGGGCGCCGTCACCCGCGACGGCCGGGGCGAGGGGGTGGTCGGCGTGGTCATGCTGCTGGCCGGCGAGAACTCCCGCGCCGTGGTCGAGCGCGTGAAGGACAAGATTGCCGATGTCGCCAATACCCTGCCGCCCGGCATGATGATCGACACCTTCTACGACCGCACCGAACTCGTGAAGAAGACCATCGACACGCTCACCCGCAACCTACTCGAGGGCGGGGCGCTCGTCATCATCGTGCTGCTGGTCATGCTCGGCAGCTTTCGGGCCGGGCTCATCGTCGCGCTGGCCGTGCCGCTGTCGATGCTCGGCGCGTTCGTGGGGATGGTGTACGCCAACATCTCGGGCAACCTGATGAGCCTCGGCGCCATCGACTTCGGCCTCATCGTCGATGGTTCCGTCGTGCTCATCGAAAATGTGGTGCGCCGCGTCGCCGAGCACCGCCACCACCACAAGGTGGACAAGGTTCCCGTCTCGCTGGTGCGCGGGGCGTGCGTCGAGATGGCCCGGCCGGTGGTGTTCGGCGTGGGCATCATCCTGCTCGTTTACCTGCCAATCCTGTCCCTGCGCGGCCTCGAGGGAAAGATGTTCAGGCCGATGGCCATGACCGTGATTTTGGCGCTGATCACCTCGCTGTTGCTGGCGCTGCTGCTGATGCCGACGCTCGCGTCGATCTACCTGAGGTCGGTCAGCGAGAACGAGCCGTTCCTGGTTCGGTGGGCCAAGCTGGTGTACGAGCCGCTTTTGGGCTGGGTGGTGCGCCGGCCGGCCACCGTGATGGCCATCACCGTCTTCTCGTTCGTCGCGAGCATCGGGCTGGCCATGGGCCTGGGCGCCGAGTTCATCCCCAAGCTCGACGAGGGCTCCATCGCCGTGCAGGCGGCCCGGCTGCCGAGCGTGTCGCTTGAAACCACCGTGGAAATGACAACACGGATGGAGAAAGTGCTTCTCACCATGCCCGAGGTGAAGTCCGTCATCTGCAAGAGCGGCCGGCCCGAGATCGCCAACGACCCGATGACGATCAACCTGTCGGACCTCATCATCACGCTCAAGGATCCATCGACCTGGCGTTTCGACACCAAGCAGGAACTCGTGGAGGAGATGGAGCGCCTGCTGGGCGAGCAGGTTCCGGGCAACATCTACAGTTTTTCGCAGCCCATCGAACTGAGGGTGGCGGAACTGGTGGCGGGGGTGCGCTCGGATGTGGGCATCAGCCTGTACGGCGACGACCTCAACCGCCTGCGGGAACTGGGGGAGGAGATCGTCGCCGCCATCAACAAGGTTCCGGGCGCCGCCGATGCGCAAGCCGAGCAGACGGGCGGGTTGCCCTACCTCAGGCTGATCGTCGACCGGGCGAAGGTGGCCCGGCATGGCATCAATGCCCGCGATGTGCTCGCCGCCATCAGCGCCGTGGGCGGCCAGGAGATCGGGCAGGTGTTCGAGGGGCAGCGACGGATTCCGGTGCAGATGCGCATCGGGCCCAAATGGCGCGACGAACTCGACAAGATCCGCCGCATCAAGATCGCCGACCCCAAGGGCCGCCAGATTCCGCTCGAGGAACTCACCGAGATCAAGCTGGAGGACGGCCCCGCCCAGATCAGTCGCGAGGCGATCCGCCGCCGCACCATCATCCAGTGCAATGTCCGCGGCCGCGACCTGGCCGGCTTCGTCGCCGATGCCCGGAAGATGGTGGAGAAAACCGTCAAGCTGCCGCCAGGATACTCGATGACCTGGGGAGGCCAGTTCAAGAACCTGCGGGAAGCCTCCGGCCGGCTGATGATCGCCGTGCCCCTGGCCCTGCTCATGATTGTCGCCTTGCTTTACATGGTGTTCGATTCGGGCCGGTTGGCGCTGCTCATCTTCCTCAATGTGCCTCTGGCCGCCACCGGAGGCGTCATCGCCCTGGCGCTCAGGGGATTGCCGTTCTCCATTTCCGCGGGCGTGGGTTTCATCGCCCTGTTCGGCGTGGCGGTGCTCAATGGCGTGGTGCTGGTGAGCTACATCGTGCGCCTCAGGCAGGAGGGCAGGACCGCGTTCGACGCCGCGCACGAGGGCGCCCTGATCCGCCTCAGGCCAGTGCTGATGACGGCGATGGTGGCCACGCTGGGCTTCATCCCCATGGCCTTCAGCCACGGAGCGGGCGCCGAGGTGCAAAAACCGCTGGCCACCGTGGTGATCGGCGGACTGGTTTCCTCAAGCCTGCTCACGCTGCTGGTGCTGCCGGCGATTTATCCGTGGTTCGACCCGCCGGCCAAGGCAAATCCTGACCCTTCCGTCCAGAACGGTTGAAGCGGTCGGGCCGGTTATGCCGAAGATGACGATGGTTGTGTTCCACTGTCATCTGGTGCCCCATGCGACGACGCATCAGATTGGCGCTACTGGCCTGCTTTTTGCTCCTCGGACGCGGCCAATCACAGGAAATCCTCGCGCCGCCAACCCCGGCCGCCGGCCAACCGGGTGCCAACCAAACCCAGCAGAACCTCGACGACCTCGTCCGCCTCGGCCTGGAAGTGAATCCCAAGCTGGCCCAGGTGAACTTCGCGATTGAAAGCGCCCGGGGCAGGGCCCTGCAGGTGGGGCTCTATCCGAACCCGACGGTGGATGTCATCGGGGCGGAAATTGGCGACCGGACGGGACCGGGCGGCATCTGGAGCGCGCCGCTTGTCGGTCAGGAAATCGTCACCATGGGCAAGTTGCGGCTCAACCGCAACGCCGCGCGTCGGGAAGTGGACCAGACCACCTACCAGCTCATGTACGCCCGGTACTCGATGTTCGCGAACATCCGGGAATCGTACTTCGAGATCCTCGCCCTGCAGAAGCGCGTCGACATCCTGAACTACCTCACCAACATCGCCGACCGCTCGGTGGAACAAACGAAAAAGCTGCTCGATGCCAAGCAGGTGGCCCGGCTGGACCTTGTCCAGCTCGAGGTGGAGGCGGAAAAGCTGCGCGCCGACCTCGAGGCCACGCTTCGGGAGTTCGATCCCGCCTACAAGAGCCTCGCCGCGGCCATCGGCCTCAACGCCATCGACCGCGCCCGCCTGGCCGGCGACCTGGAGGCCCCCCTGCCGGAGTACGACCTGGAACGAACGCAGGCCTACCTGCTCGAGGTGCATCCGGAGGTGATATCAGCACAAATTGGAGTCGACAAGGCGTGAATATTGCTCCGACGGGCCCAGGTGGAGCCCTATCCCAACCCCACGCTGATCGCCGGCTACACCCGCCAGAACCAGAACATCTCCAGCGACTACGACCTCGGCGTGAGCCTGCCCATCCCGCTGTGGAACCGCAACCAGGGGAACATCCAGTCGGCGCGCGCCATGGTGGGCGAGGCCACCCAGCAGATCGGGATGGCGCAGAACGACCTCACCGGCAGGCTGGGAGTGGCGTTCAGGAACTTCGCCTCCGCGCGGCGCCTGGCGGAACGGTACAAGACCGCGATCCTGCCGCGGGCCAAGGAGGCGTTCGACCTCAGCACGAAGGCCTATCAGGGAGGCCAGTTCGAATACCTGCGCGTGCTCACCGCCGAGCGGATGCTGGCGCAGGCCTACCTGGAGTATGTGAACGCGCTCAAGAACGCCTGGCAGGCCGCCAGCGTGATCTCGGGCCTGGCGCTCGAGGACGACTGGCCTCCCAAGCCCGCCGCGCCGGTTCCCCCCGCCTTGCCGGCACCGGGCGAAAGGTAGCCCCGAGGCGTCATCCGACCGTCTTGGCCGGATCCAGGAGCAGCGCCGAGACCGTGGCGACGGCGTAACCGGCGGCGAGAACCACGAACGCCGCCGTCCAGTTGCCCGCGGGATCCCACCGGGCCAAGACTTCGGGAATGAGGATGGGGGTGGTGGCCGCACCCAGGTTTCCCCACATGTTTCCCCAGCCGAACACCGCCGCGGTGTTCTTGCCGCCAATGTCCTGCATGTGCGCCCAGATGGCCGGCAGGCTCAGGTCGGAGGCGAACGATACAAGCGCCGCGGCGGCGACGAACCCCCAGGCCGATTGCAGGCTCAGGCAGCCGACATAGGCCATGAGCGCCGTCGCGTAGCAACCCGCCATCAGCGCCGAACGGCCCACCCGCCGCCCGAAACGGCGGGCCATGGCATCGGCAAGCGGCCCACCCGCCAACACGCCCAAAATCCCCGCGACAAGCACGAGCGTCGACATCAACCCGCCCAAGCCCGGATCCACCTGCTTGACATCCTTGAGGTACTTGGGCATCCAGGTCACCAGGAAAACCCAGCCCACATTGATGCCGAACTGCAGGGCACACATGGCCCACAGGCCCGGTGAGGCCAGCAGGGGGCCCAGCGGCGGAAAGCCGGGCGCGACCCCACCGTCGGCCGGTTGGCCGGCCACCTTCAACTCGGCATCGTTGCACCAGGGGTGGCACGCGGGAGATTCCCGCACCACGGCGAACACGACCATGGCCACCCCCAGGCCGAGCAAGCCATAGGCCACAAGCACGGCGCGCCAGTCGCCAACCCGCGCCAGCAGGGCGGCGGTCAACAGCGGCGCCAGGGCGCCCCCGACCCTTCCCCCGAGGCTAACGGCCGCGCTGGCCGTGGCCCGGCCGCCCGGCTGGATCCACCTCCTGATCAGGCTGCTGGCCGCGGGGTAACAGCCCGCCTGCGAAAATCCGAACATGAGCCTCGCCGCCATGAGCATCACGAATCCGGTCGCCAGACCGGTGAGCATGGTGCAAACCGACCAGGTGACCAGGTAGGCGGGCAGCATGGTCCGGGCGCCGAGGCGGTCGGCCAGCCATCCGGCGGGAACCTGGCCCAGGGCGTAGGTGAGGAAGAAAGCCGAGAGCACGGCTCCCATCTGGCGCTCGTCGAGGCCGAGGTCGGTACGGAACGACTCCAGCTTCACGATCTCGGCGATGCAGATGCGGTCGATGTAAAGGACCAGCGCCGCCGCCGTGGCGGCGCCCACAACCATGTGCCTGACACTGGTGGGAGACCCGCCCGGGGCGGAGGTTTCCAATCGTTGTTCCATGGCGACCTTTCCGGCGCGATCAGCCCGTCCGCCTCACCGGATGGTTCCCCGGGTTGAACAGTTCCGGCAGGAACGCCGTTCCCAGACCGGGGTCGGCGGGCGGCAGCAGCCAGCCGTTCTCGATCACCGGCTGCCTGTCGATCAGCCGCTCGTAAATGGTGCGGACATGGGCGCGCACGGTTTCCTGAAGCACCACGTTCCTCGAGGCCACCGAGCAGTGAAGCCCGGCGTACAAGGTCATCGGGCCGGTGCAGTCGTGCATGGTCGCCGAGATGTTGTGGGCCTGCGCCAGGTCGATGATCCGGCGGGTCTCGCTGATGCCTCCGGCCCAGGTGGGATCGATCATGACATAGTCGGCGGCGCGGGCCTCGAGCAGTGGCAGGTAGCTGGCGCGGCCGAGAAGCATCTCCGACGCCGCCACCGGCAGCCGGCACTGCCGGCGGAAATCGGCCAGCGTTCCGATGTTGTCCACGCGAAGCACATCCTCGAGCCAGAACGGCCGGATTTCACGGAGGGCCTCCGCCAGCCTCAGCGCCGAGGCCAACTGGAAGAAGGCGTGACCCTCGATCATGATTTCGATGCGGTCGCCCACCCGCTTGCGGATCTCGCGCAGCGGCTTCATCCCCTCCTCGATGTCCGCGGTCGACAGGTAGGCCCCGCCGCCCTTGTGCGCGTAGCGGTCGAAAGGCCAGACCTTCATGCCGAGGAAGCCCTCGGCGACCAGTTCCTCGGCGAGGTCGCCGGCGGCGTTGAAGGAGGACCAGTTGTCCTGAAGCGGCCCAGGCCGGCCCTCGTCGCCATAGCCCGGCCAGCCGGGGTGCGCCGCCGCGGCGCGCTGCTTCCGCGTCCCGTAGCCCGGCCCGCCGCAGGTGTTGTAGATTCGCACCCGGGGCTGGGCGGCACCTCCCAGAAGCCTCCACACGGGCTGCCGGCAGACCTGACCCAAAATGTCCCAGAGCGCCACATCGATCGCCGAGAGCGCCCGCAGTTCCGCCCCCGGGTGCCCGAAGGGGGTGCAGCGCTCGTACAGGAAGCGCCAATGCGACTCGATGTCGGTGGCCTCCGCGCCGATGAGCCTTTCGGCCATCCAGTCGTGGATGATCGCCTCGATGGCGGAAGGCGTGTAGTAGGTCTCGCCGCAGCCAACCAGGCCGTCGTCCGTGTGGATCCGGACGAAAAGCAGGTTGGTCATGATGTGGTGGGGCGTGGCGGTCTCGATGGCGACGATCTTCGGCATGGCGGGTCACCGGGGTTCCGTGGCGTGGAGCAGGCCACGAATGTAACCGAAGGCGAAGAGCCTGCCCAGCATGGTGTAGCCGGGTTCCCCGTCCTCCTCGCCGTCAAGCTGGGGCACATGGTCGGGGCGCATCGGTCCTGAAAATCCGACTTCCCTGAGGGCCCGGATCGCCTCGGCCATGTCGGTGGGCCCGTTGTCGTGGAAGGTCTCCTCGAACGCCTCCGCCGTTCCGCGGGCGTCGCGGAAGTGGACATAACGGATATGCCTACCAAGGCGGCGGATCGTCTCGGGAATGTCGGCGCCCATGGTGGCGAAGGTGCCGAGGCAGAAGCAGATGGCGTTGCGTTCGCTCGGCACCAGCGCCACCAGCCTCTCGAACCCTTCCACGGAGTTCATGATGCGGGCCTTGCCCATGAATGCCGGCAAGGGCGGATCGTCCGGGTGCATGGCCATGGTGACGCCGCATTCCTCCGCGACGGGGATGATCTCGCGCAGGAACCGCTCGAGGTTGGCCCAAAGCGCGCCGGTGGTGATGGTTTCCCGGCTGATGGCGGCGCTGGCGGCGTTGAGCGACACGGCGCGTTCGGCCTCGTCGAGCCTGAAGCCGGTGACAAGCGCGCCGCCCCGCGCCGGGATATGCAGCCGCGTGCGCACCCAGTCGGTCCCGGACATGAAGTTGTAGCAGAGGAGGTTGATGCCGGCCTTGGCCATGTTCCGCAGGAGGTTTTTCATTGCGGTGATTTCCTCACCGGAATGGTCGATGCCGAGCTTGATCTTCTCGATCGGCAGGTAACCTTCGACGGCCAGCACGCGCATTCCGTGGGCTTCCACCGACTTCCTGAGCTCCAAAAGGGCCTCGAACGATGGCCCGGAATAGCGCGCCACGATGCCGTCCACGCCGCACTGGGCCGCCAGGCGGAGGTTGCGTTCGTTGATCGGCGTCAGGACGGAACCCAGCAGCATGTCCAACCCCTCCCACAAGGGAACAGGAGTATAACCGGACGCCGCCGGATCCATCAGGGCGTTGCCTGGCCTCGATCAGGCCCGGGAATTGGGGTATATTCAGCTGCTGGATTTTCCCGCCTTCCCGCCGCCCGAGAAACTTCCATGCCGCGACACTGGCCCGTCCTGCTGGCGATCTCGCTGACCCCGGCACCGGCGATGCCGGCGGGACCCTCGTTCACCAACGAGGTGATGCCGATCCTGACCCGGCAAGGTTGCAACCAGGGAGCCTGCCACGGCAAAGGCGCGGGGCAAAACGGGTTCCGACTGTCGCTGCGCGGCTATGCCCACGAGCAGGACATCATCTCGATCACCCGTGAGTACAACGGCCGCCGGATCGACCGCAACTTCCCCGCGCGCAGCCTGCTGCTCACCAAGGCGAGCGGCAGCGCGACGCACGAGGGCGGCCGGGTCTTCTCGCCTGAAAGCCGCGAGCATGCCACCCTCATGGAATGGATCAAGGCCGGATCTCCCGGGCCCGACGCCGACGAACCCAGGATCTCCAAGCTGGAAGTCACGCCCCAGGACAGGATCCTGAAAGTCGGCGAAAGGATCCACCTCAAGGCGACGGCCACCTTCACCGACGGCGGCAAGCGCGATGTCACCTGGCTCACCAGGTTCGACGCCAACGAACCGGCCATCGCGGAAGTCACGCCGGCGGGCGAGGTGCTGGCCAAGCGCAACGGCGCCGCCTCGGTGCGCGCGGCGTTCCTCACCGAGGTCGCCGTGGCCAGCTTCACCATCCCGCATGAGTCGGCCGTCGATCCGTCAAAATTCCAGGCCAGGAACAACTTCATCGACGACCATGTCTTCCCCCGTCTGAAGGACCTGCGCATCGAACCTTCGGAAAAGGCCGGGGACGCCGAATTCCTCAGGCGGATCTTCCTCGACCTCACCGGCACGCTTCCCACGCCGGCCGAGGTTCGCTCCTTCCTCGCCGACAATGATCCGGCCAAGCGGGACAAGTTGATCGACTCGTTGATAGGCAGGCCCGAATTCGTCGATTACTGGACGCTTTTCCTCGGCGACCTGCTGCAAAACCGCAAGGAACGCGACCATGATGTCCGCGGCGTGAAGGGGGTGAGGCAGTTCCACGAGTGGCTGCGCGCCCAGGTGGCAGCGAACCGGCCCTGGGACGCCCTGGCCCGGGATGTGCTCACGGCAACCGGCAAGACCACCGATGCTCCCGCCATCGGATACTTCATCGTCACGGTCGGGGAATTCCGCGAGCAGGAAAAATCGGAGGTGGCCGAGTCGGTCGCCCAAGCCTTCCTTGGTACCCGCATCGGCTGCGCCCGCTGCCACAACCACCCGCTTGAACGCTACACCCAGGACGATTTCTACCACTTCTCGGCTTTCTTCAGCCGGGTGAAACTCGATCGCAAGAACCCCAAGGAGGCACCCACGGCCTTGGCCGTGGCACCAAGGGACGCCAACGACCGACGCCCGCCGGGGGTCAGCCAGCCGCGCACGAGGCAATATCTCCAGCCCAGGCTGCTCGACAGGTCGGAGGTCAAGGTGGCCCCCGGCGCCGATCCGCGTGTCAGCCTGGTCGAATGGATGACCAACCCGGCCAACGAGCATTTCGCGGCCGCCATGTCCAACCGCGTCTGGAAACATTTCATGGGCGTGGGCCTGGTGGAACCGGTCGATGACCTTCGCGCCACCAACCCGCCCAGCAATCCCGGGCTATTCAAGGCCCTCGCCGGTGAATTCGCCGGCCATGGCCACGACTTGCGCCACCTGATCCGGGTGATCGTGAAGTCGCGCGCCTACCAACTGACATCGGCGACCCTGCCGGGCAACCAGGCCGAGACCCGGTTTTACTCGCACTACCACGCCCGCCGCCTGCCCGCCGAGGTTTTGCTCGATGCCATCTGCCAGGCCACGGGCGTGCCGGAAAGGTTTGATGGATATCCGGAGGGCGTGAGGGCCCTGCAGGTGCCGGATCCCGGCGTGAACTCGGCTTTCCTGCGCATGTTCGGCCGGTCGGAACGCGTGACCGCATGCACCTGCGAACGGTCGGGCGAGGTGACGATGCCGCAGCTTTTGCACCTGCGCAACGGCGAGCGGATGATCGAGAAACTGGCTTCGCCCGGTGGAGTCCTGGGTCGGTTGCTGGCCGGCGAGAAAGACGACGACCGGGTGATCGACGAACTGTTCCTGCGAACGCTCTCGCGGTTGCCGGAAAGCGCGGAGAGGCTGGCGGTGCGCAAGGCGCTTGAGGCGGGCGACCCGAGGGCGGATGTATTCCGCGACCTGTTCTGGGCGCTGCTCAACGCCAAGAGCTTCGCCTTCAACTCCTGAGCGGGAACCGCGGGCAAGGGAGAGCCCACTCGCGGCTTGGATGATATTGGCGCCCGGTTTCGGCCGATGTTACCGTGACCGGACAGCCATCGGGGGAATTGACCATGCTCGACATCGTCCTTGGACAATCGGCTTCGCGGCGCTGCGACGGACAGAGCCGCCGGGACATCCTCCGGGCGGGCGGCTTGGGCGCCCTGTCGCTGCCGATGCTGTTGCGGATGGAAGCGGCGACGGCCGCCGACAACCCGGGCGCCAGGGCGCCGGCACGCGCGGGCCGGGGGCCTCGCGCCAAATCGGTTATCCTCGTTTTCCTGGGTGGCGGGCTTTCCCACCACGACAGCTTCGACCTCAAGTCCGAGGCCCCCGAGGAGATCCGGGGAAAATACAAGCCCATATCCTCCGTCATCCCGGGCCTGCGGGTCGGCGAGAAATTGCCCCGCATGGCCTCGCTGATGGACAAGATCACCCTCGTCAGGTCAGGTTCCCACAACAACGACCATCATGAGACCGCCACCAACTGGGTGCTCTCAGGCCGGTTCGGGACACCATTTGGCGATTATCCCGCCATTGGCGCCGTGGTCTCCCATGAATCGGGATTCACCGGAACGCTTCCGCCTTATGTGGCCGTGCCGCGCAACCCGTCGTTCACCTGGGAACTGGGTAAATCCGCCTTCCTCGGCGGACGCTACGAATCGTTCAAGGCGGGCGACCCGAACGCCTCCGATTACAAGGTGCAGGATGTCAGCCCGGCCGAACCCCTGCCGCCCCGCAAGATCCAGAGGCAGGAAACACTCCTCAAGGCGGTCGACAGCCTGGCGACCCGGGTGCGTGGCAACGATCAGGTCGCCACTTACGACGAGTTTCACCAGCGAGCCGCCGCCATGATCCTCTCGACGGAGGCCCGGAAGGCCTTCGACATGGGCGCCGAGTCCGGAAAGCTGAGGGACCGCTACGGCCGCAACTCGGCGGGGCAGTCGATGCTGATGGCCAGGCGTCTGGTCGAGGCGGGGGTGCGCTTCGTCACGGTGAACTACGCCGGGTGGGATCATCACGGCAAGATCTTCGAGTCGCTCGACAAGAAACTCCCCGAGTTCGACCAGGCTGTTTCGGCGCTCGTCGCCGACATGCACGACCGCGGAACCAGCCGCGACACGATGGTCGTCGTCATGGGTGAGTTCGGAAGAACCCCGAAGATCAACAAGGACGCCGGACGCGATCACTGGGGCCAGGCCGGCTCGCTGCTTTTCTTCGGCGCCGGAGTGAAACAAGGATTCGTTTTGGGAAAAACCGACCGGCAAGGGGCGTACGCCGTCCATCGCCCGGTGGCCCCGGCGGATGTCGCCTACACCATCCTTGACAGCCTGGGAATCGATCCCCGCAAGCAGCTCATGTCACCCGATGGCCGCCCCATAGAAATCCTCGACCAGGGCGAACTGGTCCGCGACATCCTGGCCTGAGCCCGACGATGCGACAAATCCTCGCGGCATGGCTCGGCATCGCCTTACTCGCGGCCACGGCCCAAGAACCCGACAAAAACGCCAAGGCCAAGGAGTCACCCGTCCTCCTCATGTCGCGACCGTTGGGCGTCAACCCCGGCCACAAGGGCAAAATCACCCTCAACGGCCTGCGCATCAACGACATCACGGAGGTCATCTCAGACACGCCCGGCATCAAGGCAAAACAGTCGGGCAAACCCAGGTCCTTCAACCCGCCCAAGGATTTCCCGAAACAAAAAACCGGCGACGGCGAGGTGGATGTCGAACTGGAACTCCCGCCGGGCTTCACGGGCGCGTCGGTCGCCCTGGTGGCCAAGGGCCCCAAGGGGGTCTCACCGCCCTTGGCGATAAGCGTGGATCCCTCACCCGCGGTCGCCGAGAAGGAACCCAACGACTCGTTCCAGCAGGCCCAGCCAATCACGCTTCCCGCGACGGTCTCGGGAGCCATCAACAGGGATCGCGACACCGATGTGTTCCGTTTCGAGGGCAAGGCCGGGGAAACCATCCGCGTCGATGTGCTTGCCGCCAGGCTAGGTTCACCCGCCGACTTGTACCTGAGCGCGCATGATGGGGAACGCCGCATCCTCGCCACCTGCGACGACATGCCCGGCAGCGCCGATCCCGCCATCACGCTCAAGCTGCCGCGAAACGGAACCTACTATTTGTCGCTGATCGAGTCGCACGATGTCGGAGGCCCGACATTCCTTTACCGCATGAGCGCGCGCCTGGAAAAATGAGCCCCTGGGCGCTTGATGACCAAGGATGCAAGGCTGGTTTCCTACCGCCTCTCCACCCTGTTGCCCGGGAGCTTGCGCGCCGCGCGCGCCAGTTCCATCTGGAACAGAACCCGGCTCAACTCCGCCGGGCCAAGGCCCGTGCGGCTGCCCAGCTCATCCACGAAGAGCGGCCCCCCGGCCAAGGCGTTCCACACGGCCTGGCCAGGTCCGTCAAGCGTGGGCGGCGCGACCGGTTCGGCAGGAGGGACCGGCGGCGGGCTGGCTGCCGCGGATTCCGTCTCATCAAACAGGGCACCTTGCCTGGTCTTGGGTGCCGGCATGTCGGCCACCGCCTCCAACACATCGTCGAGGCCCCGGCACAGGATCGCGCCCTTGCGGATCAACTCGTGGCAACCCGCGGCCAACGGGTTGTCGAGAGCCCCCGGCATCGCCAGCACCGGCCGGCCCTGCTCGGCTCCATGCACGGCGGTGTGGAGAGCGCCGCTTTTTTCCCGCGCCTCCACCACCACCACGGCGCGTGACAATCCGGATATGAGCCGGTTGCGCGCCGGAAACAGCCCTGCCTGGGGTTTTTGCGACATGGTTTGTTCGGAAATCAGGCCGCCAGACGCGATGACCGCCTCGGCCAACCGGTCGTGTTCGGGCGGATACACCGATGACAACCCGTTGGCCAACACCGCCAGCGTGCGCCCTCTGCCTTCCAAGGCTCCCTCATGCGCCGCGGCATCCAGCCCTCGAGCCAGGCCGGAGATCACCGTGTAGCCGGCACGCGCCAGCCCTTCCGCCAATCGTTTGGCCTGGCGCAAGCCATGGTTGGTGGCATCACGCGAGCCCACGATGCCCACGGCGCGCTCGTCCGCGGCAAGGTAGTTGCCCCGCAGATAAATCAGGGGAGGCATCCCCTCAAGCGGTGTCAGGGGAGCCGGGTAGCCGGCGGCGCCTTGGGCCAGCACGGTGGCCTTGTGCCGCGCCAGAAGCGCAAGCTCGGCATCAACCCGCGCGTCGCGTGCCGCCTGCGCCAAGCGGGAGGCCACCTCGCCCCGCAGGTGCGGCACCGTCTCCAGTTGGGCGGGTGTCGCCGCCAAGGCCGCCACCGCCGTTCCAAACCGCTCAAGCAGCGCGGATAGAAGGCGCGGCCCGATGCCGGGCACCAGCCTGAGCGCCAACAGGGCGCGCAACTCCTCGGGGGCGGGCATTGTCGCGCTCATGGGGAATCGGCCATGAATGGGATCGGAGTCTCAACGATTCCATTATGCGACATTCAAGTCCTTCTCACGCCCCCAGCACTGCCAATTATCAAGATTGCCAGCAAGTTGATCGATCGGCCCCAACCTGTCGCCTGATTGACCCATGACCTGTGACGCCCCTCCACGCGCTCAGACTTGCCCGCTTGAATGAGCGCACCCGGTTGAATTGGCAGCATCTTGCGACCGTTGGAGCAGGTTTTGAGATGGCTTTTTTCCAAGCCCTTCACCCACCACATCAGGATCGTGAAGGATCATGAGGCACCAGAGTGAAACGGGAATATTGAGCAAAAGGCATCCCAAGTCAAGCATTCCGGCAAGGCTTCCAGCGAAGGCCAACCGGTAGGATCCGCCCCGAAGCATGGCGCTGGCCCCAGCAACCGAGATGGCACCGACCATGGCCATGCAAAACCACGAAACCGCCATGCTGAGTAACATCGTGGCCTCCCTTTGCCTGTGCTGTTCATGGAACCACATCATCTGCCTGAAGCTCGAATCGGTTTCCTCCTTGCCGGCATGGGATTGATCAGGAAAAGCCGTTCGGGCAGGAACAGTTTTGTTGGCGATCGCCATCATTGAGAACTGGAAAAACATCAACATGCCCAAACCGAGGTTGATGGCCCCGCAGAATAGCAGAAAAATCCCCGGTGTTCTTAGCTTGCGCCGTGTTTCCGGGCTGAGGGAAACAGAATACCCATTTGTGGACTCCACAATTGCTGATTCTTGTACTGGTTTCGGACGAATCCACCGGTAAATAGTGTAAAGGGCGCTTATGATCGCCCCGACGGCTGTCACAAACTTGAGGATCGATGCGATGGTTTCCATCGGGACCCCATGTATGGCGGGATCTGCGATGAGTTTAGCCGAAGAATCATGCCTGTGCAGCCCGTTTATTCAGGGTCTGGATTGAACAAACGGCCTTCATCGTCCGGGCTTGGCGGCGCGAGAAACCTGATCGAAGCCGGAACCCGGCGCCTCACGGCGCCCGGTTCCACCGCTCGGCTCTAGGGATTGGCTCCAGCGCTCGGCTTCACCGCTGTCATGTGGTAACCTCGATTTCCGATCCCCGAAACGGAGAGCCACCATGTTCCATGTCCTGATGCTGTGCAACCTGATTGCCACGGGTGACCCGGCACCCGCCAAGCCGTTGAAGGTGCTGCCGGTGCCCGGGGAAGTATTTCAAGTCTCCGGAAGGACGGCGTTCCTGATTCCCGCGCCCAAGGCGCCGGCCGGCAAGGCGAAGGCTTGGGTCTGGTATGCCCCCACGCTGCCCAACCTGCCGGGCAAGGAGGAGGCGTGGATGTTCGAACGGTTCCTCGAGTCGGGCATCGCCATCGCGGGGATTGATGTCGGCGAATCGTTCGGCAGCCCGGCCGGCCGGGCCCTCTACAGCGGGCTTTACCAGGAGTTGACCAGCAAGCGCGGATATTCCGCCAAACCGGTGATGCTGGGCCGCAGCCGGGGCGGCCTGATGACGCTGTCGTGGGCGGCGGAAAACCCCGACAAGGTGGGCGGCTTCGCCGGGGTGTATCCGGTGTGCAACCTCGAAAGCTATCCGGGCCTGGCCCGCGCGGCGGGCGCCTACGGCCTCGACGCGGAGGGCCTTCGGTCCAGGCTCAAGGAACACAACCCGGTGGAAAGACTGGAAGGACTGGCCAAGGCCAAGGTGCCGCTGTTCGCCATCCATGGGGATGTGGACAAGGTGGTTCCGCTGGAAGCCAACACAGGCATGGCCAAGGATAAGTACTCGGCGATGGGTGGCACCTTCGAGGTGTTGGTGCCCAAGGGGCAGGGCCACAACATGTGGGTTGGCTTCTTCCAGTGCCAGGAACTGGTGGATTTCGTGCGCAAGAACGCACGCTAGGATGGTTCCGCTTTAATCTTGTGAAACCTTGCCGGTTGCGCGGGCGATGCCAGGAATGCTGGTCGTAGGCCGCCGGCCGGAACAACCGTTTCACCCGTCCCCAAACGCACCCATGGCACAACCCTGACAACGGTCAGCCGGAACGACTCCGACCGCCAATCCAACCGGCAAGACCGTTATCCGACCGGGAAAAAGCCACCGATACCAGATGCGACAGTAGTGCCGCCGGAACCAGGGCGGCCACGCTGCCGCGCGACCGGCAGCGGCGGATCACGCGGGGATCCCGCCGTCATGGATGACGGACGAATCCCCCCGCCGCCGCGCATGAAGCCCGGGCGCGAGGGTTCTGGTTCAAGGGAGTCTTGGTCATGGGATTTCGCCTGGGAGTGCCGCTCACGGCTGTCCTGGTCGTGCTGATGGGACTGGTTCCCTCGGCGTCGGCCTCGCATGTGGGCGCAGGCAACTTCTCGAGTTGTTGCAACACCTGCGACGACAGCCAGGGGGTCTTCTCCTCGGCTTGGCGGCTGTTCAAGCCCAAGTACCAGCTCGTGTTCGACACCGTGCTGGAAAAGCGGTGGCACACCACCTACCAGACTGTCACCGAGACGGTACTGAAGGATGTGAGGAAAACCTGCTATCGCGAGGAAACCCGCACCTGCTACAAGCCCTGCACGGAGACCATCCGCAAGACGGTGCAGGAAACGGTGATGAAGCCCAAGTACACGACCGGCTTCCGCGAGTGCGAATTCACGGTCACCAAGCCCGTCACCCGCACCGTGTGCAAGGAGGTCGAGGAGACCAAGTTCAAGCCCGAGTACGAGACGAAGTACAAGGAATGCCAGTACACGATCTGCAAGAAGGTGCCTGTGCAGTGCGAGAAGGAATGCCGGTACACCGTTTGCCGGCCGGTTTGCGAGGTCGAGAACCGCACGGTGTGCGGCCAGGTGACGAAGAAACTGTGCGAGGACCATGTCAAGGAATGCGTCTCGTATGTGTGCAAGCCGGTCTGCGAGACGGTGATGAAGGACTGCACCTACACCGTGCGCCGGCATGTGGTGGAGGAGAGCGTGAAGGAAGTGCGCTGCACCGAATGGCGCACCGAGGTGCAGCAGTGCGAACGGGAGGTTCGCCGAACCGTGCGGACGCCCGTCAGCGAAACCAGGGTGATTTCGAAGCTGGTGGGGGAATGGACCACCGAGGAATACACGGTGCCCGGCCGCAAGGTGGTGAAGTGGGTCCGCGAGCAGGAGTGCGAGTTCGATCCGTGCACCTGCCGCAACATCTGCAAGCCTGGCAAGTGGGTGAAGTGCGAAAGCCAGTGCCCCGACCAGGTCTGCAGCCGGCGGGTCTTCCGCACGCGCACCATCTGCTGCGAGGTTCCCGTCACCAAGATCGTGAAGGAATGCGTGGTTGACAAGGTGCCTTACACGGTTTGCAAGAAGGTGCCCGTCACCGTTTGCAAGCAGGTGCCCGTGAAGGTGTGCAAGGTGGTTTGCGAAACCTGTACCAAGCAGGTTCCCGTGACCAAGACCCGCATGGTGACCGAGAAGGTTGTCAAGCAGGTTCCCTACACCACGACCCGCCTGGCGCGGGGCGCCTTTGTCGACCCCGCCGACGGCCACGGCTACGCCGACCCCGGCGAGGGCCGCTCGTTCGTCGAGGGTGCCCAGTACCAAAAGACGGTCAGCACGACCCGCAAGCGGATGGTGACGGAAACCCTCACCAAGATGGTGCCCTACACCACCTACAAGACGGTCCAGGAAACCTGCTCCAAGATGGTGCCCTACACCGTCTGCCGCATGGTTCCCTGCACCGAGAAGAAGATGGTGCCCTGCAAGGTGACCGAAATGGTGACGGAAACCCGCACCAAGAAGATCCCCTACACCACCTGCACGATGGAGCCATGCACCATCAACAAGACCGTCAGCGAGAAGGTCACGAAGATGGTTCCCCACACCGTGACGGTGAAGGTGCCTTACACCGTGTGCGAGCAGGTTCCCGTGAATGTCTGCAAGCGGGTGCCGGTGTGCGTGGAAAAGGAAGTGTGCGTGAGGAAGCCGAGGATCGTCGCGCTTTGCGATGATCCGTGCGACCCGGGCCACCTTGGCAAACTCAAGGACCGCCTGTGCGGCAAGGGAGGCGACGGCATCCACGACCCGCAGGCGCCCGCTGATCCTGGCACCAAGGGGTCCAAGGGTGGAGACGCGAAAGGCAAGTAGCCGGTCCCCGGCCTAGCCGGCTGATCAGGTCCCCCGGAACCGACAGGTTTCGGGGGACCTTTCCTTTGGCGGGCTAACGGAGCTGGTGGAACGCCAGGCCCGAGCCGATCTTCGGATAAAAGTAAGTGCTCTTGGCCGGCATCCGTTCACCCCCCGAGGCGATCTCGGCGACAAGGCCCATCGTGGCGGCCGGCACCAAAATGCATAGGTCCGCGCCGGCAGCCGCGGCAAGGTCGTCCGACACCTCCTCGTGCCTGTGCACATAACGGATGGCGGGCGATCCCTGGAACAGCGGCGCCAGCAGCCCGTCGATGCCCACGCCATGGGCGATGGCGACCCCGAGCGAACGCCAAGCCGCCGACTTGGCGGGATGCCTGACCTCCATGAGCGACGGATCGGTCAGGCGCGCCAGCGTCCATTCGCCATCGGCCCGGGTGCCGAAGGCCAGCAGGTCCTGACCGCCGTCCATCTCGATCTCCTCGGCGGCTTCCCGGCAGCCTTCCGTCCTGCGGCCGACCCGCCTCAGCTCGAACGCCGGAGACAAGGCTTCCGACAACCTGGCGACCGTCAGGCCGGGCAGGCCTGAAACAAGCCGGTGGGTCGGCTGGATCTCGAGGCCAGGATCATCCATCCCCACCATGTACATCATGATGAAACGGGCCGGGTGGTCGGGATCGAGGTTGTTCCCCTGCCGGCGGGCCAGTTCCTCGCGCTCGGCCAGGTAGGCGAGGGCCGTCTCATAGCGGTGGTGGCCGTCGGCCAGGTAGATCGGCTTGTCGGCCAGGAAGGCGGAAACCGCCGTCACCGCGGCGTGGTCGGTCACCGGCCAGACTCGGGTGACCACCCCCAGATGATCGGTGGCCTGCAGGGGGAGGGCTCTTCCCACGGCATGGTCGAGGATCTGCTGCGCCTCGCGGGTTTCGTCGGGAAACAGTCCGAAGACGGGGCTCAGGTTCATCGAGGTGGCGCGGAAGATGCGAAGCCGGTCGGCCTTGGGTCCGGGCAAGGTTTCCTCGTGGGGAAACACCGTGCCCGCGCCGAACGGCTCAAGCCTCACGCGGGCGATGAAACCCTTGCGCACCAGCGTTCGGCCACCGGCCGTGAATTCCTGGTGCACCAAGGTCATGCTGCGCTGCGAATCCTGCAGGAGCACATCATCGGCCAGGAACTCGCGCAGGCACGCCGCGGATCGCGTGGCGCGGTTGTCGTGCTCATCATCCCCGGGATGCTCGTAGCCGAGGATGAGGCGCACCACATTCGCCGGATGCTGTTCATGAAGGCGGCGCTGCAGGTCCGCGTCGATCACATCGTAAGGAGGCGCGATGACATCCTCGAGGGCTCCGACACGGGCCAGGTTGTAGCGGAAGGCGCGGAACGGTTGGACATCGGCCATGGCGGAACTCCCGGTGATCCGCTCATCGTACAGGGTGGTTCGGATACCATGATCCCATGGGAAGCATCAGGGAAATTCTGTCCGGGCGCCTCGGGGAGATCCGTGGCCGGGTCGCGGGGGCCTGCGCCCGTTCCGGTCGCGATCCCGCCACGGTCACGCTGGTGGGCGTCACCAAGACGGTCGGCCATGAGGTGGCGCGGGCGCTGGTCGAGCTGGGCGTGGCCGACCTGGGCGAGAACCGTCCCCAGGAACTTTGGCGAAAGGCCGGTTTGGTGTCCGGCGCCCGGTGGCACGCCATCGGCCACCTGCAACGCAACAAGGTGGAGCGGACGCTCCCGGAGGTTTCCCTCATTCATTCGTGCGACAGCGCCCGCCTGCTGGAAGCCATCAACGCCGAGGCGATGGGACAAGAAAGAGTGGCCAGGGTGCTTCTCGAGGTCAATTGCAGCGGCGAGGATGCCAAGCAGGGATTCGAGCCCGCCGAAGTGCCGGGCCTTGCCGCGATGCTGAACCGCATGCCCGGCATCGAGGTTCACGGCCTCATGACCATGGCGGCGATCGCGGACAACCCCGAATCGGCGCGCCCGGCGTTCCGCCGCCTGGCGGCGCTGGCGCGCGAATTGCGGCCGCTTTTGGACGGCAGGCACCCCGCGACACAGCTCAGCATGGGCATGAGCGGCGACTTCGAAGTGGCCGTCGAGGAAGGCGCCACGCTCATCCGCCTGGGCACCATCCTCGTCGGCGGGCTTGAGCCGGCATGATCAGCATCACCGATTCTCCGGGCGGCGTGACCATACCCGTGAGGGCCCAACCGGGTGCCCGTCGCACCGCCATCGTGGGCGAGCATGCCGGCGCGCTGAAGGTGGCCGTGAACGCGCCACCCGTTGACGGTAAGGCCAACGCGGCGCTCGAGGAGGCGCTCGCCGGCTGGCTCGGCCTGAAGCGGTCGCAGGTGTCCCTGGCCAAGGGGGCCTCCAGCCGCGACAAGGCGTTCTCCGCCCTTGGAATCGACGCGGACATGGCGCGCGCCCGACTCGCTCCCCACCTGCCCCCCGCGTGAGGCGCACGATGTTCAGCGCGCTGAGGCACCGCGACTACCGCCTGTACTATTTCGGACAGGGATTGTCGCTCATAGGGTCATGGATGCAAACCACGGCGCTGGCCTGGCTCGCCTACAGCATCACCGGCCAGAGTTCATGGACGGCCTCGGTGGCCATCGGCATGATCCTGCCCACGGCCATCCTCGCGCCGCTGGCGGGCATCCTCGCCGACAGGGTACCCAAGCGAAGGCTGGTTCTGGCCAGCCAAACGGCGTTCGGCCTGCAAGCCGCCGCGCTTGCCGCTTACGCCCTCTGGGGAAGCCCCACGGCATGGGGCCTCGTCGGCTTCGCCTGGCTGGGTGGCGCGGTCCAGGCGATCGACCTGCCAGCGAGGCTCAGCTTCCTCAAGGACCTCACCTCCCGGGAAGACCTTCCCAATGCCGTCGCCCTCAACTCGGTCCAGTTCAACCTGGCCAGGGCGCTGGGTCCGGCGCTCGCCGGTTGGATCATCTCCGTCGCGGACCCGGCCCTGTGCTTTGCCGCCAACGCGGCGAGCTACCTCGCCGTGCTTGGCAGCCTCGCCTTCATACGCGCCGTGGGGGAACCCGCGCCGCTTCGGGTCGGCGAGACGCCACCATCGTTTTTCGCCGTGCTTCGTGACGGCGGTGAGCTGGGGTTCTTCATCTTCCTGGCCACGGGTGCGGCGCTGTTCGGCTGGCCGATGCTTTCCCTGCTTCCCCAGGTGGCAGCGGATGGGCTTGGCTGGCATGCCGCGGGCCATGGCTGGCTGCTGAGCGCGGTGGGCGGGGGGGCCATGGTTTCGGCCATGGGCATCGCCGCATGGGGAAACGACGCGAACTTGTGGCGGCGCATTCGCGTCGGACTGCTGAT
Organism: Planctomycetota bacterium; assembly: GCA_016873225.1. Taxonomy (GTDB): domain Bacteria; phylum Planctomycetota; class Planctomycetia; order Gemmatales; family Gemmataceae; genus REEB421. The sequence continues at coordinate 948 of VGXS01000024.1, read as the reverse complement.
GACGGCGCTGGGGCAGGGGGTGCTGGCCGGTTCCTCGGCGCTTGCCGATGCCGCGGTCGGGACGGCCCTCGCGGGCGCCGCCCTGGCCGGCATGGGCCTCATCATGGTGCTGGCCACCGCGCAAGGTGCCGTGCAGCAACTGGCCGACGACCGCTCCCGGGGCAAGGCCATGGCCCTGTGGACGATGGGGCTCAGTTTGGCCACGCCGCTGGGCAATGCCGTTTTCGGGCCCTTGGCCGACGCCGTTGGACACCCATTCGCTCTGGCGGTAATGATGGCGGGGATGGTCGCGTTGCTGCTACCCTCGGCCTTTGGGACGCTATCACCAATTTCCTTGGACCAGGATGGGATTGGACGCCCATGAGATCCTCTGCCATGATTGTCGCTTAACTGGCGTTCGCCTGCCGGTTTGCCCTTGCCCAGGACAACCCGAATGACGACCTTGTCTCGCTGCTGAGGCTTGACAAGCCCATCCGGCTAGTCGACATACCCTCAACCAGCGGCGGAACATGATCGTTGGCGGAGGGGAAAAAGCACAAGGCGACGGTGGTCGTGTTCCTGAGCTTCAATTGTCCCATATCGAACCGCTACATCCCGGTCCTTGGCGACCTGGCCTCCAAGCACGCGAAAAACGATGTCATCTTCATCGGAATTCCCGACCAGAATGATCCCGCGGAGGTTAAAAAGCTGGCGCTTGAATTCAAGGCTTCCTTCCCGATGCACTACGATCCTGAAAACAAGGTCGCCGACGCTTTCCTCGCGAAGACCTCCCCCGAGGCGTTCCTTCTCGACTCGAACCTGACACTCCGGTACTTCGGCGCCATTGACGACCAGTATGCCGACCGGACGACCCGGCTTCCCCAAGCCCGCACCCGGCATCTCGATGAAGCGATTCAGGCCGTGGTTGATGGCAAGGGGGTTCCCGTCAAGCACGCGGCAGCGAACGGG
>VGXS01000023.1 GCA_016873225.1 Planctomycetota bacterium | reverse complement strand
GGCGATCGTTTCGAGGCAATCCGAAACCCGGATGCGCGTGGTGTTTCCCGATGGCGACGGAAGGATAAGGATGATGGCGGATCCGGGGTTTCCCGGACAGGGGAGGCGGTCGCTACCCTGAATTTTGGATTCATTCCCATCGATTTAGCAATAGATGTCAGATTATCTTGATTTTCTCATTAGAACAGGTACCGTGACTGTCCGTATTTCATGTGCGGATGCAGGAAGGATTCGCCCCTCTTCCATGTCCTTGGAGTCCCCGGATGTCCCCCCCGCAGGTCTTGGACGACGCCATTTGGAAAAAGATTGAGAAAATCCTCCCTACTCCCGCTCCAAGAAACCACCTGTACGCCGGACGAAAGCCGGTCGATCCCCGCAAGGTGATCAGCGGCATCGTCCATGTTCTCGCGCATAAAATCCCATGGGAGGACTTGCCCCAGGAATTGGGTTTCGGATCCGGAATGACCTGCTGGCGTCGCCTGCGCATGCTGCAGGACAAGGGAGTCTGGGACAAGATTTCCGTCGTGCTGCGGCGCGGCCTGCCTGGTGGGGCCAATATCGACCTGGCGCGCGCAAAGGCTCCCAAAAAAGCCTACAAGACCAATGCCGCGCGGAAAAAGCTCGCGCGGAAAACAGGCATGCCGCAGGGCAAGGGAGCCAAGCCGGCACCCAAGGCTTCCATCGGGAAGACATCCCGGGCCGCCCGAGGTGAAAACCTTGTTGCCGTCAATCGAACAAACCGCGCTGGACGGGTCGCGGCGAAGGTTCGTCCGGTTCCAGGGGCGCCGCGCATTCAGGCCCCTCCCGCCCCGGTGAGTTGACACGGTTCGAGACCGGCACGGCCACCATATCCTCACGCGTCCACGAGACGGCAACTTTCCGCAGGCCCGCCTCATCCATCGGATTGGTTCCCAGCCAAGCGGAGGCGGACTCACCGGTGAGCATCACGGGAAAGCGGTGATGCCACTGAAGCATCCAATCGGGAGCCTCCATGGTGAGGATGGCGCAAGTTAGCAAGGTGGCGCCGCCTGGCGCCCGCCATGAATCCCAAAGGCCGGCGAAGGCGAACGGCGTCCCGTCGGCGCGGCGGAACAAAAACGGCCTCTTCATCTTGCCCGGACCCGGCTGCCATTCATAAAAGCCCGTAGCCGGCACAAGGCATCGATTTCCCTTGAGAAGGCCCCGAAAGGATGGCTTGGAAAAGACGGTTTCCGATCGGGCGTTGATCATTCCCGATGCCGCCGAGGCGTCGCGCGCCCATCTCGGAACAAGCCCCCAGTTCAGCCAGCGCGGTTCCACGATTCCCATGGCCAAAGCCAGCACCGGCTGGGTGGGGGAAATGTTGTAGCGTGGTTCGCGGGCGGGCCAGGCCCTGGGTCCGAGCGCGCCGTCGAGCGAATCGTCGGAAGACGCCAGCAGAAAGCGGCCGCACATCCTAGGGCTGGCCCTTCCGGGTCCCTGAAACCGGCAAGATGCTTTCCGACTCCCGCATATGCAGGCGCAAGACGCGCCTGAACTCGGCGAGGGCCCGCGGATGATGATGCACGGTGGTGTGGTCGGCCATCACGAGAACCTCGCTTTGCGCGCCGTCGAGCCTGGCGCTCACATACGGTACCACGCCATCACCGTAGAGTTCGTTGTCCGACCCCAGAAGGAACGACTCGGCGCGGACCCCCCGGCTGGCGGGAGGCAGGATTCCCGCGATCGTGTGATACGGGACGGAGGGAACCACGGCCTCGGACATGGCGAGGATGAAGGGGGAGTCGGGCGCCAATGAATCGACGCTTGTGAGCCTTGAGGCCAGGTCGCTTCCGAGCACGCCGGGGGCCTGCCTGAGGATCGTCCTGGTCCGTTCCATCAGCTTGGACGGCGGCCTCGCCAAGGCGCGTCCGACGCGACCCAGGGCGGTGTTGGCCAGCACGCTGCCATGGTGCGGGGTGGCGGCGAAGACAACCCTGGCCACCTGCGGATGGGGCTTGAAATACACGACCTGGGAAATCGCCTGTTTCGTGTCGGCGTCAAGCGCGAGCTCGTCGAGCCGCCGGGAACTCAATGCCGACCAGACGGCTTCGCCGGAGTCGCTTGCGGCCATCCGCGAGACGAGGCCTCCCATGCTGTGACCCACCAAGACCGTCCGGTCGATCGCCTTGTCCGACCCGTCGGGATCCACCCGCTTGCGCACCCGGTCGAGCTCCGCGCGCAACTGGGAGGCGGTCACGGCGAAAGGCTGGCTTGTCGGGTAAACAAACACCCAGAACTGGTAATTCCGGCCGATTTCGGGATCCGCCATCAGGTCGTTGACCACGGGTGTCCAGGTCACGGGGGACGACAGCAGGCCGTGCACCAGCACCACCGGGATCTTCCCCTTCTCGTAAGGCTCCAGCAGGAGCAACTGGCCCCCGTCCGCCAGCAGGTCCCCGCGAAAGAATCCCTTGAGCGAAAGCCTTTCCAGGCCGCTGTCGGCGAGTCCGTACGCCAAGGGCGCCGTGAGGTTCCTTTGCAGGGGCACCATGCGGTCGCGCACCCTGAAACCGCGGGTGCGGCGCGGATCGTGAAGCTCGATGGTGACGGCCTGGCAGTGTCCCAGCGACGAGAGGTCGTCACTGAAGTTGAGGTAGGCCGTCGCCGGAACCGACATCGTGGAGAGGTACAGCTTTTCAACACGCTTGGGATCGCGGCGGCGCTCGACAACCAGCGGCACGCCCAGGCCGTATCCGACCACCTGGGTCGAGAGGCCGCTGACGCTGAATTCGGAGGCCAGGTGCACGGCGCCCACCTCGTGGGGCGGAATGGAAAGTCCGCAGTCCTGCAGGCTCACATCCAGGGTTCCGCCATCCGCTGAATCCACCCGGATCGCGTCTCCGGGCCGGCTCACCTTCATGGCGCGCAGGATGACCAACGCGCGCGACAGCGCGTGGTTGTACAGGTCGCAGGCCAGGCGGAATCGCGGATCAAAGGCGTCGGCGGGAGCAAGGGTCGCGCGACGCTCATCCTCGGCCGCCGCTTCCGCCGAGGCGCTCAGCAAGTAATGGTGGGCGAAGCCGGCGCAGAGGTAGTGGTGCCTCAGGACCTCATCGGGGGGAACTCGCCACGCGCCCGCCATCTGGTGATGCATTTCACTCAGGGCGAAAAGCCTGTCGGCCGTCGGGGAATCGACCGTCGTGCGGAACAGTTGCCCGACCGCGAAGCCGGGACGGGACTTCCATTCGGAATCAAGTCCCTCGGTCCGCAGGGTCGCCATGGTCCGTTCCGAAAGGCTGTCTTTTCCCAGACTGGCGCTCAGGTTGTCGAGCGCCCCGGTATCCCTGCGGATATCCACGCGCAGGCTCAGGCATCCCGCGCCGCAAGGCAGGCCCACCAGGAAAGCGACAAGCGGCATGAACGGAAATCGGTTGGACATGGTTCTCCCAAGGGCGTGTCGGGATGGCTGATCGCCGGAAGCTTGAGGAAAATCAAGGTGAAGCGGCCTTGCACCGGAAAGCGGGGTCAGGATATGTCCCGCCCCGCTCGTGAAGATTCATGACCAGAACGGGGATGCCGACATGTCCGTGAAATCCATTGCCGCTTTCCTCAAGGCGATCGGGCTTTGCATGGCCCTTGGCATGGCCGCGCCGTCGGCCCCGGCCCAGGACACCAAGCAAGACTTTCCCAACAACCCGGGACCCACCGACCTGTCGGGCGAGAAATTGAGCGGTGGAGAACCGGCCACCCCGCCATTCGAGGGCCTGCCGTTTTTTCCCGAGGAGGAAAAGCGCGAGAAGGCCATCCATCCCTATCTGTTCGCCGACCTGCTTCTGCTCAAGGCCAGGAGGCAGTCGTATGACTATGCCGTATCGTCACTCACCCCGACGGGAACGGGCGTGGTGGGGGACATGCAAAACCTCGACTACTCGTTCCGCGCCGGTTTTCGCGCGGGCGCGGGAATCGAGTTGGCCGACCGCTGGCAGGTGGAAGCCAGCTTCTTCAACTACCACAGCACCAACAGCCGTTTCGCCTCGGCGCCAGCGGGAGGCACACTCTACGCCACCACCACGAACCTGAGCTTCGATGAAATCGGCACGGCGCAGGCCAATGGCAGCGTCAACTTCAGCGTGCTCGACATCGACTTCGGACGCTGGGTTGAACTCGACCCGTCATTCTCATTCCGCTTCACGGGCGGCACCCGGCTGGCGTGGATCGACCAGAATTTCTCGGCGATCTACAACGGGGGGCCGCAGGCCGCCAACAACAGCATGGTGAACATGCCGATTTATTTCAGCGGCGGCGGCGTCACCGCCGGCGCCGAAGGCGTGTGGAACTTCATGGGCAAGATAGGCCTCTATGGCCGGGGCAAGGGCGGCCTCATCGCCGGGCGGTTCAGCAGCCGCCTGAATGAAACGGCCGACAATGGCACCGTGACCGTGGTGAATGTCCACGACAAGTACGAAGGCGTGGTTCCGACCCTCGATTTGGGATTGGGGCTTTGCTACCGGGGCGAGATCGCCACCGTGAGGATCGGCTACGACCTCTTCAACTACTTCGACATGGTTGATTCACTCCAATTCCCGGGCCCCCAACTCGGCAATCCGGTGAGGCGCACCAGCAACATCTCGCTGGAAGGCGTCAGCATGGAAATCGGTTTCCGGTTCTAGGCCGGCCCGCCGGAACGCGCAAGCACCTCTCCGGCGACGGTGTCGGCCAGCAACCGTCCCCGGCGCGTGAGGCGAAGGCATCCATCCGGTGCCACCTCCAGCAATCCCGCGTCGATGACCCGGCCGAGGCCATTCACCATCCGTGAAAGGTCGACTCCAGTCCGGTCGGGGAACTCAAGGGGATCCGCGCCGCGCGTTCGGCGCAGGTTCAGGTACAAGGTCTCCCGGGCCGCCTCAAGCCCCTCGAGTCGCTCACCCGGCCGCGAGAGCGGTTCGCCCGCCAACGCCTTGCGGATGTAATCGGAGAGATCCCGCGTGTTGGTCGCCCTTTCGCCGCCGACATAGCGGGCCGCTCCCATGCCGATGCCGAAGTAGGCATGGTTGGCCCAATAGACGGCGTTGTGCCTGGACTCCGAACCCGGCCGGGAATAATTCGATATCTCGTACTGGCAAAATCCCAGTTCTGGCAGCAGGTCCATGGCGAGCGAATACATGGCGCCCTCGAGGTCGTCCGAGAGGGGCAGGACCTTGCCGGAGCGGGCGAGCCGCTCGAGCGGCGTGCCTTTCTCGTAAGTGAGGCCGTAGGCGCTCACATGTGACGGCCCGAGCGACGCCACCCGGCGGATGTCAGCCTCCCAGCCGGAAAGATCCTGCCCGGGTACCCCGAAGATGAGGTCGGCGGAAACAGCCAGTCCGGCATTCCGGGCCACCTCAACGGCCTCGGCCGAGGCGTCGGCTCGGTGGGGCCTCGTGAGGGCGTCGAGCGAGCCTTGGGAAAACGACTGGATGCCGATGCTCACGCGGTTGAACCCGATGCCGCGCAGCAAGCGGGCCTTTTGTGGCCCGAACGATTCCGGATTCGCCTCGAGGGTGGCCTCGCCCCCCCCGGCAAGCGGAAACCACCGAGCCAGGAGCCCCCCGAGCCTCGCAAGCAGCGGTTCGGGCAAGAGCGACGGGGTGCCCCCGCCGACATACCAAGTGTCCACCGGGAACGGCCCGCCCAAGCGGCCCGCCTCCATCTCCAGCGCGTCAAGGTACGCGGCCATCTCCGATTCCCGGTCCACGGCGATGGCAAAGTCGCAGTAACCGCAGCGGTGCGCGCAGAACGGCACATGAACATAGACGGCCCGGGGAACGATCCAGGGCGGGCCGTTGAAGATTGGCTCGGGAACCATTGAATACCTCGACATGTTTCCTTTCAGGTTGCTGGGCTTTCGGAAAGGGGAAACCGATGAGGCTTGCCGGAAAAAAGGCGCTGGTGACGGGCGCCGCGGGTGGAATCGGCGCCGCGTGCGCCGTCGCGCTGGCCACCGAGGGAGCCGATGTCGCCCTGGTCGACCTGCACTGGGAAAACAGGACGGGCAATCCCGCTCCAGCCATCCGGGCCATGGGCAGGCAAGCGCCCGAGATCGCCTGCGATGTGGCAAGCCAGGAAAAGTCGGAAGAGGCGTTTGCCTCCGCCGTCAAGGCCCTTGGTGCCGTTGACATCCTCGTGACAAGCGCCGTCTATAGCGACCGCGAATTCTTCCACAAGGCGGACATGGCCGGGTTCAGGAAAACGATTGATGTCTCGATGTGGGGGGCGTTCCACTTCCTTCGGGCAACGGCCAGACACCTGCTGGGGCGCGAGGCCCCCGGGTCGATCGTGCTGGTCAGTTCGCCGCATGCCCATGTCGCGACACCATCATGCATGGCCTACAACATGGCCAAGGCCGCGCTCGACATGATGGGCAAGACCGCCGCGGTCGAATTGATCGGAAAAAGGATCCGGGTCAACATGATCTATCCGGGCTGGACCGACACGCCCGGCGAAAGGAAGTTCTTCAGCGAACAGACGCTCATGACGGCGGGCGCCGCCCTTCCCATGGGCCGCCTGATGCGGCCGGAGGAAGTCGCCCGGGGCGTGGTGTTCCTGTGTGATCCGGCGTCCGAGTCGATCACGGGGAGCATCATGTCGATCGACGGAGGCACCCAGTTACCTTGGTGGTCGAAGCGGGGCACGGGGGAATTCTGATTCAGCGGCCCGCCGACTTGGCTTCCTCGGCGGCCCACCTCTTGTTGAGGTCGATGTTCCCGCGAAGGTCCTCAAGGGCCGTCTTGCCCCCTCCGGACAGGTACTCCTTCATGTCGGAATCGTACATCTCCACAGGTTCGGGCTGACGGCCCTTGTCCCCCGTGCGCCGCTCCCATTCGGCCAGGCGCGAACGCATGGCCTTGAGCGTTTCCTGGTGCGCGGGATCGGCCGCCAGGTTGTTGGTCTCATGGGGGTCACCGCCAAGGTCGTACAGTTCCTCCGCTGGACGCCGGGGGGCGAACAGGAGTTTCTCGGCCAGGGAATCCAGCGTGCCCGCCGCGTGGAGTTCCCTCAGCCTTTTCACGATGGCCTTCTCATCCTTGTAGCGGCATGGCTGAAGGTGGGGTCGGTTGGGCAGGTAGTTGCGAATGTACTTGAAGCGATCGGTGCGGACGGCGCGGATGTGCTCCATCGTCTCGTCGCAACGGTCACGCGCCGCGAACACCGCGTCCCGCTTGCGGTAATCTTTGGAAAGCAGGTCGCGCCCCTGCATCCATGCCGGCGGCCTCACCCCGGCGAGGGACAGGGAGGTGGCGGCAAGGTCGATATGCTCCACCAGGTCGGACCGGACCTCTCCCTTGGGAATGCCCGGCCCCGCCGCGACCAAGGGAACATGAATCCCCTCGTCGTAGAGGAACTGCTTGCCCCGCGCGTGACTGATGCCATGGTCCGTCATGAAGAACACAACGGTGTTGTCGAGCAGGCCTTCCTTTTCAAGCCGTGACATCCACTGGCCGACCTCGCGATCGGTCTGGCGGACGCAATCGAGGTAATCGGCCCAATCCTGCAGGATGACCGGATCACGAGGATAATAAGGCGGAAGGACAACCTTGGCGGGATCCGTGGGGGAACCCAGTTCCCGTCTCACCCGCTCCTGCCATGCCTTGCTGGGGCCCTGCCCGCGGTATTTGCCGCCATGCAATTGAACCTGCATGAAAAACGGTTGGCCCCGCTTGCGGCCCGACCAGTCATTGCCGTCGTACATCTCCTTGGGCCATTCGAAGTTGTAGTCGGTCTTGCCAAGCCGCTTGGCGGTGGCGCCGAACCCGCCGATGGCGGTGTGGTAGCCGGCCTTTCGGAACAGCGCGGGAACAGGGACCACATCACCGGGAAGGTTAATCTTGAGGTCGCCCCGACCACTGCGGTGATTGTGGGCGCCGATGGTGGTCTGGTAGCAACCCGTGATGAGCGCCGACCGGCAGGGCGAGCAAACGGGTGCGGTGACAAACGCCTTGGCGAAGCGGGTGCCCCGGGCCGCAAGCGCGTCGACATGCGGCGTGACAACCAGCTTTTCACCGTAACAGGAAAAGTTCGCCGACATGTCATCGACGATGAACCAGACGATGTTCGGCCGTGGCGGCGATTCCGCGTTCGGCGCGCACAAGGCGAACATGGACAACAGCAGCGGACTCATGGACGGACCCCCTGGCGACTGCCGGGCGCGATGGAAGGCGGAAACATGGCATGCAGGGTGGCGCGGGCAGCGCCGACTTCGGCCGCCAAGGCGGGATCAGCGGCCCTGTTCCTGGCGGGATCCGGCAGGTCCGCGGCGGGATAATACTCCACGCCGCGCAAGGTTCCGGTTTTCCAGTCACGCCATTCGGTGTAACGGCCGGCATCCATCCGGGCGCTGTAGCCCATCGCCTCGGGAACACCGGAAGTCGTGCGGTCGAAATAGGCCGGGCGAGGATGTTGGGTGAACGCGGCGCGCTTGCCCGCACCGGCGCCCTTGAGAACCGAAGCCGACCTGTCCACCCCTTCCATGCCGGGGGGCGGCTTCACTCCGCAGAGAGCGGTGATGGTTGGAAACAGGTCCACCAACTCCGCGATATCGGCAAGTTCGGTTCCCGGACGGGTCATGCCCGGAGCGGAAACAATGAGGGGCACCCTGGCGTCGCGTTCGAAGCAGGATGTCTTGGCCCAAAGCCCTAGTTCGCCGGTGTGGTAACCATGGTCGGCAAGGAACACCACGATGGTGTTGTCGCGCATCCCGGCCTTCTCGAGCGCCGCGAGGACCTTGCCCACCTGGGCATCCATGTAACTGATGTTGGCCAAGTACCCATGCCGCATCTCAGCCACCTGGGCAGGGGTGGGGTCAACCCTGCCGGGAGGGGCCCCCAGGATCTCCCGGCCGTCGTGGAACGCGATTTCAGGGGTATCTTTGGGCCTTTCGGACCGGGGTGGCGAAACCGCCCCGCGGTCGTAAAGGTCCCAATACTTGCGCGGGGCATTGAATGGCGCGTGGGGCTTCCAGAAACCAACGGCGAGGAACAATGGCCTTTCGCGTTTCTCTCCAAGGGCCTTGACCGCCTCCGCCGCGACCCGTCCGTCATAGTACGCCTCGTCGGGAAGGTCACGGCACTCGCATACCGGAACCTTGCCGTACATTCGCCCGATGCCCTTGGCAAAGTTGGGCGGCAATGGAAGATCCGCCATTGGGGCATCATCCCCATGATTGGCGTAATGAAGGAACTCCGGCGCGCTCCACGAGCGCCTGTCGCCCTTTTCCCTCGTGTGCCAGTTGTGGAAGATCTTGCCGACGCATCGGGCCTCGTAGCCGTTGGCCATGAAATGCTGGGGCAAGGTGACCACATCGGGGGTTAATTCCCTGAAATGGATGCCGTTGGACCACAGCCTCAGCGAATCGGGGCGCCTTCCGGTGAGGAATGACGAACGGGAAGGGTTGCACACGGCCTGTTGGCAATAGGCGCGACTGAAGCGGGCGCCACGCGCGGACAGCGAGTCGATGTGCGGCGTGATGGCGCGTGAACCGTAGCAACCAAGGTCGGTCCGCAGGTCATCCGCAACCATCAGGAGCACATTCGGCTGGCTTGCGGACACCCCGGGGGGCCCGGCCGCAACCAGACACAAGACCAGAAAAGCTCCGCCCGACATAATCAACGAACCCTCTCCAGATCGGCAAACGGCGGACGGTCGAAGCGGCAATCCTTTTCCGTGACCCGGGGATCGCCGGCCCGCGTGAGGATTCCCATCAAACGGCCCCCCTGCTCCTTGAGCGCCTCGGAGTAGGCGGGATCTCCCGCCACATTCACCACCTGGTCGGGATCTTTTGACAGGTCGTACAGTTCCTCAGCCGGCCTTTTGCCGAACGCCTTGTCATAGTGCCATTTCCACCGGGGGTCGGCGCGATGGGCCACCAACCACGCCTTGGTGGGACCGGCGTCCATGTCCGCGTATGTGGCGAAGGTGTTGTTTTCCAAGGCCTGGGCGCCGGGCGCCATGTCATCCGTGATGCCCTTGGGGTCGCCCAGCGGATAACGGTCGGGCGCGAAGTTGCGGATGTAAAGATACTTTTCCGTCCTGAGGGCCCTTTGGGGATAAGTGGCGTTACCGACCCGCGCCGCGTCCACATGGCGTTCCCTGCCGGTGACCACGAAATCGCGCGCGGGATCGACCTGGCCGGACTTCGAGGAAGACAACACGGGCCACAGGGACTTGCCATTCATTCCGGCGGGCAATGTCGCGCCGCCAGCCTCGAGGAAAGTCGGCGCCAGATCCATCAGGTTGGCGAAGTCATCAATGACGCGGCCACCGGGAATGCCAGGGCCGGCGGCAACCAGCGCCACGCCGGTGCCGAAGTCGTAAAGGTTGCACTTGCCCGATGGAAACCCGGGGGCGCCATGGTCGCCGCTGATCACCACGATGGTCTTGTCGAGGATGCCGGCCGCCTTGAGCGCCTCGACCAGCACCCCCACCTGGGCGTCAAAGGCCTGGGCCTCCCCGAGATAATCGGCGAAGTCCTCCCTCACCTCGGGGACATCGGGAAGGAACTTGGGCAACTTGCCCTTGAGGGACTCGGGATCGATGCCCCAGTGGGCCTTTCCTGATCCCTTCACCCACGCGCGATGGACATTCGTCGGCCCGTGCCAGAAGAAAAAAGGCTTGGAGGCGTCGCGATCCTTGAGGAATGTCGTGAAGTTTCCGCGGGCCTGCCCCAGCAGCGTCTCCCGGGCCTCCGCGACAGTCTTGCCCGCCTTGAGCATGGCCACGGTCTGTTCGGAGAAGTTGCTGAAACCCATTCCCGACTTCTGGTAGGCGAATTGCTGCCTGCCAATGGGGGCGTCGGCCGGTGAACCGGGACTCCACACCTTTCCGGTTTTTCCGAGCTGGTAACCGGATTCCTTGAGGAACAGCGGAAAAGCCGGGATGGTTTCATCCCACACGGCGGGCCGGAGGATGGCGCCCCTGTTCGTGTTGAAGAAATACCGGCCGCTCAACAGGGCGCTGCGGCAGGGGGTGCATGAGGGAGAATTCACGAACGCGTTGCGGAAGCGAACGCCCCGCGCGGCCACCGCGTCGATGTTGGGTGTCTTGATGACGCCGTTGGCCGACGGCTTGCCGTCGAGTTCGGCATATGATGAGGCATACCTTCCATAGTCGTCGGCGAACAGGAACAGGATGTTCGGCCTTTCGGCGGCCCTGGATATTCCGGGCGCAACCATGGCGCAGGCCAGCGCCAGCAGGATCAAATATCGCATCAATCAACTCCCAGTTAACGCGGCGCGGCCACTTCGGCGGGCCTCAGGCCATCACCCTTGGCTCCCGTCAGGGAATCGCCAAGGTCTTTCCGGAACCGGTCCGCGAGTCGCAGCAGGTCGGCCACCACGACGGGATTTTCCCCCGCGCGGTTGGTCGCCTCACCCGGATCGGCTTCCAGATCGTAAAGCGAAAGGGGCGATTGTTCCACCTTGTAGCCGTGCCTGCTGGCAATGCCGCGGATTCCCGATTCCTCGATGGCATCGGGACGCATGGCGGCGAAATTGGCCGGTTTGCCGTCCTTGCCGGGCGGGCCATTGACGGCCAAATAAGGGTGGGGCAGGTGCAGCTTCCAGTTTCCCTTGCGAACGGCTTGCAACTCCATGCCCGAATACAAGGCGAAGTCACCGCGGCCCACGGAACCCTTGACACCCAGCATCAACCCCGACAGGTCGATTCCGTCAATCGGCAATTTCGGCCGTGCCGCCCCGGCAAGAGCCGCTAGGCTCGGCAACAAATCGAGACCCGTCACCAACTCACCGCTCACCCGCGCCTGGGGAACCCGGCCCGGCCAGCGGACGATGAGCGGCACGCGCACCCCGCCCTCGAAGGCCGTGAGCTTGCCCTCGCGAAACGGGCCCGCGCTGCCGGCATGGTTGCCATAACTCAGGAACGGGCCGTTGTCCGACAGGAACAGGACGATGGTGTTGTCTTCCAAGCCCGCTTCCCGAAGGGTTCGCAGCACCTCTCCAATCGAGGAGTCCAGTTCCTCAACGACATCCGCGTACAGTCCGCGGCCCGAGCGCCCCGCGAACCTGGCTGAAGCGAAAATCGGAACATGGGGCATCACATGGGGCAAATAGAGGAAAAACGGCTTCGCCTTGTTGTCCCTGATGAATCCGGTGGCGAGGTCGGTCAGTCGCCGGGTGAACAGCGACTGGTCCGGATCGCGTTCGCGAACCACGCCATTGACGATGAACGGCAAGGGGGGAATGCCACGGACGGTGGGATGGAGCGGGCCGTTGTCGTTGGAGTAGGGGATGCCGGCCCAGGTATCGAAACCGTTGTAATTGGGTGAAAATTCGACACGGGTTCCCAGGTGCCATTTGCCGAAATGAGCGGTGGCGTAGCCTCGGGCCCGGAGCAATTCGGGCAGGAGTTCCTCCCGGGGATGAATGCCTTCGCGGCTGGTGTGGTTAAGGGCGCCGGCCATGCCGATGCGGTTGGGATAGCAGCCTGAAAGCAAGGCAGCGCGCGAGGCGGTGCAGACGGCCTGGGCCACGCAGAAATTGCTGAACCGGGTTCCCGTGTTGGCGAGGCCATCAATGTTTGGCGTCCGGATCGCCTTGGCCCCCTGGCAGGAGAGGTCGCCGTAACCGAGATCATCGGCGACAATCATCACGATGTTGGGAGGCGGGGAAGCCTGGGGGGACTCCCCATGAGCCGCGTTCAGGAGGCAGCAAAGCAAAAAATGGCAAGTCATTGGAAAAAGCCCGGTTGAACGAGGTCGAAGGAAGCAAGCCAACACATTATCAGGAATAGGGCCAACCCAGCCAAAGCCGAGTGCGTGTGATGGCCATCATCCCTTGAATTCAATGGATGGATGGCTATGATTACACAATGTCGTGTAATAATGAAATGAGAGCAGGATGAAGGATAAGCGCCAATCGGAGTTAACTTGCTGCGAGGTCTCCAACCTCGCCGAACGCGACTTGCTCGGCCTCATCGAGGCGGGAGGACTTGCGACTGTTTTCAAGGTGCTGGCCAACGATACAAGGCTCAGGCTGCTGCATGCCCTGGTCTTGTCGAGCGAGATGCGAGTGACGGACCTGGCCAAGGCCGTGGGCCTGAAGCCTCAGGCCGTTTCAAACCAGTTGCAGCGCTTGTCGGACCTCGGGATCGTCTCCTCAAGAAGGGTTGGCAAGAACATCCTTTACAGCTTGGTGGACCTCTGCGTTCGCTCGCTTTTGGAGCAGGCCATGTGCCTCATGAGCGAAGTGGGCATACGGAGAACCCAAGGTTGCCGATGATACCCTCCCTGGCCCAACGCCTTGCCGCCGAATTCATCGGCACCTTCATCCTGATATTCGCGGGAACGGGGGCGATCGTGGTCAACCATGAAAGCCATGGCGCCATCACCCACGCGGGCATCGCCCTGACCTTCGGCCTCGTCGTGACGGCGCTGATCCACACATTCGGCGATGTTTCGGGGGCGCATCTCAATCCGGCCGTCACATGCGGCCTGGTTGCGGCCCGGCGGTTTTCAACGCGGGACGCGGCGCCCTACATCGCGGCCCAGTGCGGGGGGCCCTGCTTGCCAGCGCCACGCTAAGGCTCATGTTTCCAACGGATCCGACGCTCGACGCCACGCTTCCCTCGGGAAGCGAAATGAGGTCGTTCGCGCTGGAAACAATCCTCACCGCCATCCTGATGCTCGCCGTGCTGAGGACAACCGTCGGTGAACCGGCCAAGGTGGCGCTGGCCGGCGTCGCCATCGGCTCGGTGATCGCGCTCGAGGCGATGTTCGCCGGCCCGGTCTGCGGGGCCTCGATGAACCCCGCGCGTTCGCTGGCGCCGGCCCTTGTTTCGGGACGGACGGAATCGCTGTGGATCTATGTCGCCGCGCCAATGCTGGGGGCGTTCCTCGGCGTGGCCGCCGACCGGCTCATGTATCGCCGGGAGCGGGAACCGTCTCCTTGAAGGGATATTCGAATCATGAAACGGATTCTTTTTGTATGCGTTGAGAATTCCAACCGCAGCCAGATGGCTGAGGCGTTCGCCCGCATCCATGGCGCCGGAAAGGTCGAGGCCCACAGTTCGGGTTCGCGACCTTCGGGGCGGGTGAATCCCAAGGCGATCGAGGCGATGCGGGAACTGGGGTACGACCTCTCCACGCACGCATCCAAGGGCCTGGATTCTTTCAACGGCACCAGGGTGGATGTCGCCATCACGATGGGATGCGGGGACGAATGCCCCCTCGTGCTGGCTGACAGGCGAATCGACTGGAAAATCCCCGATCCCCGCGACATGACTCCCGAACAGTTCCGCGGCGTGCGCGACCTGATTGAAACCAAGGTCAGGGAACTGGTCGCGGAATTGGCCGCCTCTTGAGCCCGGAGACCGGCTAACGCCTTTCACCGCCATCAGCGAGGCCGCGCATCGCGGCGGCCATGGCCCGGCCGAGGCGCAGTTGGCCTTCCGTGTTGTAGTGGACCTTGTCCGGCAACAGGAGAAACCCGTCGGTTGACACCATACGCGCCCCGGCTATGGCTTCCGGCCAGCCCGAGGCGCCATCGGCCATGGCCATCTGTTCCCTCGTTTCCTTGCGGTGGGTGAAACGAGCCAGGCCGGGTTCATGGGGAAGCACCTGCCCGTAGACCATGGGGATTGAGGTTCCGAGATCCTGCTCGAGGCGCGACTTGAGCAGCTTGAGGCTCGACGCGTAGGTGGCCGCCGGTTCCTTGTGCTTGGCATCCTGCTCCCCCTGCATCCACAGGAACCCCCGGACCAGCGGCTTTTTACCGGATCCGGCAAGCCTTCCGATCCCGCCGCGGAAGCGCGCCAGCATCGCCTTGTACAAGGTGCCGGCATTCGGGTCGCCATCCTTGGCGCCGGGATAAAAGTTGCGCCGGTTCGGACCATGCCCCGGCCCGACCCACTCCCCCCCATTAATTCCATGATGAAGCGGCATGCCACTGGCATGGTACTTGATCAGGTAAGCGGGCCTTTCGGCCGTCGCCATGGACAGGGCGAACCCGGCCTCGGGGCCGAACCGTTCGGCATTGTTCGATGTCCGCGTCTTGCCGAGAACAAGGGGCTCGAACTCCATCCCATTCCAGAAAAAGGCGTTCGGTACCGCCTTGGGAATCGCCGCGGGCAGCTCAGCCACAAGCGCGGAACCCTGCATGTTGGATTGCCCGGCCAGAAGCCAGACATCAGTTTGGCCGGGGCCGGCCCAGGCCAGGAAACAACACACGATTACGGTCATGGAGCCCTCCTCCGGGTCCGCGTCACTTGTCCTTCAGGAATTTCCACGACTCCCTCGCGCCATCGGCGCCCCGCAACTCGATGGATTCGGTGAGGGCGCCATCGGCACCTGGCGGTGGAATAATCCTGATATGAAGTATCTTGTTTTTATCGGGCAATTCGACCTTGACCTCGCGCCATTCGGCTCCCGCCGGCCAGTCAAACGCCGCAACCTGGCCCGGTCCGAAGCTTTCTTCCCGCGTCCTCCAGGTGATGGATGCCTTTCCACCTGTCATCGCCTTGATCCTGAGGGTGGCGACGACGGGGCCGGGCAGGTCCAATCCGGCGCGCGCGATAAACACCTTGTTGTTGCCGCCCGCCTTGGGATCCCTGGTCACCGCAAGGCCTTCGGGGCCGACGGACAGGGTGCCATTGCGGCACAGCCAACCCCGGGCGGGGTCAACGGCGGATGATGCCCTGGACTTGAGGATGCCATGCTCGCCGAACAGGCTTTCGTGATGGCGGTCCAGCGAGTTTGGCAGGCCCGGCGGGTTGAGGTCCTTGCTCCATGCCTTCAACTTTCCCTCCAGCCTCCTTACGATTTCAGGATGTTTGGCGGACAAGTCGCGTGAATGATGTTCGCCTTGCGGGGTTGAGACATCAAAAAGCATCCGGTCACGATCCCCCAACGCGACCAGCTTGTAAGGCATCTCCAGCACCGCCGCCTGGGAACCCCATCGCCAGAAAAGAGTTTCATGCGGGGCCGCGGACTTCTCGCCCCGCAGGTGAGGCAGCAGGTTCACGCCATCCAGCGAGGAATCATCCGGCAGACCCGCCGCGGCGGTGCTGGTGGCGGCGATATCGAGGCTGGAGACGGGATGATCAAAAACCTTTCCGCCGGGCACAACGCCGGGCCACGCGGCAAGAAACGGCACGCGGATCCCACCCTCGCTGAGCATTCCCTTCTGCCCGGCCAGCGGGTTGTTGAGGGATCCGTTCCAGGCGTTCCCCAGAGGGGCGCCATTGTCGCCGACAAAGAAAATCAGGGTGTCGTTTTCCTGCCCGGTCTCCTTGAGTTGCCGGCGTATCCTGCCAAGGCCCTCATCCATCGCCGCGATCATCGCCAGCGCCTGACGGCGTTGCAAAGGCAAATGCCCGGGAGTGCGGGAAAACCAAGGCTCGGGCGATTCAAGCGGCACATGTGGCGCGTACCAGGCGAGGTAAAGGAACCAAGGTTGCGCCGGGTTGGCCCGGCGCCTTTTGATGAACGACTGGGCCGCCTCTGTTTGAACCACCACGCGGAAGCGGTTGTCGGCAACCATCCGCGGGGCATCGGCAAACGGGGTTCCGGCCAGGCCATGGGAGGCATGGTATTGCCTCAACTCGCCTCGCCAGTATTCGTCGAAGCCCTGCGCGTGCGGCATGTGCGCGGGCATGAGACGATGAGCCTTGCTCCCTTCCTTGCCGGGGCTCATGTCGAGGTGCCACTTGCCGCACATGCCGGTGGCGTAACCCGCGGCCTTGAGCCTTTCGGCGATGGTTTTCTCCGCCAGGGGCAAGGGCCCCTTGTTGTTGTCCTCGACCCCGAACCGTTGCTGGTACCGCCCGGTCAGGACACCGGCGCGTGACGGAACGCACTGGGGAGCCGTCACATATCCGCGGGTGAAGCGGGTTCCATCAAGGGCCAACCGGTCTAAATTTGGAGTCTTGATATCCTTGTCAGATCCGTTGATGCCGAGGTCGGCCCATCCGTGGTCATCCGAATAAATGAGGATGATGTTCGGCTTGCGACCCTGGGCGCCCGGGGCTTGCGGTACCAGGATGATGCCCGTCAAGGCCAAGGCGGCCAACAAGGTTCCCATCGATTCCGCCTCCAAGCGACCTACTCTGGATTCGCCATCAGGAATCCCTCGATTTCCCCGATGTCGTCAGGCGTCAATGAAAGGTTTCCGGCGGGCAGCAACTCCCTGAACTGGCCCGGCTTGCGCGCGCCCACGATGGCGGCGGTGACGGCGGGAAGCCGCAGCGTCCACGCGATCGCAACCTGCCCCGGCGTGGCGCCATGGCGGGCCCCGATGGCCTTGAGCCGTTCGACCAGCCTCAGGTTCCGGCTGAACAGCGGCTCCTGGAAATGGCGGTTCTTCTCCTTGCGCCAGTCGTCGGGCGGCAACGCCGCGAGCCTTTCAGGCGTCCAGGCACCTGTGAGAAGACCCGACTGCATCGGCGAATAGACGATCGTGCCGATGTTGTGGGAATGGCAATAAGGAAGGATGGATGGCTCAATGTCCCGCCTGATCATCGAGTAGGGCGGCTGAAGCGACGCCACGGGAGCGATCTTGCCAATGCGCTCGAGTTGCGCCGCGTCAAAGTTCGACACCCCGATCCACCTGACCTTGCCTTGCTCCTTCAGCCTGGCCATGGCGGCCCAGCCTTCCTCGATGTCCTCCGGCGGCTCGGGCCAATGGATCTGGTAGAGGTCGATCACATCAACCCTGAGCCTTTTCAGGCTGGCCTCGCATTCCCCGCGGATGCTGTCGGCCTTGAGGCACTTGCCGATTTCACGCTTTTCATTCCAGACCCTGGCGCACTTCGTGAACACCAGCGGCCTGTTGGCGCGCCGATCCAATGCCTTGGCGACCACTTCCTCGGAATGCCCAAGGCCGTAAACGGCAGCCGTGTCGATCCAGTTCACCCCCAGGTCGAGCGCCTCATGGATCGACGCGATGCTGTCGCGGTCGTCCTGGCTTCCCCACGCGAACGCCCAACCGCCACCCCCGATCGCCCAGGCGCCGAAGCCCAAAACCGTAATGTCGAGGTCGGTGTGTCCCAGTCGTCGCTTGAGCATGATTCGGATACCTGGGAACATGGTGTTGAAAAGTCATGATACGAGCATGGCCGCGAGATGCATCCCGGCGAGAGTGGCGGCAAGCCTCATCCATGTTCATTCACGATGATTCAGGCCATGTCGCCCCGGTTGCCGGTCGCCTTTGCCGACAGGCAATCCTCCGCGACCCTTTCCGCGAACGGACGGGCCTTTACCTTGAATGGTACATGACACCCTGGCGGACATTAATTCATGGCCATTTATGGAACAGCGCTTCTGGCCGCATGCCTGCTGGCGGGCGTTTCCGCCGGCATGCTGCTGGGTCGGGCCATGGGAATTGATGCCGACATCGGGGGCGTCGGCATCGCCATGATCCTGCTGGTGTTGGGCACCGAAAAGCTCAGGGCCATTGGCAAGCTCGGTCGCGGGAGCAGCGAGGGCATCACCTACTGGTCGGCGATGTACATCCCCATCGTGGTGGCGATGGCCGCGGGGCAAAATGTGATGGGGGCGTTGGCCGGCGGGGCGGTCGCGATCGTGGCGGGCGCCGGCAGCGTGGCGGCCTGCTTCCTCCTGGTGGGCATCCTTTCACGGTCGGCGAAACAAGCTGGCGAATCCGGGGCATCCGAATGATTCCCGAAACTGTCCATGAGGTGCTGGCCAGTTATCCGATCCTCACGGCTTTCGCCTTGGTGGGCGGTCTCACATGGCTCGGATACGCCATGGCCGACAAGCTATTCCGGGGAAGAATCCACGGCTCGGCCATTGCCATCGTTGCCGGGCTTGCGCTGGCGGCGGTCGGGGGAATCGCCACGGGGGGAAAGCAAGGAATCGCCGACATCCCGGCGTTTTCCGGCATCGCCCTGTTGGGTGGCGCCATGCTCCGTGACCTGGCGATTGTTTCAACGGCCTTCGGCGTACGACTTCAAGAGCTGCGGGGTGGAGGAGTGATGGGAGCCATTTCCCTTGTGCTTGGGTTGTCGGCCTCCTTTGGCGTTGGCGCCGCCGTCGCCTGGGCAAGCGGCTACCGTGACGCGGTTTCCATGACAACCATGGGGGCTGGCGCCGCGACCTACATCGTCGGCCCGGTCACCGGTTCGGCTATCGGCGCGGGCCATGAACTGATCGCCCTCTCGGTCGCCGCCGGGTTGGTCAAGGCGATCCTGGTGATGATCCTGACTCCCGCGGTGGCGCCGGCCATCGGCCTCGATAATCCCCGCAGCGCCATGATTTTCGGCGGCCTCATGGGTACCAACAGCGGCGTATTGGCGGGCCTCGCCGCCACGGATCCGAGGCTCGTTCCCTATGGCGCGATGACGGCAACCTTCTACACGGGCCTTGGATGCCTGCTGGGGCCTTCCCTCTTCTTCTTCGTGATCCGGAGCCTGGCCGGCTAAGCGAGCCATGGAGTGAATCCGCCATGACCGAACTTCCCATCATCAGCAGGGCCATGGCGCATGGAAACGCCGTGGCGATCTCGACGGGCCATGGTCAGTTCACCTACCGAGAATTGGTGGGCAAGTCCGCGGCGGTCGCGGGAACCTTGCTGGCATCATCTCCAAGTCAACTCGGAATCGTGACGGCCCTGCTCGCCCCGCCGGGAGCCGATTATGTCGCCGGGCAATGGGGCGTTTGGCGGGCCGGGGGGATCTTCCTGCCCTTGTGCCTTTCCGCGACTCCGCCCGAATGGGAGTACGCCCTTG
Organism: Planctomycetota bacterium; assembly: GCA_016873225.1. Taxonomy (GTDB): domain Bacteria; phylum Planctomycetota; class Planctomycetia; order Gemmatales; family Gemmataceae; genus REEB421. The sequence goes on along the minus strand of VGXS01000023.1, from coordinate 40,282 downwards.
CCGATTCGGGAGCCCGGACGGTGCTGGCTCACGCCGACCTGGCCCCGGGCATCGCGCCCGTTTGCCAAAAGCTGGGCGTGAAGCTTGTGATCATGAATGAGTCCCCGGCGAGTTCGCCTCCCAGCTTGCCGGCGATCGACACGGGCAGGCCGGCGATGATGCTCTACACCAGCGGCACCACGAACAAGCCCAAGGGCGTTGTCACGACGCATGACAACATCCGGGCCCAGGTGGAAAGCCTGGTCGAAGCCTGGGAGTGGTCGCCAGCCGACCGCATACCCCTGTTCCTGCCCCTTCACCATATTCACGGGATCATCAATATCCTTTGCTGCGCGCTTTGGACGGGAGCCTCGGTCGAGGTGTTCGGCAAATTCGACGCGAACGCCGTTCTCAACCGCGTGGCCGAGGGCGCCTACACGCTGTTCATGGCCGTGCCGACCATTTATGTGAGGTTGCTGGAAACATTGGAGGCTCCCCAGGCGAAGGACCGCGAGGCGAGGATCGCCGGTTTCAGGAACATGCGCCTGATGGTCTCGGGTTCGGCGGCGCTTCCAGCCACGGTGTTTGAACAGTGGCGGTCGATGACCGGTCAGGCGCTGCTGGAACGCTACGGCATGACCGAGATCGGCATGGCGATCTCCAATCCTTTTCGCGGAGAAAGGCGCCCCGGGGCCGTCGGGGTTCCACTGCCCGGGGTGGAAGCGCGCCTGGTGGCCGAGGATGGATCCGTGATCGGCTCCGAACATTCGTTGGGGGAAATCCAGGTGCGCGGACCAGGGGTCTTCGCGTCGTATTGGAACCGGGCCGAAGCCACGGCGGAGTCGTTCGACAATGGCTGGTTCAAGACCGGAGACATGGCGGTGCTGGAACAGGGTTATTACCGCATCCTTGGCAGGCAATCCGTCGACATCATCAAAAGTGGAGGCTACAAGCTCTCGGCCCTTGAAATCGAATCGGTGCTGCTTGAGCACCCGGCCATCAAGGAGTGCGCGGTGGTGGGTCTGCCTGACCCGACATGGGGCGAGGCTGTCGGTGCCGCCATCGTTTGCGATCCGCGTGACGCGCTGGAGATCAATCAGCTTCGTGATTGGTGCCGGACCAGGATGTCGGTGTACAAGATTCCCAAGTGCCTCGTCCTGACTGAGCAACTGCCGCGAAACGCCATGGGAAAGGTCGCGAAACCCAAGGTGGCTGATCTGTTTACAAATCATGGTTCTCAAAAGATTTCCGATGACAATAAAGCCATACTATACAATTAACTTCGGAATCATTGATTGCTTGGTTCATTCAACGAAACGTATGGGAATACCGGCATGTCAATGACACGAACCACATCTCTTGGAACCGTCAATCACATGGACCAAATCCATGAAATCACCCTAACGGACTGTCCAAGAAATCGGGAAATCGGATTCACGCTCATTGAACTACTCGTGGTGATTGCCATCATTGGCATCCTGATCAGCCTGCTTGTGCCTGCGGTTCAAAAGGTTCGCGAAGCCGCTGCGCGGCTTCAGTCGGTGAACAACCTCAAGCAGATTGGTATCGCGATGCAATCCCACCACGACACCCACTTTCAATTTCCCGCAGGTTATCTTTCAGGCGCCGCGGGCCAGACACCTCCACCGGTAGATGCCGCGCCAGGCTGGGCATGGTCGTCTCTGCTCTTGCCATACCTCGAACAGGATTCTCTGTTCAAGCAAATCCGTTTCGATCTCCCTTGTTGGCATTCGGCAAATCAGACGGCCGTGGCGACGGCCATCAAGGTGTTTCAAAATCCGGGAGCGCCCAATCAGGAACCCACGATGGTGGTGAGCCATTCGAACGCGTCGCTCCGTGTTCGTTTCGGTATTTCGCACTATGTGGCCAATAATGGCCAAGATGAATCATGGGCCTACGACAGTTCCGACTTGTCGTTCATCAGGGGTGCCGGGCCATTTTTCCGAAACTCGAAAACGACCATTTCCATGGTCACGGACGGTTTAAGCAGCACGGTCTTCGTTGGCGAGCACACGACAATTAGCGATAAGACTTGGGTGGGAGTGGTACCGGGCGCCGTTGTTCCACCCAAGGACCCGGCGAGGTTTCCCCTGACAGCAACTGATCGTGCGGCCACGCTGGTTCTGGTGCACAGCGGCCCGGCGGCCGCTGAACCTGGTATCATCCATCCGCCAAGTTTCCCCACCTGCCATGTTTGCCAGATGTATGCCCCTTGGTCCGGTGGGGCCATGGTGCTGTTCGGGGACGGCCACTCCCAATTCATCCCGACCACTATTAACCATAATACTTGGGCGGCTTTGTCAAGCATGAACCTTGGGGATGTTCCCGGTGAATTCTGAAGCCGATGGCGCGCCCAACAGCCGCTTAACGATTCTCGCCACCTCCGCCGCGGCCCTCGCCATCGTGGCTGCGATTGTCTGGTGGCCCGGTTGCAGGCAATATCCGCCGCTGAAAAGCGAAGAATCCCTGCGTGTCTTGGAACTCTTGAACTCGGCTTGCAACACCAGAAACGCTTCCCTGCTGGCGGAGGCCGACTCGCGTTTGGCCAAGCTAGATGCCGCGGGAAAACTTGGCTCGGCTGAAAAGGCTGGCTTCGAATCCATCATCAGCCTTGGCAAGGCAGGTGAATGGAAAAGGGCCGAGGCAAAAGCCTTGAGGATGGCATCAGACCAAGTGAACCGCCCACACTGACCTACAGAAACATGAATAATTTGCCTTTGGCATTATTTGGGATCGACTATCCAATCAAGGTTCATTTTGGCCACCTTGATATCGTTGCCCACCTCGCTCAGGCAAACAATCATGCCATCGGCAAGAACCGCCAGGTCGGAGTAGGCGCTGGGCCCCGGAACCAGTGTTTTGGCATCTGTCCATGATTGGCCATCGTCCCGGCTGAGGCGAACCGAAAGATTTATCCGCTTGCCGCGCCCGGCTGGTATTTCCTTGCCTGAGGAATCCCTGGCCACGCTTTCCGGGCAGGTGAACAGCAACCATCCCGGCTTACCGGGAACGGCGGCCAGGCCTGCCATGCAAACCGGCTCAAGAAGTTGCCGGTGGAATTCAGGCTTGGTCCAACCGGCGGCGCCGTCGGCGCTGGTCGTGATAATCTTGCGGTTGGCACCCGACACATTCCGGCTCACCATCAGCACCCGGCCGCCTGAAAGTTCCGCGAGGATCGACTCATTCGGATTGCCCCAGGGGTTGAGATTCGGCACCGAGATTTCACCGGCTTTCCATGTCTTCCCATGATCGTCGCTGAAGAGGGTGCCGCTCGCCGAGGGGGCATGGTCTCCCGTCTTGCCATAGGCCAGCCAGATCGGCACCACCAATCGTCCACTTTTCAACTGGATTCCATGGCCGGGCCCCGTGGCGATCACCTTCCAGTCATACTTGGAGCGGAAAGGCTCGAAAGCCGCCGTGATATCCACCGGCCGGCTCCAACTGAGCCCGTCGTCGGTGCTGCGAATCGAGAAGCAACGGGCGTAATTGACGCAATACAGCATTTCAATGGCACCCGTTTGGCGATCGACGATGGCCACCGGGTTGTTGACGGTCTGCTCGCGCTCACCACCGGTTTTCCTTCTCGGATTACCCTCGATCCTTTCGCCATGATGGGCGACATGGATCGAGGGCCCCCATGTCCTGCCGCCATCGGCTGATCGCCTGAGCCGGACCTCGATCTCTCCCCAATCCGAACTCCCGTTCCTGCGTCCCTCGCAGTAGGCCAGAACCGTGCCCTTGGCTGTGACCACCAGCCCGGGAATGCGGTACCGGCTGATGCCTTCCATGCCCGCGGGGAACACATCGGACCAGGCGCTCGCGGGCAACTGCCCGGAAGGACCAACCACCAGGGCGCAGGCGACCACAAGAATCATGGGCAAGCCACCATTGCAAGCGATTCAATTGAGGAGGGAAAGAGAAGCCTTTACCTGGATTCGACGGTGAGGTCCGGCCGCGATTTCCGCAAGGCCGCCACGCCGGCGGGGGTGACGGCCTTGGTTCCTGAAAGCGTAAGTTTCTTGAGCGACTTGCAGGAAGCCAACGCTTGCAACCCCGCGTCGGTCACGCCGGCGCTCCCAAGGATGAACTCCTCCAGCTTGGGCATGCCCGCGACAAGAGCCAGCGAATCATCCTTCACCATGGGGGCGTGCGAAGCGTCGAGTTTTTTGAGTGTCTGGATTTTGGCGGCGTGAGCCAACCCCTCGGGTGTGGCCTGGTTGTCGAGCAGCGCGAGGTCCTCCAATGGAAGGCCGTTGAGGAAGGCCACGGCGGCACCGGAACTGGCCTTGTCGGAACTGCCGATGCCCATCCGCTTGAGGCCGGTCATCGCCGCCAGGTGCGCCGCCCCCGAGTCGGTGAACCGGGTGTGCGCGAACCAGAAGCGGCCGGAATTGGGAACCGCGGAGATCGCCTTCAGTCCGGCATCGTTGACAGGCGTGAAGTGGAAATTGACGCTCTCAAGTTTCCTGAGTTCCTTCAGGTTCTCAAATCCCGTCCCCGTGCACTTCGTGGATGCCAGCCCCAGGACCCGAAGTTCCACCAAGCCTGAAAGATGTTTCAGGCCCGCGTCATCGACGGGGGAAAGGGTCAGGTTGAGTTCCCGAAGCCCCTTGAGGCCCGCGAGGTGGCGAAGTCCCTCGCCGGTGACGGAGCAGTTGGCAAGGTCGAGTTTCCGGAGGGTTGAGGCGCCAGAAAGCCGCTTGAGCCAATCATCGGTCACGCGCTCATTCCGGCCACCCTTCCCCTTGAGAGGGTTGTTGCCGTTGTAAAGGTCGATCGCCGATGGCGCATCAAATACCTCGGCGCCGGTGTCCCCCGTGGCCAGATAAAGCCACTGGGGACCACCCGGAGCGTAGGACATCCGCCCTCCCGCCTCCTTCACCTCGGCCTCGAGCGCCAGATATTCCCGCCGGGCCTTGGCTGCCTTTTCAATCTCGGGAACCAGCGCCTCAACCTTCTTCCTGAGTTCGGCATCGGCCAACTTACCGGCGATGGCGCGCCTGTCGGCCTTCGGATCGGTGGAAAGCACCTGCCTCAACACGGCGCGGTCGGCGGCGGTGGTGTCGGCAAGGGCCAGGACGCTGTCCAGGTACTTCATGACGGCCGGAGCCAAACCGTCGAAGCCGGCCGCTGAATGGGGCTGGCCCAGCGCCCGGCGCATGGCGTTGTGCATCAGGTACTTCCCCGCGCCATGGGTCATGTGGATCGCGTCGCGGTAGAGTTCCGAGGCGTCGCGGAACGGGGCCCTTCCGGCCGCCGCATCCTCCGCCACCAGCGCCAGGAAATTCTGGGCCAGGGTCTGCCGGATCTCCCTGCCGGGATGCCGGCCCGACAAACCCGCGACGAGCGCCCTCATATAGGCGGGGTTGTGCGCCATGCGCGCCGGAATGTCGCAGACATCGAACTCGGCGCGCATCTGGGCTTGGAACGCCCAACCCGAATGGATGACGAACACGGCTGCCGGCTGCATCGCCATCCAGGCGGAAATGGCGTCGAGATCTTCCTCTAATGTCGATCCGTAGTGAGGCTGCACGGAAACGAACCGGTATTTCCCCTCCGCCAGGGCCCGCGGCCAAAGCGTGGAATCCTTGACGCATGGCTTCTCGGGATGTTTCCTGATGTGCGGCAGGCTGACTCCGCAGTCGACATGCCATCGCGGCTTGCCGGCAAGCCGCGATGGAACCGTGTCCCAGGTCAGGGAATTGCCGATCAGGTAGCAATCGCCGGCGGTCTCCTCAGCCCGAAGGGGGAGGGCCAACGCCAACGACAAACCAAGCGCAATGATCCAACAAGGCTTGCTCATGCCCGACTTCCATCCAATCCGGGAGATTGATTCCGGCACCACATGGCGACGGACTGGACATTGATCATCCATCCAAGGGCATGGCCGGTCAAACATCCCGCAACAGGATTGGATTCACGGGTTTTCCCTGGGCTGGGGCAGGGCCTCGGGCTTGGAGGGCATGGCAGGCGAGGTGGGCGCGGCGGGGACAGGCGTGACGAAGGCGGGGCGGTGCCTTCCGGGAAGTTCGAGCGGTTCACCGGCCAGGGCGTCGCCGCCGCCCAGCGACTGGTATGCCGTGACGATCGCCGAAAGCTGCAGGTTCTTGGTTTCAATCAGGACAAGCCGGGCATCCATGAGGTCGCGCTGGGCGAACAGCACATCGATGTACTCGGCGCGGGCGTTCTGGAACAGTTTCGTGGCGACATCGACGGAAGCCTCAAGGGCCTCCAGTTGCTTCTTCTTGATCTCGATGCTTTGGCTGTAATTCTCCACCATCGAGAGCTTGTTCACCACCTCGGTGTAGGCCCCGAGGATGGTCATCTGGTAATTGTAGATTGCCTGCAGCTGCTTGGCATTGGCGCTCATGTAGTCGGCCTTGATGGCCTTCTTGTTGATCAGGGGGGCCACCATGTTGCCGACCACATTGGCGGCGATGGCCTCGGGGGTGTTGAGCAGGTAGTGCGGGTTGAAGGCGGCGTACCCCGCCCCGGCATTGATGATCAGGGTGGGGTAGAAGCGGGCCTTGGCCACCTTGATGTCGAGGCCGGTGGCCTCCACCTCGCGCGCCGCCGCCCTGATGTCCGGGCGGTTGTCGAGCAATTCGGCGGGCAAGCCCGCCGACACGGCGGTGATGGTGATGTTAAAGAACCCGGAAGGATCCCTGGCCACGGGCTGGGGATAGCGGTTCAGGAGAAAGTTGATCCGGTTTTCAGCCTCGATGATGTCCTGGCGCACGATGAGCTTCTGGCTCTGGTTGCGGTTGACCTCCGCGAGGAACCTTTGGACCGGCAGTTCGCTGTCACGACCGGCCGCCTTCTTGGCCCTTGCGGTTTCGAGACTTTTCTCCTGCAGTTGGATCGTCAGGTCGAGGTTATCGATGCGCTTGTCGAGCGCCATCAGCCTGTAGTAAGTGTCCGCGATTTCCGAAACCAGCCGGGTGACCTGGTAGTTCCGCTTCTCGCGCGCCGCGATGTAATTCTTTATCGCTGAGTCGCGGGCGTTGCGCAATTGCCTCCAGATATCGAGCTGCCAGACAAGCCCCAGGCCCAGTGCCGTGTTCCAGATCGGGTCGGGAATCGGGCGACCGGGAAGTATCTGCAACTCCCTGTCGATCGCGCCATCCCGCGTGTAAAAGCTTGGCTTGTCGAGTCCGCCACCTCCGCCGATGGTCACGAAGGGCAGGTAGGTTCCCTGACGGGCCATGACCTCGTTCTTGGCGACCTGCACCTCCTCGTTGAGCTTGCGCAATTCAAGGTTGTTGGAAAGCGCCGTGCCGATCAGTTCGTTCAGCACGGGATCATGAAAAAATTCCTCATACCCCAATCGTGAGGTGTTTTCAGGCGCCGGGGCCTCGGGACCGACCTCCTGCCTTGCCTTGACGGGAAATTCTCTTGGGATGGATGGATTGTCATCAGGTTGTCTCAGTTGCGGGATTCCACAACCGGCAACGAATAGAACCCAATTGAGTGTTCCCGCCAGTATCAATCTTTTAGCAAGGAAACCCATAAATCGCCTCTCCCGAAACACTCCGGGATTTCAAGCTATCGGGTGGGGCGATGAAATAAGGCGCCATCCCGGCATCTCTTCCATCGACTCATTGGGAGGGATTTTTAATTAAATATCGGTAATTCAGGTGAAACGGCCTTTATTTCCAAAAATAATTGAAATTGGATTCAAGAATGAAGTGAGCCATGTCGAAAAATTAAATTTAGTGATGCGAGACGGTTTCATTCGCCGCGGGCTTGTCATCCGACACCAGTTTCCCTTCCCCGGCCAGCCTCGCGAACAGGTAATAAAGCCCGGGTGTGACAAACACCCCGATAAAGGTTCCGAATAGCATTCCGCCCGCTGACCCGGTGCCGATGGTGCGGTTGCCGATGGCACCGGCGCCGGTGGCGTAGACCATGGGTACCAGACCGGCGATGAAGGCCAGCGATGTCATCATGATGGGGCGGAAACGAAGTTTGCCTCCTTCCACGGCGGCATTGAGATAAGTGAGGCCCTCGCGCTTCCTTTGAACGGCGAACTCCACGATCAGGATGCCGTTCTTGCCCAGCAGGCCCACCAACATCACAAGCCCGATCTGTGCGTAAACATCGTTCGCCAGGCCCATGTATTGGAGCGAGACGAACGCGCCGAATATGCCGATAGGCAACGACAGGAGAACCGCGAGGGGAAGCAGGAAGCTCTCATACTGGGCGACAAGCACCAGGTAAACGAAAGCCACGACGATCAGGAAGATGTAGACAACCTCGTTGCCGGCTTTGGCCTGGTCGAAGGAAAGGCCCTCCCAGCCGAGGCCATAGCCCTGGGGAAGCGTCTGGTCCGCGACCTCCTTGACGGCCTTGAGGGCCTCGCCGCTGCTGAATCCGGCGGCCGGCGAACCCTGGATCGCCGCTGAGGGATAGAGGTTGTAGCGGGTGATCTCGTTGAGGCCCTGCTGCTTGCGCACCTTCATGAAGGCGGTGTAGGGGACCATCTCGCCGCGGTCGTTCTTGACGAACAGGTAGTTGAGGTCGTCGGGGTATCGGCGATACTCGGGGGCGGCCTGGACATACAGCTTGTAAAACTGTCCATAAAGAATGAATCCCTGCTCGTAGGTGCTGCCGATGAGGATGCCCAGGGTGTCCATCGCCTTGCCAATGGACACTCCCTTCTGCATCGCCGCGTCGCTGTCGATCACCAGCTCGTACTGGGGATAGTTCGCGTTGAAGAATGTGAACAGGTCGGAAAGCTCCGGACGCTGGGCGAGGGCCTTCATGAACTTTTCGGTGACATCCCCGAGGCGGCGATAGTCGGTCGAGCTGTTCTTGTCGAGCAAGCGCACCGAGAAACCGCCCGCGGCGCCGAAGCCGGGTACCGCGGGGGGTTCGAAGAATTCGAGCTTCGCGTTGGAGATCTTCCGGCACCGCTCCTCGAGGTCGGCGATGATCTCGCGCGAGGTCCGCTTGCGCTCAGACCACGGCTTGAGGTTGATGAGGCAGGTGCCGGCGTTCGACCCGCGCCCCTCCGTGAGGACCTCATAGCCAGCCAGCGACGAGACCGAACCCACCTCCTCCTTGAGTTCCATCGCGATGGCCTGCAACTCGTGCGACTTGGAATTGGTGTATTCCAGCGTCGAGCCCGGCGGGGTTTGGATAATGCCGTAGATCATCCCCTGGTCCTCCCCGGGAATGAAACCGGTGGGCAGCACCTTGGTGACATCGAAGATGCCATAGGCGAACCCGGCGACCACGAGCGGCGCCAGCAACTTGCGCGGCACGATGGCGAGGAGGATTCGCGCGTAGCCGGCCGTGACCAGGTTGATGAACTTGTCGACCAGCCAAAGCGTGAGGTCCAGCGGCATGATCACGATTCCGATGACATCCAGCCTTTTCCTCCCTTCCGGAACATGCGGCTTGAGGATCATCGCGCACAGCACGGGCGTGAGCGTCAAAGCGACAAGGCCCGAAAGCACGATCGAGGCGGCCATCGTGATGCCGAACTGGCGGTAGAAGGTCCCGACCGGTCCGGGAACGAATGTCACCGGCACGAACACCGAGGTCATGACCAGCGTGATGGCGACGATGGCACCGGAAATCTCATCCATCACCTCGCCCGTGGCCCTGAACGGCGAAAGGTGCTTCTCGTGCATCTTGGCATGCACGGCCTCCACCACAACGATGGCGTCGTCGACCACCACGCCTATCGCCAGCACCATCGCGAACAGCGTGATCAGGTTGATCGAAAGCCCGAACATGCCCATGACGAAGAAAGTGCCGATCAGCGACACGGGAACGGCGATCGTGGGGATGAGGGTGGAACGGATGTCGCCCAAAAACAGGTAAACCACCACCGACACCAGGACGAACGCCTCGACCAGGGTGTGCAGCACCTTCTCGATGGAGGCCTCGAGGAACTTCGAGACATCGTAGGTGACCTCGAACTCCATGCCGGGGGGAAAGGTCTCCCGCTTGATGATCTCGAGCTGGCGCTTGACCTCGTTGATCACCTCGACGGCGTTGGATCCGGGGTTTTGCTTCAGCACGATCGCGGCGGAAGGGTAGCCGTTGATGTCGGAATAGATGTCGAAGAATCGGGCGCCCAGTTCCACATCGGCGACATCCTTGAGGTGGAGAATCTGGCCGTCGGAGTTCGCCTTGATGGCGACATTCTCGTACTCGGCCGCCTTGTTGAACCGCCCCTTGTAGGTGAGCACATATTCGATTGTCTGGGATGTCCGGCCCGTGGCCTGGCCGAGCCGGCCGGGGGAACCGATGATGCTTTGCTCGGCGAGCGCCTTCATCACATCCTCGGTGGACATGTTGTAGGCGCGCAGCCTGTCGGGCTTCAGCCAGACGCGCATGGCGAACTCTCGGCTGCCCAGGATGGTGGCGCTGCCGATGCCACGCACGCGCCTGATCACCTGCAGCACATTCACCTGGGCGAAGTTGTAGAGGAATGTCTGGTCGACGCCCGGTTCCTTGCTGAAGATGTTCACATACATCAGCATGCTGGGCATGACCTGCATCACCACGATGCCCTCGCGCTGGACGAGGGGAGGCAGCAGGTTGCGGACAACCGAAATCCTGTTTTGCACATTGACCACGGCCTTGTCGGGATCCGACCCCGGCTCGAAGTAGATCATGATGGTCGCCTCGCCGGCGCTCGTGGCGCTCGAGGCCATGTAGCGCATGTCCTGCACGCCGTTGATCGCCCGCTCGAGGGGAATCAACACCGAGTCGACCAGCACCCCGGCGCTGGCGCCCGGGTAGGCGATGGAAACCATGACGCTGGGAGGGGCGATCGAGGGAAACTGCGACTGCGGCAGCGTCTTGATGGCGAGCCCGCCCAAAAACAGGATCACGATCGAGACGACGATCGCCAGCGCGGGCCTGTGGAGGATCTTTGAGAACATGGGGCGGGTTCCGTGCGGGGACTGGCGCTTACTCCGCCCTGTTCTTGAGGTGGGCCATCACCTCCTTCGGGTCGCGGAAATCGCTTTCCACCCTGTCGCCGTCGTGAACCTGGAAGATTCCTTCGAGAACGAACTTCTCGGAGGTCAGGGTGCCCGCCTTGATGACGAAAATATCCTCAAGCTCATAAAGGATTGTCACCTCCCGCTGGCGCACCACGCCGTCATCCCCCACCACGAAGACATATCTCTTGTCGAGGTTCTCGAAGGTGGCGCGCTGGGGGATGACCGTCGCGCCCTTCAGTTTCTTGGACAGGAGGATGTTGCCGGTCTGCCCGTGCCTGAGCAGCCGGTCGGGATTGGGGAAGTCGGCCCTGAAAGGTATGTTTCCCGTCTCGTTGTCAAACTTGGCGACGATGGCCGCGATCCTGCCCGACTGCGGGAACTTGCGGCCGTTGGCCAGGACAAGGTCCACCTTCTCGGATTCCTTGTCAGGCTTGGCGAACTCGGCCATGTATTCGAGGTAGCGCGATTCTGGAACATTGAAGTAGACCCACATCAGGGAGTTGTCTGAAAGGGTCGTCAGGATTTCGCCTTCCTTCACCAGGCTTCCCTGTTGCTGCCTCAGCCTGTCGATGATTCCGTCGAAGGACGCCCGCACTTCCGTGAACTTGAGTTCCGATTGCGCCAGGCCGGCCTTGGCCTGGGCCTTGGCCAACTTGGCCTGCTGCAGGGAGAGTTCGTTCTGGGAGATGACCTTTTCCTTGAACAGCCTTTCGGAGTTGCTGAATTCCAAGGTCGCCACCTTCACCTCGGCGGCCTCGACATCGTAGCGGGCCTTGTAGAGGGTGGGCAGCACCTGGAACAGCAGGTCGCCCTCCTTGACCGTCTGCCCCTCGCGAATCTTGATCTGCTCGAGGTAGCCCGTTTCCAGGGCGCAGACATTGATGTGCCTTTGGGCATGGATCTGGCACACATACTGCTGGGTGATGGTGGTGTCGCGGACCAGGGCGCTGGTGGTGACGATCTTTTGCGTCACCTCGGCTTCCACCTTGCCCTCCGGGCGGGGAGCGCACGCGGTCGCCAGCAGGCAGAGGACAGCGGCCACCAGGAGCGCCGGCGATAATGCCTTCATCATGGGTTTCTCCGTACCCTTAAGCATATGGACATCATAGACTTTTTCCCCGGCCACTCTGGCCCAAGAACCCGTTTTCCATTGTTGCGGAGCGGCATCAGTCGGCCAAGACTTCATGCGGTTCTATGTGGATAAAAGCGTCGGCAATCCGCAGCGGCGACTTCCGCAATTCGCTGCGGACTCGCCCGCCGATGTCGTGTCCCTCCTGGACCGTCGACCTGCCGTTCACCTCCACATGCAGTTCCACGAAGTAAAGGGTGCCACTTTTGCGGATCCGGCACTTCTCAACGGCCAGCACGCCGGGCACCCCGATTGCCAGTTCCCGCACCCGGTTCTCGAATTCCTTGGCCGGGGCGACATCGAGAAGGTCGCGAACCGCCAGACCCATCAGGCACACACCGCTCCAGACGATGAATCCGCAGGCCACCAGCGCCGCCCAGTCGTCGGCGGGTTCGTAACCCGGCCCGCCAATCAGGCCGATGGTGATGCCGATGAAGGTGGCCACCGAGGTGAGGGCGTCGGCGCGGTGATGCCACGCATCGGCCCTCAGGGAGGTGCTCGCCGACTTTTCCCCGATTCCTCCCACCCATCGCGCCAAGGTTTCCTTGGTGACCACCACCAATATGAGCACCACGAGGGTGGACCAGTGGGGCAAGTGGTGGGGAGTCAGGATCTCCCGAATGCTTTGATAGGCGATCACCGCGGCGGCGGCCAGAAGCGCCAGCGACGCCACGATGCCCGCCAGCGCCTCCGCCTTGCCATAGCCGTACGGATGCCGTTCATCAGCGGGGGAATCAGCGACTCTCAGGCCCCCCCACACCACCAGCGAAGTCACGATATCGGCCGTCGACTCGATTCCGTCGGCGATGAGGGCGTAGGAATTCCCGAAGAAACCGGCGATAACCTTGACGCAGGCCAGCGCCGCGTTCACGGCGACCGCCACCAGGGGCACCGCCGACAGCTCACCGGAAAAGGACCTCGTTCCGTTGGTCACCGCTTGTCCCCGCGGGTCGATGGCCTCGTTGCGAACCGATTTCCCGCAAAAGTTACAGGCTACCGGCCAACCCCGGCAACCCGGTCACCTCGACTTGTGAACGGTTCGCCCTTCCTTGATCGTTTCCACCACCTTGAGATCCATGATGTTGTCGGGGGGAATCGTGAGCGGATTGGCCGAGAGGATCACGAGATCGGCGAGCTTTCCCGGCTCGAGGGTGCCCTTGCGCGCCTCCTCGCCATACTGCCACGCCGCGTTCGCCGTCAGCGCCTTGATGGCGTCGGCCATCGACACCCGCTGGTCGGGCCCGATGATATCGCCGCTGCGCGATTTGCGCGTCACGCACGATGACAGGATCCTGATGGAATCGGGCAGCGCCACGGGAGCGTCGTGGGGCGAGGTCCAAAGCATGTTCCTTTTCATGGCCGAGACCGCCGGGCTGATGCGATAGGCTCTTTCCTTGCCAAGCGTCTCGTCGCGGTGCCAGTCGCCCCAGTAGTAGGTATGCATGCTGAAGAACAAAGGGATGATTCCCATCCTGGACATCTCGTCGAGTTGGTCCTCCCTCACCGTCTGGGCATGGATCATCACCGGCCGGATCGACTTGAGCTGGTCGGGCTCGCCCGCCTGCTTCAGCGCCGCGATGTACTGGTCGCTGGCGGCGTCGCCATTGCAATGGGCCAATATCTGGATCTTCTTGGCCACCGCCTGCCTGATCACCGGAAACAGCACCCCGTCGGTGAAGGTGGGATAGCCGCGGTACTGTTCCCCCTGGCCGGGGGGCGGGACCTTGTAGGGCTTGGTCAGCCAGGCCGTCTTGCCGGAGGGCGAACCATCGAGGTTCACCTTGAAGCCACCGACGCGGAACCTTCCCTTGTAATCGGGCCCGTGCCAGCGGGGATCAAGCTCCGCATTGCCGGCGAAAGGATCCTGGTACGCCACAACATCGAGGCGAAATCGGCCGCTCATCGCGGCTTCGCCAAGGGAGGCCACCTCCTCGGCCGAGGCCCGCCCCTCCTGCACGGTCGTGTAGCCGAAGGAGGCGCAGGCATCCTGTCCCTTCTCCATGAAATAATCCATGTTGCCGCGGCTGACAAACGGCAGCACGCTGCCCATCAGAACCTTGAGCCAAGCCGTTTCCTCCAGCACTCCATTTGGAGTTTTTCCGTCCTCTTCCCGGCGGATCACGCCGCCGTGCGGATTGGGGGTTGAGGCGTTAATGCCGACAATTCGCAGGGCCTTTGTATTGATAGCGCCCAAATGCCCCGACTGGTGGATGAGCACCACGGGCTGGTCCAGGGATACCTTGTCCAGATCGTGCCGGGTGGGGTGCCGCCTTTCCTTCAACTGGGCGTCATCGTAGCCGAAACCGATGATCACCCTGGCCCCGCCGATCCGCTTGGCCGCTTCCGATCCGGCCCATTGCTTGAGCGTCGCGGATACCGCGTCGATGCTGTCGCAGGTGCCATCAGGAGGGGGAAGCAGGTTGGCCACCGAACGCTGCAGGCCCACGGCGATCATGTGCCCGTGGGAATCGATGAATCCAGGAAGCAGGGCCTTGCCATCAAGGTCGATGAGTTTCGTTGATTCCCCCTTGAACTTCATCACTTCGGCCTTGGCGCCAACGGCCACGATCTTCCCGGCCTTAACGGCAATCGCCTCGGCCAATGGTGCCTTGTCAACCACCGTGATGATGTGGCCACCTGAATAAATGGCATCGGCCGCCTCGGCGGCGTGTCCGCAAGAGGCCTGGAAGGTTGCCGCGAGCACCACCAACCATGGGAATCGACCATTCATGAAAGGCCTCCATACCAACACCATCAATCAATCATGTTGATGAAAATCCACGCGTTGAAGCGATTGTCCAAGCACGGACGCGTCCCGACAACCCTGCCCAGGGCGATCCTCATCCAATCTTCCCCTTGGGCCCAAGGAATGGGAAATCCGAGGCATCACTTCCAAAACATCAACCCGATGGGTGTTTGGTGTGGCGGCATCATCCTGAAAGGATAGGATTGATTCAGCATTGCCGCCCGCTGCCGCCGTTGATTTTTCCGTGTCAGCCGCGCCCATTGCCTTCCCGGGAATTCAGGAGCGACAACGCGCATGCGCGCCCCCCTGACCCTTGCCTTGGCCATGATTATCGCCTTGGATTTGCGCGCCGAGGAATCCAAGGGAATCGCATTCTTTGAATCAAGGATCAGGCCCGTTCTTATCCAGCATTGCCTGGCCTGCCATTCGTCTGAGGCGGCCAAGGCGGGCAAGTTGAAAGGCGGACTGTTTCTCGACACCCGTGAGGGAATCATCAAGGGCGGGGAAAGCGGACCGGCGGTGGTTCCAGGCAAGACTTTCGAAGGCCTGCTGCTCAAGTCGATGCGCCACGCATCAGACGCTCCGCGGATGCCTCCTTCCGGAAAATTGCCGGGAGCCGTCGTCGCCGATTTCGAGGCATGGATCAAAATGGGCGCCCCCGATCCCCGTAGGGGTACTCCCGCCGCCGTGAAAAAAGGCCTGGGGATCGAGGAAGGCAGGCGCTTTTGGTCAATGATCCCGCCGGCCATGCCGAATGTTCCCATGGTCGCCCGCAGCGACTGGCCGCGTGGCGATGTCGACCGATTCGTGCAAGCGGCGCGGGAGGCCAAGGGAATCAACCCCGCCGGCGATGCCGACAGGCGAACCTTGGCCCGCCGAGTCAGCTTCGACCTGGTGGGCCTGCCGCCAGAACCGGCGCTTGTCGAGGAATTCGCCGCGGACACCGCCCCCTCCGCCTACGAACGGCTCGTCGACAAACTGCTGGCATCATCCCACTTCGGGGAACATTGGGGTCGCCACTGGCTGGATGCCGCGCGGTACGCCGACAGCAACGGCAGGGACAGGAATGTCTTCTGGTTTCACGCCTGGCGCTAACGCGATTATGTGATCGACAGCTTCAACATGGATGTTCCATATGACCAATTCCTGCGCGAGCAGGTCGCCGGCGACCTGCTGCCGGCAAGCGATCCTCGGCAGGCCGACCGCCAGAGGATCGCCACGGGATTCCTCGCCATGGGCCCCAAGGCCTTCGAGGAATCCAAGCCCGATGTGTTCCGGATGGATGTCATCGACGAGCAAATCGAGGTGATCGGCAGGTCGATCCTCGGGCTTTCGATCGGTTGCGCCCGCTGCCACGACCACAAGTTCGACCCGATACCAACGCGCGATTATTACGCCATCGCCGGCATCCTTGGCGGAACCGAAACGCTGTACGGGCACGGCACCCGGGGCATCAAGGCCACGGCATTCCACAACACGGCACTCCAACCGGTGGGCCCCGATGCCCCGAGGCTTGCCAAGGCCGGACAGGATTATCTCGACACGCTGCAGGCCCTCACGCTGAAGCAGAACACCGCCCGGTCCGACCGGTACCGGGTGGTCCGCTGGCTTTCCGACGCCAAGGTGCAACTGGGCAAGCCTGGCGCCGATGCGGCGAAACTCCAGCCCGAGATCGAACGCCTCAACGCGCTCATTGGCGAGTGGGACATCAAGGTGAAGGCCGCGGAGACGGAATTGTCGAACTGGCAGGACCATGCTCCCGAGATGCCCGGCTGGGCGATGGCCTCTCGCGACAAGCCCGCTCCGGTAAATTGCCGAATTCATGTCCGCGGCGAGGTGACAAACCTGGGCGAGGAGGTGCCCCGAGGAGTGCTTCGGGTGCTCCCCAACCCCGCGGGGCGGATTTCCCCCTCCTCGAGCGGCCGGCTGGAGTTGGCCGGATGGCTGGCCGGCGCGAAAAACCCGCTCACGGCCCGGGTCTATGTCAACCGTGTCTGGCAGCACCTGTTCGGACAGGGCCTTGTCACGACTCCCGACGACTTCGGGGTCAATGGCTCCCGGCCTTCCCACCCCCAACTGCTCGATTACCTCGCCCTGCGGTTCATCGGCCATGGATGGAGCACCAAGAAACTGGTCAGGGAACTGGTCACCAGCCGGACTTACCAGCTTTCATCCCAACCTGTTCCCGCGTCGCTCGCCGCGGATTCCGAAAACACCCTCGCCTGGCGGATGTCCCCGAGGCGGGTGGATGCCGAGTCGCTCCGCGACGCCATCCTGGTGGTCAGCGGCAGGCTCAATCCCGCCCGGCCCTCATCGGAAATCCTCGCCGCGGTTCATCCCTATCGCCATGGTGAATTCACGACATTCAAGCCCCAGTTCGGGCAGGAACTTTATGACAGCCCGCACCGCGGAGTTTACCTCCCCGTCATCCGCGGCTTGCCGCCGGAAATGTTCCAACTGTTCGATTTCCCGTCGGCGGAACGACCCACCTCCAGGCGGGATGAAAGCACGGTTCCCGCCCAAGCCCTGTTTTTCATGAACAGCCCCTGGGTGATCTCCGAATCACGGCGCGCCACCGCGGGCCTGCTCTCGAACCCGACACGCGACGACGCCACCCGGGTAAACCAATTGTTTGAGCGGGCCTTCAGCCGAAAGCCGACGCCGGATGAGGTGAAGCAGGCCTTGGCGTACCTTTCAGGCCCCGCTGACACGGCTTTCACCGGCCCGGGCCATGTAAGCAAGGCGGAGGCCGACGCAAGGCCCGAACGATGGACGAGCCTTGTGCAAGCCATTCTGGGAAGCGCGGAATTCCGCACGCTGAGGTAAGCACCATGAAACCATCCCGCCGTCAACTGCTGCAATCCGCGTCGGCCGGCTTCGGCCATGTCGCCTTCGCCGGACTCGCCGCCGCTGATGCCGCGAAAAACCCGCTGGCCCCCAAGGCGGGCCATTTCCAAGCCAAGGCCAGTCGCGTCATCTTCCTCTGCATGCGTGGCGGCCCCAGCCACATGGAAACCTTCGACCCGAAACCCCGCCTCAATGCCGATCATGGCAAACCCGGAAAAACCCCCCATTGCAAGCTTCTCGGGTCGAGGTGGCCTTTCAAGAAGTCCGGCCAGAGCGGAATCGAGGTTGTCGAACTCCTCCCCGAAACGGCCAGGCTCGCCGACAAACTCTGCGTGCTTCGCGGCATGCACACCGACAACGAGAACCATCCCCAGGCCCTGGAACAACTTCACACGGGAAGTTTCCAGTTCGTTCGACCCAGCCTTGGTTCATGGGTGCTGTATGGCCTTGGAAACGAGAACCAGAACCTCCCCGGATTCGTCAGCATCAACCCGCTCACGGCCCTGGGCGGCAGGCGATACTACCAGAGCGCCTTCCTGCCGGCGGCGTGCTCGGCCACCCTCATGGGAGACGCCCAGAGGCCTTCCGCCAACGCCTCGATCGGCAATCTCGCGAGCCCCCGCCTCACAGGTCGGGCCCAGCGGGAACAACTCGACCTGATGCAGTCGATGAACCGCGACTTCGCCGCGAAGACCGCCGACCCCCGCGTCGAGGGCCTCATCCAGAGCTATGAACTCGCCTTCCGAATGCAGGACGAATTGCCCCATGTGCTTGATGTGCGCCAGGAGTCCAAGGAGACCCTCGCGCTTTACGGCATCGCCAATCCTTCCTCGGGTACTTTCGCCCAGCAGTGCCTGCTCGCCCGCAGGCTTGTCGAGGCGGGTGTCCGGTTTGTTGAAATCTCACATCTGGAATGGGATCTCCACGGATCGCTCAATTCGGGCATGGTCCGGAACTGCGCTCAGATCGACCGGCCCGTCGCGGCCCTTCTCATCGACCTCGAGCGAAGGGGCCTGCTCGACGAAACCCTGGTCATTTGGGGTGGTGAATTCGGACGCACCCCCGAGGATCCGACGCAGGATGGCCGGGGCCACAACAACAAGGGCTACTGCATGTGGCTCGCGGGGGGCGGCGTCCGGGGCGGCCATGTCCACGGGGCCACCGATGACCATGGCTACGAGGCCGTCGAAGGCAAGGTGCACACCCATGATCTCCATGCGACGATCCTGCACCTGCTGGGCCTAGACCATGAGCGCCTCACCTACCGCCACGGCGGCCGGGACTACCGGCTCACCGATGTGCATGGCACTGTCGTGAAGGAAATCATCGCCTGAGGTGCCGCGGGGGTGTTTCCGCATTTCCAAGGAAGCAAGCCCGCGGCTTCACCCTTGATGGGAAAGTCTCCACACTTTATCCACAACTTAGGAAAATCCCATGGGCGGACGCAACAGGCCCGCGAAGGACAATCAACCGCGAGGCCATCAAGGAGATGGCGAAAGAACACTTTCCGGTGGTAATCCGCAGGTGCCCAAGGGCGACGGGGAAGCACCCGTGCAGGAATACATCTCCCGCATGCCCGGCTGGAAGCGTGACCTCGGCGCCCGAATCGATGCCATGATCACTCGGTTGGTGCCGGAAGTCCGCAAGGCTGTCCGCTGGAATTCACCATTTTACGGCGCCGGAGCCGACGGCTGGTTCGTTTCATTCCATGTTTTCACACACTATGTGAAGGTGACATTCTTCAAGGGACTCGCGCTGGATCCTTTGCCGCCCGGTGGCACCGAACGCAGCGGGGAAGCCCGCTGGATCGACATCCGCGAAAACGATCCGATCGACGACGACCTCATGGAATCATGGATAAGGCAGGCGGCCGGCCTGCCCGGATGGAGTCCCTGAACCCGATCTGTCAGCGGCCGGGTGATTTTCCTTCGGCCGGAGCTTTGTACGGGACAATTGGCACCTCGCAGAAGGTGAGCGCCGCGATGCCGTTCTCCCCGCGCAACAGCCTTGACTGGCTCCATGAGGCGCTATCAAGGTAGCTGATTCGACCGGCATCCATGGGGTTGCCGAGCTTGAGCATGATCGTGTTCCCGTTCGCGGAACCCGTGGCGATAAGTCCCTTCTTCCCATCGATGGTGAATTCGCCGCGAAGGCTGTCATCCCAGCGAACGGGCTGGTCGAACTCAAGCGCGATTTCATCCTTGGCCGGGCTGGAGACCACGGCGCGCCGGAGGTTGGCCGGTCCGACGGGATTCGCCTGCGCCTTGCCGTAGCTGTTCCGCTGGACGATGGGAAAAATAAGCCTTGCGAACTCGGCGTAACCCGCGGCTGGAAAATGGCAGCCTCCGGGAGGATCGATTCCCAAGGTCGACATGATGTGAAGGTTGGAGAATTCCACCGGAAGTTGGCGCTGGACCTCGCGCAGGCGGTTGTCGGAACCATTGATGCCCATGGCGCAGGCCTTGGGCCAGATCTGGAACATGTAGTAGTGCTGGATGTTGGGATAATCCTGCTTCCAGCAAGCGGTCATCTGGATGAAGTATTTCCTGTAGGTTTCCCAGCCATATCCGCCCGTTGGCCCGTCGGCCCCCTGGTCGTTCTCCCCCTGGTGCCAAAACACGCCGCGGATGCCATTGGCAAGCCTCGCCTGCCGTACCCGATTCAGCAACCGGCCATAGATGGTTGTCGCGTCCTCGGGATCGGCGGGGTTTCTCTGGTGCTGGTCGATGCGGGTGCCTCCCACCGCGCCGTTGACCAGGCAAACGGGGATTCCGTTGGCCTCCACCAGGCGGCGCCCCAGTTCCATGCCCCAGTATCCGATCTGGAAGTTCCCGGCATCGCGGCCTCGATGCACCGCCTGGCCCCAGGGAGAAGCCCCCTTGGAATAAGGCGGCATGCCGCCAAAGGTGCGGATCCATTCGCTTTGAAAAGCCGGGTCTTCCTTGCCAAAGTCCGTGGCCACCGCGTTTGACTGGCCGTTGATGATGAAGGCGTCGCCGCACATGAGGCCCGAAGCCTTGTGCAGGACCGCCTCGGCATTCCCGGTTTTAACTCCAAATTCCATCCTGTATTTTACCAAACCCGGCTTGATCCTCACATGGAGGGCGTAGCTTTGGTCCGGTGCCGGCTTGGCCGTCACGGCCTGGAAAGGCTTGTCATCGGCAAAAACCCTGAGGAACACCGAATCAGCCCGTTCCGCGAGCGTTCCGGCGCAATGGATCGTTCCCTCGTTCTTGTCATCCCGGGCGAAGAACTGGCCGTTGACGGGTTTTTCGTCCTTTGCGGGCACATGGGCGACCCACGCGTCCGCCAAAGGCTGTGTCACCTTCACCTCGACGGACGCCACCTGCTTTCGGCCGCCGTTGTCGATTTCCGCGCTCACTTTCATGAGGCCGCCATTCTGCGCCCTCTTCAGTACAAGTCTTTCCCGGCTTTCGTCCTGGATCGTCGCCAGGCCCGTGACATTCCATGAGACATTCAGGCTGGCCGCGCCAAGCTTCCCCATCGCCTCGAGGTTCGCGATTTCAGGCACCACCTCGATGACCTTCCGGCCATCCCATTCCGCGGGGGCCTTCAGGGTGAAAACCGGGTCGGGAATGCTTTCGCGGACGGTGACGGCGATGTCACGGACACGCGCGCCATCCGGATAAACCGCCTTGAAGCGAAGGACAAACGACTGGTCGCCTTCCACCCTGCCGGCATCGAGATCAAAAGAAAGGCGGTCAGTCGCGACAACCTGTTCCCTCTCCCCCCGCTTCAGCAACCAATAGACCTTGATGGCGCCATCGGCCCTCCCCTTGAAGGTTTTCCTGTCGCCTTCCCGCAGGACGGCCATGGTGTCGCCAACGGAAAACTCGTTTCCCGGCTTGGTCAACGGACCGACCAGCGTCTGCATGGGTTTCTGGTTCTCATGCTGGAGCCTGACCCATTCCGGCGGACGCGCCACCTTGGAAACGCGCACCTCGTCGATGTCGCCGGCGAAATTGTAATTGTGATACCAACCGCCGATCCAAAGCCGCGCCGGGGCGCGGATGGCGAGCGGGGCGCCCCTGTTCGCTGAAACCCCGTCCAGCGCCCCGTTGACATAAATCCGCGAATTTCCTTTCTCGTAGGTGTGGATGACATGGGTCCATTCGCCCAGGGGAACCGGCCCCTGGGTCGCGACATTGGCATCGGAAAAGTAGCAATCCATCCCGACATGCGGCGGGCTGCGGTGCTGCATCACAACCTTGCCCTGGCCATGCTCGTTCCCCCACGCGACGACGGTGCCGTTGGGTTTTCCGGCCCTGAGCCAGGCTTCCGTGGAATGGGCAGCCGACCCGGTCGGGAATCCCCCGATCTTGTCCCCGCAAAACAATCCCTTTCCGGTGGAGAATTTCCTCGCCTCGCCGATCGTTCCGTCCACCGGGATGGTTCCCGTGTCATTGGGGGCGAGGCCTGACACCTCGTCCACCATCGATCGGTTCATGTGCCATACCGCCAGGTAGCCATTCGACTCATTGAACACGGCGCGGCCATTCGACTCGCTTTTGGCCGCCGGATTGCCCCAGTGCGCCCTGATCTCCTGCCGGGCCTGCCCGACAACCCGGGGAATCCGGATCCAGATCCTGGCCTCCCTCCCCCGGGAATCCCATTCGTCGATCTGATAGGCCAATGGCTCGCCCGTTGGGGTGCTGAAGCGCATGTCCTCCCCGTTTTTCTGGGCCTGTCCGAAATCGAAGAAATCGCCGTTCAGCCTCAGCAGGATGGGAAACCCTTCAACCGCCATCGTCGCCGGGCCATCCGCGCCGTCCGCGGTGGTGATGATGAAGAATGACCCTGAATGCTTCCATCCCGGGTAAGCAGCGGGTTGAAAGGCCATTGCGACAAGCGCCATGGCCAGGGCCGGAACCTGGCACATGGATTTTCCCTTTACCTTGAGACCTTGAGCAACTCGACCATGGCAAGCCCCATCGCTTCACCCACATTCATGTAGGTTTCGGCGTTGCCGTTGTAGTGGCTGTTTCCGCTGCCACCCAGTGACAACGGATTGGAGTAGACCGTGGCGACATTTCCCTTGAATTCAGGATACTTGCCGGATTTGCCATCCACGGCAAGTTGGGCGTCGAGCACCATGCCGCCGTTGCCCTTGCTTCCCTTGGTTGCTTCCCCGAGGGTGGCGAGGACAAACCTGGCATCCGGAGCATTGAAATCCTTCCGGAGATGCTTGATGAAGTTCACGAGGTTCCGCTCATACCGGATGGCATGGCCGGCGTTTCCGCAATCGCGCTCCCCCTGCCAGAAGAAGAAGCCCGCCACCTGGTACTTGGTCGCGCCGGGATAATACTTTCCCAGATCCGCCAGCACCTTCTTGGCGTTGGCCGTGTCGTCGTCATACTGCTTGCCGGCGTACCATTCGATGGGTTTGCCGTTCTTGTCCAACCATGGGGGCGAAGGGGTGTCCGTGCCCTTGGCCTTGTCCATGGTCCAGAATTCCGGACGGTCCTTGTAGCCGGCAAAGACTTTCCCATCATGCTCGTACCTTTCGCTGCCGGGAGGCAGGAGATCCCAGCCCAGGGCCCTGTTGCCGATGCAACTCTTGAGAAGCATGACGGGAGCGTCCACCATGTTACCCAGCGGATGACCGATGCCATGCTCGGGACCGATGGTGCCCGACTTGACCTTCATCCATTCGTTGTTGAAAAGCTGCATGCCGCCCCTTCCCTGCATCACGCGCACATTTCGGACATCCTTTCGTTCGGTCCATTGGCCATCGTCATCGACCAGGTACTTGAATTTCTTTTTTTCCTTCACGGCATGCTCAAGCGACCCTTCCTTGCCCGAGATCCTGCCAAGGCCGACCATGTTCGACTGCCCCATGAGGATGAATACCTGAACCGGCTTGTCCGTATCGGCCGGCTTGCCGTCATGCCGCGCGATGGCAGGACCGGCATCCTGGGCCATGAGGCCCAGCCCGCAAGCCAGCAGAAATCCAAGCGTGGCGATCGGAATCGCCAAGGGTGGCAAAAACCTGATGGACCTGTTCATGAAAACTCCGGTATGGAAGTGGGTGAGGAAAGCAAGCCGTGTGAAAGCCATCGCCATGCCTGACGACAAACAGTTGGACCTACTTAGCCAAGCGATTGATGGAACCAATCAGGACAATATTATCAATTTGCTTTTCATGCGGCCACCCAGAACATGAATCGGAAGGCCCGCAGGAAGATGCCGACGGGCATCATTCAACCTACCCCTAGAGCAAACTTCAAATAACTGACCTGCTCAAGACCCCGGCACCCGCCATCATTCTGTTAGCCCTTTGATATCTCTGAAGCGTCGAACGGCGCGAGTGACCTCTGAACTGGCGCCAGATTGCTGAATGTCCGCGAGGGCCCCTCACTTCGTTCAGGGCTCCTAAGCATCGTCAGCCTTTGTCCGGCCTTCATATTGAGATCCGTTCATCGCTTAGGAGCCCTGAACGAAGTGAGGGGCGAGTCGATCAAGGAACAACACCAGGAGCCATAGCAGAAACAAAAGAGCCCCAGTGGAGCCGAAGTAAGTTGGGCATGTTACAATATGCTCGATTCGCATTTTTATCGGGATTACCAATCTAACTCATCTATTTGAAGCCTGATCTATGGAATGCCAGTTTGGTTTGGCGGTCAACCACAAGTGACCGAACCGGGGGGCCATGATCGTGTCGCTTCAACCGGATTCAACCGCCCCGATTGGGAACCCCCAGTAGGATCGTCGCTTCCGGGCCTTTCGTTTCCCCGGGTGATTCACAACAGCCTTGCCCGGCCTTCCTGGCGGGAGATGGTGGAACATCGTTGGCGGGGTTCAGGTTGAAGAAACCCGAGGGCTTGAGCAAAAACCCGATGTAGGCCGTCGGCATGACGGGGTAATCCTCCGGGCGTGGCAGATGGGTGTGGCCGAAGGTGTACCAGAAAACCACATCCGTGTTCTCGATCGGGCGGTCCTGTCCAGTCCAGCGGATAAGCCCGTCGTCCCCGGCGCTTTGGTTCGGGTAATCGCCAGCGGCGAAATTCTCGTCCTCATGCCATGGCGTCACCCAAACATGATGATCCACGAACCTCGCCCGCTTGCGCCACCAGGCGTTGGGAGAGGCGAATGGAAACGCATTGTCACCCGGGAGGAATCGGTATCCCACGGGGTCTCCGACATGGTTCTTGACGGCCGGGTTGACGATTTTCCACGAGCGGCCGGTCTCGAGGCACAGGTGTGACCTGGCCATGACCTCACCCGTCAGGCTGGTCGCCCGGGCGCGGAACGCGTTCTCGAACGGGTTGGAGCCTGATGGCGGATCGGCGACCACATCAACCTGCTGCACCGTGTTCGCCATGCCGTCGATGTCGAAATCGAGACGGACATTGAAGAAATGCTGGTGGTTGGGGGCGTAGACATGCGGGGCGACCAACACCCCATGGGGCGGCTTGGTTCCCAACGGAAGCGAACCCAGCGACAGGATGCCGGTCAACTTGACCTCGAGCTGGATGTTGCCATCCTGATATAAGTACCAGAAGAATCCGTATTCGTAGTTTTCCACCGTCGAGACCGAGGAGATCACGAGGCGGCGCGAGCGGCGAACCTCGGGGCTGTCGGGCAGGCGCCTGTCGGTGTGCTTCCAGAGGATTCCGAAATCCTCCTCATGCATGCAGATGGCGTTGGCGATTTTCAGCGGTTCCCCCCGGCTCGTGCACAGGTCGGCGTCGAAATAGTGGATATGGCCGAGGCAGTCGCAACCGAGCTGGAGGCTGTTGGCGCACATGCCCATGCCGTATTCGCCGACATCGAAGGCGTTCTTGCGCGCCTGGGTGGGGCCGGGGTCGCCATAAGGCACGACCATCTCGGTGAGCGATGCCCGGTAAAGGATCGATCGGTCGCGGCCGCCGTCCCGGTAACGGATATGGTGGAGCGTGAGCCCCTCCCGGGCGTTGAACCCGACGACCAATGTCCAGTTTTGCCAGGTCACCGTCCGCCCTTCCACCGTGAAGCTGGGCCCCTGCGGTTGCGTGATGTCGATGGCCTTGATGTCGCGGCGCTGGTCCGGAATCCGGCTGGCGGCATAGTGGCATGAAGACTCGGGGATGGGCCAGGAACCATGTTCCTCGACACGGATGACCTCCATCCTGTTGAGGTCGACCACGGGGCGAATGCCTTCCAGCGGGCGGGCGTAACCGTTGTCGGTGGCATCGCGGCGCAGGAAGCAGAGGGGGCGGGCCAGCCGCAATGTCCTGTCCTCCTCCGATCCATAGTTCCCGGCCGACCAGATATCGACCATCACCAGCGCCGGATCGACATCACCGGCGTGGCGGCGCAAGGCCTCACGGAACAGCGGACTCCGCAGCACCGCCTGTTCGCATTCGACCTGCTCGTCGACCGTCATGGTGGGCTGCACGCCGGTCAATGACCGGAATGAGTGAAGCCGGTTATCGGTCAGGTGAATCACCGACTCATGGGCCGTGTTGGTGGCGTTGTCGAACAGCACGGCGAAGGCCCGCCTGGGAAGGGCCTTGGCGCCGTCCCAACCATGGACATCGGCCTTGGGAGGTTCCTTGAGGCTCACGGATACGAAACGAGTGGTTGGGGTGACCTTGCCAGCCTGCTTGAGCAAGTCCACGGCATGGGTGATCTCGCCCGCGGAAAGCGGTTCGAGGGGATGGTTCACGGTGGTGCTCCGGGTCAGGTCGGGGGAGGTGAAATGAATGTAACCTCCTGGCCGGATCGGACAAGAAGAAACGGGGGTGAAATCATCAGGATACAAAACGACGCGGTCATCATCGGGAAATCGGCCGATGGCTTGTGGTGCCAGCGGTCATGCCGGGGATGGCGAACTTCCCGCGCGCGGCGCGGTCAGGCCACAACCTCGCCGAACTCGCCGCTGTTCTCGGCGAACTTGCGGACGGGGAAGTCAAGCCGCTGGAGCATGGTCACGAACAGGTCGCCAAGCGGCCTTTCCTCGCGGGCCTTGATGTACCGCCCATGCCGGAAGCCGAGGTCCTTGCCCCCGGCCAGAACGATCGGATAGTTGCGGGCGTGGTGCGTGCTGCTGGTCCCGCTGCCGAACAGGGCCAGCGTGCGGTCGAGGACGCGGGTCTCGCCCTCGCGGATGGCTGACAACCGGTTCAGGAAATAGGCGAACTGTTCCGCCAGGTAGCGATCGTATTCGCCCCAGCTTGAATCCTTCGATGGGTTGGAATGGCTCAGCCCGTGGTGCCCGCCATGCTTGCCGGTGCCAATCTTGAGGATGCCGGGGAAGCGGTCGCAGATGCCATGGCCATCCTCCGACGAGATCTGGTAGGTGGCGACGCGGGTCGTGTCGGTCTCGAAGGCCAGAACAATCAAGTCCATCATGGTGCGGATGTACTCGGTCGGGCCCTTCTGCGACACCTCGAGGTTGATCCTTGATCGATCGACATTCGGCATCGCCTTGCCGAGCCATGTCTGGGCGCGCGCGAGGCGGCTTTCCACCTCGCCCAGGGATGAGAGGAACTCGTCGAGGCGCTGCTGGTCGGGCCGGCCAAGCTGGCCACGCAGAGCGCGGGCGTCCTCCAACAGGAAGTCGACCCTCTTGCGTCCCGACGCCAGGGCGCGTTCGCGGGTCACGCGGTCGCCATCGGCGGGCTTTTCAAAAAGACGCTCGAAGATGCTCCTCGGGTTCGACTCGGCCGGGATGGCCCGGCCCTGCTGATCGAAGGAGATCGTTGTCGCCCGGCTTTTCATGCCGGTGCCGCCATGGCTCGACAGCACCAGCGAGGGAATGCGCGTGTGCTGGCCGTAGTCGCGGGCGATGAACTGGTCGATGGAAATGGAATTGTTCAGGTTCTGGCGGATGTCGGCTCCGCTGAGCCAAACATCGCCCGTGTTGTGGCCGACGAGTTGGCGGCTGCTGGGATGCGAAAGCTGTCCGAAAATCGTCAGGTCGCCGCGGTGCCCGGACAGTGTTTCAAGGGATTTCGTGAACTTGTAGTCGGCCCCATCGGTTCTGGGAAACCAGTTCCAATCGCTGGTGGGGTCGGTGGGCTTCGTCAGCGAGACTCCGTTGCCGAAAAAGAAGGCGCAGAACCGCTTCGGCTTGGGGGAGGCCGGTGCCGCGGGAGCCATGGCCTCAAGCCAGGGAAGGGCAAGGGCCACGCCGCTGCCGCGAAGAATGGTTCGCCGGTTGAGGTGCCAGGAGGGTTGGGGCATGGTCGAATCCTCTCATGGTTTGGCACGGATCGCTGACGAGAATATATCACTTTTTCTGGAACGCCTCGCTCATCACCACCAGTTCCACCAGCGACATCAGGCCGTCGTTGCGTTTTTTCAATTCGGGAACGAGCGCGTCCATGGCTTCCATGTCGGTCAGCGTCAAGGACCTTCCCAGGGCGTAGGCCGCCACCTTGCGCAGCACCGCCCGGCGCAAGTCGTCGCCGCGGGTGCGAAGCAATTCCTTCTTCAACTCCGCCATGCCGTTGACGGATACCCCGGTGGGAAGTTCGGCAATCCAGTCGATCGACTGGGGTGCCTTTGGCTTGCGGACATTTCCGATGGCGTCGTACTCCTCGAAGGCGATTCCCCAAGGGTCGATCTTCGCGTGGCATCCCGAGCAGGAGGCGTTCGACCGGTGCAGGGCCAGGGCCTGCTTGATCGTCAGTCCCTTGAGCTTCGGGTCGTTGGCGCGGTCCAGTTCCGGAACGGCGGGGGGAGGGGGAGGCGGCGGATCATCCAACAGGTTCTTGAGGAGCCACATTCCGCGCTTGATGGGATGCCCGTCGAGGCCGTCCGAGTTTCCGGTGAGCACGCTGGCCTGAGTCAGAAGGCCGCCACGCTTGTGCGAGGCGTCAAGCTTGACAAGGCGGAATTCCGGCCCGGTCACTTCGGAAATGCCGTAATGCCTGGCAAGCGCCTCGTTCACAAAGGTGAAATCGGCATCCAGAAAGTGCGGGATGCCAAGGTTTTCCCTGAGAATGTGGGCGAAGAAGTAAGCCGTTTCCTGCCTCATGGCCGCCGCCAGGGACTCATTGAATCCGGGATACTTTCCCTTGTTCACATTCACCCGCTGAAGCCGGTCGAGTTCGAGCCATTGCTCGGTGAACTGCTCGATAAACTGCCACGACTTGGGATCCTTGAGCATCCTTCGGACTTGTGCGGACAGCACCCCGGGGTCGCGAAGCTTTCCGCCCTCGGCCAGTTCCATGAGGGCGTCATCCGGCATCGTGCTCCATAGGAAATAGGAAAGCCTGGATGCCAGTTCATGGTTGGTGAGCCTCTCCTTGGAGGCATTTTCCGCGCGCACCGCGGGAAGGGCGAGAAAACGCGATGAGGTTAGCACGAGGCTCAGGGCCTCGCGGATGCCGGCCTCCGGCGCTTCGCTTTCACCCCGGTTTTTCAACCAGAACGAAATCAGGCGGTCGAGTTCAGCCTTGTCGACCGGTCCCCGGTAGGCGCGGGTGGCAAATCTCCTGATAACCTCCCTGGCGTATTCCTCCTTGGCAAGCCCGGCATTGTTGGGGAAGAGGATTCCGGCATGCGAGGCGGGCGGCCATTGTTCCAAGTAGGGGCTTTCCAGTTCCATCCACTCGATCTTGAGCCTGGGTGGATTCGGGTCCTGGGCGGCTTGGGTGGCCGGGTTCCACGCATACAGGATGCTGCAATTCTCGTTTCGGAAAGAACCCGGATTGGGCAGGGGAAAGTTCTCCAGCCGGGCACGGAATTCATAAGTGCGCGATTCCTGATGGTTGACGATGATCGGGTCGGCGATGGCGCGGATTTCAATGCCATGCAGGTTGGTGCAACCGATTCCCACGGCCAACTGCGGCGGTGCCGCGCTTTCCTTTCCGGATTCGCCGACGAACTTGGAGGCCCGCACGCGGACCAGCATCTCCCCGCGCCGGAAGGGGTGGTGAAGGCGGAAGCCGTACCGGAAGTCGGGCCGCTTCAGCGCCGCTTCCCCGAATGACTGCGGAGCCGACGGCAACAGAACTCCCACCGGCTGCTGGGTCAGCACGGTCTTCCCGAATTGGCAATCGTCACCAATGGAGAATGTCTTTCCTTTTCCGCGGTAGTCGTAGCTTTCACCCGGGCGGTTGTCCGGCTTGGGCAGCACGACGGGAGGCTTGCGCGCCTCAAGACGGTAGCGGTGAACCTCGGGTGCCGGCCCCGAAACGATCGCCTCGGAAAGCGCCTCATCGGCGATCTGGAGGTACATCTCGTATTGAAGCGGCGACATGCGAAGCGCGTCGCCGTCGTTTCGGAAGCCTTCCTTCGACCGGCCATCCTCGGGCAACCGTTTGCCGAACTCGATGCCGATGCCGAGAAGGTCCTGCATCGTCCGCTCATATTCACGACGGGTGAGCCTGCGAAAGTTCGTCGCCTGGTTTCTGGTCAGGGCAGCGCGCCTCATCTCCTGAATGATCCAGCCGGCGATAAGATCGCGGTCCACCTTGGCCAGTTGCGGTTCATCCTTGGGCGGCATGTCACCGAAATTGAGACGATTGAGAACCTCCTGCCAATGGTCGCCATCCTTGCCCCGGACAAGGTCCGCGTCCAACTTGTCGATCTTCAACTCGCCCTTGGGCTTGCCAATCGCCGAGTCATGGCACTTGGCGCAGTGCTGCTTCAGAAGCTGGGCCACCTTGGTAAACGGTATCGGTTCGCCGGCAGGGAGCATCGGGGCGCGCGCGGGCAGGCAGGCCAGCATCGCGACGACCTTGAAACACGCGCTGCGCATGGCCAACTCCAAGGACCCGAATCCACCCACAAGGTTCCATGGCGTGCGGGGCCAGCCTGGCGGGAATATCAACAATGAAGCCTTGGATTCATTTCAACTTGCCCGCCGGCACCTGTAAAGCTGATCGTCAAACCAAACCAAACCCTTGACAACGAAGGCTCAACTTCGGCGGCCTTTGAACTTGAGGCGCGCTTTTGGCAGGAGAGGCGGAATGATGGCGACCGAAGCCATTGGGCCCGTCGGCCGTTGAACCAATCCTTCAGGGCGCCAACGGGAACAATGCCAAGGCTTATTGTTTCGGCTTACCGTCCCGCGCCCCTGATGCCCCGCCAGCCGCATGGAACGCCACTTCGCGGATGAGGGTTTGGAGCTTGTATTCACCACCCTGGGTATCCCCGATGATTTCATCGACTGTGAAGGCGTCGGCCGGCACCAGTTCCCTGGATAGGGCATAGCGCAGCAGGTGTTTGGCGAATGCCCTGGCGAATCGGCCTTTTTCCTTCACGATCGCGGCCTTGAAGTCGTTCGCGCCATTGAACGAATGTTGGGGCCATAGCGTCCCCGAGGCGTCAATGGGGCGGCCGTTCTCGTATTTCTCCCGCCAACGACCGGTGATGTCGAAGTTTTCAAGGGCAAATCCCAAGGGATCGATCTTCGAGTGGCACCCGGCGCAGGATGCGTTCTCGCGATGGGCGGCGAACTGCTCCCTGATCGTGAGGTTGGGATTATTGTTTTCCTTGAGGGGAGGAACATCGTTGGGCGGTGGAGGGGGCGGGTCGTTGAAGATGACCTCGAGAATCCACGACCCCCGCGCGATCGGCTGCGTTCGCAGCGGCCCTGATGTCATGCTCAACACCGCGGCGTTCGTGATGACTCCGCCGTCACGCGGCGAGGTCAGCGGCACCCTTTGGAATTCCTGGGAGTGCAGTTTGCCCCTAAGGTTGTCCTCGAACGCCTTGACGGCCTCAAGCCTGGCCTTCTGGAAATCGATGCGCGCGGGCAGTTGGTCGAGCGCCTCCCTGTCACGGGCAACGGTTTTCCTGAGTTCGCGAAAGCGGGCAAGGTCGCCGGGCGACACATTCCCGGCCAGCACCTCCTCGGAAAGGTCAAAGCCCCCCTCCGCCGCCGCGCTGGAGACTTCCGTCGCGCTCAAGGCGCGGTCATAAAGCCTGGCCTTGTCGATCCGCACCGAAAGGTGCTTGTTGCCTCCGGGAGGCAGGTGCCTGAGCCCCAAAAGGACGAAGGACCTGTCTTTGGGAAACACGATTTTTCCCTTGCGGAACGGCTTGCCGTAGGGCGAACCATTGCGATACAGGCGCGTGGTCCCGTCTTCCTCGTAGACCATGACAAGATGCAGCTTGAGCCCAGGTTTCGATTCCGGCGCTGAGCCGGCGAAATCCTCGGTGCGGGCGAAATTGTTGCTGCCCGAGATCCAGTGGCCCGGCTTCCGTTCGCCCAGGACGATGGAGTCGAAATCGCCGCCGGGCCCCTGGATCGTCATCACGCCGCCGCCACGCTGGTTGATGTCGGGGAGTTCGCACCAGACTTCCAGGGATTTCGCCTTGAGGTCGATCGGCAGCGGTCCGCTTTGCAGGTAACCCGGCCCCAGTATCACCTCGCCCGCCGCTTGCCTCACCGCTCCAACGGCCTTCAGGTCGAGGCCATGGATGGTATCCTTGAGGTCTCCGTTGAAATCCCACGAGGCGTAGGGCTTCGGGCCCACGGGTTTTTCCCTCCCGCGTTCGGCAAGGAGCCTGGCCCTCGCCGGTTCCACGATGGCGGCGATGGCGGCGCGCGCTTCCTCGATGCGCGCTTGCAGCTCATTCCTTTTCGCGTCATTCAACTTGTTTTTCCCGGCCACCTCCGCCGGGGATGGAACCACCGGTGCAAGGGTCGCGCCATACCAGTCCTGGAGAAACGCGTTGCGGTATGAAAACGGCGGCGAGACCAGCTCGGCGATCGGGCGGTTTTCAATGAAGGCCGCGTCGAACATCAGCAGCGGCTCCAATATCATGGCGAGGCTTGCCGGATAACCCTCGTCCACATTGAAATACGGGCTTTTCCCCGGGTCGGGAGTCGCTCCCAGGGCGTTCTCCAGTTGCAGCCACTGCGTCGGGAAACTGTCGAGGAACCGTTCAACCTTCGGATCCTTCAACATCCGGTCGATGGCGCGGCGGACCATGGCGCGATCGGCGAAACCTCCCCTTTCCGCCATGTCGAGCAGTTCGGCGTCGGGAAGGCTCGACCACAGGAAGAACGACAGCCGGGAAGCCAGTTCGAATTGGCGATCCGATCCGTCGGCGCTCGATGACCGGAACAGGAACATCGGGGAGCACAGGACGGCGGAAGCCACTTTTTTCATGCTTTCCGTGAATGAGGCGCCCCGCGCCATCCTGGATTCGGCGTGGGAGGCATATCGCCGCAAGACCTCGTCCTCGACGGGCCCGCGAAAGGCGATTCGCAGGAAAGGCTTCAGGCGAGCGGTGATCGCGGAGCGACGGTCCTCGTTCGCCGGAGGCTCCTGGAAGAAATCCTTCCAGATTCCCACGGTGTTGGCGTTGAAGTCGGGACTTTCGATGATCGACACGCCAAGCCTCAGGAACGAGTCCAGAAGCAGCGGCGACAAGGTCAGCTTGTTCGCCTGGTTGTCGAAGCCGTGCTCGGCGCGCAAATCCTTGGGGAACGGCCTCACGCCGGCCAGGCCCGGTTCGGGGTTCAGGGCGAGCGACGCCACGCGGACCCGCTCGGGCATCTTTCCCGTGGCCGATGGAACATGGCGGTCCCGTCGGGTCATGAGTTTCTCAGGCAACTCGAACACATCGCGGTTGAGCCGGAAGAGATCGCGCACGGCATAGTTGTACTGCGGCCGGGTCAAACGGTGCAGCCGCGCCGGGGCCTGCTTTTCCGGGGCGGAAGCCTCCCTCATCGATTCCTTGAGCCACTTCAGCAATCCTTCCCGCTGCTGGCCCGTGAATCGCGGTTCGCCCTCGGGCGGCATGTCGTTGGATTCGATGGCGGCGAGGATCCGTTCGAACTGCCTGGCCCTGTCGGACGGGCTTCCATTGGAAACGGAACGGAGCACCTGGAACGCGGCCTTGGGCTTGGTTTCGCCGTGGCACTTTCCGCAATGGGCCTTCAGCAGCGCCAGCGGCGCCGCGGCCTCGTCTTCGGCCATGGCTGGCGCGGCGCTCCCGGCTAGGCGGAGCGCCAACATGATTCTCAGCACGGTGGTCATGACGGGGTGATCCTGATGTGGGACGGGATGGGTCAAGCCGTCAGGTCGGAAATCTCCCCGGTGCTGTCGGCGAATTGCTTCAGTTCCAGGCCCATGATCCGGGCGAAAGTCAGCCACAGGTTCGAGTTCAGCGTGCCGCTCGGGCACTTCAGGTGGCGGCCCTGCCGAATCTTCCCGCCACCCTTGCCCGCGACGATCATCGGCAAGTCGTAGTACTGGTGCGTCGCGCCATCACCAAGGCCCGCTCCGTAGGCGACGATCGAATTGTCGAGCAGGCTGGTTCCATCCGCCTCCCTGATCGCCTTCATCCGGGAAAGCACATAGGCGTATTGGCGAATGTGGAACAGGTCGATCTTCTGGACCTCCTTGTAGCCCTCCCCCTTCTGGTTGTGCGTCATGCTGTGGTGCTGAACGGGCTTGTCGAACACGCCCTCGTACATGAGCGTCGCGTCCCAGCGCTCGGGCCCGATCATGAAGGTGCAGACATTCGTGATCCCCATCTGGAACGCCAGGAGCATCAAGTCGGCCTGGAGCCTGATGTATTCCCCGCGGGGAAGCACTTCGTTCTTCGGTATCCTGATGTCGGCATTGGCCAACAGCTTGTCGAGCTTGCGGATCCTCAGCTCGATGTCGCGGATCATGTGCATGAACTGCGCCATGGTCTCCTTGTCGTCACGGCCGAGTTTCCGGGACAGGGAATTGGCATCGGCCAAGACGAGGTCGGTGACATCCGACAAGTGGGATCCAAGCCCGTCGCGCAGGAACAGACGGTCGTACAGCTTTTTTGGATCCTTGATGGAGGGAGCCATCTTGTTCGGCCCGTACCACGAGATGTTGTCGAACTCGATGGGTTCCTTGGGTGTCGTGAATCCGTTGCAACTGATCTCCAGCGTGTTGAACGCCGTCGATCGGCCCACGACATCGCCGATCACCTGGTCGAGGGTCCGCCCGTTGGGATGCCGGACTCCCCTGGCGGCCGCCTGCTCCGGCGACAGGCTGGTCAGGTAGCATGAGGCGCCCTGGGCGTGCACATCCTGGCCGTTCTTGTAGGAACGGTCGAGCCCGGTGATCAGCGTGATGTCGGAGGCATGGTCGGCCAGAGGCCGCATCGATTGGCTCAACTGCAGCGGATAGATTCCCGGATCCTGCTTGAACCGGCGCTGGTTCTTGGTTTTGTCGGCGTCAAAATTCCCGATGAATCCGGGAAGTTCGGCATTCTCCTCGCCGGGGAAGAAGCAGCGGCGCACGATCCCGTTGGGAATGTAGAGGATCGCCAGTTTCTGGCTCGGCTTGGCCTGCAACTTGTCTTGCGCGGAACGGGCCAGCGAGTGGAACAGGGGGAGCGAAAGGACGGCCCCGTTGGCTTTCAAAACCTTCCGGCGGGTCAACTTCATGCGATCACCCCCTGGTGCAACGGTTGGTTATTTGGAAACCTTGTCACGGACGCGGGAACATCGACTCAACACTCTACCATGCCCTTCAAAAACTGGAATTCGGGTGCCAAGGAACAGGAATCATGCGTGTTGCCGGCAGGCCGTGCGCGCGGAAGCATGAATGAGACCGGCCTTATGAAAATATGGGTTTAAACCGGCATTCCGGTCTGTTGGGCAACAGCCAAACCATTCGCTGCAAAGCGACATCGGGCCGATCCTTGCGGCTCCCAAGGTATGCCCTGGACAACTCCCCTTCCCCTTGGCGAGCCGGGCAAGAGAGAACGGCCCAAAACGCGTCGGCCTCGCGGGGCACAAGGTCGGGGGATTTTTTCAGCGAGGGTATCAGTTGGGCCCCGATCTGTTGTTTGATGGCCGAATCATGGCTCAACCTCATCGACTCATTCACGGAAATCGCCCGGGACAAGCATCACTCCAAAATCGAGAGGGTCTCCGCCTGGTCGTTCCAGCAACGGCGCCTCAAGGTTCGCTGCGGGAAGCAGACTGACACCCATCAGGCTTTCCTGACAATTGGCTGTATGATGTTCGGATTAAACCGCTTGACAAGGTTTTGCTGGATTCCCTAAATCCACCCGGGACGATCCCCATCGGACTTTAGGAGATCACCTCGCAAATGAAATTACAATCGCTAACCCCTCCAAAAGGCCCAACCTTGCACCCCAATAATCAGAATGCACGACAAGTAAAAGATATTTTTTACCTATAAATTATTTCATGCTAATGGGGATGTCAACAATGAAGATCCATCGAACAATGATCCGAAGCGTTGGGGTGTTAGCCGCATTTCTCGTTTACTGTTGCCATGCTTCCGCGGGCGAGGAACCCTTGGCCACGGAGACCTTTTATGTCAATCCTGAAACGGGCAGCGACACCAACAACGGCACCAAAGAAAAACCATTAAAAACGCTTGGCGAGGCCGCCAAGCGCGTGACCGAATCCAAGGGGAAGGGCCCCACCACGGTGGTTCTATCCGAGGGAGTCCATGCGATCGACAAGAC
Source organism: Planctomycetota bacterium (assembly GCA_016873225.1). Classification (GTDB taxonomy): domain Bacteria; phylum Planctomycetota; class Planctomycetia; order Gemmatales; family Gemmataceae; genus REEB421. The sequence goes on along the minus strand of VGXS01000023.1, from coordinate 4,200 downwards.
GGCGGTCTTCAAGCCCCTGCGAAAGTACACGAAAGACATTCGTCTCATCATTCGCGCCGAGGCGCTCCCCAACGATCCGGAATGGAATCCCGCCCGCATGCCGGTTCTCATCTCGACCATGCCCCTGTCGAAAACATGGATGGGTCGGCCGGATCCGTTCGATGGCGTGTCGTACGGAATTCAGATCGAAACCAGCCATGTCACGATTCAAGGGCTGAGAATCCTGGGAAGTCCGGTCCACGAACACCCTAAACCGGGAGCGGTCCGGCGCAACTATCCCATCGTGAGGGAGGGTCGCGATCTCGATGACCTGCTGGTTACCCAGTGCCTCTTCCTGGGCGATGAGCACGCGGCGCCGAATCACCTGCCAGTCCTTGCCAACGGGCATGGCATCGTGCTTGATCACTGTGTTTTCTACGGGTGCAAAATGAAGTCGTTTACTGGTCCGCCGACCGGGGCCGAAGCAAGGGATGCGGCATGCGGAATTGCCTGGTCCATGGCGCTTATGGCTGTGGAATCTGGACAATGAGCCCGGGTGATGATTTTGAGTTCCACAATAATGTCATTGCGGACAGCCTTTATGGTTGGATCATCGAGGGCGGTGAGCGGCCGGCGTTCAATGTGACAAAATCGCTCTTTTCCAGAAACAAGCACCAGGCCGGGACCGGTGCGGGTCCATTGTTGAACTTCAAGGAGACGGATCCCGCCTTCCTGAAGTTCGCCGAAGTCACGGTGACTGATAAACCGGTCATGATCGACCTCGACCAAGCCAAAAAACAATATCTCCATCTGATCCCGGGGACTATGGGTGCCGACCTGGGAGCCGGACTTTTTCACGCCAAGGATCGTCCAAATTGATCTTCAAGCATCATTTCCTTGGAAGTTGCGCGCATGACGCCATGGTGAATCCCATGGCTGAAATGCCACGGTGATTCAGGGACTCGACAACAGGTCGCGAGCAGGCTTCCATTTGGTAAATGGAAATAAACAGGCCCCTAGAGCAGACTTCAAATGATTGATCTGCTCAAGACCCCAGTACCCGCCACCATCCTGTTAGCCCTTTCATACCCTTCAAGCCTCGATCGCCGCGAGCGGCCTCTGAACTGGCAGGAGATTGTTGAACGCCTGCGAGGGCCTTTCTCCTAGGCGATGAACGGATCTCCATATGAAGGCCAGACAAAGGCTGCCGATGCTTAGGAGCCCCCAGCGAAGTAAGGGGCGAGTCGATCAAGGAACAACACCAAGAGCCATAGCAGAAACAAAAGAGCCCCGAACGCAGGCGCGTAGCGCCGGAGTGAGCGGGTCGATTCCTGATCCAAACCCGCTCATTCCGCCTTCGACAGCGTTCGGGGCTCTATTGGTTTTACTCAACGCACATTTGTGTTTGTTCTGTCACCGTCAACAATTCAACTCACCCATTTGAAGACTGCTATAATGTATAAAAGAATGGCGAACGGAACCGAAGGCGGAGTGAGTGGGGCGCGTTTCAGGCAAAGCAGGATCATCCCCAAGCTCGTGAAACGGAACACCGAACATGGAATCGGCTTGGGCAAGCCTCGCTCCACCCGACTTCAAAATCAGTTTCGGAATTGAGCCGTCAACACAAAAAACCAATGAAAAGGGCAGCGTGGCCATTGGCGCCACGCTGCCGATGTGAATCCGAAAGAAAGAACGGATTACTTGGCGTTCTTCTCGGAATCGACCTTGGCCTTCACATCCACGGGGTTGGTGGAAACGGTCTGGGCGACCTTGGTCGAAAGCTTCTTGGCGATCAGGCCGCTAGGATCGCAGCCGGCCGCCACGGCGATGATTTTCCCGCCCTTGTCGATCAGGAAGTTGGTCGGCATGGTCGTCGTCTGGAAGGTCTTCCAACTGTCACCCTTGGTGTCCACGGCGTAAAGCATGTCGAGTTTCTTCTGCTTGACATACGCGGCAACCTTGGCATCGGGTTCCTTGAACACGGCCAGCGAGATCAGGCCGTTGTTCTTGTACGACTCGTGCAGGGCCTGGAAGTAAGCCAGTTCCTTGTCGCAGCCGGAGCAGCCACAGGTGAGGCGCACCAGCACAGGCCCCTTGGCGGTGAGGTCGGCCAAGTTGATTTCCGTGCCATTCGCATCCTTGATCGTGAATGCGGGCGCCTGGTTACCGGGTTCAAGCATCTTGGCAGCCGGCTTGGGCTGGTCTTTTTTCGCGGGCGCCTTCTTGGGCTCCTCGGCGGACACGCCGAAGGCCAAAACAAGCCCGAGGGACAGGCAAAGCAGACGATTCATGGACATCCCCTTGTTTCATCATGCAAAGGTTTAGAACCGAATGAAATGTACCACACCTTAAATCAAATGAAAGCTTTGGTTGTTTGAAGCACGCGATCTTGCTTTCCCGCGTTGAAAACCTTTGAGGCAATCCAATTGAAAAGCCACGGATGCCATGACCGGCCCCGACTTGATCGGGTGGAACTGCGGTCGGCCCCTATGCGAACACCTCAGCGATGGGTGTCGAGTTCGGCACCAGTGGCACAGGGCGGTCGAGGCGGTCACGCAGTTCCAGGTCGGGGCTCAGGCCCAGGGCGCGGTAGATGGTCGCGATCACATCACCCGCGGTCACCGGGTTCATGCTCGGGTACGCGCCGTGCTTGTCGCTCGAGCCAAACACGAACCCGCCCTTCGTGCCGCCGCCGGCGTACAAAACCGAGTAACAGAACTCCCAATGGTCGCGGCCCGCGCCGGCATTGATCTTCGGCGTGCGGCCGATCTCGCCCATCGCCACCACGAGCGTGCGCTCGAGCAGGCCGCGGTCGGCAAGGTCGGTAAGCAACTGCGAAAAACCCAGGTCAAATTGTGGCAACAGCACATTCTTCAGCTTGGCAAAGTTGCCGCCGTGGGTGTCCCAGGTCGAGTTCGCGTCCGGCGCCCACGACACGCACGCCAGACGGGTCCCGGCTTCCACGAGCCGCCGCGACAGCAGCAGGCTCTGGCCGTAGATGTTGCGTCCATAGGCGTCACGCACGCGGGTCGGTTCGTCCTCGATGCGGAAGGCGCGGCGGGTCGCGGTCGAGGTGAGCAGGTCGCACGCGCGCCCCTGCAGGCGCTCCAAATCGGCGGAGTCAGCGGTGCGCACCGCAAGGCTGGTGCCGTTCACGGCGCTGAGCAACTCGTTGCGGGAATTCGCGCGGGCGGTGGTCATGTCCGGGCCGTGGGAGAGCGCGGGCATGTTGAAGCTGTCCGGCTGCGGCCCGCCCTTCAGCACCAGAAATGGATCGTGCGACTTGCCAAGCCAACCCCCGAGGTAGCCGGGTTGCGGCGGCCCTCCCGCCCCCTCGAGCGTGAGATAAGGCAGCAGCACATAGGGAGGCACATGGGCGCTGGGGGGGCGGTACCGCGCCAGTGCCGAACCGACTGAGGGATGATCGGTCGGCTTCGCCCCGAGCAGGCCGGCCTTCACCCCGCTCGGCACGCCGGTGAGCGCGGTGTACACCGCCGGCGCGTGCGCCACTTCGTGGTGGTGAACGGAGCGCACAAGGGTGCAGCGGCTCATTTGGCGCGCGAGTCGGGGCAGGTGTTCGCAAACCTGAAGGCCAGTCACGCTCGTGGAAATCGGCTTGAACTCGCTGCGCATTTCCTGCGGCAGATTCGGCTTCATGTCCCACATGTCGAGGTGGCTGGGGCCGCCATTAAGGAACACAAGGATGCACGAGTCCGCCGTGGCCTCGGTACGCGAACCGCGATTCGCGGCGAGCAGTTGCGGAAGCGACAGGTTCAGCGCGCCGATAGCCCCGATTTGGAGCATGTTGCGGCGATTGAGACCCACCGGGCCGCGGCAATTCATTGGGTGTCGCATGGGAGGGCCCCTTACGAGGCAGGCGCGCTTGCGGGAACTGGATCAAGCCTGACACACGGCCGGGGCCAGGTCAACCAGCAGCTTTTCCCAATATTCACTAGGCGAATGTTCTTGCCCGCGTCCCGGGCATCGGGTAGTTCATTGGGAGTTTCACTCATGATTTGAAATCATTTTGCGACCGTCATGCATGAATCATCAAACAATGATTTAAGCGGTGGACATTCGCGCGGTTCTTTTTGTCGATTCGTCGCCATCTTGATGGGTGGATTGCCGATGATGAAGCCATTGCGGGCCAACCAGAACGCTGGCAAACCGCCGCATCAATCCTCCGTAATGTTTGGATATGCGGATTTGAGTCGCGAAGCG
>VGXS01000022.1 GCA_016873225.1 Planctomycetota bacterium | reverse complement strand
CCTTCTCCAAGTTCAAGTCGATGATCAGGACCGCCGCTCTCAGATCTATACCCGATCTTTGGAATTCCATCGGCCGACTCATCCTCAAATTCCGACCCGCTGAATGCGCCAATTACTTAAGGCACTGTGGATATGGCAACCCAGATATTTGAAGTGCGCTCTAAGCCTCTTGACATTCATGGCATAGCAGGCGCGTCCGGCCGCGCCAACGGCCCTGCAAAAACCGAAATACTGCATCCCGGCGGGCCAGGTGGCCCGGGTGAATTCCAGAACAACCTTGTTCACGGTGCCGAATCCGACCCGGTTGATGGCGGCCAGCTTGGTGGAGGCGAGTCCCGGGGAAAACTGGATCGATCCGGCCTTCAGGACTCCCAACGGCGCGGTGAGGACCGCGGCATCCGCGGTGATGGTGCCACCTGGGTATTCCACCGTGATATCACTCTCTGTTTGGCTGATGGCTTTTACGGGGGAGCCCATGCGGATCTCGTATCCGTTCACCAATGGCTGAAACAGTCGGTCGTAACCGTTGGTGACAATGACATCGCTGCCGCCAAACTCCTCATCTTCCATGCCCTGAAGGGCGGAAAGTTGGTCCAGGGGGGCTCCGGTGTCGAATTCAGTCCAAGCGGCACCGAAATATCGCATCACAGGGTCGTTGAAAAGGGTGCCCTGCTGGGCCGTCATGGCTTGTTGGAACGACATGTCGCGGCCGGTCCGCGCCGCTGTCGACCGGGCCCTGTTGGTGAGCCTGTCGTAGGTGGCCTCCTTGGGATCCACAACGGAATAGGGAAGTGGCGCGCCCGTTGCGGCATAAACTTGAACGAGGTCGTCCGGTGTGACCGCCGTGGTGAGGCCCGCCTTCGCAGCTAACGCCACCAGCGGATTGGCTTGTGAAGGGCCATGAATCCATGAGGCGCCCAGATCGATGGGCATGGCAAAGGAGCGGTCGGTATTGATTCTGCCTCCCAGGCGGGACCTGGCTTCCAGCATCACCACCTGGTGCCCTTGGGCTGAGAGTTGTGAAGCGGCGGCCGCTCCCGCGATGCCCCCGCCAATGACGACGATATCCAAGGGCGCGTTGGCCGCTTTCAATCGCCGTGCCGACGCCATGGCCGTCGCGGCCCCGCCGATCATTCCGCGCCTTGTGATCATGTACCGACTCCGGCCTTGGATGTGGGCACAAGACCCTAGGTCGGGTTGTGATGAATTGCAAACAGGTCGGAAAATTTTTTGCAAAGAGAATCGCCCCGGAAAAAGCCCGGGGCGTGAAGGAGTGTGATTTGCTACCGACTATGAATTGACTGGATTGCCACCGTCAGAATGGAGGCTGCGTCGAGTGGCTGAGGGTGGAGGGCATGCGAGTCCCTTTCGGGTGTGAAGTCCCGTGATCGGACGCCGGTTCCTCAGCGTTCGCCCCTCGTTGTCTCCGGTTGCCAGTTCCCGTGCATCGCACACGACACATCAGGGACATTCGTGATTGGCCAGCTTTGCTTGCCGTCGATGGACGCGGCATTCGGTTGCATCGTGCCGCCCCGATCCGAGCCGAACAGCAGCCATTTGCCGTCCGGGGAGGCGGCCGGGTGGTAGTGGCGCTTCCCCGGCTTCGACTTCGTCATTTGCGTCGTCTTGCCCCCGAGATCGACGCGCATCAGTTCGATGCTCTCTCCCACCTTCGCCGTGTAGAACACGTGGCGACCGTCCGCGGACCACACCGGGACATCGCTGCTCTCGCTGTGGAAGTCGGGGTGCTTGAGCCGCTCGACCACGCCGAGATACCCGCCGCGGTCCGCGAGTTTCTTTAGCCCGGTGCCGTCCTTCTTCACGATGTGCGGGTGGCAGTTGTAGTGCTCACCTGAGACGAACAGCAGCCACTCACCGTCGGGGGACCACTTCGGCACGAAGTTGAACGGGTGTTCCTCGTCTCGACCTTTCGCTTGTCTCTGCCGTCAGCATTCGAGATGTAGATCTGGTAGTTCTCGTGGTAGCTGATTCGCTTGCCGTCCGGCGACGCCGAGTAACCGTAGGCGAACCCGCCGCCGGCGCCGGAAACATCGCGCTTGTTCTTGCCGTCGAAGTCCATCACGAATGGTTTCGAGACACCCTTGATGAGCGGGGTGAACCCGAAGCCCTTGCCATCTGGTAGATAGAACAGGCCGGTGTTGTAGATGCTGACGCGATCCACCGCCGTGAGATTCGTGAGCTTGCCCGTTGCGAGGTCGAGGAGACAGGAATCGACCAGCCAGCCTTCGGTCATGCGGAACGTCCTGTGCTTCCGTTCCCACGCGGCGTTCTCCGGGCTTTCCCACAGACTCGGGACGACGGCCTTCTTGCCATCGGGCGACCACCCGGCGAACTGCGTCCTCGTGTGCGCCTTCTTCGTCAGTTCCTCGGCCAGCACCTTGCGCCCTCAGCCGTCGGCCCCGACCAGGCACGCGCGGTTGGTGATCCAGTTGACGAACTGCCCGCCCTCAAGGTCGTTGCGACCCTCCGTGTAACCGATCAACTGCGTGGGCTTCTCGGCAGCGGCCGCGACCGGGGCGAACTTCTGCTTGGCCGGGTCGAGCTTCTTGAACCCCTCGACGGTGGCGAACGACCCGACAGTGAACTCGTCCTTCTCGCCCACCCTCAGGTCGGCGCAGCGGAGCGAACACATCTCCAAGTCCTGCACGAACAGCCGGGCGAACGGGCGCGGCATCTTCGCCTTTTCCTCGTCGGCATTCGTTTCGGGGCCGACCGCCAACGACTTGTTACAGGCCGTCGCGCCGGCCAGAACGACACCGACCAGTACGAGCCACACAGGGAATGTCAGAAGTCGTCGCATCGGGTCGTCTCAACGTTGCGGTTGGGGTTTGGTGTTCATTTCGCCCGCACCGCTAACGGCACAATAGTCGGCATCGGATACGCGGGCCGGGTGCGTCTCCTGAACTCAGTCGAGACGGGCGTACAATGCGGGGTGTGGGTCGCGCCGGGAGCAGCACAACGGTCGGCTCCGGGGGACGCAACCAGACCGTCGGCGGGGTAAGCCAGGATCGGAGGAGGGCGACCGCTCCAAGCTTCTCGTTGTCGAGATAGACGGTCCGCCAGGCGCGATACCGAATGAAGATTTCGGCGGTCATCGACTTCAGATATCGGTCCTCAGCTCGTTCGATATGGCCCTTTGGGACGGCGTATACGAACCGGCCCCGGTCTGAGACGAATGTCGGGAGGTTCACGAAGTCTCGCTCGACGAATTTGCCGGTCGCGGCCTGCTTCTCGCCGGCGGCCACGAAGAACTCGACCGCGTACTCGGGATAGCCGAACACCAGCCCGAACCCCCGCCAGCGAGCCGACCGCTGCGCGCGGTCGATCAACTCCAGCACCCGCTGCGGCGACATGGCCGACAGGATACCGAGCGGCTGGAACACGTCAATCCGACGCTCGACCAGCGCGCGCAGGCTGGGCTTGTGCGCCACGAACGCGGCTGCCGGTCGTTTGCCGTCGAACGGTGTGGCGAAGACGTACACGCCCGCTTCGAGGTCCGAGCCGAGCGGCAACTCCTTCAGCGCCGCTCGGACGGCATCCACTTCGGGTGAAGTGTCCTGGTCAGCGGGGAAGCGGGTCTGCCAAAACCCCTCACTGATCGGCTTCAGCCCGCCGGTCAGGGTGTACAGAGCCTCGCTGTCCAACATCTTCAGGGCCAACACGTCCGGCGTCGGCGGCGCGGCCCTGGTCGAGCCGGCCAGACCGAACACGGCGAGGACGGCGACACAGGCGTTCAAAGTCGCGTGGCGCATCAGTAGTCCCCCAGAATGGGGTTGCCGCTGGCGCGGGTGCTGAGTTCGCGGAGGACGACCAGGTTTGTCCCGGTCGCCAGGAACTTGACCGAGCCGTCCGCGAAGGCGAGGCTGGCTCCGGACGGGCTGGAACTGCCGTAGGCGAACAGCCGGCGGTAGTACAGGTCGAAGTAGGCCGTGCTGTTGAGAGGCGGTGGGGCGGTTGCCACCGAGTCGGGGAGCCGGTAATTGATTTCCGTAAGGCTTGTCCGCCAGGCAAAGAACGGTCCGCCCGCCCAGGCGGAGTACTGCCTCATGTTGTTATTGGCCGTGCGGGTGAGGGCCGCCCAATTCCGGTCGAATCCGTACCGCTCGCCGATCAGGATCGTGGTGCTGGTGCCGTCAGTAATGTCCGTCAGCCGGGTGCTGCTGCTCTGGCTGTTGTAATGGAACACTCCGTCGGTGACGAACGCCAGCGGGGCCGCCGTTCCGCCGTTGCAGCCGTAGCTGGTCAGGCCGACATACCGCCCGTTCGGGAAGCTCGGGTTCACGCCTGGGGCGGCCTGCTCGAACGGCGTTGTGCCGAGGGCATCGGACGGGGCGAGCAGGGTCTTGATGACCGCCGCCGCCGGGGCGTTCGGCCCGTTGTACTGGGCCGCCGCCGTCGGGTTGGCGTACCACGCCCGGTAGACATTGTCCTGCTCGATGAACGGTAGGATCGGGATGATCCAGGTGCTGTAGTTCTGCGCGGGGTTGCTCGGCGTCGCCGTGAACGAGGCGAACGGCAGCCCTTGGTTCGCGTCGTGAAACGATTGGCAGGCGAGGGCCAGTTGCTTCAGGTTATTCTGGCTCTGCATCCGGGCTGCCGCCTCACGCACCTTCTGGACGGCTGGGAGGAGCAGGCCGATCAGGATGGCAATGATGGCGATCACTACCAGCAACTCGATCAGCGTGAACCCGGCGTGGGTCGTTCGGTTTCTCATCGGTGTGTCCTCTCCGCGTATCAGAGTTTGAGTTTCAGGGCTAAGTCCACCGTCTGCACGCCGGGCCGGACGGTGATGTTGCGGTGTGGAGTTTGATTTGCGTCGGAATAGATTTGAGGCACCCGCGAACGACGCACGCCGGTCTTGGTAATGGCTCCGGGCATGCCGTCGTTCGGGTCGGTCCCGCCGTCGGGCGTCATGAGCCGGGCGTCGTTGACGCAAACCCGGTTCGGCCCGACGCACACGCCACCCGACCCAACAGCCTCGATCCGGTAGCGCCCGGCCTCGTCCGTGTACGCCGAAGCTGGGGCCGCCCCGCGACCTTGCTCCGGTTCGGGGATGAACTGCACCTCCATGTCGGCAAGTGGCTTGCCGTCGAGAGTGACGACGCCTTCGATGGTGGCCCGCTGCGGCCCCCCACATCCGAAGGTTAACAGGGCCAACACTAGCCCGTAAGCGGAGCACCTCATCAATCGCCTCCCGACTAGCCCGAGGCTAGACGCTCAACAAGAAAGTAGCATTTGGTATTTATGGTAATACCTAGTAAAACTTCCGACAATGTGAGTACGCCGTAATACCGGAAATGGTTCGATGTCGTTTGCGGTCGAGGAGAAGGGCGAGTCGATGGCCATGTCGGGAAGTGGAATTGTCAAGCGGGCGGGCTATTTGCGCATCTGCCGGACCGCCGCGAGAGCTTCGAGTGTTTGATCCACGGTCCGGTCCGTCAAAAACTCTTCGCGAGGTGGCCGACGCCGCGACCCGGTCCATTTCAATCACCTGCTGGATTGCCGCGTCCGCGTCGTTCTGCACGCACTTGGCACCGGGCGGCAAGCGGTCGACCAGATCGCCGGTGACACCGTCGTTCTCGATCGGTGCCCCGGTGCGGACGCCGACCACCGGACAGTCGGCGTCGAACTGGCGGGCTTCCCGCCACCGAGCCGAGTCCGTGGTGTGCATGAATCGACCTATTTTCCGAGACACCAGAGGTGCTTGCCGCCTCGAAGGAAGACGCATCCACGGCTTAGTGATGCCGACGCCGCGACTTCTTCGCCGAGCGGGTTCTTGGCCACCACCTCGAACCCGGCCGCCGCCTTCACTACGGTGGTAGTACCGTCGAGGGCGGTGAAGTACACATGCCCGCCGGCTGCCACCGGGGACGGCCGCATCCGGCCGCTGCCGATCCGTTCCCGCCACTTCTCCGCGCCGGTCTTCAGGTCCAGGCAAGACGCGGTTCCTTGGTCGTCGGTGAAGAAGTACAGGTCATCGACGACAACGGCCGACGGCACGAACGGCCCATTCTTCTTCGATTGCCACATCACCTTCGGACTCGGTCGGGCGGCCAGATCGATGGCCACATTCGCCCCGGACGGCCCGGACACGGCGAAGAGCTTGTCGCCCCGGACGACGGGCGTGCAAGAGCAGAGCCGTTCCAACGCGTCCAGACTCCACGCCTGTTTGCCCGTCGCTAGGTCATATCCGGCGATCGTCTTCGTGCCGAGGCACACTATCTGCTTCACCCCGCCGACCGTCACGACCACAGGAGTCGCCCAGTTGTCGTACACCCCGGTGCGGGCCGTCTTCCACTTCGTCTTCCCGGTCGCTGCGTCGGCGGCGAGTAGGTACGACCCTTCGAGGTGATCGACCTGCACCAACACCAGCCCGTCCGCGACCACTGGCGACGCGGCAATCCCGTAGTCGTTGCGAATGATCCCGTACTCTTTCGTCAGCGACCGCATCCAGACCGGCTTCCCGGCCCGGTCCAAGCACACGAGGTCGCCGGTGCCGAACAGGGCGAAGACCGCTTTCTTTGTCAGAACTGGTGTACTCGCGGCGTGGCCGCGTTCCGGCGGGAACATGCTGAACGGGGCGTCGGCGGGCGTCGCGGTTAGGTCGGTCTGCCATTTCGGCTTTCCGGTAGCGCGGTCGTAGCACTGGACATGCAACTCGGAGTGGTGGCGACCGGACGTGGCGGTCACAATAACGTCGTCGCCGAGAACGACGGGGCTGCCATTCCCGGCTCCCGGCAACGGCACCTTCCAGCGGACTTTCGTGCCTTTCACGCCGTCCCATTCGACCGGGAAGCCGGTTTCGGCGCTGACGCCGTCGGCGGTCGGCCCGCGCCACTGCGGCCAGTCGGCGGCCGCGATTACGGGCAACAGGGCAAGAAGAATGACCCGCTTCACTTCTTCCCCTCCGGCTGGGTGAATGCGACGCCGCGGCCCTTGTCGTCCGCGAGGCGAACCAGAAAGTCCCACTTGGCGGTAGCGCCTGGCCTGCCGCGGACTTCCTCGGGGCGGGTCTTGGTGAGTTTCAAAAGGAGTGCGGATTCCCCGGCCGGTAGTTCGACCGCTGCCCGGTAGCGGTCCGGCCTGTACATGCTGCGGTATTCGCTGGCCCGCTCGACCGCCTTCTTCCCGTTGACCCACGCCGTGATGTTGTCCACCGCCGACAGGCGGAGTTCGACCTTCGTCGGCGAAGGCATGATGACCGTCGCTGCCGCATAGGCCACCGCCCCGTCGTCCGGCTTGACGCCGAACTTCGCCAGATCGACTCGCCCTTCGGCAGGGTCGCAGGTGGCGGCAGACCACTTCAACTTGCCGGCCTTGCCCTCATACTCGGCGGCAAGGTCGAATTTGGTCTCCGGCGGGAACGACTGCTTCAACCCGTCCTCCGGGGACACAGGGAACGGGCCGACGACATGCCACCGGCCGACCATACCGAGGTGTTTCACCATGTCCGGCTTGTCGCCTGCGGCCGTAAGTCTCTTGGCGACCACGAGCGCCTGGTCTATGTCCGTCGTGGCCGCGAACATCGTCCGGAGGATACGGGTCGCCTCGGTCGGCTCGGCAGCTTCCGCGGCGGTAATCCGCTCGGCCACCGCATCCGGGCCGAACTCGGGGTCGTTCAGCCAGCCCGGGAGCAACTTCACGGTGGTGCCGGGGCGGGTCCGCTCGACGGCCGACAGGGCGACTCGGCGGGCCTTTCCGTGTGCCTTTGGGTCGGCCGCAAACGCGAGCAGTTCTTCAACCGGCAACTTCTCGGTGTGCGTCCGGGCGAACTGGTCGAACGCCGTGCGGAGCCAGTTGGCCGCGACCGGGTCGTCGGCCGGCCATGTATGGAGGATCGGGAGCATGGCCGGCGGCCCGGCAGCGACGAGCCGGTCCCACGCCGCCCGGTTCGCCTCCGGATCGGCGGACGGGTTCTTCAGCGCGGCGATGTCTTCGCGCACCCCGGCCAGCACCGGTGCGGTGAACAGCACGACCATGAAAATGGAAAGGCGGAACATGGTTGTTACTCTTGCAAGTTGGTGAGGCCGTCCGCGACGGCCATGAATCGGTAGACCGCATCCATGCTCGCGGACTCTTTGAGGAACCGCACACTGCCATCGGCCATGCCAATGTTAACGCCGCCGGTGTGGAAGCTGTACATGTTCGCCCCGGCGTAGTTGGTGCAGTTGATCAGGCACGGCCCGCCGCGGAGTATCGCCCCGGAGTTGTCCGTGGGAATGGGAAGCAGCCGCACCCACCCGCCCAGGAAACCGAACGCGGCGGCGTTGTTCGGGAATGTCGGGTGCGGGCGGTTGCCGCGGATCATGCCCTGCCGCCAGGCCGAGTTCTCGCCGAACGCCAGGGTGTTGCTCAGCCCGTCGGTCACGCTCGCAATCGTCACCTTCCGCGTCTGCTGGAGCAGGCCGTCGTCCCGCGGGTCGTTCACCCCCATGGGCGGGCGGGAAACGCTCAGCACCGGGGCGTACTCGACCAGACAGGCGTTGAACGGGCTGCCGGCCAGTGCCGTGGAGTCGGCCGAGAAGGTGGCGGACGGCGGCAGAAACGACTCCACCGCCTGGCCGGTGGACGACGGGCACTTGTACACCGACAGCGGGGTGGCGACGAGCGGGCGGTTCGTCCCCTCGGCGAAACCAAGGCCTAGGTTCCACTGGCGGAACAGGTTGTCCTGCTCTAGGTACGGGAGCAGGGTGATCGTCCACGGTCGCTCAACGAATGCTCTGTTGTCGCTCGGTCGGGTGACGAGCGGGTTGTTTCGGGGGAACTCGTTGAACTGGTCGTGATGGTTGTGAAGTGCCACCCCGAGTTGCTTCAGGTTGTTGCTGCACTTCATACGGGCGGCGGCCTCCCGCACCTTTTGGACGGCAGGGACAAGCAAGCCGATGAGGATGGCGATGATGGCGATCACGACAAGCAATTCGATCAGTGTGAACGCCGACCGACGAGCGAAACGGGACAAGGCAAATCCTCTAGGGTGAAAAACTGAACCGCAGGTTACTGGCCTCGCGGCGGCTTGGTGATGATGGCGGTTTCTGGGATGGTGATCTCGAAGGGGGCAAGGGTGTTCGCCTTCGGCTCGACCTTCGCCTTGAACTTGGTGGCCTTGGGGTCGGCGAACTTGCCGCCGAGCTTGTCGAACGCCCCGAGGTCGTTTCCGGACATCCACTCGAACACGACCGTATACTCACCCTCGACAGCCCCGTCCTTGTCGCCGCTGGTCGAGAGCTGGAATGTCCCGGTCTCGTCCGTCATCCCGACCGGCATCTTCAGGTTGCCGGGCAGTGACTGGTCGGTGTGCAGGAACTGCACCCGGATTAGCGCGGCCGGCTTGCCGTTCACCGTCACCGTCCCGGTGACCCTGTGCTGCTTTACTCCTGAAGAACCACACCCTAGGGGCAGAAATGCACACGCGGAGAGGAAACAGAGCCAGAGGCGCATGGAATAGGTGTCCACACAAAAACATATTGTGTTATACTTTATTTTACGAAGTGAATTTCGATATGTCAACCGCATTCCGGCCGGATGCTTGTCCGCTTGCGGTTGATCCCACTCACCGCAGTCAACATGCGCGAAGTGTCAGTCCCGCCAGCAGGCGGTAGAAGACCGGGCAACTTCCAGAGATATGTGGAGAGTGTCCACAATCACATGGGAATGAAAGTGATCCACTGCGGCTTCCCGGGTGCGGCTCCGATCCATTCCAAGCGCACGCTCAACAGCGGAGTGGAAGACCGCCAACTCCGTCGCTGATGACATGCCTTTTCGACCCGTTTTTGCCGCGATCGGTGGGATTGGGGCCAGTTTGCGCCCCCCCAAAAAGGGCCCGCACAGAACTGCTGTCCACAACGGCCTTGGTCCAATCGATCTTGTCCGCCAACCCCAACTCATCAAGGAGTGCCTTCCAGACCTTTTGCCAGACTCCGGCAACCTGCCAGTCCCTCAGGCGCCGCCAGCAGGTCATGCCACTGCCGCAGCCCAACTCCGGTGGCAACAGTTCCCATGCCGTTCCTGTTCTGGCAACGAACAGAATTCCCGTCAGGGCCAGGCGGTCGGGAACACGGGGACGACCGCCCTTGGGATTTCGCTTGACGGGGGGAAGGAGGGGCTTGATCCTCTCCCATAGGTCATCCGTCAAAAGGGGCTTGGCCATCTCCGGTCCTCCTTGACCGGATCAAACTTAACCTCTGCAGCTGTAAGATCAAGACCTTTTGTTAGAGCCCCTAAGTTAAAAGCCAGATTTCCCGCGGGGAGCCAGCATGAGCCAGCCATGTTTCATTTTTGATGTCCACCTCGACCTGGCGATGAACGCCATGGAGTGGAACCGCGACCTCAGGTGGCCGCTTGAAAAGATCAGGCGCTGGGAAATGCACATGAAGGACAAGGTCGATCGTGGAAACAACACGGTCTGCCTGCCGGAAATGCGTCGTGGAAACATCGGCTTGTGCGTCGCCACCCAGATCGGAAGGCACTCGCCTTATTTTCATCGTCTGCCCGGATGGAACTCCCCGGACCAGGCATGGGCGCAAACCCAGGGCCAGTTGGCCTGGTATCGGGCCATGGAGGAACAGGGCGAGATGGTCCAGGTCCGCGACCTCGCCCAACTGGAAAGGCATTTGAAGGCATGGGATGGCAATTTTGCCAAGGGTGTGAAGCACCCCATCGGGTACATCCTCAGCCTTGAGGGGGCGGACTCCCTTGTCACGCTCAGGAATCTGGAGCGTTCCCATGCCGATGGACTGCGCGCCGTCGGCCCGGCCCATTACGGCCCCGGAAGGTATGCCCACGGGACCGACGCCGAGGGCCCGATCACCCCGCTGGGAATCGACCTCCTGAGGGAGATGGACCGCCTGGGAATGATCCTTGATGTGACCCACCTTTGCGATGAGACATTCTGGGACGCCCTTGACCATTTCAACGGCCCCCTGTGGGCCAGCCACCAGAATTGCCGGAAGCTTGCCCCTTGGAACAGGCAATTTGATGACGAGCAGATCAAGGCCGTGATCTCGCGTGGCGGCGTCCTTGGCATGGCGTTTGACGCCATCATGATGGTTCCCGGATGGGTTCACCTCAAAAGCAAGCCGGCTGATTTCCAATTAAGGATCGAACGGATCTGCGACCATATCGACCATATCTGCCAACTGGCGGGGAATTCGCGTCATGTCGGCATCGGCACCGACCTCGATGGTGGCTACGGCACCGAGCAAACTCCGATGGATCTTGATTCCATCGCCGACCTTCAAGCGCTGCCTTCCCTCCTCGCCAAGCGTGGCTACGGAGTAAACGACATCCAAGGGTTCATGTCGGGCAATTTCCTCGACTTCCTTCGCAGGGCCTGGAAGTAAGGGGAAAAGGGGAGGCAAGCGTCGGGCGCGGCGGGCTCAGGTTGCCGCATGGCCCGCTTTTTCGCAGTCCATCTTCTCGCGCCAGTCCAGGTTGGCATCCACCAAACCCATGAGCATGGCCTCGGCCTTTCGTTCCTCCGCTTGTTCCCGCTCGGCCTTTTCCTCCTCGAAGGAAGGCCCCGGGTCGAAATGGGTCGCGGCTTCGTACGAAACCTTTTTCTCTTTGCGCTTTTTTGCCTTTGCCGGTCGCGATAAGGCGACCCTTGTTTCCGCGTGCGTCAAGGGGCTTGCAGGCATGCTGACATTGATCACCTGGGGCGGCAACTGGCGACGGGCCATCAGGACCAACGCCAACATGCTCGAGGCGCAACCCAATCCGAATGAAAAGGCATGGGAATCAAGGAAGCTGGATTCACGGTGCTCCGGCCTTTCCTTGGCAGTAATCGGGACGGTGTTCGGCTCATCCTCGATCAGGACGCCCTTGAGGCATTCGGGAGAGGGCACCGAATCGGCCATGATTGCCTGATGATCTTCCTCGGAAACGGAAAGCCCGACTGGCTGGATGGGTTCTGTTTTCACATGGGCGGGATCCGCCCCGCGGCAAATCGCCGCGGAAAGGATTAGAGCGCACTTCAAATAACTGACCTGCTCAAGACCCCGGCACCCACCATCATTCTGTTTGCCCTTTCATGTCGCTAAAGCGTCGAACGGCGCGAGTGACCTCTGAACTGGCGCCAGATTGTTGAATGTCCGCGAGGGCCCCTCACTTCGTTCAGGGCTCCTAAGCATTGTCAGCCTTTGTCTGGCCTTTAAATTGAGATCCGTTCATCGCTTAGGAGCCCTGAACGAAGTGAGGGGCGAGTCGATCAAGGAACAACACCATGAGCCATAGCAAAAACAAAAGAGCCCCCAGTGGAGCCGAAGTAAGTGGGGAGTATTAAAACACACTCGATTCGCATTTTTATCGGGATTATCAATCCGACTCATCTATTTGAAGTCCTATCTAGCAGGCCGGTCAATGATTGGAACAATCGCATGGCGCATGCCCATGGCGGAAGGAAAACCTTGCATGATTTATCGGTTTTGACGAATGGGCGGATGAGATGACTTTCAAAAATCATGAATAACTGATTGGTGCGATTTGGAGGCGATGTCAGGAGAGAATGGCCCGAATCGGCGAACCATGGTCGATTTCCAATCGCTTGCGGCCCGGTATTTCCAATCGGCGCCCATCGAGTCCCATCACATGCAAGACCGTCGCGTGGATGTCAGTCACATAGTGCGGATCCTCCACGGCATGAAATCCAAGCTCATCGGTCGCGCCGTGGACTATGCCTTTCCTGATTCCGGCTCCAGCCAGCCAAACCGTGAATCCATGGGGATGATGTTCCCTTCCCGTGCTTGCCCCGCCCCGGGTTTCAAGCCCCGGAGTCCGTCCGAATTCCGTGGCGCAGACCACGGTCACTTCCTGGTCGAGTCCCGTCCGCTTGAGGTCCCGCAGAAGTCCGGCCAGGGGCCAATCGACCCTCGCGCATGACCGGGCATGATTCTCCCGGAGTTTCGTATGGGAATCCCATTCGCCATAGTCGCTCAGGTAAACGAGGGTGAAGCGAACGCCTCGCTCGGCCAGCCTTCTCGCGGCCAAAAGACGCCTTCCATAGATGGCGTTGACGGGATTGCCGATGCCGTAGAGACGATGGGTTTCCGGGGTTTCCCTGGAGATGTCCATCGCCTCGGGAAGGGCCCCCTGCATTCGGTAAGCCAGTTCGTATGCCTTGATTCGGGCGGCGAGGTCCTGGTCGCCGGGATTCCTGGCAAGCGCGAGTTTGTTCAGTTCGCTGGCAAAGGCGAATTGGGCGCGCTGTTCCTCGGCGCCGATTCCCGGGGCCGGCTTGGCAAAGGGAAGGGGCGTCGGGGAGTCGACGCCGACCTCGACTCCCCTGTGACCGGGGCCGAGATAGTCGGGGTCGAAGTTCTGCTTGACCCGGTTGTCGGAGTATTTTCCCAAAAAGACAAACTGGGGGAGGTTTTCATTGAGAGCCCCGAGCCCGTGATGGATCCACGAGCCGATGCATGGCTGCTTCTCATCGAGGGCGTGGCGCCCCGTGTGCATTTGGAATTCGGCGCCGTGGTCGTTGTCGGTGGTGTACATCGAGCGCACGATCGCCATGTCGTCGACGCAGGAGGCGAGGTTGGGCAACCAGTCGGAAACGAGCGCCCCGGATTGCCCGTGTTTTCCATAGCCGACCTGAAGGGGGAAAATTTTCGGGAACGCCCTTTCGATGGTGACGACTCCCCGGCCGCGAAGGGAATAGAGCGGCGACTTGAGGGGATCGGGGTGGGGAGTTTCAGCGAAGGTCTTGCCGGCATGGGCATTGAGGGCCGGCTTGGGGTCGAAGGTCTCGAGATGCGAGACTCCGCCCGAGAGGAAGATCCAGATCACGCTCTTCGACTTGGGCGGGTGGTGCGGGGCCCCGGCGGGACCTTCCGGCTTTCCCGATGCGCGGCAGAACCCGTCGCGATGAAGCATGGCTCCCGCGGCCAGGCCCGCGAACCCCAGTCCGGCTCCGGCATGAAAGGCGCGCCTGGAAACCATCGTTTGTCGATCGCTCATGCCTTGGTTCCTTGCATCAACGAATGGTCACGAAGTCGCCATGGTTGAAAAGGGCGAGCGCCAGATGCTCCCGCGCCCTCAGGGCGGGATCGCCCGACAAGCCTTCCTTTTCCCGGGAGTCGGGAGGCGCCATGGCGAAAAGCCGCCGTTGGGATTCGAGAAACCGCGTCGCCGCGAGCACCTCGTCAGGCTCGGGATCCCTCGCGAGGATTTGCCTGAAGGCCTTCGTCACGCATTCGTTGTCGGAAAGCCCCTTCCAATGGGCCGCCGCCGCCTTGGAACAGCGCACGGCCAGTGGACTGTTGACCATGGCCAAGGCCTGCTGCGGCATCACGGAGGTCGACCGCTTGTACCCGTCGCAAGGGTTGGCCGCGTCAAACAACTCGAGGAAGACCATCCTTTCCTCGGGATGGTGCGAGAAATAGATGCTGCGCCTGGGGTTCAGCATTCCCTGGTCGCTCGGGATTTCCATGCCTCCCCGGGTCCGGTCGAGCAGGCCCGAGGCCGCGATCATTCCGTCGCGCACGATCTCGGCCTCGAGCCTTCTCGCCGGATATTTCCAAAGGCGCGAGTTGTCAGGGTCATGGATCATGTTGCCCGCCGGTGAAGGATGCGTCGATGACATCCGGTAGGCGCTTGACGCCATGATCACGCGGTGAATGTGCTTGAGAGACCAGCCCGATTCCACGAGTTCCACGGCAAGCCAGTCGAGCAGGGCCGGATGTTCCGGAGGCTTGCCGGAGCGGCCGAAATTCTCGACCGATTCCACCAGCGGCCTTCCGAAATGCCAGTTCCACACATGGTTCACCGCCACCCTCGCGGCCAATGGATTGGACCGCGCCGTGATGGCCTTGGCGAGCGCCAACCTGCGGCCGCTGGATACCCGCGGGTAGGAAGGCGAGAACGGTGTGTGGGATGTTCCCCCGATGGCGAGATCCTTCCGCGCCTTTTCAATCGCCGAGGGATCAATCATTTTCTCCAAGGCCGGAATCGAGGCCTTCGCCTTGGCATCTCCGGCCGCCGCCGCGGCCTTGGCCTTGCCGATGCTCCATCGGGCGCGGGCCAAGGAGGCTTCCGCGTTGGCGAGGGCCGCGCGTTTCTCGGCCTTGAACGCCTTGGAACCCAAAAGCATCGACTGTTCCGTCATGCGCGCCTTATCAGCGGCCAGGCGGGCCTCAACGGCTTCCAGCTCCGCCTGGCAAGCCAGCACTTCGGCCCGGCGCCAATCACGGGCCCCCTCCTCCTTTTCGGCGCGGAGCGAATCCTCGGCGGCCCCGATCGCTGTCCGGCACTTGGCGAGTTCCTCCTCGCCCACGAATTCGCGGAGGCCTGGGTAGGCGACCTCGGGCGGCAACCGGACCGGTTCCACCTTGAACGACGCGCCGCCCATCGCGGCCGGCAGTCCCGGCCCCAGTGGCGGCTTTCCTTCCACGAAAGCACGCTCGTCACCGCGCAGGTACATCCGCGTCAGGGCGTCAGGCTTCTCGTCAAAGACCCTCACGAGCCCGCTGGACATCGGCTTCAAGTTGTTGCCGGGCGGGTAGGAATACTTGGGATACGGGCCCGGATCGGGCTCGCCCTTGACACGCACCTGCTGGATCTCCAAGGGTTCAAAAATGGCCCGCATCCGGAAATAGTCCTCCTGGGAGATCGGGTCGTACTTGTGGTCGTGGCATTGCGCGCAGTTCATCGTGATCCCGAGGAATGCCTTGGAGACATGCTCCACATTGTCCCGCATCCACTGGTTGTAGTTCCAACGGAAGTAGTTCCTCACGAGGAAGCCCGTGGCGACGGCCGCCTGTTCGTCTCCCGGTGAAAGTTCGTCGCCGGCAAGCATTTCCGCCACCATGCGGTCGTAGGGCTTGTCCGCATTGAGCGAATCGACAATCCAGTCGCGCCAGCGCCAGATCATCCCATAGCTGTTGAGGTTGTCGGGAACCGTGCGACGCCCGTACCAGTCCGAGTATCGCCAGACATCCATCCAGTGGCGGCCCCATCGTTCGCCATGGTGAGGCGAGGCCAGCAACCTTTCGACAACCCGGTCAAACGCGTCGGGCGCCGTGTCGGACATGAACGACATGAACTCTTTACCGGTGGGCGGTAGTCCGGTCAGGTCGAGGTGGGCGCGGCGAAGCAGTTCGGCCTTTCCGGCCGGGCCCGCGGAAACCAGCCTTTTCAACCCGCGGGATTCCCCCAGGAACGCGTCAACAGCGTTGCGCTCTCCATTGTCCGGAACCTTGGGTCGCATCGGTGGCACGAAGGCCCAGTGCTTGCCCGGTTCGGGTTCCGGTTGCTCGTTGGCCGGCCCCTTGGCTCCCGAGCGTATCCACCGGGCCAGCAATCCGACCTGGGCCGCGGTGAGGGCGGGGCCGTCGGGAGGCATCCGCTCCGATGCGTCACGGGCGGTGACGCGGCCCAGCAACAGGCTCGAACGGGTGTCGCCGGGGATCACGGCGGGGCCGGAATCGCCGCCGCGTCTGATCGCCTCGGCCGTATCCAGGCGGAGTCCGCCCTTTTGCCCCAGCGATCCATGGCACGAACCGCATCTGGATTTCAAAAGAAGCTTGATGTCGCCGGGATAATCATCGGCGGACGCCGCGGCTGTGATCAGGGCGAGTGCTAGGAACACGATTCCGGTTCCATGGGCCGGTCGGTAATAAGCGATATGATCCCATGCCAAGCGACCTCATTCAACTGGCGCGGGTTAACGGCGACGGCAAATTTCGCTTGGATGCCCCACCGAGCATGTCGTTTCAGGAAAAACGGGGCGGTTCCCGACGGACAAGGTCGTTGGCATGGTGCAGCGACGAAAGGGTGCCCGCATCGGTCCAGTAACCGGTCATCTCCCACGACACGAGCCTTCCCGAGCCGACATAATGATTGTTGACATCGGTGATCTCAAGTTCGCCGCGGCCGCTGGGCTTGAGCGTGCGAATCACCTCGAAGACATCCGGCGGATAGGAATAAATGCCGGCCACGGCCCAGTCGCTCTTGGGTTTGAGGGGTTTCTCCTCGATGGAAAGGATTCTTCCTCCGGAAAGCTCGGCCACGCCGTAGCGGCCCGGATCTGGCACCTGCTTGATCATCACGGCGGCGTCGTTGGGCCTGCCCGAAGTGAGCGAGAGAAAGTTTGCCAAAGGGTCGGCGAAGATGTTGTCACCGAGGATGACGATGGAGCGCGCTTCCTTGCAAAACAACTCGGCCAAGCCGAGGGCCTGCGCGATGCCGCCGGCCTCATCCTGCACCCTGTAGGTGAGCCGGCACCCGAAATCCTTGCCGGAGCCGAACAACTCGACAAAGTCGCCCATGTGTTCGGTGCCTGAAACAAGGAGGATGTCGGTGATTCCCGCGCCCACCATTTTCTTGAGGGGGTGGTAAACCATCGGAAATTCACCGATGGGAAGCAGGTGCTTGTTGGTCACCCGCGTGAGTTCGCCAAGGCGCGTTCCCTTGCCGCCCGCCAAAATGACACCGCGGACCGGCATCGACATGGCATACCCCTCCTGGTTCCATCCTTTTGCTTCATGCATTCAGCAAAAAATGTCAAGGGGAGCCTCATCGGCTCCCCTTGTGAGAATTCAACGCTGAGCCGGCGTCAGTTGCGCCACCATTTGCGGCAATCGTGCATCAGCACCCTGTGGCAGGGGGCGCATGCCGCCGGCTCGCAAGGATCCACGGGCACCAGTGTCTTCTCGATGCGGTGGCAGGTGCGGGTTTCGCACACGGCCTCCATCTTGCAGGTGGTGTGGGGAACTATGCGGACATGCTCCTCGCACACCATCTTGCAGGTGGTGTGGGGAACATGGCAGACGCGTTCCTCGCACACCATGCGGCAAACCGGCTTTTTCACCATGTGGCATCGCTCCTCGGCGACCATCTTGCACACGGTGTAAGGCTGGTTCAAAACCCGCTGCTCGGTGTGCATGACGCACTTCTGGCAGGTCACCATCCTGGTCTCCTGGTGGGGAACCATCTTGCACACGGTGTAGGGCACCTCCCGCACGCCCTGTTCAGTGTGCATCCGGCAATGCGTCTGCTTCACCATGTGCACATGCTCCTGCTGCACCATCCTGCAAACCGTGTAGTTGATGCGGCGGACCTGCTGCTCGGGGACCATGACGCACTTCTGGCAGGTTACCATCCTGGTCTCCTGACGCGGGATCATCTTGCAGGTGGTGTGGCATACCTCGCGGTGGTGCTGCTCACGAACCATGCTGCACTGCCTTCGAACCACATTCTCGACCACCTCCTCGGGAACGATCCTGCACACGGTGTAGGGGATCTGCTTGCAGATGGTCTCGGGCACGAGCTTGCAGGTGGTGTATTCCACTGTCCGGCAAACCTCCCGTGGCACCATCCGGCACTCAACCACTTCCCGTTCCTCGATCGCCGGTTCCCACACCTTGCGGCAGACCGTCCGACCGGGAAGCTGGACCTTCTCGCACACCACCTCGCCAGGGTAGTAGCGGGTGCGGCATGAGCAGGGATCGAACTCGCAGTGGCCGGGCAGCCTGAACTTGCGGGTGACGACCGGGCCTTCCTCATGCACTTCCTCGGCGCGCCACGATCCCGTGCAGACCTGGACCTTCCTCACAACCTGAACCGGTTCCATCACCGTGCAACTGATCTGCCTCTCGTGCTTTTCCCGCACCTGGTGGTAGCGGACTTCCGTTACATCCATCACCCGCTGTTCCTGCACCTGACGGCACACGGTCCGGCGCACCTGCTCCACCGTTTCGTGCCACACCGGCTTTTCAACGATGTAGGGAACCAGTTGCCTGTGGGTCTCATACACGGGTTGGTAGCAGGTCGTGGTGACTGGAACCTGGTACTGCTGCGTCACCGGCCTCATCACGGTGTAGGCCTCGTCCTTGCAACGGTTCTCGTAGACCGGGCGGCAGGTCACCGTGCGGACGGGATGCTGGGTCTCGTAGTACTCGGGGCGGCAAACGGTGTAGGCGATCCGCTGCACGCGATTCTCGTGCACGGGCCTGCAGGTCGTCGTGGTGACGGGAACCTGGTAGGTCTCCATCACGGGCTTGGCGACCGTGTAGACCTGCTGGCGGACATGCTGCTCGTAAACGGGCCGCATGACCGTCTCACGAACCACCTCGTCTTGGTATTCCACCACCGGGCGGGCCACGGTGTAGCGCTTCTCCACCATGACGGTCTCGCTCACCGGTTTCATGACCGTGAAGCGTTCCTCCCTCATGCTGGTTTCGTAAACAGGCCGGTATGTCATCATCGGCTTTTCCTCGGTGACCACGCGATTACACACGCGGTAACGCACCGGCGAGCATTGTTCAACCACCGCGCACGAGGGCGGGTAGGAGCAGGCGCCGCAATGCGACGCTTGCGCGGACAGCGGAAATCCAAGGACAAGCAAGGCGGCGCTTGCCAGGATCCGCAACGAACGGATCATCATCATGGTGTCACTCCCGGAGACGACCCGCATGGGCACCGATCCAAACCGGGCCGGGTCTACTCTTCCTTCCTATCTTTCCCTGCCGGGGCCTTTGGAAAGTATGCGAGTTGAGTCAATCTGGGATGATTTGCTAAAAAGGTGAAGGAAGAGGTCGCACGACTGGCCCGCTTGGCACAACCCGTCCAATCGTTAATCCAACGGGTTTTCCAACGAAATGATCTATCCATCCCCCGTTTTCAATTCAGTTTGCGGCGACGGCGTCCGAAGAAAGCAAGTCTGTAAGGAGGGATCGGGCCATGAGTGATTGTGAAACAACCGCGCGCGTGAGGCGCCAGTTGCTGCTGGCCCGGGTTCCTCAAACCGGATACTGGAGGCTTGAAGAAGGCGGCGGGATCCTGGGCCGCGGAGATGACGCCGATATCCAAATCGATGATTCTTCCGTCAGCAGGTATCATTGCCGCTTTGCCGACACTCCGCATGGTTGGCTGGTTGAGGACTTGGCCACCACCAACGGAACCCGCGTCAACGGGGTGCCGGTCCTGCGCGCCTACCTGACATCGGGAGATTGGCTTGAGGTCGGCGCCGCGCGGTTGCGCGTGAATGTGGTTGAAGAGCCCGGAAGAACCTTGGTGGAGGCTCTCACGGCGCTTTGGCAGACCCGGCAGTCGCTCCCCATGCCGCATCGTCGGGCGGCATGAGTCCGCCAATCCATACAATTTCGCGATGAACCAAGCTGTCCTTCTCGACCGCGAAGAATACATCGAACAGGCTTATCTCTTTCGCGTCATGCGGGAGCGCATGGCCCAAAACATGCCCGCCCAGGAAGTCCTGGAGCGGGTCGACCAGGAAATCCTGGCTTCAACCCGTTTGCCGCTTGCCGTGCAATTTCTCGCGAGCGAGATGAAACACTCGGGTTCCCTGGCTTCCGGATTCACCAAGCTGCCCCATTATTTCACCGGTTTTCAGGCCCATGTGATTGAGTGCTCGGAATCCGAGACCCTGAGGTTCCAAACGGAAACGGCGTTGCTGCTTTTGGAGAGGGAGGCCGGGTATCGCGCCGGCCAGCCCACTCCGCAGGGGCTTTTCATCTATCAATTCGAGAGCCTTTCGCGCAACAAGCTCGGCTATGACCAGGGATTGGTGCGGATGGCCCATGATCCGCTTTATC
Organism: Planctomycetota bacterium; assembly: GCA_016873225.1. GTDB lineage: Bacteria > Planctomycetota > Planctomycetia > Gemmatales > Gemmataceae > REEB421. The sequence continues at coordinate 41,261 of VGXS01000022.1, read as the reverse complement.
CCCCGGAATGGCGGCATTTCGTGGATGAGCTGAGGTTTCAGGTCGGGGTACTTGACTTTGCCGATATCGTTTATGTCCGTTCATCGGCCCATGCCGCCGACCAGCGCCGCCTCGACTCCGGCTATGAGCCATCCCGGCCGGTTCTATTTGGCGACAAGGAGGGAAGGATCGCGCGCGCCAACATGGGACGCGATCCCCTGTACCTGTTCGCCGCACTCCAGAGGCAATTGGGATATCCAGAGGTGCCGCGTGTTCGCCCGGTGGATTCCCTTGGCAACACGGTCCTCACCCTGCAGGCGAAACTGAGGGAGATGGAGACAAGGCTCAAGCTTTTGGAAAGCGAGGTGAAGGGGCAGTTTGACCTTCAGCAACTCAAGGAGCTGGGACGGCCCGAGCTTCTTTCAGATGCCCCCGAGTCCTAGGCCGAGGGCATCCGGTCGGTGAAGGTTTTCAAGATCTGGTAGAGGTCGGCGGTGATCACGACCTCGTCATCGACGAAGTCGCGCAACCAGGCGAAATTGCGCCTGTGTAGCAGCGCGAGGATGGGGAGAAGGTCGCCGAGGCACACCTTGACGGTGGCGGGTTGGACCGACCCCTCATCCTCGGGTTGTTCGTAAATCTTGAGGGCTGGATTCATGGGGAAAATCCCGGGGTGTGACATGGCTTCCCGTTGCGGATCCCCATGTCACATATGATGAATCGACAGTTGGAAGGACGCTTCTTCTCAAAATCCCCACAAAAGGGGAAATGGTTTTGGTGATGATGCCGTCTCGACCATCATTACCGGCATATTTGACGGGCACGGCATGACACACCGCGTGGCAATCCTCGGATCGGGCGCCTGGGCCCTGGCGATGGCCGGCCTGATCGGCAGGAAGCCAAGTCATCGGGTCAACATCTGGTGCCCGCGTTCCAGCACGGCCGCGCTGCTGAGGCGGGAGCGCGGCAACCCGGAACTTCTTCCGGGCGCCACGCTGCCCGATACCGTGGCCATTGAAACCGAAGGCCCGGCGGCGATGGCGGGATGTTCGATGCTCCTTGTCGCCGTGCCCACGATTCATCTTGCCGGCGTTCTGCGCGGCCACGCCGGGGCCGTTCCCCGCCATGTTCCCGTCGTCAGCCTCGTCAAGGGGATTGAATCCGGTTCCATGCTCATGCCGACGGGCATGATCCGCCGGGAATGGGGTGAGCGGCCGCTGGCGGTGCTCAGCGGCCCGAGTCATGCCGAGGAGGTGGCCAAGGGGCTTCCCGCGGCGGTGGTGGTGGCGTCTGCCGACGCGTCGCTGGCCATCGAGGCGCAGGAACGAATCATGACCGACCGTTTCCGTGTCTACACCAATTCCGACATGGCGGGGGTCGAATGGGCCGGAGCCCTCAAGAATGTCATCGGGATCGCCGCGGGCATTTGCGATGGCCTCGAGTTGGGCGACAACGCCAAGGCCGCGATGCTCACCCGGGGCTTGGCCGAGATCGCGCGCAGCGGCGAGGCGCTCGGGGCCGAGCCCGGAACTTTCTCAGGTCTGGCGGGAATCGGCGACCTGCTGACGACTTGCTTCAGTCCCCATGGCCGGAACAGGCGCCTGGGCCGAGCCATCGGTTTGGGAAAATCACTCGAGGAAGCCCGGGGGGCCGGAGGGCAGGTGGTCGAGGGTGTCAACACCGTGAAGGCCCTCATGCCGTTGGCCCATGCCAGGGGATGGGACATGCCGATCTGCCGAGGAGTGCATGAGGTGTTGTTCAATGGGCTGTCCCCCCGGCTGGCCGTTGAGGGACTGCTTCTCAGGGCGCCCAGGCCGGAGTTTCAACCAAAGGAAGGCAAGGGGCCATGAATGCGAGGGCGGCCCTGAAGGAATGGGCATCCACCTGCGCGGCATTGGCGGCGGGGCGGCCGATGGTGCTGCTTCGCAAGGGCGGCGTGGGTGATTCCGGCCCGGGCCAACCCGACGGCCCGTTCTGGCTGGTTCCCACCTGGGTTCACCAGCAGGAGCAGGGGCTAAGGCCGGAATGTTTGGGGCTTCTAAGCCAGTCGGAAAAATATCGCGGCCCTGGAGGGATTCTCAGGCTCAATCTCGCGGCCCGCCTTGTGGCTGCTTGGGAGGTGAATGATCCTGGGTTGCTAGCCGCGCTTCGCCCCATGCACGCGATGAATGATGAAACCGTGTCGAGGCGCTTCCATTATCGGCGGCCCGGCCTTCGGGTTTGGCTTCCTCGCGTCTGGATCTGTTCCGCGCCGGTGGATTTGGCTTGGAATCCGGCATGGGACGGATGCGTGAGCTGGATGGATCTTGGGGATTCATTGCCGGTTCCCGATGGCGCTTCGCCGGCGATCGGGGAGGATGTTCTCGGGCGGGCCGTTGCGAATCTGACCGGCTGGCTTGGCCCGGCCCTTGAGGGGCCGTTCGGAAGTGATGGGAGGACAACGCCATGATTGCCCTGTGGATCGTCGGGACGATTTTAGCCGGCGCCCAGGAGACTCGCCCGATCGGCGGCCTCCTTGAAGCGGCGCGGAAAATGGAGGGGCGCGCCACATTCGGTGTCTTCATCGCGGGAAAGCGGGTCGGTTACGAGGTCGAGGACCAACGCGTGATCCTTTGGGGGGGACGCCCCGCCTTCATGGGCGTGACTGAGAGCCTGCTGGACATCACGGTCGAGGGAACCCGCAATCGCATGGCCAGCCGCGAGATCACAATCAACTCGTTGGAAGGCGATGGCCCTGTCGTTTATTTCAGTTCCGTCAGCGAGGAGGAGGGAGAGAAGGTTGAGCGGCGGGGCGTCGCCAATTCCAAGGGGGGCCTCACCATCGAAACACGCCGCCGTGGCCGGGTTGAGCGACGCGACATCCCTTTTCCCAAGGCGACCATGCGCGACCATGGCGCCTACCTGGCATGGCTTGCCAAGGGGCCCAAGGCCGGGGAAAGACTCAAGTCTTGGTCATGCTCCTGGGACAAGGATGATGTCGACGCCGCGGTTGAGCGGGTGGTCAAGGTGGCCGCGGGCCGGGATGGCTTGTGCCACCTGGAGGAACGCATCGATGGAGCCGTGACCTTGATTGAAACGACGCTGACGGGAGAGTCGGTGAGAATGCGGATCGGTCCGATGGACCTGCGGAGGGAGGAGGAGTCGAAGGCTCGCCAGATCGAAGCCGGCAAGGTTGACATCATCGAGGCATCGGTGGTGCCGCTCGACAAGGACCCCGGAAATCCCACGCGGGTCGAGCGGATGGTGCTGCTGGCGACCGGCCTCGAGAATTTTCCGGCCATGGGGGACAACAGGCAATCGGCGGAACCTTCCGGCCCGGGACGATGGAAGGTGACGCTCGAGCGCGACCGCGGTCAGGGCGCCGCCAAGCCGCTCGATGCCACCGAGCGCGCCGCGATGACCAAACCCACCCTCACGATCCAGTCGGCGGATCCGAGGATCAAGGCGTTGGCTGTTCGTTGGGCAGCCAAGGAAACCCTCCCCGCCGGCATCGCGGCCAACATCTGCCGGGGTGTCTTCGGCCATTTGCGAAAAACCTTGGGCGCCAACAGTGAGGACGCGCTCACGATCCTTGAGCGTCGGGAAGGCGACTGCACCGAGCACACTCTCCTGTTCGTTGCCGTGGCCCGCGCGGCAGGCTTGCCGGCCAGGGAGGTAGGCGGCCTGGCGCTCGGCCAAAGCCGGGGCAAGCCCGTGCTCGCGTGGCACGCATGGGCCGAATATCACGATGGAAACCGATGGCGGGCGGTTGACCCCACCTGGAATGAACCGGAAGGGGTGGATGGCACCCACTGGAAACTCTCGGTGGGCGATCGTGACTCCGCCTGGCTCAACCTCATGGGCCGGCTCAAGGTGACAGTCGAATCGGTGCAAAAGCGTTGAGGTTTTCCAACACGAATCGCTCGTATGGTGTTTCCCTGTTGGATGGGCCCCCGGCTTGATGCCTGAACCATCCCGGGCCATGATAAGGGCGTGGTCACGGTTCCAACGATCCGTTCACATGCGGAGCCAAGGCATGATTTTCAGTTCAGCTCGGCGAATTGCGGGAGCCCTGGCCTTGTTGGCGATGGTCGCTGGCCTCTCAGCCCGTGCCGACTACATCATCATCCAAGTCAACCTGAATGGCGAATACCGTCCCCTGTCAAGCGCCATGGGTGTCGGGGGCGCTCCCGGTGGTGATGGAGGCATACTGGGTGGCGGTGTGCCGGGTGGCATGCCCCCCGGCGGCCCCGGCATGCCCCCCGGCGGCCCCGGCATGCCCCCCGGCGGCCCCGGCATGCCACCCGGGGGTGGATTGCCGGGTGAAGGTGGTGCCCCGGGCATGCCCGGCAGCCCTGCCCAGGTTCCCCCCGAATATGTTTTCGTAGTCGTTGAAATCACCAAGAACGACCAGATGGTCGAGTTGACCACCGCCGTTGGCGCTCCGATACGCAGGCTTTCCACCACGGCGGGTTCCGGCATTGCCTTCAACTTTGACCCGGGCAATCCAGTGCATGTTGCCCTGCTCAAGGACGAGGGTGGGGCGGTGATGCCGTCGGTTGACAAGAGAATGGGCCGCTTCATCACGAACCTTTTAACCAAGGGACGCACCAAGCAGGAGGAAAGCCTCGAGATTTCCATGTGGGCGCTGCAGCATGGGCTTTTGAAGCGGTACGAGGACGGGATGAATGGCCTGGCGCGTGATGCCAAGTCGGCCAAGGCGCCGGGTGTGGCCGCCTGGAAAAAGGTTTCCAAGTCGCTCGAGGAAACCATCCCCGCCAACCCGGCCGCCGATCCGCTCCGGCGTCGGTTTTCCGAGAGTCGCCAGCAGGTTGACGGCAAATACTGCACCATCGTTTCCGACAGGCCCGCCCAGGCGATCGAGGAGGTCCAGAAGATCGCCAGCCAGGTCGATGAGGAGATCCGGTCGATCTACGGTTGGTTCGCGTGGCACGGCCTCGCCCTGAAGCCCATGCGACAGAAATTGTTGCTTGTGGTGGGCGAGAGGGTGGTACCCAGGCCCGGCGAATCCCGCTTCCACGACATCGAGGGCGGCACGAACCTCCGGGGCATTCCCTATTCCTTGCAGCAGATCACGGTCAACGATCCGCACTTGAGAAACATCCAGCAGAGGCTCAAGCAGTTCAGTCTCAAGGGGTGGAACCTTGCCAAGCTTTTGAAGCTCGAACCCAAAAGCTACCCCGATGTTGTTTCGGCGACCGGTCTAGATCTCACAAAGCTCTGCGATGTCGGCTATGTCTCGATGCTCAACATCGCCTCGGAGGCTCTCCGCTCGGAAACCGATCGCGCCGATCGCAGCTTCCTTGTCGCCAACCAGATGCTTCCCCTTCTGGGAGACCTTCCCGACGGCGTGATTCCGCCCGCATGGCTCGAATATGGAATGGGTTCCGCCTTCCAGACGCCGACAGCCACGCCTTGGACCACCTTGGGAATGGGCCATTCGGTCTATCTTCCCCTTTACAAGGAACTGGCCAGGACGAAGAAGCTTGAAGCCACCCCCGCGGAGGCCCTGCGCAAGACCGTGTGTGATTCGTACTTCCGCATGTCCGCCAACATGCCGGGCGACAAGGCCCTGTCGGCCAAGGCCCGCGCCACGGCTTGGTCGTTCTTTTACTATGCCACCCGCAAGCAGACCGAGTTGTTTTCCGCCTACCTGCGCGAACTGGCCCGATGCCCGCGCGACCTTGAGCTTTCCGAGGAGATGCTTTGGTCGTGCTTCAACCGTTCGTTCCTCAAGGACAGGAAACTGGACGACATCGCCCGCGAGTGGGATGTGTATATCCGGCAGGAACCGCTCGAGGGCGAGCGGATGTTCACGCTCATCCGCGCGGCGCAGGAGGAATTCGGATTCGACAGGGCGCCCGACGCCCGCCGCAACGCCATGATGTCGGCAAGCGGCCTGCTGTTCAGCAATTCGGCGATCATCCAGGAGGCGATCAAGGCCGGTATGTCAGGCGGCGCCGGTTTCCCCGGGGTTCCCGGTGCCGGACCGCCGGGAACCGGCGTTGGCCCGGGCGGGGAGGGATCACGCTGAGCCCTGCCCCGGAAGGATCTGCCGCCCCGTTCTCATGCATCCGCCGCGTCGAGTTCTCCGACACCGACATGGCGGGCATCGCCCACTTCTCCAGGTTCTTTCTCTGGATGGAGCAGGCCGAACATGACTTCCTCGAGTCCCGCGGCCTTTCCGTGGTTGTCGAACGCGAAGGGGAGCGATTCGGACTTCCCCGCGTCAGCGCCAACTGCGATTACCTTTCCCCGGTGCGATATCGCGATGTCATGTCGATATCCGTCAGGGTTGCCCAGGCCGGTCGGTCTTCCATCCGCTACGAATTTGAATTCAGCCTTCACGGCCGCCCCGTGGCCAAGGGAAGCGTCACCGCCTGTTTTTGCGCGATGACGGCCTCGGGAATCGCGGCTCGGCCCTTGCCTGATTGGTTCCGAGCGAAGCTGGGAGACGGGGAGTGAAGCCCGACGCCCATTACCTTGAGCGCCTGATGATCGATCTGGCGCGCGGCATGCCATCGGCAGGAGTCGAGTTCCGCGAGCGCCATGGACGATGGCTGCTGCGGCAGATGCTGCCGTCGGGTGCGTTCGCCGACCGGGAAGGCGAGGAGGACCTTTATTACACGGCCTTCGGCCTGAGGGGGCTCGCGGTTCTGGGCTACCTCGAGGGTGCCATCGCCGAACGGGCATCGAATTGGCTCCGGTCCCGCCGCGAAACCCATGCCAGCGCGGTCGACCTTCACGCTTTTTTGCAAGGCAGGGCGTTGGTGGTCTCGGTTGGCGGCCCTGACCCCCTGGATGGGATCACACCCGGGTGGGAGGACCGCGTCGCGGATTACCTGCGATCGGTCCGCGCGCCGGATGGAGGCCACGGCAAGACGCCCAATCCAACGACTGGCAGCACCTACCACACCTTCCTGGCCCTTCTCTGCCACCAAATGATCGGCCGGCCACCCGATGACGCGGGAGCCCTCATGGCGTTCCTCGATTCCCGGCGCAGGGATGATGGAGGTTATGTCGAGGTGAAGGCCATGAGGCGCAGCGGAGCCAATCCCACCGCGGCGGGCGTCGGCCTCGAGCAAATGCTCAGGGGCGGGCTTCGACCCGAGGCGCTCGAGCGGACGGCATCGTTCCTTTCGGGGCTTTCCGGTTTTGATGGCGGTTTCCGGGCCAACGGACTCATTCCGGTCTCCGACCTGCTGTCGAGCTTCACGGTGGCCTGGACCTTGTCGAGGATGGGCATGGGGAACCGGCTCGATCGTCCCGCCTTGCGCCGGTTCCTGGAGTCGGCGGAGGACCCGGCGGGCGGCTTCGGGGCCGCCGCTTGGGACGCCGGCCGCGACTCCGAGTACACTTTCTACGGTCTCGGCCTCGCGGCCCTCGCCCACCCCCCGGAAGCGTGAATCCCATGTCCTTGCGCGTCAGACGGTTGGTGAAGTCGTTCGCCTCGCCGGCGGGGCTGGTTCCCGTGCTGGCGGGCGCCGACCTCGACATGTCTCCCGGTGATGCCGTCGCCCTCACCGGTCCATCAGGCTCCGGGAAAAGCACGCTCCTGCATCTCTTCGGGGCGCTCGAGTCTCCCGATTCCGGCACGATCGAGCTGGACGGTGCCGATCCGTCGGGCCTGTCGCCGGACAACCTGGCGGATTACAGGAACAGGAAGATCGGTTTTATCTTTCAGGATCACCACCTCCTTCCCCAGTGCACCGTCAAGGAGAATGTGCTGTCACCGGCGTGGGCCTGCCGCCGCCCGGCGGCGGAATCGGCGGCCTTGGACTCCCGCGCGTCGGCCCTTCTGGATCGCGTGGGCCTTTCATCCCGGCTGGGGCACCTGCCCGCGGCGCTTTCGGGCGGCGAAAGGCAGAGGGCCGCCGTCGCCAGGGCGCTCCTTCTTCATCCCCGCCTCGTCCTCGCCGACGAACCGACGGGAAACCTCGACAGGACATCGGCCCTGTCGGTGGCCAGCTTGCTGCTGGAAATGGCGGCAAGCGAGGGCGCCATGCTCCTGGTCGTCACCCACAGCGCCGAGATCGCCGGCCTCTTCCCCCGAAAATACCGGATGGAGGAAGGGCGGCTTTTGGCCACCTGAATCATGACCACCCCGTTATCCCTGGTCCGCGCGGGACTTGCCCGCAATGCCGTGGCCCATGCCGCCGCCGCCTCGGGCGTCGCCATCGCGGCGATGGTGCTCTCCGGCGCCCTGCTGCTGGGAGAATCGCTCCGGCAAAGCCTTCGATCCGCCGCCACGGGAAGGCTCGGCTGGGTGGAACGGATGCTCCTGGCCGAAATGCCCTTTCGCGCCCGCCTTGCCGATGGCTTGCCCGGGAGGGTGGCGCCGGTCCTCGTGGTTCGCGGTTCCGCGCGGGTGACGGGCGGGCCGGCCCTTGGCAAGGTCACGGTCCTGGGGGTCGATGAGCGCTTCTTCGGCCCGGACGGCCCTCCCGCCGGCTGGCCGGGAAACGGCGCTTGGATCAATCCGTCGCTCGACTCGGCGCTTGCCGGACAATCGACCTCCCTGGCGATCACCCTGGGCCCGTCCGGCGGCGGACCGCCGCGCGAATCGCTGCTGGGCCAAGCCGAGGACAAGTCCTCGCCATGGGTGCTTGCGGTTTCCGGAACGCTTTCCGGCGCCATGGCTCGATTCAACCTATCGGCCGACATCGGGCCGGCCCGCGTGGCCGTTGTTCCAATGGAACGCCTCCAGGACAGGCTTTCCCTTCCGGGAAGGGCCAACGCCCTGCTTTCCGACGGGGCGCCGGAACTCGATACCCTCTTGGCTTCCGCGGTTCAGCCCGAGGACCACGGATTGGTGGTCCGAACCCCCTCGACGCGAACCGCCGACGCCTTTGCCATGCTTGAAAAGGTTCCGGGAAATCGCAGGCTGGAGGCGTTCCGCCGTTTGCCCCGGCACGACGCCACGGCCGCCTTCGGCCGGGATGGAACCGTCACGCGTGAACGGCTCGAGGCCTACTATTCGCGCGAAAGAAGATTCATCCTGGTTGAGGGGTCGGGGCTTTACCTCCCATCCTCGCGCGTGCAAGCGGTGGAACGGGCGGCGGCAAGGTTGGGCTTGGCCTGTTCTCCAACTCTGGTCCACCTGGCCAACTCGATCGCGTTGTCAGGAGACCCTGGCAGGCGGATTCCATACTCGGTGGTGGCGGCGGTTCGTCCCGCGCCCGGTTTGATGCTGGTGCCGGCGGACCTCGGGGACAATGGCATCGCCCTTGTGGACTGGAAAGGTTCGCCTCTTGCCGACGCTCCGATAGGTTCCGGCATTGAACTTTTGTATTTTCCCGTCGAGTCGGGCGGCGCGCCTCGCGAGGCGCCGCCCGCCGCCTTCACCCTGAAGGCGCGCGTGCCGATGCAAGGCGTGGCCACCGACTCGTCATTGGCGCCCGAGTTTCCCGGCATCACGGACAGGGCCGAGATGGGCGAATGGTCGGCGCCGTTTCCCATCGACCTCAAGCGTGTTTCCGCGCGTGACGAGGCTTATTGGCGCGAATACCGGGCGGCGCCCAAGGCCTACATAGGCTGGGAAGCCGGCAGGCGGCTTTGGGCTGGAAGGTTCGGGGAAGCCACTTCCGTCCGTGTCGCCTTGCCGCCCGGGAAGGATGAAAATGGCGTTGTCGAATCGTTCCGCGCCGCCCTGCGCGCCGAACTGGATGCCGCCGACTCCGGCCTTGCCTTTCGCGACACGCGGCGGCTGGCGATGGAAGCGATAGCCAATGGTTCCGATTTCAGCGGTCTTTACCTTGGGTTTTCATCGTTCATCCTTGTCTCGGCGCTGGCCTTGGCGGCGCTGCTGTTCCGCCTTGGCCTGGAGCGCCGCGCCGGTGAAATCGGCGTCCTGAAGGCCATCGGCTATCGCGATGGCGCCGTGCGGAACCTGTATTTGGCGGAGGGCGCCGTGGTGGCGTTGGCCGGTGCCGCGTGTGGCGCCTTGGCATCGATGGCCTACGCGCCCGCCCTGCTGGCCTACCTGGCCGCCACCTGGCCCGATTCCTCCCTTGGAGGCGTGCTGAAGCCGTCTTTCGATGCCACGCTGATGGCCGCGGGTGGCTTCATGGCCTGGTTGGCCGGAATCGTTTCGATTCTTTTCGCCATGCGTGACCTCGTGAAGTTGCAGCCATTGGCGCTACTGAAGGGCGGGGGCGCCAGCCTTGATTCGATGCGGCAATCGGGTAGGGGAGCGGGATGGGCGTGGGCGTGCGCGGCGGCGGTTGCCGGTGCCGCTCTCGCGGCCTGTTCACCGATGTTGCCTCCGGGCGAACCGCGCTCGGGGGGCTTCTTCACCGCCGGCCTGCTTTTCCTGACTTCGGGAATCCTGGCCCTGAGGGCCGTCTTGCGGACCGCCGGAGCCTGGTCCCTTCGCGCCGGTGGCCCCCTGCCATTGGCCATGCTCGCCTTCAGGAACGCCGCGCGCCGGCCGGCGAGAAGCCTGGTGACGGCCGGCCTTCTGGCCACGGCCACATTTCTTCTGGTTGCCGTCGAGGCGTTCCGCCGGCAAGCCCATCCACCAACCGACGCCGGTTCCTTGGCCGTCTGGGCTGAACTGGAAGTGCCCTTGGTGGTGGACCCCAGGACCAGCGAGGGCCAGGCGGCCCTGCTTGAGCAGGTTGAACGCGCCTGGCGAGACAATCCGGCGGAAGCGACCCGCCGGCGCGAAGAGGCCAAGTCGCTGTTGGAACGAGTTCAATTGATTCCGGTCAGGCTTGCTGGCGAAGGCGAGGCCGGTTGTCTCAACCTCACTCGTCCCGACCAGCCCCGGGTGGTCGCGGTCGCCTCGGGACAGCTTTCCGATGCCGATTTGCCGGTCGCGGCCCGTGAACCTGGCGGGGAAATATCGCTGGTTTCCCTGCTGGAGCAGGCCCTTCCCGGTGCCGCCCCGCCCGCGGCGGGCGAGGCCAGCTCACTGACATGGATCCTCAAGAAGGCCCCCGGCGACCTGCTGTCGATCAATCCCGAGGGAGCCCAGGTGCGCGTGGCCGCCGCATTGCATGACGGACCGTTTCCATCGGAGCTTCTCGTGGGGGAAGCCGCCTTCCTGAGGCTCTTCCCCGGCGCCGAGGGCTGGCGCGTGGTTCTGGCGCGTGCCGCTCCCGCCGATGTTCCGGCCGTGGTGTCGATGCTCGGCACGGCATGGGCCGACAAGGGCGCCGAGGTCGTGCCCTTGGCTGACCGGGTGAACAAGTACCTGGCCGTGGAGAACAGCTACCTTGCCACCTTCCAGGCGCTTGGCGGCCTGGGGTTGGTGCTTGGCACCGCCGGCCTGGCGGTGGTTCTGCTTCGTTCCATGTGGGAAAGACGGGGCGAGTTGGCGCTGCTTTCCGCGCTGGGATACAGGCCCGGCCGTGTTTCATGGCTGGTGATGCTGGAAAATGGCGCCTTGCTGATGGCGGGACTTGGAATGGGCGCGGTGTGCGCCCTTCTGGGCGTTTTGCCCCACGGGGGAGTCCACCAAGGTTCGATTCCCGGACTAGTAGTGACCTTGTCGGCTTGCATGGCCACGGGAATGTGCGCGGGCGCCGCGGCTGCGATGGCCGCGCGGCGTGTCCGCTTGATCGAGGCACTCAGGCAGGAAGCCTGAACAACGAGGGTTTTTCATCATGTCCGATCCGTCCGCCCCCAAACCGGCTGTCGCAGGCCGATGGACCTGGCTGCTGTTCGTCGCCTTGGCAGGCCTTTCATGGGGCACCTATGTGCCCGTGGTCTTTTACGGCGGCCGCGAACTCACCACCGATCCCACCCGCGTCGGCGGAAGGCTCACTTCCATCCTGTGCGTGGGAGTTGCTTACTTTTTTCTGGCGGTGCTGATTCCGCTCGGACTGTTCCTCTCGAAGAAACACGCATGGCCGGCTTTCAAGGCGACGGGGCTACTGTTCTCAGGTTTGGCCGGGGTCATGGGGGCCGTGGGCGCCATCGCGGTGATCTTTGCCTCCAAGGCGGCGGTGGACGCCGCCAAGTCCGCCGGTCTTCCCGACGGTTCATACCGCGCTTACATCGCCCCGCTGATTTTCGGCCTCGCGCCCGTCATCAACACGCTTGTCAGCCTGTTCTGGCATCCCAAGCCGGGAAGTCCCTGGCACTTCAAGCTGGAGCACCTTCCCGGCTGGAAACTTCTATTGGGCATTCTCCTGGTTGGTCTTGGGGCGTTCATGGTGCTTTATTCCAAGGAACGGGCCGAGGCCGCGTCCAAGGGTGCCGCCAAGCCCGCCGCCGTGGCCAAGGCCGACGATTCCCCCGCCGACCATCCTGCACACCATGAGCCTCACTACGAATGGCTCGTGTTTGTTCTGGTGGCGGGTCTTGCCTGGGGCACCTATGTGCCGATCGTGTTTTACGGTGGCCAGGAATTGACCGGCAAACCGGGTGAACTGGGCGGGCGCCTGATGTCCATCCTGTGCGTTGGATTGGCATACTTCCTGCTCGCCGTCCTGGTTCCGTCGGCGCTCATGTCGAGCGGCACCTTCCATTGGCCGCAGAACATCACGGTCAGCGGCCTCGTGTTTTCCGGACTTGCCGGTGTCGCCGGTGCCGTCGGCGCGATTTGTGTGATCTTCGCCTCGAAGTCGGCGGTGGATGCCGCCAAGGCCTCTGGTCTTCCCCCGGCCTCCTTCCGGATTTACATCGCTCCCCTCATCTTTGGCGTGGCGCCGGTAATCAACACGGTTGTGAGCCTGTTCTGGCACCCGCAGAAGGGGGGCGATTTCCTCCATTTCGGACTTGAGACCACTCCCGACCCGCTTCTTTGGCTGGGCATCATCTCCGTGGGTGCCGGCGCCTTCTTGGTGCTGTTTGCCAAGGAGCAAAGCGAGGCGGCGCCAGCCAAGCCGGCGGGGCCGGGCAAATGACGGCGGAATCCGACGACCCCAAGGCCATTCTCGACCGCGCCGCGCCCCAATTGGCCCACCTCTGGATGATTCGCACCTTCCTCAAGCATGCCGAGGAGGTGCAGGACCACGATGATGTTCTCGAGGTCCCGCGGGCCCTGTTCGACGCCATTCGCGCCGCCGAACCCTCCATGGAGGCAGGCGACTATACCCGGGCCCTTCACAAGCTTCGCGGCAAGTTTCCCAAGGTTGAAGCGGCGCGAGACCTGTATCTGGCCCGTTACCGTGAGATTTCAGACCATACCAACCACCAGATGGCGGCACTTTCGCTCGATGCCGCCGTCAAGGCCTTGGGAGAGATTATCTCGGTGAAGGGCACCGGGTAATCCGCTTTCCTATCTTCTGAAAACCCAACCAGGTTGGTGGAACCTTTCCCGGAGGCATTGGGCCACTGTTTCGGGATCGGGAGCCTTGCCAACCCCAGCGGCATGCCAGGCGAGCATGATCCGCTGGCGGACCGATGAGGTGGCGCCTCCAAGATTGCGGATGAAAGCCTGATGCCCTCGTCCGGCGCGGTATTCGGGTTGCCGGGGTGGGGCCTTGAGGTAGCGGGGGACCATGGACAAGTCGAAATCGACAAGGATGGTGCCATGATGCAGCAGGAACCGCCGCTTCCGCTGCTGGGCGTTGCCGGAGAATTTGAGACCGTCGATGGCGAGGTCGCTTGAACCTTCCATGGCCGCGTTCGGATCGACCGCCCGCGCCATCGCTCCCATGATGAACTCGTAGGAGGTGCTGATTCCCGACAAGGCTGGATTGGCTTCCATGTCGAGCACAAGGCTGTAAAGCAGGCAACCGGGGCCGAGTAAAACCGTGCCCCCGCCGCTGGAACGCCTGGCGATGGTGATGCCGTCTCGTTGGCAGGCTTCGAGTTCGACATCATCCCGCACGATGCCGCCCGAACCCAGCACGACGGCATGGCGGGGATATTCCCAAAAGCGGAGTATTCCGCCCAAATCAGGGCGAAGTTCTCGCTCGATCAGCAGGGCCTCGTCGATCGCGAGGTTTTCGGTGAGGTCGGGTGATGTCAGGTCCAGGAACCGCATGGGGCCATGATATTGGCTAACGGATCATGGATCGAATGGGACGACCTCGCCTCCGTTGCGGGTGATCAGGGCCTGAAGTGTTTGCGGGTTGACCGCCTTCCTGATGGACCGGACCGAGCCGTCGAAGTAAAGCGCGTTGAAACCATCCCGACCCGGCAAGCCGAGGGCGGGCAACGGTTTGCCCGCAACGAACTCCAGTTCATCAGGCTTGGCCCAGGGCACGCTTTCGGACGCTTCCACCACGGCGATGGTGTTGCTCAATCCGTCAGTGAAGTCAGCGAAACGCAATCCTTTTCCCGGCCTGGCCTTGTTTTCCTCGAAACCCGAGCCCTTGCCCATGAAGACTCGGTAAGGGGTTCGGTTGGTGTTTTCATCGGGAGAGCCCGAAGCGGAATACACCTTGAGAACCAAATCGGAAAGCGGCTTGTTGCTGGGGCTGTCCCAGGGTTCGTCCCGCTTCCATTTACTGAAAATGTTCTCCTGCTCGAGATAGGGCAGGATCAGCACGCGCCAACTGTAAAGTGGCTTGCCGTCTTTGTCGCGCACCACGGCGGGAGGAAAGTCTCCATAGGTATCGTGATAAGAAACAAGGGCGATGCCGATCTGCTTGAGGTTGTTGACGCTTTGCATTCTCCGCGCGGCCTCGCGCGTGCTTTGGACCGCGGGAAGCATCAAGCCCGCCAGCACGGCGGAAACACCGACGCCCGATTGCATGGCCGCGGGCGATACTTTCACCGAAACGGATACCGAGTTGCCATTGGCCTCAAAAGGCAGCTTGGCAAGAAATTCCGCCTGTTCCGAAAGGTAACCCGCCAGATAGGCGAACGCCGCCGTCACCATGGGACTCCGCAGGAGTTCGGCACCCTCGATGTTGCTTGTTCCAAACAATTCGCGCACGGCGCTGGAATCAAGTACCGACGCCGCCAATGGGGCCAGTGTCACGATGCCCTCGCCGCCCTTGAAAAATCCCCGGATCAATTCAGTTGTCAGTTTCCAGTTCTCCACGCTGGCCTTCGCCGCGCCTTCATTCCCGTAAACGACCGTGGCCCTTGCGACCGCAAGCCTCTTGTCCATCGAGAAGGAGATTCCGGCTGTAATGGATCCTTGAAGCGGTTGAAGGTACATCCAGGCGGTCCGCTTGATTCCCCCTTCCACTTCGGCAGGCAACGCCCGCAGGTCGGTCGTGAGCCATGCCGATGCGATTCCGTCGGCGGATGAATCCCACGCTGATTTCCAGCCTGGGTTTTGCAAGGGCGGGGCGGAGGCGAACGCCTGAACCATTTCAGGATTCCCCATCACCAACCCTTTGGGCGACCGTGCGAGGATGGCCACGCCGCCGCCGATGGTCAGTTCACCCGCCGGGGTTTTCACCGGGGCGCGGGTGCCCAACGCGCGGGCAACCTTGGCGAGGTCTACCGGATCCTTGAAATCGGCCAGCAGCACCGCGAATGGCTCGCGGCGGGGTTGGGGTTGCCAGAGGATTCCGGTGAGCGAGATGGCGCTGGATGGTTCCACCGGCAGTCTTTTCAGGAACTCATCGGCGACCTGCTTGTCAGAGGCACCGAAGATTTGCAGGTACTGGGCCAAAACCGGTGATGCCACCAAGGCTTGCGCGTTGACACGGAAAAAGCCGACGGTTCCCTTGGGAAGAGGGTTGGGCGATTCCTGCCCGACCGCGGATATCCCAATCAGCAGGATCGCCATCATCGCGGCTAAATTCGAACGGTTCATCGCCGACCTCCACGAATCAATCCGGGGTGGATGGGAATCACTTGTCGAAGTCGTCCGGCAAGGCAATGCCGTCGGCTTTCTGGATCAGTTGGTGAAGCCACTGGGGCTTGATGGTGGTCTTGAGGCTTCGGACGGAACCATCGGCGTACGCGGCGAGAAAATGGCCCGCGCCAGGCAAGCCTAATTCCGGCAGGGGTTTCTTGGGATCGTAGGCGATCTCGTCGGGAGCGGCCCAGGGTACGCTTTCACGGGTTTGGACGACCATGATCGTGTTGGATGTTCCATCAAGTATCTCGTTGATGCGGGTTCCCTTTTTGGCCCCGACCGTTGATGTCTCAAAAAGGGCGCCGTTTCCATGGAACACCCGGTAGCGGGTACGGTTCGACGGCGGTTCTGACGGTTCACAGAAGGTCTTGATCACCATCTCGGATAATCGGCGGTTGTTGGGACCATCCCATGGCTCATCCATTTTCCAGGCCCTGAAAACGGCTTCCTGCTCGATGTATGGAAGAATGAGCACGCGCCAGGAGTAAAGCGGCTTGCCATCCTTGTCGGTGACCACGGCGGGCGGGAACCGACCCATCGACGCCTCATAATTGTGGAGCGCCATGCCGAGCATTTTCATGTTGTTCATCGATGCGGTGCGACTCGCCGCATCCCTTACCTTCTGGACGGCCGGCAGGAACATCCCGACGGCGATTCCAGCTTGCAACGGCCCGATCCCGATCCCGTTGAGATCGGCGATGTCGATCTCGGCCCGCGTGGCAAGTTCCAAACCCTTCTTCTCAACCTTCTGCGCGTCAATCCCCTTTTCCATCAGGTTGAGCCAGCCAAGCCCCATCACCATTCCGAAATGGCTGGCGATGTCGGACTCGGCCTTCTGTCCCAACTCCCGCCTGACCTGCGCCCTGCCTTGGTCAAACAACGGCTTGGCCATCTTCCGCGCCTCGTTCACGGCTTCCAGCGCCTTTTCAGCATCCTTTTCGGTGCCATACCTCACGGTGAGGCGCGCTTCCGCCTTATCCCCCGAGGTGCCCAGGTTCAACCGGGCGGACTTGGCCATGGCTAGCGGCCCGAACGGTTCGGGCACGGCCGCCGCGAGAGCCTCAAGCACCGGATGCCTGTCCATGCGAATCGCGATCTGGCCTTCGAGCAAGCCCTCGGACTTGGCAACCCCTTTCTTGCGTCCGATCGCGGCCCTCACCGCCGGTCCGGTGCCGAAGATCAACTCGTTTCCCGTGGGGCGGGCCATGAGGAACTCACCGGCCTCCCATGTTCCACTTGGCCCCGGTCGTGCCGAGGGGCCCAGAAAGCTATATGCCGCCTTGAATCCATCAACAGGCTGGGCGGATGACATGGCGATAATGAATGCCGGTGATCCATCCGGACCGACCCAGGCGCCCCCCGAGATCTCATCGATGTCGTCCAGCCTCGGGCTCATCTGGAGTTGCAGCAGCGCGAATGCCGCACCGCCCTTCTGGACCAGCCTGCGGGTATCGGCCCCGAGAGGGCCACGCCAGAGGTCTTTGAAGTCGATGCGGAAGGAGACCATGGTGTCGTCGGGTAGCCAACCTAGCGATTCCCCCGGGCCAGCGCGGACATGGCTCGTTGCCAACCAGACCGACAGGGCCACTGTGATCAGGAATTGCTGGTATTTCATGTCAGGCCTCCGGTGAACGATCCAAGCGCGGCCAAACGAAGTGATTTCTCTCAAGGTACGAATACCGGCCCTGACAGACAAACAATAAAGACCAAACAGTTAAACAATCCCGCGGCATCAGGGCGCGATCCATCTCTTGATCCATCCGCCTCCGGATGGTTCGACGCGGCAGCGAATGTTTCCATCCCGATCAAGTTGCAAAAGTTCCAAGTCAGCGATGCCAACGATTCCCAGACAGAAATTCCGCCAACCATCTTCCTTTTCGGGTAATACCTCGGCCAAGGGATGGCTCAGCGAGGTTCCCGGGAATTCCACCTGGCCGTATTGGCGGCCATTGTGAACCGGCAATGGTTCCCATGCCTGCCTCGCCCTCTCATCGCCGGAATGGAGGCGGGCTTGCCCGCGGGCTTGCACCTGGATTCGGGATCGCGCGTCATACCAGACAAGCAGGCATGCCGGTGATTCACGCAACTGGGCAACCTTGGCCGAGCGAAGGTCGGTATGGAAGTGAACCTCCAGGGGGCTTTCTCCAGCTTCACGCACCACCACGGTCCTGCCCGCCGGACTTCCCGCCATGGTCACCAAAATGGGCAGCCTGTAGGGCGAATCGGGGTTGGAAACGGAGTCGCGCCATTGGCCGGCCAGCCATGCGACCAGTTCCTTGGGGGCAAGATGAATCGGTGATGACGGTTCGCGGCGTTCACTCATTTTGATCAATCCATTCAAGGCTAGATGGAGTCTGATACAATAGTGAATCAGAATGAACGGCAGTTGATTCCCGTTTTCCCAATTTCCTTGGACGCGCGCGGTGTCGAACCATGGCTTCGGGGCCTGAGGAACACACGATGCTGGATGGAGAGGGAGGGACAAATCCTCCCCCCGCCCCGCCATCCGCCGCGCCTGCCAAATCCTCGCCGGGCACCGCCAGGAAACTGCCATCCATTCCCGGCCATGAGTTGCTTGGGGAATTGGCCCGGGGCGGTATGGGAGTGATCTTCAAGGCCAAGCAACTTGGCCTCAACCGCGTCGTCGCCCTCAAGCTGATCAAGCCGGGACTGTTGTCCAATCCCGATGTGCGCCGCAGGTTCGAGCAGGAAGTCCAGTCAGCCGCCTTGCTCAACCACCCCAACTTCGTGATGGTTTTCCATACCGACCTCAACGCGCCGATCGCCTATCTTTCAATGGAGTTTGTCGAAGGTCAGGACCTGAGCAGGATCGTGGCGAAAGTCGGCGGCCTGCCGTTCGAAACGGCGGTCTCGTACATCATCCAGGCTGCCGAGGCGCTCCAGCACGCCAGCGATAAGGGCATGGTCCACCGGGACATCAAGCCCAGCAACCTGATGATCAGCCCTTCGCCACTCGATTCCCAAAACAAATGGTCGCCCGGCACCAAACCCGGACGCCTGAAGATTCTCGACATGGGACTGGCCAGGGTTCAACGGGAGGAGAATGGCCAATCCGAACTGACGCAGGTGGGGTCTTTCCTTGGCACGCCTGACTACATCGCGCCCGAACAGGCCGATGATCCTCGCAATGCCGACACCCGGTCCGACCTCTACAGCCTCGGTTGCACGCTTCATTATCTCCTGACGGCTCAGGTGCCCTACCCGGGCGGCACCTTGGTTCAGAAGATTCGGAAGCATCATTCGGGGGAGTTGCCCAACACGCGGTCTCTTCGTCCCGATCTTCCCGAGTCCCTCGAAAAGATCCTTCGAAAACTCATGGCGAAGGATCCGGACCACCGGTACCAGAGTCCAGGCGATTTGGTCGAAGCGCTCAGGGGGTTCCTTGCCGACCCAAGCAAGGTGCCCGCCTCCACGCAGCCCACCGGCCAGGCCGCCTCGTCTCCCGCGCCTCCCACCACGGCGACAACGCAGGCAGCCGGCAGCACGATCGTTGCGCGCCTCATCCTGGCCCACGGCGGCGAAGTGACCTCGCTGGACCTCTCACCCGATGGACGAAACCTCGTTAGCGGAGGAAGCGACGAGACCATTCGCCTGTGGGATGCCCAAACCGGCAGGGAACTGATCCAGTTCACGCCCAATGAGGGACCGACGCTGTCCTTGGCCTATGATCCCAAGGGTGATCGGATAGCCAGTTCCGGCAACAGGCTGTTTGACGACGACATGGGCGTCCACTTCTGGGATCCCCGCTCCGGGCAGGAGTCGGGGCGGTTGTCGGGTTACAACCGGAATGTCACATGCGTCGCGTTCCATCCCGACGGCACGATGCTGGCGACCGGTTGCGAGGCACCCGCGGGTGATCCCAAGGGCTTGGTGCGCCTGTGGTCAGTCGGCGGGCGGGTGGCCCATGTCGACCTCGGCCGGCATGCCGGCAAGGTGAACCGGCTCCAGTTCATCGGCAGCGGCAGGGTCCTGCTCTCCGCGGGCGACGATGGCGCCGTGAGGCAGTGGGATTCCGTCGAGCGATTAGCCAAGGGCGGGGTGGCGTTCAAGGTGGGGCCTGTTCTGGCCCTGGCCTACGATGCCACGGCCAAGCGCATCATCGCGGGTGGCAGCGGACTGCAGGTCCGGGAATCCGCGGGGCAATTGCATAATGTGTCCGGCGGGCGCGCCGTCGTGCGATCCCTGACGGTGCTGCCACAATCAAGGCTTGTTTTGGCGGGTTGCCAGGATGGCGTTCTTCGCGTGTTCTCGCTTCTGGACTTTTCAATGAAAAAGGAATGCCCGGGGCACCAGGGCGCCGTCCTCGGAGTCACCGCCAGCAAGGACGAGAAGTTCGCCTGGACATCCGGGGCCGACGGATCGATCCGCGGTTGGTCGCTCGGTTCTTGAAGAGCCTTGCGAAATATCAGGGGGCCGCCGGAAAACCGGCGGCCCCCTGATATTTTTTGCCGCCCCGCGGGATCAGCGGGCCTGCCGTTCGGGCCGGAGCGAGCGAACCGCGGCGCCGGCGCGCCACATTTCGCTTTCGTGGATCTCCTTGAGTTCCTTTTCAAGCAGTTCGCGGTAATCGGGCCTGCTGTTCACATCGAGCACCCGGCGGGTCTCATCGCCGCGGGTCACGCTGGCGTAAAGCGCCTCAAACACAGGCCGCGTGGCCTCACGGAACTTGGGAGCCCAGTCGAGGGCGCCGCGCTGCGCCGTGGTCGAGCAGTTGGCGTACATCCAGTCCATGCCGTTCTCGGCAATCAGGGGGTAAAGGCTCTGGGTCGCTTCCTCGACCGTTTCATTGAACGCTTCGGACGGGCTGTGCCCGTGGGCCCTGAGGGTTTCGTACTGGGCCAGCCACATGCCGTAGATGGCTCCCATCAGCACGCCCCGTTCGCCCGTAAGGTCGCTGTAAACTTCCTTCTGGAAGGTGGTTTCGAACAAGTAGCCCGAACCCACGGCAAAGCCGAGCGCCCGGGCGCGCTCATAGGCGCGGCCGGTGGCATCCTGATGCACGGCGAAGCTCGAGTTGATGCCCTTGCCCTCGAGGAAGAGGCGGCGAACCGAGGTTCCCGAGCCCTTGGGCGCCACAAGGATCACATCGATGTCCTTGCCCGGAACAACCCCGGTTTGGTCGGCGTAGACCACGCTGAACCCGTGGGAGAAGTAAAGGGCCTTGCCGGCGGTGAGGTGGGGCTTGATGCGGGGCCAGTTTTCCTTTTGTCCGGCGTCGGAAAGAAGGTACTGCACGACGGTACCCTTGGCGGCGGCATCCTCGATGGAGAAGAGGGTTTCACCGGGTTTCCAGCCATCCTGCTGGGCCAGGTCCCACGAGCGGCCCTTGTCGCGAAGGCCGATGATCACCTTGAGGCCGTTGTCGCGCATGTTGAGTGACTGGCCGCGGCCCTGGACCCCGTAGCCAAGCACGGCGATGGTTTCCTTGCCGAGGATGGAGCGAATCTTGTCGGCGGGATAGTCGGATCGCTCGTAAACCTGTTCCTTGCTGGAACCGATGGTGATTTCTTTCATGACGACCTCTAAGGACTGATCCGCCGAAGCCCCGACGGAAACGAACCCATAAGTTAGCAGAATGCGGTGGAATTGCCAACGAATCGCACCAAGCGGGGAGCTAGCGCCATGATGTCCGGCCCGGCGAGGGCGGTGTTGGTGACAGGCGGGTCGTCGGGTTTGGGCCTTGAGGTGGCCCGTCGCCTGGCCGGCAGGGGTTATGTGGTCGGCCTGATGGCCCGCGACAATGACCGGCTCAATTCGGCCATCGGGGCCCTGGGGGGGAACGAATCCAGGCTTGTCGCCTGCCGGGGAGACGCGGCGGAACCGGCGGATTGCGCCCGTGCCGTGTCGAGGGTCATCGAAGTCGCCGGGGGACTGGATGCTCTGGTTTGCTGCGCGGGAACCTCGTTGCGGGCGCCGGTGGCCCAAACCTCTCCCGCGGTGGCCGAAATGGTCATGCGCGCCAATTTTTGGACGGTTTTTCATTCGATCCAGGCGGCCTTGCCGGCGTTGAAGGCTCGCGGGGGCGCCCTGCTGGCGGTTTCCAGCCTCGCCGGGCACCGGGGGGTGCCCGGGTACGGGGTTTATGGAGCCGCCAAGCGCGCCTTGGTCGGGCTTTGCGAAAGCCTCAGGCTTGAAGTCGCCGGAGACGGGGTTCATGTCGGCGTGTTCAGCCCGGGTTTTTTTGATTCCCCGCTCAGGTCGAAGGTGCTGGATGGCAGCGGGGCGATCATTGAGCCGCCTCCCCCCATTCCGTTCCGGCTCTGGCCGTTGGATTTGTGTGCCGACATTGCCGTTTACTGCCTGGAAAAGCGGGTCCGTCGCCGTTATTTGCCCCGGTTTGTCAGGCCGCTTTTCGCGTTCGATGAGGCGACCGGGGGCGTCGTTGGCGACCGGTTTCTCCGATCCCGGTTTCGCGGATTGTAAGGCCTGCGACGGCAACCGTTTGCGCGGGCTGGCGCCAAGGCCGTCCGTGGGCTTCCGAAACCAGCCCCAACGCGACGATTCCATGCATGGCCGTCGGGCGGGAGCCCGCGCCCGGGGGATGGACGCATGGAAGCGATGGCTTTGGCCCTGCTGGTGGCGTTTTCCGCGCCATGCCAGGCGGCGGCCCAAAACGCACCTTACGGATGGCTGGTCAGGTCCGAATCCGACGAGAACGATAATCGACGGGTGATTGCCAAGCCCTATGAGCCGATCGTCGGCGACATCCTGTTCTTCGATGACTTGAGCCCATTTTGGGAAAGGCTGTATTCGTTGGCCGGCACCGGCCCACCCTTTCACGCCGGTATCGTCATGAAGCGTCGCAACGGATCCCTGGCCGCTTTGGAGTCGGGTCCCGACGACACCCTTCATGTCTACATCTTGGAACTGGGTTCCCGCTTGAGCGACTTCAAGGGCGTGATCCAGGTGCGCCGCAACAAGGTTCCCGTCACTCCGGAAAAGGACCAGGAACTGACTGACTTCGCGTACAGGCAGGTGGGGAAGAAATACGCCGTCTGGCGATTGCTGCTGCAGGGAACCCCGTTCAGGCACCGGGGCGGCATGAAGGAACAGTACCTGGCGACCACATACATGGACCGAAGGCGTTGGCTTTGCGCCGAGATCGTCGTCACGGGCGCCACGATGCTCGGGATTTTCGACCCGGCGGTGGTCAAGGGAACGGTCACCTATCCGCTCGACATTGTCAGCGATAACAAGTTCGACCTGTCCGGAGTGCTGGAACCGGCCTGGACCTGGCGCGCGGCGCCCCCCCAAGGCGCGGAGATCCTCGACAGGCCCGCCGGGGAGCCAGCGCCGCTGGCTTCGCCCGGACGATCCGGAAGCGACCTCAAGCCAAAGCCATGAGCCGGGGATGGCTCAGGGACAGGGTGCCCGAGGCGTGGAAGCATGCCCTGCTGGCGGACCGCCTGATGCCGGCATGGGAGCGCCTGGAATGCCGGTTGGCATCGCTGCGGAATCCCGGCGGTTTTCTCCCACCCGAGCCCATGGTTTTTCGCGCCCTTGAGGCCGTCGGTCCGAAGGATGTCCGAGTGGTGATCCTCGGCCAGGATCCCTACCACGGTCCCAATCAGGCGGAGGGCCTCTGTTTTTCGGTGCCAAGGCCCATGAAGCCGCCGCCCTCCCTCCGCAACATCCTCAAGGAACTGGCGGCCGACACAGGTGTCCAGGCCCCGGGCCACGGTTCCCTCGCTCCATGGGCTTCACGGGGCGTGCTGCTGCTCAACGCCCTGCTGACAGTCGAGCCGGGCGAACCGATGTCGCACAAGGGATTGGGTTGGGAGGAAATCACGGGTGAGGCGTTTCGGCATGTGGCGGCCCAGCCGGGGCCGCGGGCCTTCCTCCTTTGGGGCGCCGAGGCGGCCCGCCGGACCGCCGATCTTGACCCGGTCAGGCATCTCGCGGTGGTCACGGCCCATCCCTCGCCGCTTTCGGCGCGCCGGGGATTCCTGGGCAGCCGTCCTTTTTCCCGCGTGAACGGGTTCCTGCAATCCCGGGGGCTTCCACCGGTTGATTGGTCGCTCTGAAAGCGGGTCGATTCCTAGGCCTTGCGTCCGCCGCGGCGCGCCGGGTCCTTGCTCATGAGCCGGGTGGCCAGATCCGCCATGTCATCGGGAAGGTCGGGGCGCAGCGCCCGCGGATCGGGAACGGGCGCGTCAAGGTGCTGGTCCTGGACCTCGGCGGGAGTGGTTCCCTTGAAGGGGACCGAACCGGTGGCCAGGTGAAAAATGGAACAACCCAGGGCGTAAAGGTCGGCCCTGCCGTCGATCTCCGCCTTGCCCATGACCTGTTCGGGAGCCATGTAGTGGGGCGTGCCCACGGCAAGCCCCCGTTCCATCGCCTGCTGCTCGCGGGCGTCCGCCGCCCACAACGCCAGGCCCAGGTCGCTCACCTTGAGGTTGCCCTGCCCGTCGATGAACATGTTGCCCGGCTTGATGTCGCGGTGAACCACTCCCTTGGAATCGAAATAGGCCAGGCATTCCATCGCCTGCCTCGCGACCCGCCTCAAAAGCGCCGGGTCGAGCGGCCCGCGCTTGGCCAGCAACTGCTCGGCGGTCGGCACCAAGACGGCTTCCATGGCGCACCAAGGATGCCCGCACGATAGTCCGGCATCATGGATGGCCACGAGCGTTGGATGCGCCAGGGCGGCGGCGCGCCGGTTCGAGTCGACAAACGACTTGACCGCGTCCGGCCGGGCGGAGGCCGCGTCATCCAGGACCTTGAGCGCCACCATCCTGTTGAGGGAAACCTGGTTCGCGTGAAAGACAATCGATGTGCTGCCTTTGCCAAGCTGCTTTTCCAGTCGGAAGCCGGGAACCGGGGTTCGAAGCCAGTCCGCCATTTCCCCCTTGATCCGCTTGGATTGCCCGTTGGTGAGCACGCGGTTGGAAACGCATCGGGCCAGGAAAGGCTCGGGGCCCGCGGGTTCCCCCTTTTGGCCCAGTGCCAATGGCAAGTCCTCGGGCTCAAGCAACTTGCGGTCGACCAGATGGCCCGCGAGGCGCTCCTCCAACTGGCGGGGAGTGGCGGCAACGCCGAACCAGATATCAGGCGCGCCTGCGGGAACAGTCTGGCGTGGAGCGGACATTTACCAAACCTTCATCAACCTGAAAGAACGGGACAGTTGCGGGGCGAGCCGGTCTTTCAATAGAATAATCAATAAGATCGGTCGGGACAGTCCACTGGCCCCAGACAACCGGTCGTTGCGGCCCCGTTGCGGCCCATTGGCCATCCCGATCGACCGGGGTGCTGGATGCACCCCCGTGGCGGTTTGTTTGAAACCGGGTCGAGCGAGGATCCTCCATGTCCACGGGTTCCAGTTCCCTAGACGGCAGCGTGCTGGTCCTGAACCGGATGTTCATGGCCGTTCATGTGATTTCCGTGAGGCGCGCCTTCACCCTGCTCACCAAGGATGCCGCCGAGGTCGTGAGCCAGGAGGAGGAAGACGGACAGTTCGTGTCCTACGACTTCAAGTCGTGGCGAGAACTATCCGAATACAAGGCCCGCCATTTCAGGAGGGAGCAGGATGACTGGATCAGAACGGTTTCCTCGGAGATCCAGGTTCCCCGCGTGATCCGCCTGCTTCATTACGAGCGATTGCCCCGCCAGGTCGTGAAGTTCAACCGGCGCAACATCTTCGCCCGGGACAACAACCTTTGCCAATACTGCGGCAAGCGGTTCCCCACCGGAGAATTGAGCCTCGACCATGTGGTGCCGCGCAGCCAGGGCGGTGCCAGCACGTGGGAAAACATCGTCTGCGCCTGCGTTTCCTGCAATGTGAAAAAGGGCGGGAGAACCCCGAGGCAGGCTTCCATGGCCCTGATCCGAAAGCCTGAGAAGCCTCGGCGAAGCCCGCTCTTGAGACAGAAAATGACCAACCAGAAGTACCAATCCTGGTCGTCATTCCTCGACAACGCCTACTGGTCGGTGGAGCTTTCCTGAGGCTGTGCGGTTGAAGCCAGCCTCAAACGGTCGCTTTCCGCCAGGATTTTCTCCCTGTCATCAAGGTCGACGCCGTCAAGGACACTGTCGTCAATGAACCGCTTCTGCCATCCCGGTTCCCATTCCGGGCCCAGCACATCGACAACAGTCGGGTGAACCTTGGGAGTCTCCGGAGACCCGAAGTAGCCATGCACCTCGACGGCGTGCCGGCGGTATTCGGGATAGTTCATCAGGAACGAGTGAAGGCTTCTGAGCCTGTAGTGGGGAACCGAGGCGAACAGGTGGTGAGGCAGGTGATAGTCCTGCCCCATTGGAAAAATGGCGAACCTCAACAGCGGATTCAGTTCAAACACCCGGGTGTTGCTGATCCATCCGATTCCGCCGTTTCCATGCTGCACGACCTGCCTGAGGATCATGAAGAAACTGAAGGATGTGAACAGGGGGAGCACCCAAAGCAGGAGATAATAAAAGGGTACCCACGGGTTACCCGTTGCCACCGAGACGCCTCCCAGCACTCCCCACACCAGGCAAATCACGGAAACCCGGAGGCCTGTCGTCACCTTGGGGCTGACGGGCGGATGAAGGCGGGAACCGGCGAAGAATTGGCCAGGCAGCGGGAGGAAGATCATCCAGGCCAGGGCGATGGCCGCGGGTGACGCCAGCACCAACCAGGGAATCTGCCAGACCGAAGCGGCGAGGATGCAGCCAATCGAGGGGAACACGAGAAGCATTCCAATCCTCACGGCCAGAAGGGAGGGGCGTTTTTCAGGATCGTAATAAGGACTATCGCCTGACCCCGTGGCATTGAATTGCGCTCGGACCAGCAGGAAGCGGATCACATTGGGCAACCAAGCCTGGGCGAGAAGGAAGCGGACAAAGCGTTCCCGGGAGACGGGAAAACTGAGCCAGTGACCGCTGGCCTTGAGTTGGAACACATCGGGATCCCTTTGGGGATCGTTCACGAACTGGTGGTGGGCCAGGTGCTGGAGCCTGTAGAGGTGGGTGGAACTGTAAAGCGGAAACAGGCAGAAGATGTCGGAGATGAGTTCATTTAAAACCCGGTTTTTCAATAGGATAAAGTGCGATCCCTCATGCGCCAAACCGCTGAGTTGGTGCTGTCCCGCGCCCACCATGACGACCGTCAGCATCACGACCGGAATGTTCCAGGCCCAATGAAGCCCCATCGAGGGCCTGAATTCGATGAAAGCGACGGCGCCCGCGATGACCATGGCGAGGTACAGCCAGGTTCGGGCGAGGTATGCCAGGTTGGTGTGATTATCGGTGGAAAGGAACTGCCTGAGATTTTGCTTGAAGGCGGAATCCTTGAGCGCCTGGTTCAGGTTTTCCTCATCGGTCGCAAGGCTCATTCGGGTTTCTCCGGCGCATCATCCTCCTTAACATACCGGACGAATGAGCCATCACGAAACACCACGAACCGTGAAAGCGGTTTCGTGCCGCCGCCGTATGTGAGTCTGTGAGGGGGGGTCAGGCCGAAACCCTGAATCCCGCGTTGGCCTGGGCCGCGGCGGCCTCCTGAAGCTTCCTGTCGGCGTTCTTGGCCGCTTCCAGATAGGCCGCTGCGCGATTTTGATCCCCGCGGGCGGCGGCTTCCCTGGCGGCCTCGAGCAGTGAGCGCGGATCGTTGGGGTTGATCATCGGCTGGGTTGGGGCGCTCTGGGCGATCGCGGGCGCGGGTTGGGGTTGCGGGATGGCGACTGGTTGCGGAACTGATTGCTGCGGCTGGGTTTGCGGTGTCTGCTGGGTGGCCGCTGGCGATGCGAAAAGGTTCTGGGCGTGTCCCTTGTGAACGGTGAAGAAATCCCGGAACTGGTTGGCTTGCTCAGCCTGACCGCTCAAGACGGTCATGTTGTCGATGCCGTCGGGGTCTCCCTGGGCGCCTGAGCGCGCCGCCCCCACGGCCAGCACATTGTGATCAACCAGGAGATGTGTTCCCACCACGGGAGCGCGTTCGGGATCGAAGTAGAGCGCCGCACCCGCCTGCCTGAGCATTTCGCATTCGCCGGGGCAGACCTTCGGGGCCGCCGGGTCGATCAGCAACTCGACAAGGGCGCCCCGCTTGCTGGCGCTGATCAACGCCTCGACCAGCGGCTTGGAACGGGGGGCGGGAAGAACCATCAGGACTTCGCGCCTGGCCTTGGAAATCAGTCCGCAAAGAACGGATGAGACTCCGCCGGGAGGGGCCAGATGCACCGTTGTTCCCGCGCCAAGGCCGAGTTTTTTCGCCGCGATTCCCAATGCGAAACGGAGTGTCAAGGCTCCGGTGAAACCCGTGGCCACGAGCATCCAACCGGTCGTCGAGAACATGGAAACACCCCTGGGCCCACCTGACTTGGGGATGAGTCTGCCCCAGATTTTGTTTGGGAAGCAAGCCGTAACGCTTTTTGGGGGGCTTGTTTTTGCAGTCGGGCGCGGGCATTATGCACCAGTTGACTTCAGGGTCGAAAATGATATTCGAGGAATTGGAAATGTTTCGTCAATCATTGGCCCTGCTGGCCTTGGCCCTTTGTCCCGTGATTTCCTTGGCTGCCGATCTTTCCGTGATGACCGAAAACGGTTTTTCCACGGTTCAGTTCAATGGAAGAAAAGTCTGGTCCGGCAAGACGACCGGAAAGGTCGCCTCGAAATCAGTTTCCGTGAACGGCAAGGAATATGCCGCGGTTTTCGAAGGGAGCAAGCTGCTTTGGGAATCGGAAAAAGGTGCCGCCGGCAAGGTCAGGTGACTTTCGCGCCAGCCGTCGCCATCTCTC
This sequence comes from Planctomycetota bacterium, assembly GCA_016873225.1. Taxonomy (GTDB): domain Bacteria; phylum Planctomycetota; class Planctomycetia; order Gemmatales; family Gemmataceae; genus REEB421. The sequence goes on along the minus strand of VGXS01000022.1, from coordinate 12,839 downwards.
AATACACGATTCGGAATTGCCCATACCAGGAAGTGTCGGTGACGGAATTCTGGGTATCGGCCACCACAAGCACTCCGAACCGGAATTCCGCCCGTGGTGCTTGCTTGAATGGCCGAAAGGCCAAGCCGCAATCTTCCTGCAACAAACTAAGTTCGAATGACCGGTTTCCGATGAGCTGCGTGTCGGCGTAGACATAATGCCTTGATGAAAAGATGTTCCCGGTCAGGTAGGCCCTGATAAACGGCCCGGGCTTGAACCTTTCCCCCAGGTTGTCGACAAGTTCCTTGGTCGGCATGTAGCCGGCCGCCAGGAAGTTGGCTCGCGCGATGTCGTAATCCTCGGTGCCCAGCAGGGAATATTCGTCGCCAAGGTACCAGCGGTTCTCAATGACGGTGCCGTCGGCGAATCCCCAAGGTTTGTTGCGGTATTTGCCACGATTGAGGTTGTTGAGGGAATAGGCTGAAAGCCTCAATTCCTGGGCTCCCCAGTAATTCCAGGCCAATCCCAGCGTGTAGTCGAATTCCCTCTTGCTGAAGTCGAAAGATCCCTGCCGACTATTGGTGATGCCGGGAGCGGCTTTCTGCATCCAGAAATCAGTGTCGGCAAACAAATAAAGATGATGTTTCCGAAGAAGCCAGAGATTGAAGTTCAATGTCAAATCGCCGATCGGGCTGAACTCGTAGCCGTTGGGTGCCATCCTGTTGCCGTCGGCGAAAACCCTGATTCCCGCCACTCCGAAGGTCGCCGGACCGGTGCCGGGAACTTCCGGTTCGGGGTTCAGTTCACGCCAACGACCCATCAGGTATCGGAGGGGTTTCCTCCCGTCAGTCAACGCATCCGGCTCGGCATCCATTGGTGTCGTTTCAATGGTCTTCGCGCCCATGGCGGATTTCGCGATTTCCCCGGCGAACTGTTGGTTTTCAGCCGGAAGCGTTGCCGATGGCTGTTCCATTGGCGCCACTTCCTGGCCTTCGAGCGGCGAATGGGACGCCGTCGCCAATGCCAGGACCAGGATTGGTGTCCAACGAACTTGCGCCATTTGGCTGCTTTTGTCGGTCAACGGGGGCCCCCGGGGTGTACGCGAAGGCTTCGCGGCTTTGGTTAACTCAAATGCGTTGGCCGATACTCGCTTTTCATGCGCCAAGGCAAGCGCATTGAACCCGACCCAATCAGCATTAAAATGTCATCATGATCCATGCGCGCGGAGCCTGACATGTCTGAATCAGCCCCCGGGAATTCGGGGGAATTCAACACGCGACAAATGCATGCCTACATCGAGGGCATGCGGGAAGACCCAACGGTACGAGACGAACTTTACAAGGCCGTCGAATCCCGCCTGATGCGCCTGTCCCGCCGGATGCTGCGCGACTTCCCCCGCCTGATGGCCATGACCGAGGCCGAGGATATCCTGCAAGGCGCCGCCATGCGGCTCTTGCGATCCCTCGAGACGATCACCCCGGTGGCCACGCGTGAGTTTTTCAGGCTTGCCACCGTTCACCTGCGCCGCGAACTCATCGACTTGACGCGCAAGAACTTCGGGCCGCTCGGCCAGGGTCGCCATGAGGTTCCCCTTCTGTCCGGCGCCGACAGCGACGGAGATTTGGCCCCGCTGGTGAGTGACGGGTCGGGCAGCCATCAGGAACTGGAGCATTGGGCCGAGTTTCATGAGAAAATTGGCGAGCTAACCGTACAGGAACGGGAGGTTTTCTCGCTGGTTTACTATCACGGGATGAAACAGGACCAAATCGCCGGGATCCTGGGCGTGGATGAGCGCACCGTGCGTCGTTATTGGAGTTCGGCCATCAGTCGCCTCAAGTCGATTTTATCACCTGAATGCCTGGCCAAGTTGACCCAGTCAGCCTGACCATGATCGATAGCGTCCGGCCGCCGGACTCCTATCGATGCGCGAAAGTGTGCCTGCGGCGGGGGCCCGTTGAGGCCTCTCACGGATAGCTCTGGGGAAGATCATGTTCACGGGATTGGTGGAACATCCGGGCACTGTTGTCACCGCTGAACCCGGGGAGGCGGGAACCTCCATCGTTGTGGATGCCGGGCCCCTGGCCGCGGGCATCTCCATGGGTGGCAGCGTCGCGGTGAATGGGGCCTGCCTGACAGTTGTGGGGATCGACGGGTGCCGTCTCTTGTTCCAGGTGGGGCCCGAGACGATCAAGCGCACCAACCTGGGATCGGTCCGCGCCGGTTCAAGGGTGAACCTTGAAAGGCCATTGCGCATGGGAGCCGAACTTGGAGGGCATTGGGTGCAGGGACATGTGGACGGCCTTGGCGCCGTTCTCGCGAGGGAACCCGCTGGCGAATGGGAAATGGTGCGTTTTTCAGCTCCCGAGAGCCTTCTTTCCATGATGCTGCCCCAGGGTTCCATCACCGTCGACGGTGTCAGCCTCACGATCGTCGAGGTTGGCGCCGGCACCTTCACGGTGATGCTTATTCCGCACACCCTCGCCGTCACGACACTCGGCCTGCTGAAAATCGGGGATTCGGTGAACCTGGAAACTGATATTCTGGCTCGATACGCATGGAAGGCGATCGACCAACTGATTCCGGCACATCTTCGCCAGGCGGGCCTGCTCCCCGGCAAACCCTGAACCATGTCCTTTCGATGCTGCGGGCCAACGGCCTGGAGGCCAAGAGCAAGCTCGGGCAGAATTTCCTGATCGACCTCAACCTGATGGACATCGTCGTGCGGTCGGCCGAACTGACGCGCGACGACGCCGTGCTGGAGGTAGGCACGGGCACCGGCGGGCTCACGGGCCGATTGGTTGAATTCGCTGGGGCCGTCGTCAGCGCGGAAATCGACCCGGGTTTGCATGCCTTGTCCCGGCGCACCGTCCCTGGCCAGGGAGACCGTGTCAGGCTTCTCCTGGCGGATATCCTTCGGACCAAGAATGAACTCAACAAGGAGGTCATCGAGGCATGGCTGGAGGCCTCCAGGGCCGCCGGTGCCTCGCGCCTGAAGTTGGTCGCGAATCTGCCTTACGCGGTCGCCGTTCCCGTGATGGCCAACCTTCTGGTTTCGGGCCCCGTGCCCGCCTTGCAAGTGGGCATGGTGCAGTGGGAGATCGCCGAACGCCTCGCGGCCAAGCCGGGGGAAGACGCCTTCGGTTCCCTATCGGTGCTGGCGCAAAGCGTCGCCAAGGTTTCGATTATCAGGAAAATTCCTCCCCGGGCGTTCTTTCCGGCGCCCAAGGTTGACTCCGCGATCGTCAGGCTTGAATCCGACCCCCAGGCCCGGGCAACGCTGGAAGGCCGACTGGCAAGGCCGGAAGGGCCGCCCGCCATGGAACGGTGGCGCAACTTCCTCAGGGATCTTTACTGCCATCGGCGCAAGAACCTGCGCGGCGGCCTCCACAGCCTTCCCGGGCAGGAATTGGGAAAGCCTGAGATCGACGCCCGGCTAGCGGCCGCGGGCATCGATGGCAACCGCAGGGCCGAAACCTTGGCGATTGAAGACCATGTCAGGCTATGCGAGCTGTTTGGTTAGGCCGAAACCCAAGCATGTGATTCGCTTTGTTCCGCCAACGGAAACACGGGAAGTTGGCTGCGCGTTACGGGCGCGTGGCGGCCGACCGGGCGGATGGGATCGCATGCCAACCCGCGCGGTCCGCCTCCCACAACCGCTGTTTGGATTACCGCCATGGGCAGTTCCTGATTCTCCCAAACCACAAAAAGGTCGCTTCCGGATTCAGGGTTTCTCGTGCAGTTCACGAACCTTGATCTGGATGCGCTGCAGGCATTGTTGGGTGGCCGCCTCGTCCTTCGACTTGGCCAGCGTGGCCAGCTTGGAGCATTCCTGGGCGATTTCCGCGGCGGTGGCGGAAATCTGCTGCTGGCGGGCGACGGGCACGCCGGTGGCCCGGTCCATGAAGCGAGCGGTTTGCGACAGCACCCTCGAGACTTCCTCGAGGTCCTGCCATTTGTTGAGGTAGAACGATTCCGTGGCGGCCAAGGCCTGCGAGCGGGCCCTTGTGACCAATTCGCTGTAGGGTTGCGCCGGGGCGTTTTCCGGAAGCGGAACGAGGCTTTGGCTTTCCTGCATCGACTGGCAGCCGGCCAATATTAGCGCCAGTGCCCAAATGGTGCGTCTCATGGTGCGGTCTCCCGAGCGGCACGGCCGCCGCGCCGGGAATGCCCTAGCGGCCGTGCACTCCGGGACGCTCGAATTCCGTGGTGGGACCGGGAGCCTGCGGTATCGCCAGCCTGTCGAGGGAGCGCTGCTGTTGCTCCGACAACGACAGGCCGGGCTGGTCGACGCGCATCGGGTTTCCGCGGTGTTTCCACGGGCCCGCCACATCGCAACCGGCCAGCAAGGCCACCCCGGCAATCCCAACCGCGAATCCTCGCGTCACCGGATTTCCTCCAACATACGGCCTGCCCCCCCCGCCATGCCATGGCCCGCTCTGGAAATAAAGATGAATCCACCCCATCGCGCGGATTCCGATTGGTTGAGCGAAAGGCCAGCGCCTGATATCCTCAACGAACCAAGAGTTCCATCACGGCTGACTCGAATGGCTTCCCCTTACGACCGTTTCGGCGACCCCGACGACTACTTCGCGCACACGCGAATGTCCTTTGGCGACCACCTCGACGAGTTGCGCACCCACTTGTTGCGCGCCATCGGTTGGCTGCTCTGCGGCATGGTCGTCGCCTTCTGCTTCGGTGGCAGCCTGTTGGCCATGATCACCAACCCCATCACCAAGGAACTCGCGATCTACCGCGCCGAACGGGTGGATCGCGCGCGCAAGGACCTCGAGGCCAATCGGGGCGAACTGGCCCGGCTCAATACAAGGACCAACTTCATCGACCTGCTGGTGCCCAAGGCGGCGCTTGAGGACGCGCTCGCCGGCAGGCCGGCATCCGAATACGCGTGGAAGGACGACGCGGCGGAGCCGGCCCCCGGGGTTCGCGCCGTCTCACCTTCCGAAACCATCACCCTGCCGGTTTCGATCAGCAGCCCGGCGGTGATGGGAATTGAGATCAATCGCCCCTTGAGCCACCTTAACGGGGATGACCAGCTGAGCACCCTCAGCATCCAGGAACCCGCGATCGTTTACATCAAGGTGTGCCTTGTCGCCGGAATCATTTTCGCCAGCCCGCTGATCTTCTGGGAAATATGGGGGTTCGTGGCGTCCGGCCTTTACCCTCACGAAAAGCAGTATGTTTATGGTTCGCTGCCCTTCGCCATCGGGCTGTTCCTGGGGGGCGCGCTCCTGTGCCAGTTCATCGTGATGCCCTTGACCATCAAGGCGCTGTTGAGCTTCAACGCCTGGTTCGACCTGAAGCCCGATCCCCGCCTCAACGAGTGGCTTTCCTTCGCCATCATCATGCCGCTGATTTTCGGGATCTCGTTTCAAACGCCCCTCGTCATGATCCTCATCGAGAGGTTGGGCGTGCTTGACCTCGAGTCGATCCGCAAGCAGCGCGGTATCGTCTGGTTCGCGATGCTGTTGGCTGCCGCCTTGGTCACCCCGACCGTTGACCTGACCTTCCTCATGCTTTGGTTGCCGATGGGCCTGCTGTTCGAACTGGGCCTGATTCTTATCGGCTGGAGGCGCCGGGAGGACCTTGACATCGAGGCTCCCGACCGCGACGAGGTGGTAGGGGTGTGAGCGAGGGAGCCACCGGGCGTGTGTTTTTTGTCGGTGCCGGGCCTGGCGATCCCGCGCTGATCACCCGGCGTGGATTTGAAGTCATCGCCGCTGCCGAGCTGGTGCTTTACGACCGGCTTGCCGCCCGTTGCCTGCCTGAATATTCCGGGTCGGCGACATGGGAATGCGTTGAGCAATTGCCGGGATGCCACCCCGACCGTGTCGTTTCGATTGTCGAGAGGATGTTGGCGGCCGCCCGGGCCGGACAAACGGTGGTCCGCCTCAAGGGCGGCGACGCCATGGTTTTCGGCCGTTCAGCCGAGGAATGGGAACCGCTTCTGGAGGCTGGCATTCCGTTCCAGGTGATCCCCGGAGTCACCTCGTCGCTTGCCGCCGCGGCGGCCTCGCTGGTGACACTCACCGACAGGCGAAGCGCCAGCGCCGTGGCGTTCATCACCGGCCATGAAAATCCCGACAAGCCGGGCAGCATGCTCGACTGGGGATTGCTGGCGCGATTTCCCGGAACACTGGTTTTTTACATGGGAGTCGCCAGGCTTGGCCATGTGGTTGACCAGTTAACCAGGCACGGCAAACCGGCCGAAACGCCCGTCGCGGTAGTCTCGAACGCCTCCTTCGCCCACGAGAAACGACTCGAGGCGACCTTGGGAACGGTTATTGGCGAGATCGGGCGGTGCGGAATCTCCGCGCCCGCGATCACCATCGTGGGTGAGGTGGCGCGCGGCACGGCATCGCGCGCCCCCCTTGGGAATCGCCCCCTTTCCGGACGCGTGGTGATCACGACGCGTCCGCAAGGGCAGGAGGCGCCCCTGCTGGCCGTCCTCGCGGCCCGCGGAGCCACGGCCATCAACATCCCGGTTTTGGGCATTGGGCCGGCGCCCGACCTGGCCGCGCTTGACGGCGCGATCGACGATGCTAGCGGAATGGATTGGGTTGTCTTCTCCAGCGCCAACGGCGCCAAGGCCTGGTTCGCGAGGTTGGGTGAGCGCGGCCTTGATGCCCGCGTCTTCGGTCATGCCAAGGTCGCCGCGATCGGCAGGGAAACCGCCCGGCAACTGCAAACCCACGGGATTCGGGCCGACCTAGTGCCTGAAGCCGAGCGATCCGAGGGGCTTGAAGCCGCTCTCATGGAATTATCACGGGGCAAGCGGGTGTTGCTGGTTCGCGCCGACCGGGGCCGGGATCATCTTGAAAAGGCGTTGGACCCGATCGCGAAGGTCCGATGCGTGGCCGCCTATTCGCAAATCGACCATGATCTTCAAGGCGGGCCTGAGATCGCCAGATTCTCAAGCGGTGAATTCGACGCCTTGGTGGCCACCAGCGGTCGAGCCTTTCAGGGCGCGATTCGGAACGCCGGCGAAGCCGCCATCAGGCGCCTCCAGAATGGCGAAGCCAAAATCATCGCGCTGGGTGGCGTCACCGCCGGTGCCATAGCGGGTGCCGGTTTCCCCGTGGCCCAGGTGGCCTCGGCGGCGAATACGCAGTCCATCGCCGATGCCGTTGAGGTGGCTTTTGGCTTGAAATGACCGTGATTTGCCAGGTTTCAGCTCAGGTCCTTGAAGGCGTCAAACCCGAGGTAAACGACAAGGCCGCTGGCAAGGAAACCACAGATATCGACCGTGAGATTGGCTTTTCCAAATGGGAAGCCGATGGCGAGGTCGAGAACGAACATCAGGAGCAGTAGGCCGGCAACCGTCATGGCGCTCAGGCAGAACCACTTTTCCATGCCCCAGCCCCTGGGATGTCGCCAAGCGAAAATAGCCATGCCGACCGCTGCCGTAGGCGCGGACTGTTGCATTCCATCATGCTATGACGAGCGGGGCAAGCGTGGAGGGGATGGGGCGATGGAGGAATGGGCCGGCCGGCATTGTCCGGTTGAATTGATTGTTACAACCGGAATGGAAACAACTTGTGCCAGCATGAAGATTTGGCGAGGTCAATTGCCGCCTTGCCAATCGGAACCATTTTCACCGTCACCCACGCAGCAGTCGGTTCCAAGCAGGGCGCCGCACGCCGAGCAGTGGGCGATCACCGGGAGTTCTCCGAGGTCCTCGCACAAGATGAGGTTCCAAGGGTTGGGATTGGCGTGGGATTCGGAGCAACCCACCCATGGCATGTCAAACCCGCAATCATCCGCGGCTTGTTGGGAAACTTGGCCTCGCCTGATCATGGGACACCTCCTTTGAGATTCTCGATCCTTGCGTGGCGTAACAGGCAATTGAAATACCAAACCGAAGCGAAAAATGCGGATTGGCTTGGTTTTGTTGCAAGTTGTTATGCTGAAATTACTTGTGGGTTTCTGTTTTCCCGGGCGTGTGGCTTTTCATCCCTTGCCGCTGACCGCTCATTGCAACTTTTCCAAAGCGGTAACTTGAAGGTTGGAGGTTTTTACCTGTTCACATGAACACCATGGAGGTCTTCTCGCCCTTGCCCGCGCGGAAGAAACCATGGTATGAGCCGGTGTTGAAAAGGTTTGCGCCGGGGAGTCGGGCACGAAATGAAAAACTTTCTCCGGGCGCTCCGCTTTGCCTGGCCTTATCGCGGCAGGTTGGTTCTCTCGCTCCTCTGCGCGGTGATGGCGGCGGCGCTTTGGGGCCTGAACTTCACCGCGATATATCCCACCTTGAAGCTGCTTCGGGCCGACAGCAGCCTTCTTGCGGAAGTCGATCAGCAGATCGCCGCGCTGCAAAAGGAAATTGAAAAGGTCGAGTCGAACCTCGACAGGCTTCAGGGCCGGGCCCGCGAGGTGGAGGAATTGCCGTCGAACCGTTACTCGGAGCAGATGCGACGCGACGCCACTCGGGACCTCGTGAAGCAGGAAAGCCGATTGGAAAATCTCAGGAGGTCGCTCTATCACACCCGGCTGGCGCGGAAGTTCGTGCATGACTGGCTTCCCGTCGACCCGTTCAGAACCCTCGCCGTGCTGCTCGGCCTGGTGCTTGTGGCCGTCATGCTCAAGTGCTCGTTCGAGTTCTGCCAGGACTGGCTGGTGGGCAGCGTCATCAACCTCGGGTTGTTTGATCTCCGCAACGAGTTTTTCCGCAAGGTTCTCAAGCAGGACGCCGAGCAGTTCGGCGACCGCGGCTCCGCCGACCTCATGTCGCGCTTCACGACCGACATGGAGGCGCTGGGACTCGGCACGAAAACCCTTTTCGGCCGCGTCGTGTCCGAACCGCTCAAGGCCGCGGCGTGCGTCATTTTCGCCTGCATGATCTCCTGGCAGCTCACCCTCCTGTTTTTGGTGATGGTGCCCGTCGCCGGCTACATCCTCGGACGCATCGGCCGGACGATGAAGCAGGCCACCAAGAAAATGCTTGAACGCGTTTCGAATATTTACCGGATCCTGCAGGAGGTGTTGGGCGGCATCCGGGTCGTGAAGGCCTACACGACCGAGCCGAGGGAGCGCATCCGATTCCGTGAGGCCACCCGCGACTACTACAACCGCGCCATGCGCGTGGTGAGGCTCGACGCCCTGACGGGACCGGCGATCGAGGTGCTCGGGGTCGCGGCGATCGCCATGGCCCTGCTTGCCGGGTCTTACCTCGTGCTGCGAAGGCATACCTCATTCATGGGGCTCAAGTTCAGCGAGCAACCCCTCGACGCCGAGGCCCTGCTGCAGCTCTATGTGCTGCTGGCGGCCATCGCCGACCCGGTGCGGAAGCTGTCGAGCGTGTTCACCAAGATCCAGGCCGGTGGCGCCGCGGCCGACCGGATCTTCGACTGCCTCGACCGCGAACCCCGCATCAGGGCCAACGCCGATGGACCGGCCCTGCGCGTCGACGATGACGGCAGGCTTTCCGCGCCGCCGGTCAAGGGCCAGGCCGCGCCGCCCCTCATCGAGTTCCGCGATGTCTGCTTCTCGTTCGAGCCGGGCAGGCCGATCCTCTCGCATCTTTCCTTCCGCGTCGACCATGGCGAGACCATCGCGATCGTCGGCGGCAACGGATCCGGCAAGTCGACCTTGCTCTCGCTTCTGCCGAGGTTCCGCGACCCGGTCCACGGTTCCGTCATGGTGCTCGGGCACGACCTCCGGCAGGTCAATGTCCGCAGCCTCAGGCACGCCATCGGGCTTGTCTCGCAGGACACGGTCCTGTTCGACGACACGATCCACGCCAACATCGCCTATGGTTCGCGTTCCGCCACCCGCGAGGAGGTGGAAGGCGCGGCCCGCAAGGCGTTCGCCCACGACTTCATCACCCGCCTCCCCAACGGATATGACACAACCGCGGGGGAATGCGGCGGCAAGCTATCCGGCGGGCAGAAGCAGCGCATCTGCCTGGCCCGCGCCATCCTCCGCGATCCGGCCATCCTGCTGCTTGATGAGTTCACCAGCCAGACCGACGCGGAAAGCGAGGCCCTCATCCACCGGGCCATGGCCGAATTCGTCCGCGGGCGCACGACCTTCATGATCACCCACCGGATGCACACGCTCGAGATCGCCAGCCGGATCCTCGTGCTCGACCATGGCCATATCGCCGGGTTCGGGTCCGAAGCCGAGTTGCTAAGGAATTGTCCCGCCTTCCAACGATTGAGCGAACCGGGTGGCGAGCTTCATGCTGCCTGATCGGGCCACGATGGTCCGCCTGCTCGCGGCGCCGGCGATCACCCTGGCTGTTTACCTGCTGGTATTTCATCGCCTCGCCGAGCGCGGCCTGTGGAGCAGCCATGAAGCGCGCGCCGGCCTCAACGCTTCCTGGTACCTGAGGAATCCGGGTTGGGGGCCGTCTCTTTTGCCCGACGGCACCCCCGAACTCCAGAAACCGCCCCTTTCCTACTGGCTCATTGCCGGCACCGCGCGCCTTCTGGGAGAGGATCATCCCGGTCCATTGGCCATCAGGCTGCCTTCGGCCGTCGCGGCGATTGTGTGCGCCGGATGCCTGGTGTTTTTGGGAGTTTGGACGGGAAATCCCCGGCGAGGAATCGTCGCCGGAATGATGCTCCTCACGATGATGCACTTCACCTGGCTGGCCCGAATCGCCCGCACCGACATGCTGCTCGCGGCCGCCATCACGGCGGGATGCTGCTGCCAGGTCGTCATCCGCCGGGAGGCCGGCCTAGCCAGGTATTCGGCCGCCGCCGGCCTCGCGCTCTCTTGCGCCATCGGCGTCATGACCAAGGGGCCTTTGGCTCCCGTGCTCTTGGCTGCCGTCGGGGTTGGCCTGGCTGTTTTTCGCGCCCGCGCGACATTGTCGGAAATCATCCGCCATGCGGTCTGGCTGGTTTTACCTGTCGTGGCGGGGGCCGTCGCCTGCCTGCCCTGGTTCCTCGAGGCGGATGCCCGCACCCATGGCAAATTCACGGAGGAATTCTTTTGGCTCCACACATGGGGGCGCGGGATGGGAGGAACCCGTTTGCGGGAACACCCTTGGTGGCTTTATCTCGTCCAGGGGCCTTTTGTGGCGTTGCCTTGGAGCCTGCTGTTGGTTCCCGCGCTTGTCTGGGCCGTTCGGAAACGAGGCGATGCCACACCCGCCCGTCGAGATGCCCTTGATGGAATCATCTGGCTGGCGGCGATCACCGGTGTGCTCACCGCCGCCCGCTTCAAGCGCATGGATTACCTGATTCCCGCTTTTCCGGCGGCGGCATGGGTGGTGGCCTGCTGGTGGGAGGCCCGGCAAATGTCGCTGGGCTTGGCGTGGAGGAGAAGGGAACGCGGAGGGCTGGTCGCGGCCATGGCGCTGGTGGCCGCCGGATGGTGCTTCCACATCGAATGGGCATTGCCCTTCGACAACCGCCAGCGCGATCTGGCAGCGATGGCCCGGTCGATCAATGACCAGGTTCCCGGGGATGAAACACCGGTGTTTTTCCAGCTTGAGCAGCATGAACTGGCCTATTGGCTGAACCGCCCGCTCCGTACCAGGATCGGCTGGCCGGAACTGGCCTCAGAAACGGATTCCACTGGCGCGGCCTGGGTGGTGACGCCAAGGCAAAGGCTCGCCGAAGGCCTGTTCATCGAACCGGGATTCGCGTGGAAGATGCTCGCGGAACGGAATCCGGGGCTTACATTGTCCTTGCCGGAACGCGCCGACCTGGTTTTGGTGAGGTTGGAACGAATGCGTCCGGCGTCGCCCGTGGTGTTGGCTTCATGCCCCGAATCAACCCCCTCGAACCGTTAAGCGCCTGTCCGATGTCGGTGATCCTGCTGCCGACCTTGGCCGGCGGCGAAGTAACCGATGCCGACCGTGTTTTCTGGGGCCATTTCGTTGAAGGCCTGCCGGATGGATCCCAACTAATAGATGCTGGTTCGAATCGGCAGGATTCCCCGGGAGAGGGGGTGCTGCTGTCGGCGGCTTTGGAGCATGCTGAAGCACCGGTGGTTCTCGTGGTGCCGGCCGGCGCGCCATGGAGGCGAGCCGACTTGGTCAGCGGCCTTGGCGCCAGGATCGACCGGGCCCACATGGTGGTGGCCTGCCGTCCCGAATCGCCTCGTTCCCTTGGGGCCCGGTTGCTGCATGGGTTGGTTCGGGCTGTCGCGCGCGTTGTTTTGGCCATCGACATCGGTCCGGTTCCCGGATGGCCGGGTTGGTGCCGCTGGCTGGAGCGGCAGGCGGGGTGGTGGTTGTTCGGAGTGCGGGGCACCGATCCTTTTTCCCCGTGCCGGATGTTCCGCCGGGAGATCGGCCGATTGGCGGCACTCCAAAGCCGCGGGGCCATGGTTCATGGGGAATTGTCGGCCAAGGCGAATTTCCTGGGGGCGCTGATCGACGAGGAGCCGCCATCCTGGTCGCTGCCGCCGCGGGATTCGTCGGCTGATCTCCTTTGGTGGCCGGATTTCAGGCTGGTTTGGGGTGATCCGAGGTTCGCGGGGCCTCTCTCCACATCCCCGGATGCCGTCAAGGACAGGGTTCCTTGACGAACGGAGCCGCCATGCCCTATGGTGGCATGATTGCCGAAGTGGCGGAATTGGCAGACGCGCTAGCCTCAGGAGCTAGTTCTCGCAAGGGAGTGGAGGTTCGAGTCCTCTCTTCGGCATTCCTCCCCCCCGTTGAAATTGATTCCTTCAAATATTCTAGCTGGATCTTGTTGATTACCAGCTTCACCCCCATTGGCTAACCCCCCCCCGATATATTAATCAATTGCAATTTAATTATAAATTGTCTATCGGTTCATTGACGAACTCTGAAATTTTTATGGGGCTGTCCTAGGAAATTTATATCCTAGGGTATTTGAATAGGCTTGAAGTATTCAAAACTGTCACCTCGTCAGTCTGGTGAGCTT
>VGXS01000021.1 GCA_016873225.1 Planctomycetota bacterium | reverse complement strand
AACTGGATCATGGTGGCCGGCCATATGGAGTCGCGGATGAAAAGGATCTGACTCTTGTCGGCCTCGTCGCGTTCCTTGATCCCCCCAAGGATTCCGCCGCCTCGGCGCTGGCGGCGCTTGATGGCCTTGGGGTGAAGGTGAAGGTGATCACCGGCGACAACGATGTGCTGGCCAGGGAGGTTTGCCGGGATGTGGGAATCCGCGATCTTTCCACCCTCCTAGGAACCGATGTAGAGGCGATGGACGACGCCTCCCTGGAACGCGCGGCGGCGGATACCACCCTCTTCGCCAAGATGTCGCCGGCGCAATAGGCCCGCGTCGTCGCGGCCCTGAGGAGGAGCGGGCACACGGTCGGCTACCTGGGCGACGGCGTGAACGACGCGCCCGCCCTGAGCGGGGCCGATGTCGGCGTTTCCGTCGATTCAGCGGTGGACATCGCCAGCGAATCCGCCGACATCATCCTGCTCGAGAAGAGCCTGATGGTGCTCAAGGACGGGGTGATCCTCGGCAGGGAAACCTTTGGAAACACGGTTAAGTACATCAAGATAGCGGCCAGTTCCAACTTCGGAAACATGCTCAGCGTGCTGGCCGCGGGTATCTGGCTGCCTTTCCTGCCGATGCTGCCCATCCACCTGTTGGTTCAAAACCTTCTCTACGACATCTCGCAAATCGGCATTCCGTTCGATCGCAATGATGATGAATTCCTCTCCAGGCCGCGCCCGTGGCGGATCGCAGACCTCGGGCGCTTCATGCTGGTCATCGGCCCCGTCAGTTCGGTTTTTGACATCATCACCTTCTGCGTGCTGCTCCGCTTCGTCATTCCGAACGGAGACCCCGGGGCCTCGGCGCTCTTCCAGACCGGATGGTTCGTTGAAGGCCTTCTCTCCCAAACGCTCATCATCCACATGATCCGCACCGCCCGTCGGCCATGGATCGACAGCATGGCCTCGACGACCCTGACGGCGCTGACGGCGGGGGTGATGGCCACGGGAATGCTGCTTCCCGGAAGCGCGCTGGGATCACTCATCGGCTTCGTGCCGCTTCCATGGGGTTATTACCCGTTTCTCGTTCTCCTGCTGGCCGGTTACATCATTTCCGTTCAACTGGTGAAGCGCTGGTACATCCGGAAGTTTGGCGCCTGGCTCTAGCAAAGCTCACCCGTATACCAGCTTGAGGCAGGCCACCAGCATCACCGCGGCGAGAATTCTCCGCAGGATCACCGGGGCCAGGCTTCCCAGGCCCAGGGACGACCCCACCCATCCACCCAAGGCGACCGAAGGCAGCCATGCCAGTACCACAGGCGGTGGAGGCTGGTTGGCCGACACGGTTCCGGCCAGGCCGGCCAGCGAATTCGCGAGGATGAAAAACGCTGAAGTCGCGGCGACCTGCCGGATGGGCGCCCAACCCAGCAAAAGATAAATGGGGGATAGGAAAATTCCTCCCCCCGTGCCGGTCAGTCCGGACAACACCCCAATCAAACCGCCCGCCGCCATCGCCGCCGGAACTGAAAATGGCAGACGAATGAGGGGCGTCAACTCGTCTCCGGACCTGGCGAGCCGGCCCGCCCCCACGGAAAGCGCCAATGCCAACACGATTTTGAATGCCGAGGGAGACGCCGGCATGAGCGTGGCGGCGAAGGTGGCCGGCACGGAAAGCAGCGCCGCGGGCCAGAACAACCGCCAGCGGAAGTGCCCCGCCCGCGCGTAGCGCCAGCCCACAAGGGATGCCACCAGGATGTTGAGGGCGAAGGCCGTGGGTTTCATGATCCCTTGCGGCACGCCGAGCAGGACCATGGCGGCGAGATAGGCGGAAGCCCCGGCATGACCCACCGACGAGTAAAGGGCGGCCGCCGCGAAAAAAAGCCCCGCGAGCAGGGCCACGGTTCCCGCGGCAAGGCTTTCCACTCAATCAACCCAGGTTGGAAATCGGATCATATCCCGCGATTCGGGTAAGGTCCCGGCCGAGGTCGGCGCGGAGGCGCAATTTCGGAATGTCCCAGAGGTGGCCGAAAATGGTTCCGAGCAGGTTGGAAATGGTGACGGGATCCGACGCGGGCGAACCACCGTCGCGCGCGCTGGCGCCAAGGATTCCCCCCGACTTGACCGGCCCGCCGCTCAACAGGAGCGGGCCCAGTCCGCCCCAATGGTCGCGGCCTCCCTTGGCGTTCACCCGGGGTGTGCGCCCCATCTCGCCGCAGACGGCGACCAGCACCTTGTCCGAAAGGCCCCGGGATTCGAGGTCGTCAAGCAAAGCCGAAAGAGCCTTGTCAAGCACGGGGGCGAGCCATGGCATGGCTTCCTTCATCGGGGCGTTGTTCACATCGCTATGGTTGTCCCACACGAATGCCGTGTTCACGGCGACGAATCCCGCCCCGCGTTCCACGAGTCTCCGGGCCATCAGCATGAGCTTGCCCAGCGACCTGACATGCTCATTGTAAAAAAGGTGGTTGTTCCACTTCGTGCCGATGGCGGCTTGGGAAACCAGACCCGATGTGTCGTAGCGTTCCGTGAGGCCGGCCGGTTCAAGTTTCAGGTCGAAGGCGTCGGCCACCGTACCCGTCAGCACCCGGAGGGCGCGCTCGCGCGTTCCGTCGGCGCCGGACTCGTCGAGCAGGCGGTTCGCCCGATCGACCGCGGCAAGCAGGACTTTCCTCTCGGCAAGGCGCTCGGCGCTCACCGCCAGCCTCATGTCCCGCAGCAGTTCACCGTCGCCACCCGGCATGAACGGCGCGGTGGACTTCGCGAATGAACCGGTGAGCCCCGCCATGTCGCCCATGAACGGGTTGGCCTTCTTTTCACCGATCGCCTGGGGGATCAGGTAAATGTTGTTCGGCAGTCCCTCGCTGGTCTGGATGCCCGCCACCGACGCGTGAAGTGAGCCGAGGTTGGCCATGCCCGACGCGGCGCAGACCAGCGGCTTGAGGTCGTGGTTGGCATCCCCCGGAACAAAGGAACGGACGGTGAGGAAACGGTTCGCGCGCGACGCGAGCAATGGAAAATGCTCGCCGTAGCGTTGGCCAGGAACACTGGTGGAAATCGTGTCGAGCACGGTGCGGATGCCGGAGGGTGCCTCAGGCTTGGGATCGAATGTCTCGAACTGGCTGGGGCCGCCATGAAGGTAAATGAAGATGACGGAGTGGCCTTCGCGTTGGACTTGCCTGTCGGGCGCGCCCAAGGCCGGCCCGGCCAGCGGTGCGAGCCCTGAGGCGGTGGCCACGCGAAGGAATGATCGCCGGTCGCCGGGATGGCCGATTCTGATCATGGAACGCCCCGGGAAGGTAGGGTTTTTCGACGCATAAGAATACCATCCCCTATCGGCTAGGCAAGCATGGGAACACCATTTATCAGCTTCGGCTGATGGCGACAATCGTGATATCGTCCGATTGCGGATGTCCAGCGGCATGGGCGCGAACGGCTTCAAGTAGCGAGCCCAACGGTGGCTTGTTTCCGCCGAAACTGGCCAACAACCTCCCGTTGCCGAACAACTCCCCGGAGTGGTCCATCGCCTCCGTCACTCCGTCCGTGTAAAAGACATAGCCGTCACCCGGCATGAACGGATGCTCCTCGCTCGTGAAGTCGATTTCCGGGAACACTCCCACCATGGGCCCGCTTGAACCAAAGGGAAGCGAGGGGGCCTCCCCGGGCCGCAGCAGCACGGGGGAAGGATGTCCACCCGAGGCATAGCGAATGGTCCACCTTGCCAGGTCGATCACCGCGCAAGCCATGGTGACGAACATGGTTTGCGGGTTCTGCTCCACCAGCGCGTTGTTCACTAGCGTGAGGATGCGTCCCGGGCAGTCGTGGTCGCGGCCGACCTCGCGGCGCTTGGCGACATACGACTCGTTGAATTCCGTCTGATAGAACTCGCGCTAGTAGTCCGCCGTGAACTTCTGCACGCGGGACAACTGCGCCGGATCGCTGAAATGGTCCTTGTATTCGGGAAGGTTGCGAAGCCACTCGTAAAAGGCAGCGACGAACTGCGGAACCTGGGGGATCAGCTTTTGGCCCGCGGCGCGGATGCGGTTCAGGTCATCGTTGGTGACCTGATAAAACGATTGGATTTGGAGAAGTTCTTCCTTCGTGATGCCCATGGGAGAGGGAAACCTTGCCAATTGGATTCGAGAAGGCCTTGAAGGGAACACCCTTCATCAACCAAGTCGCGGACTCGTTTGTCTATAATTCGCAATGATATTCTGTTGGCAATTATCGCCTTGGTTCGCCGCCATCCAGTCCGGCCAATGCTGAAACCTCTTCCGGCATGAACGGCAGGGACTGGCCGTTTTCCAGCCGAATCGCCAAGCCGTCCCAGCCCAGCCTTTCCAGGAATCCCAGCGTCGGAACCCCGCGCACCACCGCGCGCACCGGCCTGCCCACCAGGTTCAGCCCATCTCTCCAGGCGGCCTCAACATCCGCGCCCTCTCCCCGCTCGATCGACTCCCACGAACGGTCCATCGCGTCGAGCAAGCACTCGGCAACCAAGCCCACGGCGGGAGGAACTAAAAGATGGCAGGCCAGCGAGGTGGCCTCGGGCAGGCCGGACTCGACCAGATCCTCGGCGGATTGGGACACATTGAGTCCCACGCCCAGCACCGTGCCCCGGGCCTGTTCAACCAAAATGCCGGCGATCTTTCGCCCATCCACCAGGACATCGTTGGGCCATTTCAGTGCGGCGGGTCGGCCGATGAACCTTTCCACCACGCTCGCCACGCTGACGGCCATGAACGAGGTGAGGATGGCCGGACGGCGAAGCGAGGGGGATAGGTCGAGCAGCACCGACATCAGCACCCCTTTCCCGGGGGGAGATTCCCAAACCCGTTCATGCTGGCCCCTGCCCCGGGTCTGCCGGTCGGCCAGCAGGGCCAGGCCATGCCACCGGGGCTGGGAATCAAGCCGCGCGCCCAACTCCAGGGCAAGGTTGTTGGTGCTGGCCAATTCCCGGAACCGCCAGACAACCCGGCCGAGCGTCCGGTGGCCGCGCTCCACGATCTCGTCGGGCTTGGGGTGGTTCATGCCGCGGGTGGTTCGTAGTCGAGGCCGATGTCGATGGATGTGGCCTGGTGGGTGAGCGCCCCGATGCTGACGCGGTCGACGCCCGTCTGGGCCACGGCGCGAAGGGTTTCCAGCCTCACGCCACCCGAGGCCTCGAGCCTGACCACGGGCATGGCCCTGTCCCGAAGCGCGACAGCTTTTCTCAACATTTCAAGAGTGAAATTATCAAGAAGAATGACATCAGGCCCGGCCGCCAGGGCCGCCTCGAACTGTTCAAGGTTGTCGACCTCCACCTCGACGGAAAGGCCGGGATGCTCGCGCGCGTACTCCCCGGCCTGGCGGGTGGCCCTGGCCACGATGGCCGGGGTGGCGACCGCCGTTCCGGAAAGCGCCGCGAGGTGGTTGTCCTTGATCAGGATGCCATCACCAAGGCCCATCCTGTGGTTGGTCGCGCCGCCCATCCTGACGGCGTACTTTTCAAGCACGCGCCAACCCGGGGTGGTCTTGCGGGTGTCAAGCACCACGCAGGCGAGGTCGTTGACCAGCCGGACATATTTTTCAGCCTGGGTCGCGACGCCGCTGAGGCGCTGCAGGAAGTTGAGGGCCGTCCGCTCGCCGGCCAGCAGGGCGCGCATGGGGCCGGCGACCTTGGCCAGGCGGTCTCCGGGCCGGATGGATCCGCCTTCGGGCGCGGTGATGGTCACCTCGGCGGTTGAATCCACTAATTCGAAAATCCGCTTGAGCGCCGGCAAGCCGGCCACCCGGCCCTCCACACGGCTCACGAACCAGGCCTGACCCAGCAAGCCTTCAGGAACCAGGGCCAGGCTCGTGGCGTCACCGCGCCGGCCATCGGGCGAGTTCAAGTCCTCGTCGAGGGCCCTTCGGGCAAGGAAATGAAGGGCTTCCTCCTCGGGAGGCCCCCATGGTCGGGTAACGGATTGGCTGTTCATAGGTCCACCCCGCGGGCACGGGCTGGGGTCGGAATCTCATGATTCCAAATATCCCCAACGACACTATACCGGCGCCGGGATGAACCATGGATTAGGGCTTATTTCGTCTGGCGGCGGATGTCGTCCTCGATGGTCGCCAGTTGGGCGTTCTTGTTCACCACCTTGCCATCCTTGCCGACTAGGAAAAGGTGGGGCAAAACCATGAGTCCCTGCTCGAGGCACAGCTTGCCTTCCAGGCTCCCCGGTTGATGGAGATGAACTCCACCCACGCCTGCCCTCTGGACGACGGCTTGTCCCTCGGCAGCGGTCTGGTCGCAATTGACGGCGACAAGTTCAAGCCCCTTGGCGCCATAGGTTTCCATGATCGCCTTGATCTTGGCGAAATCACCGATCGACTGGTTGTTCCAACTGGCCCAGAAATAGACGATCGCGACCTTTCCTGAAACCTGGGACATGTCGAAGGCGGCGGGATTGGCCCCCATCGTGGTTCCGGCAAGGCGGAAAGCCTGTCCCTCGCTGTCGAGGCGCCTGACGGCTCCGGCGGCCTTGATCCCCTGCGGCTTGTCCGCGAACGCCTTGGCCGCCTGGCCATACCAGTTGCGGGCCTCGGTCTCCTTGCCCAGGAATTCCGAGACCATGCCAAGCTGCAGCAAGGCTTCCATGGTTTCCTCGGACTTCGGGAAGGAGGTGACGAACTGGGTGAGCCTCGCGATCCATTCGAGCTGGATCTTGCCGAAATCCTCTCCGGGCTTGGAGATCTTCTGGGCGTAATCCGCCTGCAACTGGCGGAAAACCACATACGCGGTGAGATTGCCGCCCGGCAGGCCCTTGGCCAACTGATCCGCCAGCGCGCCAAGCCTCTGCATGGCCACAGGATCGGCATCCTTGCCCGACTGGGCCGCTCCCGCGAGGCTGTCGGCGACCTGCCTGATCCACGGGTCCCTGTCTTCCGGCTTCATGCGCGCGACGATCTTTTCCAACTGGTCGGCGCGCCGCAAGTGGTGCCTCGAGGCGTCCGCGGGTGTTCCTGAAAGCGCCGGATCCCTGTCGATGGCCGTCAACTCGTCGACAAGTTTCTTCAACTCGGGATCCTTGTCGAGGTCCAGCCTTCCGGCGATCTTGCCTCCATCCTCCTCGGCGATGGCGCCAACCGCCGGCCCCTCGACCAGCTTCCATGCCGCCCCCACCTGAACCATCTCCCCGGATTGGAGCCATTCCGTCTTGCCCCCCAGGTCGACAAGGATGATCCCCCTGGGATGCCTGAGGAGGTCAAATCGGGAACCGGTGGCGTCGGTCGGCATGCATTGGGGTGAACCCAGTTCCAGGTGAAGCCAGGCGGGCTTGGCTCCCTCCAGTTTTCCAACCGTTCCCTGGAATCGGGCCATCGCGCCCGCGAACTTTTCCCGAATGCCACGCGCGACTTCGCCGCCGAGGTCCATCTGCTTGAGGTCGGCGTCGGTGAGCAGCAAGGCCTTGAAACGGTTGGCGTTGCCCGTGGCAATGGAGCGCACCAGTTCCTGCGAGGCCTCCTCCGGACTCAGCATCTGCCACAGGTCGATCACTCCATCCTCGTTGGAATCCACTCCCCAACGGGAACCGCCGGCGTTCACCCAGCGGAACTGGTCGGCGGTTCCGTTATAGTTCGAGTCGATTTCGCGATGGATCTCCTGCCCGTCGCGGTAATAGCTCCAAACATCGATCTTGTTGTCGTCGTTGGTGTCGAAAAACCGGCGCAAGGTCACCCCCGCGGAATCCTTCAGGATCCATCCCGACCCCTTGCCCGTTCCCTTGACAAGTTCGACCTTGCAGGAGGTTTCCTCGCCCGGCCTGGGTTGCGCGGGCGCAACACCCTCCTGGCGAGGCTTGAACTGGAGCACCTGGGAGGGCGTCGGCGGTGCCGCCACGGCAGCCCCCTCCATGAAACAGGACCCCAGCGACAGGACCGCAGCAGCCAAACGAACCCGGTACATGCCACCATCTCCACGCGGCCTCGCCTGACAAGGCGACGGACATCATGAATGTCTTCGGCAACCGGCACGACCGGCATTGATGGAATCTTGCAATCCCAGGGATTGGCCGGAACGCGCGAGGCGGCATCTCAAAATAATTCCCTCAAGTTCAGCTGGTTGACACCCGGGGATCGGCTCTCTAGCATTCAGTGTGAGGGTGATTTCAGGACGAAATCACTTACCTTTCCGGCGCACCACGCCGGAAATCAGGCGTCAAGGAAGATTGCCCATGCCTAGTCACGAATGCTTGCTTCATGGGGTCGGGCCCGCCACGGTTCGTTCGCTTCCTGGATCATGACAAAGTTGTTCCCGAAGGCCCCGGGCCCTTTGGAACCTTGCCGGGATGCGGGCCATACCCGTAGAACCCGGTCAGCGGTGTCGTTTTGATCCAGTCCGGAGGATCCGGTGGCATGAACGACGGGATCGAACGCGTGAAGGCCGCGAGCGACATCGTCGATGTCGTGAGCGGATACCTCACGCTTCGCCCCGCCGGAAAGACCTTCAAGGCGGTCTGCCCCTTCCACGACGACTCCCGACCATCCCTGGATGTCGACCCGACGCGCCAGCGCTACCGGTGCTGGGCCTGCGGCAAGTACGGCGATGTCATCAGCTTCGTGCAGGAGATTGAGAGGGTCGATTTTTCCGAAGCTATGGATCTTCTGGCCCGTCGGGCCGGAATTTCCTGGAGGGATCGCGAAGATTTCCTACAGTCGGGCGCCAGGGACCGCATGCTTGTCGCGGCGGCATGGGCGCAAAGGCAATTCGAAGACGCCCTCTGGGACCGCCTCCTGGGATCGCCCTCCCGGGACTATCTGGAAAAGCGGGGACTTGACGAGGACACTCTCCGGCGTTTCGGCGTGGGCTGGGCCCCCGGCGGAGGCGAGTGGCTTGTCAGGAAGGCGCGCGAGGAATCCATCGAACTGGAGGTGCTCGAGAACATTGGCCTGGTCGGCAGGCAAGATGGCGGCGGATGGTACGACCGCTTCCGGGACAGGGTGCAGTTCCCCATCCGCAACCCCAGGGGACAACCGGTGGGATTCGGCGGACGGATCCTGCCGGGGTCGCCGGCCGAAAACCGCGCCCCGAAATATTACAATTCCGCCGACTCCGCCATTTTCAGCAAAAGTGAACAGCTCTTCGGCATCGACCTGGCCCGCGAGGCGGCCAGGCAGACCGGATGGCTCGCCATCGTCGAGGGTTACACCGATGTGCTGATGGCCCACCAGGCGGGGATCATGCCGGTGGTGGCCACCATGGGAACAGCCCTCAACGCCCGCCACCTGGGCCAGATCAGGAGGCACGCGCAAAAGGTCGTCCTTGTGTACGACTCCGATGCGGGCGGGGACGCTGGAGTGGAAAGGGCCCTGGGCCTCTTCGCCAGGAGCGATGTCGACCTCACGGTCGCGAGCCTGCCGGAAGGAAAGGATCCTTGCGACTGGCTGCTCGAGGCGGGCACGGGTCCGCTCCGCGCCGCGCTGGAAGGGGCGACCGACCTGATGGAGTTCACCATCGGCCGGTGGTTTCCCGAGGGGATCGAGAACCGCATCGAGCCGATGCGCCGGGCCGTCGAAAAGGTGATGGCCCTTTTGCCGGAAGGCAAGCCCGGCTCGACGGAGGACCTGAAGTCCGAGCTGATGATCGGGAGGTTGTCGAGAAGGCTTGGCATACCCGAGGAGAGCCTCCGGGCCAGGCGGAAGGAATTGGCGCGATCGGCGCGCGCCGGTCAGGAAGGCAAGGCGGTGGTGAACGCGGAGGAGGATGCCACCGACAGGACCAGGATGGAGGAGATTCCCCAGCTCGAGCGCGAGCTGGTGGCGGTGCTGCTGGCCCACCCGGGGAGGGTGGCCGAGGCGGCGGGGCGCGTGGCCCCGGAGGAATTCGAGAACCCGGCGGCGCGCCGGCTTCTCCTCGACCTCCTGGACCAGCTTCGCGCCGGCGATGAGCCGGGGATCGCGGGATTGAGATCCCGTCTGTCTCCCGGGCGATTGGCGCTGGCGCTCGGGCTTGCCGACATGGCGAGAGGCCATTCGGAGCCGGGGCGGTGGCTGGAGGATTTGCTGGCGGGCTTCGAGCGGAAGAGAAACCGCGAGGGCCGGCGGCAGTTGCAACAGCGGTTGCAGCAGGTCTCGAGGGGGGGCGACCACGCCGCCGCGCTCGAGCTGCTGCGAAAGGTGCAGGATCAGGCAAGGTAAGCGGATCGCCGCGGCCTTGACGGGACTAGGGCCGGAGAAAACCGGGATGGAAAAGACTCAAGATTCCCTGCAGGCGCTCATCGAGCTGGGCCGTGACAAGGGGTACCTGACCTACGGACAGGTCAACGAGGTGCTCCCCGAGGAGGACGCCAGCCCGGACCGCATCGACCGGCTGCTGCTCGTGCTCGAGGAGCAGGGCATCGAGTTGATCGATGACGGCGAGGCCGAGGAACGGGACGGACGCGATGCCCGCGCCGTTGAAATCGACTCCCGCGCCGATTTCGAGGTTGTCGGCATCGTCGACGAGGACGACGGCCGTCGAACCGACGACCCTGTCCGCATGTACCTCACCCAAATGGGCGAGATTCCACTGCTCAAGCGCGAGCAGGAAATCGCCCTGGCCAAGCGCATTGAAATCACCCGTCGCCGTTTCCGCTTCAAGGTGCTCGAGGTGGACGGAGTCCTCCAGCAGGTGGTCGACACTCTCAAGAAGGTTCACACGGGAGAATTGCCGTTCGACCGCACGGTGAAGGTGTCGCTCACCGAGAACCTCGAGAAGGACAAGATCCTGCAGAGGATGCCCCACAACCTGAAGACCTTGGAGCACCTTCTGGAACTCAACCAGGCCGACTTCGCCGCCTTCCGGGGCGCGACCACCTGGAACGAGCAGATCAAGCTGCGGAACAGCCTGCGACGACGACGACGCAAGGCGGTGATCCTCGTCGAGGAATTGTCGATCCGCACCCAGCGAATCCAACCCCTGCTCAAGAAACTCGAGCAGATCTCCGTGCGCATGGACGAACTCGAGGGAATCATCGCGGCGATGCGGCGCCGCAACTGCCCGAGCGAGGTCGAGGATCTCGAAGGCTATGAAAAGGAACTCGCCGACTATATCGAGCATGTGCTCGAGGAACCGGCGATGCTTCGCCTACGGGTCGCGGCGGCCCGCCGCCGATTCATGGAATACGAGCAGGCCAAGCGCGACCTTTCCGGCGGCAACCTCCGCCTCGTCGTCAGCATCGCCAAGAAATACCGCAACCGCGGCCTCAGCTTCCTCGACCTGATCCAGGAGGGGAACACCGGCCTCATGCGCGCCGTGGACAAGTACGAGTACCGCCGCGGCTACAAGTTCAGCACCTACGCCACATGGTGGATCCGGCAGGCCATCACCCGCGCCATCGCCGACCAGGCCCGCACGATCCGCATCCCGGTGCACATGATCGAGACGATGTCCAAGTTGCGCAATGTCACCAAGAAGCTCGTCCAGGATCTTGGACGCGAGCCAACCCTCGAGGAAACCGCCAAGGCCGCCGGCATCTCGGTCGAGGACACGCGAAGGGTCCTCAAGATCTCGCGCCAGCCCATATCGCTCGACCGTCCGGTCGGCGAAAGCGAGGACAGCTACTTCGGCGACTTCATCGAGGACAACTCCGTCGATTCCCCGGTGCAGGCCGCCAGCACCGAAATGCTCAAGGACAAGATCGACCAGATCCTCAAGACCCTCACCTACCGCGAACGCGAGATCATCAAGCTGCGCTACGGCCTGGGCGACGGCTACAGCTACACGCTCGAGGAGGTGGGCCGGATCTTCAAGGTGACGCGCGAGCGCGTGCGGCAGATCGAGGCCAAGGCCGTTCGCAAGCTGCAGCACCCCGTGCGCAGCCGGCAACTTGAAGGCTTTGTCGAAACGCTGCTCAAGCGCTGATCCATCAGGACGCGGATCCGTTCGCGGCCTACAATGCCTCGAATGCCGGCCGATCGGATTTCATCCGCCCGTCCGGCCCTGGGAAGACCATATGGCCGATGCATCCGAAGGCAGGCTTTTCAGGCGAATCCATCATCTCCGCTGCCGCGAGCGAGATCTCTCGGCGGCCATCACGAGCCTTCCACGGCAATCCGCCAGCCTGAAGACAAGGCTTGAAAAAGCCAAGGCGGCCAGGGCCGACGCCGGGGAGCAGATCAAGACCCGTCAGGTCAGCCATCGGGCCAAGGAATCGGCCATCAAGGCCTCAACAGCCCAAATCCGCAAGCTGAGCGAGCAGCGCGACGCCTCCAGTTCACAGGACGACTTCAACGCCCTCGAGCGCGAAATCGCCCACGCGAAAGCCCATATATCCACCCATGAGGACGAGATCCTGGCCCTTTTGGACGAGATCGACGGCCTGACGGCCAAGCTGCCGGATCTCGACTCGGGAATCGCCAAGGCCGAGTCCGAATCATCGACATTCGACAAGGAAATGCCCCAAAAGTCCAAGGATCTCCAGGAATCCCTCGAGGCCGTCAGGGCCGAACTCGCCACCCGCGACGCGGAAATCCCGCAGGAGCATCAGTCTGCCTACCGGCGCGTGGTGGCCGGTCGTGGCCCCGACGCGCTCGCGTCGCTCGACGGCGCCTCATGCTCGGCTTGCGGCACGCAGCAAACGGCATCCGACATCGGCAGGATCAAGCGGTTGTCATTCGCCACCTGCACCGAATGCGGTAGAATCCTTTATCTTACCGAAAAGGATGAGAAAGAACTCTCCTGACAAGCCCGACCCCGGATCCACAACACCATGAACATGGCATTCATCCTTCTCGCCGGATTGTTTCAGGTGCCGCCTCAGGACCCCCTTGAGATGGCCACCGACGCCATTTTCAGGGTTCATTCGCCCGGCCAGGGGCCTTCCGGAACGGCGTTCCTCGTGGAAACCCCGGCCAGTCCGCGCAAGCCTTCCCGAACCGTTCTGGTGACGGCGGCCCATGTGCTGGACGCGATCACGGGAACCGAGGCGCGCCTTGTCCTTCGTTCCCGAGACAACGCGGGCGCGGTGGCGCGCTTGGAAACGCCATTGGCGCTCAGGGAAGGCGCCCGTCCGCTTTACAAGAAATTGAAGGATGTCGATGTTGCCGCCATCGCGGTTTCCCTGCCCCCCAACGCGCACGCGAAGCCTTTTCCGCTTGACCGGGTGCTGGATTCCGATGGACCATCCCCGCGGATTGTCCGGCTCGGCCGGGAAGCGTGGATCCCCTCGTATCCAGCCAAGGCCGAGTCCAATGCCGCCGGCCAACCGGTGCTGCGGAGGGGCAGCATCGCGAGCCAGCCGTATATTCCCGCGCCAAAGTCGAACACCTTCCTGGTGGATGTCACCGCCTTCGGCGGGGACAGCGGGGCGCCCGTGGTGGTTCTCGACGAATCGAAGCCCCATGTGGCCGGCTTGGTCATGGGAATGCTGAGGGAGACGGACAGGTCGGTCACACCGTTCGAGGAGAAGGTGACCCACATGCCTTTGGGGATTTCCATCGTCATCAAGTCGCAATTTGTCAGGCAGGCGGTCGCGTTGGTCGACTGACCCCAACCTGCCGCCTGACAGCCGAAACCAATCCGCCCCGTGTCACGCCGGATGTTCTGCAGGAAGTCCACCCCTCGAAGCGGATGTCAGCGAACCCGTGGTCCGCAAGCATTTCCCGGAACGACCGCTCCGGAATGGCTCCCTGGATTCAAGCCGACCATTCCCCGATTTCGGGCAGGCCCTACGCCACGGATTCCGCCTCAAGGAAAATGTCCGCGAGGAAAAGCACAAGGATTCGGCGAAGACGGCCGGCAGCAGGCCGATTTCCCCGGGATCGTATCCGAGGGACAGGGCGCTGAGCGGGCCTGCGGCAAAGTCTTGCTCTGGGCCCGGATCGGTGGCGAGGCGGGCCAAACGCCGCCTTACCGAATCCTCCAATTCGCCCTTGGCCGGGATCAAGCGATGATTTCCCTCGCGACATGCCCGTGGACATCGGTGAGCCGGAACTCTCGGCCGGCGCTGCGGTAGGTGAGGCGTTCGTGGTCGATTCCCAACAGGTGCAGGATCGTCGCATGGAGGTCGTGCATGTGCATCCTCCCCTCGACGGCATTGTGGCCGAACTCGTCGGTGGCACCGTGGGAGAATCCCGGTTTCACACCGCCGCCCGCGAGCCAGACGGTGAAGCCCGTCGGATTGTGGTCACGGCCCGTGCCGTTGCCTTGGGCGTAGGGCGTTCGCCCGAATTCGCTTCCGAACCACACAAGCGTTTCATCAAGCAGGCCCCTCTGCTTGAGGTCGGCCAAAAGTGCCGCCACGGGTTGGTCGACGGCGCGGGCGTGGACGGCATGCTGCAGCAGGTTTGAGTGCTGGTCCCAGGCCGGATTGGCCGAACCGTCACCATAGGTGACCTGCACGAAGCGCACGCCCGACTCGAGGAACCGGCGGGCCAAAAGGCACTGCCTGCCGAATGAATCGGTGGGCCCCGAGCCGATGCCGTAATTGGCGAGGGTTGATGCCGTTTCCGTCGACAGGTCGATCACGCCGGGAGCGCTCAGTTGCATGCGCGCCGCGGTTTCGTAAGAGCGGACAACAGCGTCAATCGCCGCGTCTTTGGGTTGGCGGGCCTGTTGCTCGGCATTCAGCCGTGAGATCAGTCCGCGAACGCGGCCAGTGTCTTCCGCGCCGGAAAGGTCGCGGAATGTGACCTCCTTGGAGGGCCCTCCCGCCCTGCCAAGAGGGGTGCCCTGGTAACGGGGAGGAAGGAACGCGGTCCCGTAGTTGCGGGACCCGCCGTTGCCGGGCGATGGCGAGATCGTGATGAAGCCGGGAAGGTTCTCGTTTTCCGTTCCGAGTCCATAGAGCACCCATGAACCCATCGAAGGCCTGACAAAGGCGCTGGAACCGCAATGAAGGAACAGCGTTGCCGGGCCGTGAGCCACGCCCTCGGTGTGCATGCCGTGAAGGAAGCAGAGATCGTCGACATGGTTTCCGATGTTCGGAAACAGGTCGGATGTGGCCTTGCCGGATTGGCCCCTCGGCGCGAACTTCCAGGGTGATCCGAAGATGCGTTGGCTGGAACCACGCGCACCCGTGTTGGCCACCTGGCGCGAGTCGTCAAACGGCATCATCTTGCCGTCGTCACGCGTCAGACGGGGCTTGTGGTCGAAGGAGTCAATGTGGCCGACGCCGCCCTGCATGAACAGGAACAGCACGCGCTTGGCCTTGGGGGCATGGTGGGTTGCCGCTGCCGCGGCGGCCCTCGACGGCAACATCCCGCCAAGCGCCAGCGAGCCGAAGCCGCAACCAGCCTGTAGCATCATCCGTCGATTGATCATGTCGCTCATTTCTTGACTCCGTCGCCTCATGTCAATCCAGCCGGCGAAAATCCGCGCTTGCCCACAAGGCGCGGCACAACCTCGACCACGAGTCCACCGATTCGGCATCCGAAGCGATCTCCTCAAGGGCGATCTTGCGCTCGCCATCGGTGGGAGACCTTCCGACCGTTGCCATCCAAAGCTCGTCGACGCGCTTTTCCGGCGCCGTCTTGAGCAGGCGCTCGGCAAACTTGTCCCCCCGCTCCCTGACCCAGGGATTGTTGGTCATGAAGAGGGCCTGCTGGACCACGGTTCCGGCATCGCGGCGCCCCGTGACCGTGGAAGGATCGGCCATATCGAACACGCGGAGAAGGTCGTGGGGGCTGTTGCGGAAGGCGGGAAGGTACACGGCCCTCGTCCTGCCTGTTTGCCGGAATCCCTGGTCCGCCGCCAGCGAAGCCTCGAATGTGGCCCCACCATCGCAAGGCTTGAGATCACCGGACATCTGGAGAATCGCGTCGTGGATGCATTCGGCCTCGAGCCTCCTGACCCTGGCCCTGCCATAGAGCCTGTTGTCAGGATCCACATCCTTCCAACGACCTTCACCCGACGCCTGCTGGTAGGTTCGGCTCAACACAATCTCGCGAACAAGCTTTTTCACCGACCAACCTTCGGAAACAAACCGTGAGGCCAGCCAATCGAGAAGGAGCGGATCGTCGGGTTTTTCCCCGGTGAGCCCGAAGTTGTCCACGGTGCGGACGATACCCTCGCCCATGAGCCAGCCCCAGACGCGATTGGCCATGACCCGGGAGGTGAGCGGGTGACGGGGGGAGGCGATCCACTCGGCAAGTTCCCTGCGGCCGCCCGAATCGGGCGCGACCTTCGGTTGCCCTTCCCAAGAGGCGGCCGAAAGGAACCCGCGCGGAACCACCTGCCCCGGGTTGCGGACATTGCCGCGGATGAACACGGGCAGGTCGGCGGGCTTGGAGGCTTCCTTGATTCCAAGCGCCATCGGCCGACGGGGCATTTTCGACTCCATGGCCTTGAGTTCCGCCTCGAGTGCGGCAACGCCCTCGGCAGGTTCGGGCTTGGACGCCTTGACCGGCCGAGAGGCCGCCGCGGAATCGGCCGAAATGAAGACAACGGCGTCGGCCGTGACATGCCCGCTCGTGCCCTCGGTGGAGATCATCACGAATGATTGGCCATCCTTCTCGAACCTGAATTGTCCCAAGGACAGGAAGCGGCCATCGACCGGTGGAGCCTTGCTCATGTCCACTGTTTTTTCCTGCTCGCCTTCGGCGGAAAAGACCGTCACGGGAACGGACTTCGCGCGAGATGGCCCGCCGGAGTAGGCCAACCTCACCTCATAGGTTCCCGTCGCGGGCAGGGAGGCCTGGAATGTGAGGGTTTTCTTGCCCTTGTCGGTGTTTTCATCGTGGACATAGCCATCGCCAATGAAACTGCCGGAAAAGGTGGAGGCCTTCCATGCGCCGACCCGCTTGGCCTGGGAGTCGTCCACCACGATTCCCGGAACGTCGCCGGCCTTCAGGATGCCCGCCTTTCCGCCCGACTTTCCCGAACCCGGTTTCTTGAGCGAGGCGATCCTGCCCTTGAGTTCCTTGACCCGTGCCTCGGCCTCGGCGACGACCTTCTCGCGTTCGGGCGGCAGCGGCAGGGAAACTTCCACCCATTTCGAAACATTCGAGTGCTCGAGCGCCACGCCGTTTTTCAGGATCCCCGCCATGGCGTGATAATCCCGGGTGGGAATCGGGTCGAACTTGTGGTCATGGCAACGGGCGCAAGTGATCGTCTGGGCCAGCAAACCCTTCCCGATGACATCGAGTTGTTCGTCGACAAAGTCCATCTCGAGAGCCTTCTTGTCCTGCTCCTCGAGGTTGCTGTTGCCCATCAGCAGGAATGAGGCGAGCACGGTGCGTCGTTCGCGCTCGGCACCCGTCGCCCCGCCCATCAGGTCGCCGGCAATCTGCTCGGCGACAAACCGGTCGTAAGGCATGTCGGATTCGATGGCCCCGATCACCGCGTCCCGGTACCGCCACGCCTCCTTGAGGATGAAGCCCCGCAGGGTGAGGCTCTCGGCGTAACGGGCGATGTCGAGCCAATGCCGGGCCCAGCGCTCGGCGAAGGCCCGCGAGGCGATCATCTTGTCGACTTCCCGGGCGATATTGGCGGGAGACATGTCGGCGCCCAAGGACGCCACCAGAGCGGGATCGGGAGGTAGGCCCGTCAGGTCGAACGAGAGTCTTCGGGCCAGGATCTCGGGCGTGGCCGGGGGGGAAGGACGCAAGCCCTTGGCCTCGAGCCTGCGCAGCACGAACCTGTCGATGGCGCCGCCGGGCCACGCGGTATCGCCCGCCTCGGGAACGGAAGGAGTGCGAACGGGGTCGCTCCACCAGGCTTTTTCAGCAACCCTGGACTTGGCCACCGTGGCGCCGTCGCGGGGGTCCGGGGCGCCTCGGCGTATCCACTCCCTGAGATCGGCAATTTGGTTGGCAGGCAACCTTCCAGCGGGGGGCATCTTGAGTTCCCCCTCGTGTGAGAGGCTGGAGATCAATGAACTGGATTCCGGCTTGCCGGGCACCACGGCAAGGCCGCTGTCACCACCCTTGACCCAGCCCGACCTTGAATCAAGCAGAAGCCCACCCCTTAGCTTGCCCTTGGCTCTGGCATCCTCCGAATGACACTTCTGGCAATGCTCGACAAGCACCGGCCTGACGCGCGACTCGAAAAAGGCGTTGTCATCGGCGGAGGCCGAAACAAGGCACAGCAAGGCAAGGGCAAGTCCAAGCATGGCAGGCTCGGGGGGGAGGGAATTTGATCACTCAATTATGAAACCGGCTGAAACCGTTTGCAACCACGGAAGTTCGGTTCGGCTTGACGCGGCCGGGTGATGATCGGCATATCACCCCACTTCAATCTTTTGGAGCCTCCCATGAATGGATTCGCCCTGGGACTGATAGCCGCGGCAAGCCTCGCATGGCGCCCCCATCCCGGTCAGCCTGACGGCCCGCTCTTCGACCTTCTGGCGACCCCCCAGCCCGAGGATCGCTGCAGTCCTGCCGCGGGGTTATTCATCCAAGCCCCGGTCATGGCGCCAGAAACTGGAAAAAACTCCATTTCACTGGGCGCGGGATTCAACAATCCCCCCTTGGCTGTTTCAGTCTATTGCCATTTACAAAACGATGGGAAATCCAGAGAGATTACAATAAGCCCGCTTTTTTTCGCACCATTCGCGCCCGGATTCCTGAACTTAAAGGTGGCTATCAAAGCTGCCAAACATGAGTCCTGAACAACAATTAAATTTAGCTAGAAAAATATGCCAGCTTGGTAATGAATACTAGATCCAAATATTTGTTAAAAAGAGTGGAGCTGAGGGGATTTGAACCCCTGACCTTCTGAATGCCATTCAGACGCGCTCCCAGCTGCGCCACAGCCCCATGGGTAAGGGAAACATAAGCACATCTCGAGGTACTGTCAATTCCACCAAGCTCCGCGATGCCCGCAACTCGATCCGGAATCCTCGGGTTCTTCCTTCGGGTGATGTCCTTCAAGCCTCTTCGCCACCTCGCGGCCATCGCCTTGCTGGGATTTGTCCTCGTCAGGGCTTGGGATCCGCCCGGCCAGGGCATGACCCTGAAACGGCTTCTGACCGACCACCTGGCCGCCGGCAACCTGGATTTCATCGCCCTGGTGAGCTCGATGGCTCTGCTGGCCACCGCCATCAGTTTCACCATCATCCGCTGGCATCTTTTGTTGTCGACCATGGGGCTTGGCATTCCGGCCCAACAGACAGCGCGCTTGGGATGGATCGGCTTCTATTTCAACACGCTCCTTCCCGGAAGCATTGGCGGCGACCTGATCAAGGCCACCGTGGTGGCCCGCCGGTTTCCCGGCAGGCGCGTCCAAGCCGTGGCGACGGTTCTGCTGGACCGGGGTTTCGCCCTTTGGAACCTCGTGCTTTTCGTCGCGATGGTTTCGATGGCCTTGCCTCCAGCCCATCAAGCCTTGGCCCGGATCGGGGCATGGGCCAGGGCTTTCTGCCTTCTGACCCTCCTGCTGTGGTTTCTGCTGGGTTATCTCCCGCTCTGGCGCGCCGAGCGGTTCGCCCTTCGCTTGCGGCGATGGTTTCCAGGCGCCGGAATGCTCATTGGCGAGCTTTGGCTGGCCCTGTTCCGGTACAGGCAAAATCCGGCGACCATCATGGTGGCGATAGCGCTTTCGGCTGTCTCCCAAGCGGCATTCATCATTTCCGTTGAGCGGATGGGGGCGGGATTGCGACTGGGGGAGTCGATGCCTTCCTTTGAACACCATTTCCTGCTGGTGCCCATGGCCATGATGATGAATGCGATTCCGCTGTTTCCCGGGGGAATCGGAATCGGCGAATGGGGTTATGGCACCCTTTATTCGATGCTGGGCGGGGAGGAAAGCGTTGGTGTCGCGGTTTCCCTTGGCCACCGTTTGGAAAACTGGATCCTTGCCGGAATGGCCATGGCAGGGGTCGCGGCCACGCGTTGGGAAGAACCACCGGACCTGGCCACCGATTCCGCTTCCAAGCCTGTAGGATAGCCATCTGAAGGTGGCAATCGCGCCAATCAGCGGGGAACCAGTCATCATGCGGGTGGATTTGCACGGCCTCACATTCGAAGTGCCCAAGGTTCTGTTTTATTTGTGGTCGCCTTGGCGATGCCTCGAGTTGGAGCACAGGTTGTTCGAAGCCGTCCGCAAGGTCGCCGGAATCAAGCTTGAGGAAAACGGCGACGAGAAACGGCTGATCGCCGAGGATGAAAGGCAGTGGAAGGCGGCGCATCAGGCGCTCGTGAGGGTGCTCAAGGGATGGCAGGAAGATCCGCCTCCCGGCGCGGAACGAAGGCAGTGGTGCTGGATCATGGAAGGGGATGTGAACGCCGCTGGCTATGATGTGACCGGTCAACCGGCATGCCTTTGGGTCCTCGTGAAAACCCTCGTGGAACGGGGCGGGCCGCACGACGGCGAGAAAGGCGAGGAACTCGACCTGGAGGGATTCGGCATCCAGTTGCCGGGAAACGGCTGATCAGGGACCGACTTGTCCGTCGATTTGCAGGATCAGCACCTCATCCTGGGCGCTTGTCTTGATTCGCAATTCCCTTTTGATGGAACCAGACGCCGGAACGGTGATCTTGAAACCGACGGTATGCACGGATGCCTCGTTCGCGGCCAATGGAGCGGCCAACTCGATGCCGTCACCGGTTCCCTCGACGGCCTTGATGGAAAACGGCTGGGCCCCACGCACGACAATCCGCCTCGTCAGGAGGTCTCCCGGCCCGACATTTCCAAGGGAGAGTGCCGCGGGTGACATGCTCATCGCCGATTGCACCGTGCCCTCGGCCAGGAGTGAAACCAGCGGCATGGCGGGGTCGTTGGTCTTGAGATGGATGAAATCCTTGAAAGAACCGGAAGGCGCGGAGGCCTTGAGCGTGGCGCGCACCTGATAGCCGATCTGGCCCGGCTTGCGGTAAAGCTCGGTTATCTTGGCCTCGACGGGGAGGTTGTTCACCACGACATCGGTCACGGACAAGTCACGGCCGCCGGCATATTCCAAGTCGACCGTCTGGCTGGCCCCGGCACCGGCGTTGACCACCCCGAACTGGATTTGCCCGGGATTGAATACAAAGTCGGCCCTGCTTTGGGCCGTAACCCTGAGTTCCGCCGATGAGACGAATTCGGGGCCGACCGTCATCCGAACCCCGACCGACTTGGGGCCTTGGAAACGGCTGGCATCCATGCGGACATCGATGGTGGTCGACTCCTTGGGTTCAAGCACCCGCTTGGCTGCCGATGCGCTCACGCAACCACAACCGGACTGAACCGCGGTAATTTCCATCCTGACGGCGTAAATGTTGGTGACTGGAAAACGGTGAAGCAATTGAGCGCCCCGGGGCACGGTGCCAAAGTCATGCGACAGGCCCCCCGGCAGCATTTTTTCCGCCCAACCTTGGGAATGCCCCTGGGAGACGGCCATCAGGCAGGCCGCCATCAACACAAGTATTGTTTCGCGAGGAAACATTTCCGCACCGCTCCAGTTGCACAACTTTGCTTATTATTAAGCGAAACAGACACATCGCACCAACCCCAAAGATCACTTCAAATAAGAATTGCTTTATATCTTAAATTTTCATTTGCTGGATTATGTTAAAAGCATTAGCATAATACGAAATTAGTCATGATAACTGACTGATCATGTTTCTCGCATTTAACTGGCAGAGCCCATAGCACCTAGCTTTAACACCTTGGAGAATCCGCGATGAGAGCCAAGCCCAAGGCACGCATCGGGGCCAAAACCCTCGCGATCGAGTGGCTTGAACAAAGAGATGTTCCGGCTTCGTTTTTTGTCAGTCCGACAGGAAATGATTCAAACACGGGTGCATCGATCGCGAACCCGTTTCAAACCATCCAGTTCGCCATCGACTCGGCAGATGATGGCGACACGATCAATATCCTGCCCGGCACCTACAACAGCGGAAAAATCGACTGGCCGGGCCAGGACACCGTCAGCCTGTACATCGACAAGGCATTGACCATTCAGGGGGTCACGGCCGGCGGGCAGCCAATCACCTCGGCGCTCAACACCCTAGCCACCGTTGTTTGCCAGAGCCAAGGATTGAATTCGCGGGCCTTGGTCGCCGTCACCGGAAACAATGTCACCATCGCCGGCCTAGGCTTCACCGTGGATACCGCCAACGCCGACCCGGCTAATCCGGTCGATGGCCAGGGTCTGATGCTGTTTGTCACCGGAGACGCCTTCACCCTCAACCACAGCAAGGTCGACCTCAACCGCACCAACATGATCACCCAAAGCGTGCCGGGCACGGCGATCGCCGCGGTCGTGTTTTACGATACCGACCCGGTGGTCAATGCCAGCAACCAGATCACCGCGAGCAGCATCCAGTCCTACACGATCACCAACAACATATTGGGCGGGATGATCAACCCCCAAAACGGAGCTGGTTTTGGAGCCCCGTCCTCCAGCCTTGTCATTTCAGGAAACACGATCACCAAGGGCTTTTACGGTGCGATTTATTTGCAAGGCAACCTGAACGATCCCGGCAATCCCCTTTCCACGCACGATGTCGGCCTGCCCCTCCTGACAGGAAACATCATCAACACATCCGACCTTCCGCAGGATGACAGCGACCCCGCCCTAGGCAATGCGGCGGTGATCGCCGCGGTGTTCACCAATCCCAACAACGCGCCCGGAAAGACTTATGTCGAACAGCTTCTGTCAGCCAACACGGTTTCCGACAGCGCTTATGTGCTCACCTCGGCGGGCGCCACGCGCTACCAGGGTAATATCAATAATCCCCCTCCGCTGAGTACATACGGGTTCAATGTTGTTCCCGCCATCACCTATATCTCAAGTGGTGTCGAGGAATTCGTCGGCAAGAACCAGGCCAGCAGCGCGCCGGCGCAACCGGGCGATACCCTGGTCGTATCAAGCCCGGACTTCATCGAGGACACCCTCACCGGTGATGGGCTCACCGTGCTTTTCAACTCGGTGCCTTCGGCCAGATTCAGCCTGAGCCTGTCGGCGTTTGCGGCGCCAAGCCAAACGGTTCCCTTCACTCGAACCGTCACCATCAACAGGGGAACTTCAGTCCCCAACTCGACCAGCATCAATGTCATCGGCAACGCGGCCAACAACATCATCAATGCCGATGCCGGGGACAGCACCATCACCGGCGGGCCCGGCAACGACACCCTCAACGGCGGGGCGGGGTTCGACACGGCGGCTTACAGCGGCGCGATTTCCGACTACCGCTTTTCCTTCAACGCCACCACGGGTTCCTTGGTTGTCACCGACCTGCGCCCGGGAAGTCCCGATGGCACCGATACACTGACGGGCTTTGACGCCCTAGCTTTCGCCACCGGCTCCACGAAGCTGACCGTTGTCCAGCCTTCCGCCACCATCGCCTCAGGGATAGCCGCGGGAACGACAGGCGTGTTGATCTTGGGAAACCATGCGGTGGAACAAGTCACCATCGGACGGGCCCTGGCGATTGTCGGCGCGGTGGATGCCGCCAGCGGGACCCCTGTTTCCGTAGGTTCATTCACCATCAGCACCGGAGCCGGTCTGGTTCCAGGGTCAGCCAACGCCCAAGCTCCCTCGGTCAATGTGGCAACGGGCGCCTTGGCGCAGGACGGCGCCACCCTGACGGCCAACAACGGCACCCTCACCCTTGCCGCTGGCAACTACGCCGAAACATTGACTCTCAGCCGGAATGTTCGCCTTCTGTCCGCCGGAGCCACTGTCACCGCCATTGTTCTCGCCGGGGCCCAGGTGAACGGTTCCACTGGCGTCGTGGCTCCTGCCATCACCGTTCAGCCCGGTAGCAAGATCGCCGAAGGCCTTTCCTTGGTTACTTCCGGCGGTGTGGTCACGGCCTTGGCAGGCACTTTCCCTGAAGACATCCAATTCACGGGAACAGCAACTCTGGCCGGTCAGGGCGGACAGGTGATCATTTCCGGCGCCACGGCCACTCCCTTGGTGGTTGCCAACTCTGGTTCGACGCCATCCAGCCTGACGGTCTCTGGCCAAGTCGCCCTCGCGACCAGCCTTTCTGGAAACCCCGTGGCACTTGTTTCGGGAACCTCCTCCCTGATCCTCGATGGGAACAACGCGCTTTCAGGGGCCACCGTTTCCGTCGGTGCCACGGCTACTCTCTCGGCGACGACCGGAACCAACAGCACCAATCCCGTCACGCTTGCGGGCGGCACGATTTCAGCCGTCTCAGCGGGCACGGTGATCTTCTCCGGGCCTGTCACCCTTGGCGCCACGAACACCACCCTCAGCGCCATCACCGGGGCCACCCTCATCATCCGCGGCGCCGTGGATGCGACAGCCGGAGGGGCATTCACCAAGCAGGGCACCGGCACCATCGTGATCGACTCCCAGGCGCCCGCGGCGTTTCTGGCTACCCCATCCGTCACCAATGGAAACACCAACGGTTCGCCGATCGCCTTCACCCTTGACTTCAGCAACGCAAGTCAGGGCGGCACCGCCGATCCCGTGACCGGACTGACTTTGTCTGATTTGGATGTTTCAGGCGGAACCGCGACAAACCTGCAAGGATCGGGCGCTTCCTATACCTTCGATGTCACTCCCACCGGTAACGGCCCTGTCATTGTCAGCCTGCCCGCGGGCAAGGTTCAGGATACCGCCCTGTTCGACAACACCGCGTCCAACACTGTCATCGTGAACTTCGATACTTCCCGGCCGACGGTTACCCCCGTTACACTGCCCGGAACCATCAACACAGCGCTCAACCAAACCACCACGGCGACCATTGTTGTTGATTATTCCGACGAGCCTGTTGTCAGGATTGGTTCAGGGGTGAACGCGGCGTCATTCTCGACGGGCAACATCAGCGTCTCCAATGGCGCCATCCAAGCCACCGTGACCGGTTTTTCAAATTCAGCCAACCGGGTTTCCTACACCATCGCCGCCCCGGCAGGCACCTGGGGATCGTCCGCGCAGGGGTCGTACATGATCACCGTGGGCGGATCACCTGTGACCGACCTTGCCGCCAACACAGTGGCTTCCGGGACAATCGGCACCTTCACGGTTGACACCGTCGCCCCGTCGCCCACCTCAATCACGCCATCCGGAGCGACCAACGCATCTCCCGTTGTGGTCACGCTCTCCTTCAGCGAGCCTTTTTCCACCAGCGACACTTCCAACATTTCGGCCAGCGGAGCAACCCTGTCAGGTTTCGCGCCGAACCCGGGTGCCGGAACCATCTCGTTCAACGCGACGCCCTCGGCGGACGGCACCGTCACGATCGTTGTCGGCGCCGGGACCGTCACCGACGCCGCCGGCAATGCCGGAACAGGCGGGTCGTTTACCTTGGTCTCCGATCGCGCGGCACCCACGGTTTCCTCGGTGAACGCCCCTGCCGTCAATGCCACCCAAGCCGTAGCCACGACAACCACCATCACCATCACTTACGCGGATAGCCTCTCGGGCATCAATCCGTTCAGTATCGCCACGAACAATATTGCCGTCAGCAACGGTGCCACGGTGACCGGAGCCAACCTTTCAGGCAATGTCGCCACCTACACCATCACCGCCCCGGCAGCCTCCTGGTCAGCTTCCCCCCAAGGCTCTTATGCCATCTCGCTTGGCGCCAGCCCGGCACGCGACCTGGCCGGAAATGCCGTCGCGAGCCTGACAGGTTCATTCCTCGTGCAAACCACGCCGCCCTCCCCGACTTTCTCGTTCGGCACCGCGGGCACCGTGACCAATGCCGTTGAAACCATCACCCTGTTGTTCAGCAATCCCGTGACCGGACTAACCCTTTCAGATATCTCCACGGCGGGAAGCACAGGCTCATTCAGCCTGTCCAACCTCCAGGGATCAGGCGCCAGCTACACCTTCCAAGCCGCGCCACAAAGCCAGGGTTCCACAACCCTGCAAATCTCGCTAACTTCGGGTTCGGTCACGGATGCCGCCGGCAACACCAACACGGCGCCAGGTACAACCACGCAGAATTTTTCACTAAGCCAACCTGTTCCCGTCCTCGCCCTCCCCACTGTCACCAACCTCTCCCCCATCACGGTGACTCTCACCTTCGGTACCGTTGTGAATCCCTCGGTGTTCCTTGGTTCGCCAACAAATTTCCTGTCACTCACCAACGCGACTTACTCGGCAGGGTCCCTTTCGCCAGCCACCAGTTCGGCATCCTTCACCTTCGTTATCATTCCAAACGGACAAGGCCCTGTTTCCGCCACGGTTCTTGCCGGAGGTTTTTCCGACGGATCACAAACAAACATCGCCAGCGGCACCGCGAGCACGCTTTACGACACGGCCCCTCCAACGGTCTCGACGAGCATCGTCGCGCCCAATTTGCTGGTCAACCCCGGCGTGCTGGCATCACAAACATCGGCCAGCATCACCACCGTCACAATCAATTACGCCGACAACCTTGCCGGTGTCGATCCTTCCAGTTTCAACACCGGCAACATTACCGTTGCCAACGGGGCCAATGTCATCGGCATCAACGCGACTGGCAATTCAGTCAATTACACGATCACTTCGCCCGCTGCCAACTGGGGCTTGAGCACACAGGGCACCTACGGAATCTCGCTTGGAAGTTCACCGGTCCGCGACCTGGCCGGCAACGCCATGACGACGCTCAGCGGCAGCTTCACGGTCGACACCATCGCTCCCGGAGCCACCGTCACTCTTGTACCAGTTCCGGGGTCGGCCAGCAATGCGACATCCTTCACCGCCACTGTCGTCTTTGACCAACCCGTGGGCGATACCCTGGTGAATCCGCCAGTTCTCACCAACGCCAGCATCGGCGCCATCACCCCGGCGGTATCAGGTCCTTCAAACACCACATTCTCCTTCACCCTCACGCCGATCAACACGGGCGCCGTTTCCATCCAGATTCCCGGCGGCGCAGCCCTAGACGCCGCGGGCAACCCTTCAACCGCCTCGAACACGGTCTCATTCACCTCCGACAGGGTGGCACCCGTCGGTCTGTTGGCGAACCAACCCGCGACAGTCAACATCGCCAATTCCGGATCCCCCGTTACCTTCTCCGTCACCTATTCCGACATCGGCTCGGGCATCAACGCCTCCACTCTTTCAAGCCAGGCGACCACGGTTACCGTGCCCGGCGGTGGCACACTCACGCCGACTGTCAGCGGCACCAACAACAACACGGTCACTTACAACCTGAACCTTGGTTCCAACCCTGCCCAGGGCCTCTACACGGTCAGCCTGGCCAATCCCGGAACCGTGGCGGACAACGCCGGCAACCTTGTGGGCTCCGCGAACCTGGCCACTTTCCTGGTGGATACGGTCGCGCCCGCGGCGACGGTATCGTTCGATACGGGCAACTCTCCCACCAACACCAATCCGTTGGCGGTGACGGTGGTTTTCAGCGAGACAGTGTCGCAATTTGGCCCCTCGGATCTCACCATTGCAGGCGCGACACTGACCCCGAACACTTTCAACGCCAATCCGGACGGCAAGACATTCACATTCTCTGTGACACCTTCCTCAACCGAGTCCTCCATCACCGTCGGAGTGGCCGCCGGTGCCGCGCTCGACTTGGCGGGCAACCCGTCCACCGCTGGTTCCGCCACCCGGGTGTTTGATTCCCTCGCACCCACGGCCGGCCCAGGCACGGTGAGCATTCCTTTCCTCAACAAGGCCAGTACATTCCCCTCCTTCACGGTTTCCATTCCGCTGGATGGCGGATTGGCGGGAATCAATTCATCGACTCTCGCCAGCGCCATGAGCGTCGTGCTGGCCAGCAATTCACAACCATCGGCCAGCGCGACCCTGGCGTCATTCACCAACGGCGTGGCGGCTTACACCATCAATCCGCTGGCCGGATCGTTCCCCACGGGTCCGGAAGGCACCTATCAATTCAGGCTTTCAGGTGTGGCTGATCT
This sequence comes from Planctomycetota bacterium, assembly GCA_016873225.1. Lineage (GTDB taxonomy): Bacteria > Planctomycetota > Planctomycetia > Gemmatales > Gemmataceae > REEB421. Next base: position 35,652 of record VGXS01000021.1, on the reverse strand, counting down.
TGCCGGTAATGGGCTGGCCACCACCACGGTCGCCACGATCGTGGCGGATTTCACCTCTCCAACCGCGACAATTACCTTCGCGGCCGCCTCGCCGACCAATCTGGCCCCACTTGGCGCGACCATCACCTTCAGCGAACCGGTGGTGGGTTTCGATCTGTCCAAGCTGACTCTGACGAACGCAACCCCTTCCCAATTATCCCAGGTCGACAGCAAAACCTTCTCATTTGTCATCAATCCGAACGGTTCAGGCCCGCGCAATGTGTCTGTCACGGTCGCCATAGCCGCGGGTGCCGTGAACGATTCTTTCCAGAACCCTGTCGTGGCATCCAGTTCCTCACTGCAGTTCGATTCTGTCGCCCCGGTGCCCACCGTGAGCTACACCGGCAGTTCGAACCCCACAAGCAACACGCAAATGAGCTTCAGCGTGAGTTTTTCCGAGAACCTGCCGACAGGCGCCTTCACGGCCACATCGCTTTCCGTCACCAACGGATCGGTGCAAAGCGTAACAGCGGTGAGCGGATCTCTTTACAACATCGTCGTGAATCCGCAAACGCAGGGCGCCGTGAGCGTTGGCGTTCCCGCTGGGGTGACCGCCGACGCGGCGGGAAACCCGAATTCGGCATCCAATACTGTTTCAATCACATTTGACAGCGTGGCTCCGGTCCTTTCGATCTCCCCTCCCATCAACGCGGCGGGAACCGTTAGCGGGCCGCGGATCGTCATCACCCTGACCACCAGCGAACCGACCCGAATCGCCAACGCCTCGCTGCTCACATTCGTCGGAGCCACCGTGCTGACTCCGTTGGCGTCCGTCGGCGGCAGCCAAACGACCTATCAGGTGACCATCGCCAGCAACAGGCCCGCGCTCCGCACCCCAATCACAATCAACGCGGCATCAGGCTTGTTTGCCGATTTCGCCGGCAACATCACCGCCGCGCAATCACGGCAGGTGACCTACCAGCCGCTCGGATCCTCCAGCATGCTGCTGGGGGGCAGTGGCAGCGGCCGCTTGATTGGATCCCAGAACCTGATGACCGTGATTCTGGCGAACGGCTTGCGCAACGACATTCCGGTTTTCCCTGGCTACAAGGGCGGCATCTCCCTGGCCACCGCCGATGTCACAGGCGACGGTTTCTACGACTACATCATCACCCCTTCGTCGGCTTCCGCCTCCACGGTGCTCATCATCAACGGGGTCAACGGAGTGGTCGTCAACTCCTTCAACGCGTTCCCGGCCTACCGGGGGGGCATCAATGTGGCCGCCGGCGACATCAATGGCGATGGTTCCAACGAGATCATCGTGGGAACCATGACGGGTGTCGCGACGGTCGCGGTTTTCAATTCCACGGGTTCAACCCGCCTTGTCCAGTTCCAGCCCTTTGGCGCCAGTTTCAGGGCGGCGGCCCAGGTTTCCGCCATCGACACCACCGGCGGTGGAACCAGCGATATCGTCACAGCCGCCGGATCAGGCGGGTCTCCGTTGGTTCGAACCTATCGGTTCAGCAACAACCGCGTCACGATGGTCAGCAGTTTCTTTGCATTCAGTTCCGCCTATCGAGGTGGTGTCACGGTGGCCGCCGGCGACCTCAATGGCGACGGCCGTCAGGAACTCATCGTTGGAACCGGGGGTGGAACCCAAGCGGAGATCAGGGTCTACAACCTTGGTAACCCGGCCAACCCGGTTCAAACAGCGCGGAAAGTGGTGTTCGCTGGTTTCACAGGTGCCGCGAATGTGGGTATTGTCGATTACCAGAATTCCGGAAACCTTGCCATCATCGTGGGCGCGGGGCCGGGAAGCACTCCGACCGTGAATATCCTCAACGGACGCAATCTCGCCGTGATCGACGCCTTCTTCGCTTTTGAAAGGGACTTCAGGGGCGGAGTTTCCGTCGCCTGATCGTGCGATTGGCCACCAATCGAGCTATTGCACTGTCCGGGGAAGGCAACGGATAGACGAGCCACCCCGGGATGTCGATACATTGGCCTTGAAGGCCGGTCACCCACTGCCAGGGTTTTGGCTGGGCTTTTTGCCACAAATGTGGCAAACTTGTTGAGCCCGAAATTTGACTGATTCATGGAATTCCCCTCGAAGGGACCAAGACCATGCCAAGCCCGAAACCCTACAACCGCCGAGTGTTGCTGCAGGCCGGGGCTTCCGCGTTTTGTGGCATCGGGTTGCCTGAACTCGCCAAGGCATCAACAGGAAAACCCAAGTCTGTGATCTTGGTGAACCAGACCGGCGCCCCCAGCCACATCGACACGCTCGACCCCAAGCCGGATGCGCCGGTGGAGATTCGGGGCTCTTTCGGCGTGGTCAAGACGCGGGTCCCAGGCATCCTGTTTGGCGAGCATCTCCCGCTGCTTGCGGCAAGGGCCGACCGGCTGGCGGTGGTGCGTTCCTTTGCCCACAAGGACAACAATCACACCGCGGCGACACACCACCTGATCACGGGAGCCATTCAGCCCGGTGTGCGCTTCGACAAACCGCTCTCGCGCGACGACTGGCCTTGTTATGGGGCGGGTGCCTCCTACTTCGGCTTGGGTCTCCAGGGCGTTCCCGCCGCCGTAACCCTGCCCACCTTCCTGGGTGAGGGCCCCCTGGTGTGGCCCGGCCAGCATGCGGGATTTCTGGGCCCCCGGCACGACCCCTGGCAAATTTCCTCCGATCCAAACGCCGCGGGCTTCAAGGTCGACAACCTGAAATTGCCCGAGGGCATCACGGTGGACACCCTCGCCGGCAGGCTTGAACTCCTGAGGGAAGTTGACGCCAGCCAGCGGATTCTCGAACGCCTGCCCGAATCGGGCCGGTTGGACGAGCAGCAGCGACGCGCCGCGGGGGTCTTGGCCTCGGGAGGCGTGGCGCGAGCCTTTGAAATCGACCGTGAACCCGAGCGCATGCGCGACGCCTATGGCCGGCACATGTTCGGTCAGTCGTTGCTTTTGGCCCGGCGTCTGGTGCAGTCGGGCGTGCGGGTGGTTCAGGCCAACATGGGCCGCGTGCAGAATTGGGACAGCCATTCCAACAACTTCAACAGGCTGTCACGCGACCTTCTTCCCCCCCTCGACAAGGCGGTGTCCGCGCTGCTGGACGACCTTTCCTCGACAGGTCTCATCAACGATGTGCTGGTTGTGGTGATGGGTGAATTCGGTCGGACGCCAAAAATCGATTCCTCCAATTCGGGCAGGGATCACTGGGCCGCCTGCTTCAGCGGCCTGTTCTTCGGTGGCGGCGTGCAAGGCGGCCGGGTGATCGGCCGTTCGGACAAGGTGGGAGCCTACCCGGCCACCTCGCCCTTTTCGCTGGATGACTTGGGCGCCACGGTGTACACGACACTTGGGATCGAGCATGAATCAGAAATGCGAGACCGCCAAAACCGCCCGGCCCAGCTCAACCGGGGCAAGCCGATGTCGGCCCTGCTTGGCGCCTAATCAATCAACTTTCACCGCCAACACAGCACTTTCATCCATTATTTACTGAATATTCATACCGATTCAGACTCATTTGGCTAGCCTCTAAACAGGAGGCACAAATGCATCGATTCGCAATGGCGATCCTCTCCGCCACCATGACACTCTCCGGTTGCGGCACCCCGGCATTTCAACCGGTGCGAGGCGTGGTAACCCTCGACGGCAAGCCGCTCCCCAACTGCAAGGTCGGGTTCTTTCCGGACGTTGCCGAATTCAAGCCAGACTACCACGGTTTTGCCTTCGGAATGACCAACGACATGGGTGAATATGAGGCCCGGCATCCCAAGGGTGACAAAGGAATTTTTTCGGGAAAGTACAAGGTGTTTTTCGTTGCCTGGGTTGATGGGAATGGGAAGGCCGTTCCACCCGAAAGCAAGCCCAGCGAGGTGCTTGGCGGCGTGAAAAACCTGGTTCCCACCAAGTATGGAACGCCTGAAACCACGCCGGTAACCGCAAGTATCGGCGGGGGCGGCGGGACCTTCAATTTCGAGCTTTCCACCAAGAACTAGCAACATTCCAGTTCGAGAGTTTATCGGGAGTTCGTGACATGACGCGACGCGCCGGGTTCACCCTCATCGAATTGCTCGTGGTCATCGCGATCATCGCGGTGCTCATCGGACTGCTGGTTCCAGCCGTCCAGAAGGTGCGTGAAGCCGCCAACCGCATGAGTTGCACAAACAACCTCAAGCAAATCGGGCTTGCCCTGCATAGCTGTCATGACGCCCAAAGAAGCTTTCCGATGGGCGCCGAGTTCAATGTCGGATCCATGTGGAGCGCCTTCATTCTTCCCTACATGGAACAGGAATCGGCCTACAAGGCCCTCACCTTCCAGGAAGACGGCCTGGCCAACCGGCAATGGGCGGCGGGCCTGCCCGGGGTGGCGGGCGATATAACAAGCACCAATCCAGACCTCAGGAACATCGGCGTTTGCGAGATGAAGTTCAAGACCTTCCGTTGCCCGTCATCGGATGTCCCGGAGCAGGTCGCCGATATTTCCGGCGACAACTGGATTGTTCAAAAGAGGGTTCCTTCCAACTACCTGGGCTGTGTTTCCGGACTTCAAAAATCCGACAGGGCTCGCAACGCCACCTCGGCCCGCCCTTGGGGCGGAACCGGTGGAACGGAAGACAACTCCCAATGGGACGGCATTTTCATCACCGCCTACAGTGGCAACCAGCGCATCACCTACAACGGCAAAGCCTATGACGGCATCGGCAACGGCATCAGCTTTGCCAGCATCATCGATGGCAGTTCCAATACCATCATGGTGGGTGAGGCGATCAGCTCCCGTATTGATATTCCCCTGGCCGGGTTGTCAGCCGAAAACAACGCCATCAACCAGGGCCGCAAGGATCACTGGCTTATCGGTAGCGACGACATCGACACCAGCAATCAGGGAGACATGTCCGAGTGCCTGGGTTCAACGGCCGTGCGCATGAATTATCCGCGCCAAACTCCGGGTAGCGCCCTGTTCGGCGAGTACGAGTTCAGCTTTGGCAGCAACCACTCCGGCGGCGCGAATTTTGTCTTCGCTGACGGATCAGTCAAGTTCCTGCGCGATTCGATCGCCGCGGCCACTTACTCGGCGCTTGGAACCCGCGCTGGCGGCGAAGTGGTGAACCTCGACTAATCATCGAAAACTGTTCCATCTCACAAATCCGCGCCATTCGACCGATCAGTGTCTTGGCATATTTGACAGACATCCATTTCCCACCTTCACTTGATGTTCACGGTGATCTGGCAACAAGGCTCCGGAAATCCAATCATTGGGTTTGAATGTTTTTCGTTGGGGAAATCTTGACTGTAAAGCCGATGGCTAGGAGATGGATTCAACAAGAACCACGAATTCTTCCCTTGTATCTGAATCACGGGGTAACTTTGTGTTCCCCGGCGAATGGTTGGCCCCATGCCTCATCACGGGATTGGGATTGCTTCTCGCCGCCACCGGTGTCCGCTTCCACGCCGGGTCATGGAACGATGGCAGCAGGTTGGCGGCGGTGGAATCGCTCCTCAGTCGGGGCACCCTGGCCATTGACAATTCGATGTTCGTGAACATCGCGTTGGCTCCCTCCGGACATTCACCCTACGACCCGGCTGAGGCGAACCTGAGGGCCACCGGCACGCTCGACAAACTCCTCATCAACGGCCATTACCACAGTGACAAACCTCCGGTGGTTTCGCTTGTTCTCGCGGCCTTGTATCGACCGTTTGAATGGGTCGGACTGGCTCCCGCGCCGGACAAAAGCCCCGAGGTTTTCATCTGGCTGCTGACGCAAATGACCTCGGTGGCCGCGTTCGCCGCGTCTCTGGTGTGCCTGCACCTGCTGGGGAGGCAACTCGGCCTGCCTTGGAAAACCCACGCGCTTTGGCTTGGTTCATTCGCCTTGGGAACTTTTGCCCTCGCCTACACAAGACAGGTGAATGCCCACATCCTGCAACTGGCGGTGGCCTCTTTCTGGTGCCTCGCCACGGTGCGGATGGCTTCAGGTGACTTGCAACAACCGGCGCGCGTCACCTGGGCGACGCTGCTCGGGTGCGCGCTTGGGTTTGGATACAACCTGGACCTGGGTAGCGGACCACTGATGCTTGTCTGCGGGCTGGCGCTGCTGGCGGTCCGCAGACAAGCCGTGTCCCTGATGGCGGCTTGCCTCGCCGCGGCGCCGTGGGTGGTCGCCTGCCACTGGATCAACCTGTCCATCGGGGGCGTGGCCGGCCCCTTGAACGCGGTTCCGGAACATCTTGCCTGGCCAGGCTCACCTTTCAGCAGCGGCAACATGACCGGCGTCATGCGGCATTCGTTCGGAGGGTTCCTGCTATACGCCGGATCCCTTCTGGGTGGTAAACATGGAGTACTCGTCCACAACCTTCCCCTGCTCCTCTGCCTTCCGGCCTTGGCCACCATGGCCCGTTCCAAGTGGAATCTTGAACTTCTGGCTTGCTTGGGTTGGTGTGGCGCGGCGTGGGGCCTTTACTCGCTCATGTCGAACAATCACAGCGGCGGAAGTTGTTCCGTGCGATGGTTTGTTCCGTTCCTCGCACCGGGTTTTTTCCTCCTGGGGACATACCTATCAACAAATCCTGCCAAAGTGGCGGACTTGGCCGTGTTGGGCGCATGGGGAACCGTTTTGGGTTTGACGATGTGGCAAACCGGCCCCTGGACCACTCGGATGATTCCGGGATTATGGCCTATCGTCGGGTGCGCCCTGGTCAGTTGGCTGGCGCTGGCCATTTGGCGGTTGAGGCGGAGGCGTCTTGTGGAATGCCTAGGCGGCCTTCCTGCCCTGATCAATGTCGGCAACGGCGGGAGCGGCCGAAAACAGCCCCCCCAAACGGAAGGCGTAGAGCCTCCCCAGATGCCTCAGGTAATTCAACTGTTCACTCAGGTTCAGCTTGCTGGATCCGTGAAGGCGGTTGGCGAAATGAATGGGCACCTCCGCCACCCGTGCGCACCGGCACTTGACCAATAATTCAAGCCCGATCTTGTATCCGATCGGGTCGAGCCGGGATGCTGACAGGAATGTATCACGCCTGAGGGCAAAGAAACCGGCCATCGGGTCGGAAACGCTGGCCAGCGGCCAAGCCATGAGGGTTGCCACCTTCGAATTGAGCCAGCGGTAAAATCCCCAGCCTTCCTCGGTGGTTCCGCCCGGGACATACCTGCTTCCGATCACAAAGTCGGCGCCGTTGTCGAGTGCCCCGACCAGGGAGGGTATCGCCGCCGCGGGATGGGACAGGTCGGCGTCCATCACGACGAATGTCTTGCCGGTGGCCTCATCCATGCCGCGCACCACGGCGGAGGAAAGCCCGCGCTCGTCTCGTCTCGTGATCAGGCGAAGCGGAAATTGGCTCGCCAGTTTGCCGCATACCTCTTCCGTGCCATCCCGGCTGTTGTCATCCACGATGATGATTTCATGGGACAGGCCACAGGCAGACAGGGACGAATGAATGGCGGCGGCCAGATGCGGCAGGTTCTCCACCTCCCGAAAGGTGGGGACGATCAGCGAGACATCCATTCCCCTGGCCCCCCGATCCCATAGCCAGGTTCAAAAGACCCCACACGGAACCATTGTGCGCCATATGCGGGAGCGAGCCTTCCGGTCAAGGCAATTCCCGCAGCAATCTCACTCAACCGGCGGGCTTCAGGTGCTTGCCAAGGAACTCAAGCACCAGCGGGCGAAGATCCCGTTGCCGGGGTTGCAGGTCGAAGGTGTGCGGCGCGCCAGGAATGATCACCAATTGGTGATTGACGCCTCCCCGCTTCAGGGCCTCGGCGAACCTCTCGGAGTCCGCTACCTCCACCGTGGTGTCGGCGGTGCCGTGAAGGATGAGCACGGGCGGATCCTTCGGGTCGATGTGGTTGAGTGGACAAAAGGCTCGAAAGGCATCGGGTTTGTCAGCGAAAGTGGCTCCCACGATCGGCACCAACCGCTCAAGGCGCTTCTTGTCATCGGCCATCGGGCCGTACATGTCGACGACACAACTCACGCGGGTGGAGACTTCCGGATGAGGCGAGGCCGGATCCAGCGACTTGTCATCACCCGTCAAGCCCACCAACGCCGCGAGATGGCCGCCGGCGGATCCCCCGATCACACCAACGCGCGCCGGGTCGATGTTGAGTTCCTTGGCGTTCGCCCTGAGAAACCGGACGGCGACCTTGCAATCGTGGAGATTGCCTGGCCACGCGGGTGGGCCATCCTTCAACTGCAACCGGTAATTGATGCTCATGCCGACATATCCGGCGTTCGCCAGGGTCGTGCCGATGTTGATCTCGCGCTTGGCACCCTTGTCACCCCCCGTCCACCCGCCGCCATGGATGATGACGACGCCCGGCCTGGGAGGGCCATCACCCTTGGCGGGCAAGTACAAGTCGGCCTTTTCGTTTCGTCCGGCGCCCAGGTAGGGGATATCCCTGCGAATCACGGGGTCGGCCAAAAACACAAGGGACAGAGCGGCTGCCAGCATGGGCGTAACCTCCAGTATCAGGCCTTCTCTTCCACCACGGGATTGGTCAATTTACCGATTTTCTCAATCTCGATGGTGACCGAATCGCCAGCCTTGAGGAAAACGGGGGGCTTGCGCGCGGCGCCGACTCCATGGGGGGTGCCGGTCAGGATCACCGTTCCGGGCTGCAACACCGTGCTGGCGCTGAGGAACGAGATCAGGGTGGGAACATCGAAGATCATGTCGCTGGTGTTCCAGTCCTGCATCACCTGGGCGTTGAGGATGGTGCGAATTCCAAGGGAGTTGGGATTGGGGATCTCGTCGGCCGTGACGATGCAAGGCCCCAGCGGGCAGAAGGTGGCGAATGTCTTTCCGCGGCACCACTGTCCGCCGCCTCCGTTCATCTGCCAGTCGCGGGCGCTGACATCATTGGCGCATGTGTAACCGAGCACATGGGAAAGGGCGTCGGCCTTGGAGACATTGTGGCAGGCCTTGCCGATGATGACCGCCAATTCACATTCGTAATCAACCTCGTCGCTGCGCAGGACACGGGGAAGGACGATCGGGTCGCCGGGGTTCTGGAGTGTGCCGGCGTTTTTCATGAAGAGCACCGGGTTCTCGGGAACCGGTTTGCCACCTTCCTCGGCATGCTTGCGGTAATTGAGACCGATGCACATGATGTCGCGGGGTTCAAGGGGCGCCAGCAACTTGGCGACCTGAGCGGCGACACCCGTGTCCTTGCGGGAACCAAACAGCGACCCTTCAAGGACCGTCACCTTGCCGGCGCCGTGGTCAACGCCGTGGCGAATGGTGCCTTGGGGATCTTGGAAGCGGATGATTTTCATGGGCGGACTCCGGTGGTGGGGCAAAGGCGACAGGGGTAGCATAGGGTTGCGAAGAATTTTATTGAAACGATAATTTTGTCTGGATTGAGATCATATTATCTGACATTGGGTCGTCGATGGAGCCTCGCCGTGATCGCAGCCCTTGTTCTGGTCCTGGCCCAAGCGTCCGATGCGAATGCTTTCCTGAAATCGCATTGCATTGCCTGCCACTCGGGCAGGGAACCCAAAGGTGAATTGTCGCTTGAAATCCTTCTGGCGCCGGATCCTTCAGGCAAGCATGCCAGGCTTTGGGCGAAGGTGGCCGAACAGATCGACAACGGGGAAATGCCGCCCAAGGAGGCTCGCCAACCTGCCAAGGCGGAAGCGGCGACCTTCCGAAAGGAAATCGCCGCCAAGCTGGACGCGATGGCCCGCGCCCGCGCTGGCGACCCCGGCCAGGTGGTCCTGCGCCGGTTGAACAACGCGGAATACACCTATACCATCCGCGACCTCACCGGAGTCGCGCTCGAGCCAGCGCGCGAATTTCCCTCCGACAACGCGGCGGGCGAAGGCTTCACCAATGCCGGCGATGCCATGGCCATGTCGCCAGCCCTGCTGTCGAAATACCTGGGGTCGGCCAAGGATATCGCGCGCCACGCCGTCCTGCTGCCCGATGGCATCGGTTTCTCGCCATTCACCAGCCAGAGAGATTGGACAGAGGAAAAGCTCAAGGCCATCCGCGATTTCTACGCGCGTCACACCACGACGGGTGGCGCCACGGCCGTGAACCTGCAGGGAATCAGATTCGACACCAACTCCGGGGGAAGGTTGGCGCTCGAGGCGTACCTTTCCGCGACGGTCCTCGAACGCGAATCCATCGGGCAGGGTAAGAAGACCATCGGCCAGGTGGCTTTGGAACGAGGCTTGAATCCAAAATATTTGGGTATTTTATGGGATGCCCTTTCTGGCAAAAACGCGTCCCTGCCCCTCGACCTTGTCAGGGCCGACTGGGCCAAGGCGGCGCCCGGGGATGTTCCCGGATTGGCGCGGAAGGTTGCCGCTTGGCAGCAATCCCTGTGGCGATTCACCACTGTCGGACATATCGGCAAACGCGACGGTCCCAAGGCCTGGCAGGTGCCCGCCAATCCCATCGCGACGAGGCAGGAATTCAAAATCAAGCTCCAACCTCCCGCCAATGGGGCTGATGTCGTGCTGTACCTGTCGGCAACCGACGGTGGCGATGGTTCCGACCATGATGTCGCGGCATGGGAAAACCCCAGGATATCTGCACCCGGCAGGCCCGACCTGCCCCTGAGGGACATCCGCCAGTCGGTCGCCCATTTGGCCACCTCGCGTGCGCGCGTCATCGAAACAGCGCAGGCATGCCTCTCCGCCGCGGCGTCCTTGCCCCCCAAGTTCGATGCCAAGGGCAGGGTTGATGCCGCCAAAATCCATGGCGCGCCACCGGAAATGCTCGACGCCTGGTTGCAGGTTTTGGGACTGCTTTCAGGCTCCGCGCAGGTTTCCGGCCACCTTCTGGCCAAAACCCAGGGAGTCCAGAACCACGACTTCATCAAGGGGTGGGCCGGTGCTGAAGCGCTCGGTGTGCTTGCCAATTCCTCCGACCGTCAGGTTCGCGTGCCCGGCATCATGAAACCCAAGGGCATCGCCGCCCATCCATCCCCCGCCAGGCGGGTTGTCATCGGCTGGCAATGTTCCCAGGACGACTCCTACAAGCTGGCCGGGAATCTCAGGCACGCTCACACGGAATGCGGCAACGGCGTCACATGGGCCGTCGAAGTGCGCCGCGGCGAAACCCAGCAGGTGCTGGCCAAGGGTATTGCCCAGGGGCCCCGCGACATTCCGCTCAACATGGCCGAACCAATGCCCTTGGGGAAGGGAGACCTTGTCCTGGTTTCCATCGGGCCGCGCGATGGAAACCACTCCTGCGACCTCACCGCCATTGATTTCACCATGACCGGCATCAAGTCGGGGAAGGCCTGGGACCTTGCCAGGGATGTGGCTCCGGACATTTTGGCGGGTAATCCCCATGCCGACAGTTTCGGAAACGCCGCCGTGTGGCACTTTTTCTCCGTTTCTGAAAAGGATGTCGCCAACCAGCCGGTGATTCCCGCGGCATCCACCTTGGCGAAGTGGCGTTCCGCCTCGCGCGAAGATCGCCTGACGATCGCAAAGGCCATTGGCGAACTGCTGAACAATCCAGGTGTCAAGGGGCCGGACGCGGTTCTCAGGCAGGATCTTCTGGCCCCCACGGGGCCTCTCGTCACGGCCGCGTCGAAGGCCGGTACCCCCCCGAAAAACTCCACCGCCGGCCCCGATCCCGCGATCTTCGGAAAGGCTCCCGAGGGCATCGCTCCCGTCAACCCCGCCACCCTTGTCCTCAAGGCGCCATCCATCATCGAGGTTCGGATCCCCGCCGACATCGCCGCCGGATCTGAGTTCCTGGCGACCGGAACTCTCCTCGATCCCAAGGGCAGTGTCCAACTGCGCGTGGGAACATCCCGGCCGGCGACGGCCGAAGCGGTCGCACCCGGTGCTCCCACCCCGGCAAACGGTCGGTCAACCTGGAGCGACGGGGACAAGGGGTTGGTGTTTGGCGATCCCATCCTGGTCGCTGAAAACAGCCCGACGCGCGAAAGGCTCCTGGGCGGATTCAGGGCGTTCCGCTCCGTTTTTCCAGCGGCCCTGTGCTACACGAAAATCGTCCCCGTGGATGAGGTTGTCACCCTCACGCTGTTTTACCGGGAAGATGATCACCTCAAGCGGCTCATGCTCACCCCAGATCAGTCGGCGGAACTCGACCGACTGTGGAACGAACTTCATTTCATCAGCCACGACGCGCTGAAGCTGGTCGATGCCTTCGAGCAGCTTTGGCAGTTTGCCACCCAGGACGCCGACCCCAGCGCCTTCACGCCATTGCGCGAACCGATCAGGCGCCGGGCGGAAGAATTCCGCAAGGAACTGGTCGCGGCGGAACCCCGCCATCTGGAGGCGGTGGTTGCGCTTGCCGACAGCGCCTGGCGCCGGCCCTTGGCTCAGGATGAAAAGGAAAAGCTCAAGGGACTCTATCGGGATCTTCGGGCGAACGAATTGCCCCATGACGAGGCTATCAGGCTGTTGCTTTCCCGCGTGCTGGCGTCTCCGTCATTCCTCTACCGGCTGGAAAGCCCGGCCAAGGGATCAACCAACTCGCCGATCAGCGGCCTCGAGCAGGCCACCCGCCTGAGCTACTTCCTCTGGTCTAGCGCCCCGGATGAGGAACTGCAGCGCCTCGCCGCCGAAGGCAGGCTCGCGGACAAGGCGGTGCTGGCGGCGCAGGCCAAGCGCATGCTGGCCGATCCGCGGGCAAGGCGGCTGGCCGCGGAATTCGGCCTTCAATGGCTGCACCTGTACGGGTTCGAGAAAAGTGACGAGAAAAGCCCCAGGCATTTCCCGACATTCCCGGCGCTAAAAGGCGTTATGCGCGAAGAAGCCGTTCTTTTTCTCGCCGACATCTTTTCGCAAAACAGGTCTCTCCTGGAACTGGTTGACGCTGATTTCACCTGGCTCAACGGCGACCTCGCGAAGCATTACGGCATACCCGGAGTCAACGGGCCCGAATGGAGGCGCGTCGAGGGCGTCAGGCGGCATGGGCGCGGCGGCATCCTAACGCTGGCCGCCACGCTTTCCCAGCAGTCTGGAGCCTCGCGCACCAGTCCCATCCTGCGGGGGAACTGGGTATCGGAAGTCCTGCTGGGTGAAAAGCTCCCCAAGCCGCCCAAGAATGTTCCACAATTACCCGAGGATGAGGCCGGAACAGCCAACCTGACGGTGCGACAACTGGTTGAAAAACACTCCGCCGATGCCCGTTGCGCCGTTTGCCACCAGCGGGTCGATCCCATCGGCTTCAGCCTGGAGGGCTACGACGCCATCGGGCGATCGCGCGTGAAGGATCTGGCCGGCAGGCCCATCGACACCAAGGCGAAGCTGAGGGACGGCACGGAACTCGACGGCGTCGACGGACTTCGGAAGATGCTATCCTCGACCAGGCGCGACGCCTTCATCCGACAGTTCTGCCGCAAGCTGCTCGGCTATTCCTTGGGAAGGGGCACCCAGATCGCCGATGAACCGTTGCTCGACCGGATGATGAAACGGCTGGAATCGGAAGGCTACAAATTCGGCACTCTTCTTGAGGAGATCGTGACGAGCCAGCCGTTCATGCAAATCCGGGGCAAGGATGCCTTGGCCGACCAATGACCATGTTTTCCGCACGCAAGGAGTCCATCCGATGATTTCCAGCCGACAGGATCGCCGCAAGTTTCTCAAGGGCGCGGGAGTGACCATGGCCTTGCCATGGATGGGTTCCCTCTCTGAAGCCGCGGGGAATTCCGCTCCGCCCAAGAGGTTCGCCGTGCTGTTTTCCGGAAACGGATTCCACAGCAGGGAATGGTGGGCGAAGGGCGAAGGAAAGGACATGGCCCTTGGCAAGGTGCTCGAACCGCTCGAGCCATTCAAGGAACGGCTTCTGCTTGTCAACGGGCTGTTCAACGCCGAGGCCCTCAAGGGAAACATCCACAGTTCCCAGACGGGCAACCTGCTCTCCGGCGCTCCGCTGGCCTCCGGAGGCGAGATCCGCTCGGGCACCAGCATCGACCAGGTCATCGCGCAGGCCCACGGCGCCTCCTGCAAGGTCCCCAGCCTTGTCCTTGGTTGCGAGGCCTCCAACCCCTCGGTTCACAAGAATTATTCGATGCTTTACAGCTCGCATATCTCGTGGAGTTCCCCGACCACGCCAACACCACTCGAGTTGTATCCGGCGCTCGCCTTCGACCGCCTGTTCAAGGATGATGCCGGCAAGGGTGACAAGGGTGTCCTTGATGCCGTGCTGGACGACGCCAAGGCCTTCAGGCCCCGGCTGGCCACGGGCGACGCGCGTAAGCTCGATGAATACCTCGATTCGGTGCGCGAGGTGGAGCGCCGCATTGAAAACGCGGGAAAGCGTGGCGAACTGCAGGGCAAGCGGCCGGACTCCAAGCCGTTGGCGCCCCGACCCGCCGACGGCATTCCCCAGGACATCGCCGAGCACATGCGCCTCATGTGCGACATCGTGGCGCTCGGCTTCCAGACCGACACCACCCGCGTGGCCACGCTCAAGCTCAACAATGACCACTCTTCCCTCCGCTTCCCGAATTTGGGCGTGGATTACATGATCCACCACCTGTTGTCCCATTCCGACTCGGCGGATTGGCTCAAGGTGAACCGGTTCTTCCTTGGGCAACTGGCCTACCTCGCCGGTAAGCTCGATGCCATCAAGGAAAATGGACAATCCGTGCTCGACAATTCCGCCATCCTGTACTGCTCGAGCATGCTGACGGGAAATCATGTGGCGAACCGGTTGCCCGTGGTGCTTGTGGGCGGGCTTGGTGGAACGATCCGCACCGGCCGGGTGCTCGACTGCGATGGCCGTCCCGAGCGGAAAATGTGCAACCTGTACCTGTCACTCATGGACCGTTACGACATCAAGCTGCCCGAATTCGGCGACGCCAAAAACCGTCTTCAGGGCCTGTGACACCCTGATTGCACCGGCGTTGGGGCCGACCTACCGCGTTCCCGGCGGGCAGGCCCGGCCCACGGGCTTGGCAGTCACCGGCGACAAGGTGAATGGGGATGGTCGCCTGGCCCCGACCGCGCGGCTCCGATCTCCTTGAAAGGCTTTCAACTTCCTCCCAGCCACGATCCCTCGTCGATGCGGAACTGGCCGCTGGCGCGGTTGAAGGTGATCTTCCGCCCCTTGATCTCATCAGGAGGGGAACCGGGACGCAGTTGCCGGAAAAGCGCGGCGGGAACGGTTTCGGACCCGTGGAAAATCACCTGATTTTTCGACTCATCGAAGGTGACCATGTCGGCGGCCCCGGAAAACTCCATCGACCGGACAATCACCCGGCCCCTGGCCCTCAGGTCGCGAAGCGTTCGGGTCCCCTCCTTGCGGCTCAGGACTTCAAGGCGATCGCAGCGCAAGGTGTAGGCCCCCTTGGGCAGGTCTCGAACCGGCGTGTCGGGGGAAATGTCGAGGTTGGGGTCCTCGGCTGGAAAATGCAGGGTCCTGACATTCTCGAGGAAGGATGCCGTCCCGATGGCCTCGTTGGCGTACATGCTTCCCTGGAATGCCACCAGCAGCATTTTCATTTCCTTCTTGTCCAATGATGGCTTGGCGGGTTGGCCACCGGAATCCGCGGGCGCCGGCGGAGGCGCCGTTGGCGAGACGATCTCGGCTTCTCCCGCCTGGAGGGAACGGAACTCACCCGGTCCCGAGGCGCGCACCTCGTTTCCTTCCCGAACGGACGGATCATCCGCCTCGCGCTCCAGCTTGTTCATGGAAAGCGTCACGGCGACGATCCGCTTGTGGGAGATGAGCCTTTCTCCCTCGCGAATCGTCTCCTCCACCCGAACCCGCT
This sequence comes from Planctomycetota bacterium, assembly GCA_016873225.1. Lineage (GTDB taxonomy): Bacteria > Planctomycetota > Planctomycetia > Gemmatales > Gemmataceae > REEB421. Next base: position 19,964 of record VGXS01000021.1, on the reverse strand, counting down.
GGTCGCACACCATGTGGCTCACGCGCGGGGATTGCCCCGACTTGTTTCCTTCCTTGAGGGAAATCGGCTTGTCGAAGTGCACCTGGAGGCTCTGGCAAGCCATGCGGGAATTCTGCTGTTCCGCCTGGATGCCGCCATGAAACTCGGCATACATCCCGTTGAACAGCATCGACTTGTTCCAGTGGACCTCGATCGGAGCCGGTTTTTCCAGCTTGCCACCTTGGAAATTCGTCGAGCTTTCCATCTGCATGGCGCCGATGCCCGTGACCCAAGCCTTGTTGTTCACTTGGTCGAGGTTCACCTCGGGGCCGACGATCAGGATGGTGTCTTTCCTCAACTGCGCCAGGTCGCCGCTCACCGAAAGCATGTGGCCGTTGGGCGATCCCGTGAGGTTGAGGGTTTCCCCGCGGATGTCGACACCCTTTTCCCCCGGCTTGCCGGATTCCTGAAGAACGACGACGGAACCCTCGCACCGAAGCCTGTCGATCCTGTTCCCCGTTTCAGACCGGATGATCCACGCCTCGATGCTGCGCGAGGCCAGGTCGATGGGTTGGTTGCCTTCCTTGGCGGGCGATCCTCCCGAAAAGGAAAGGGGATCCGTCGCGGGCTTGGCGCCCGACGCCTGGGCGGGGGCGGATGCGCCGCCCGGTCCCGGTGGAACGGCCGGCGCCGGCCCCGCACTCCTTGAAACCGGGATGGCACCGGGCTTCGCCGGCAACGGCGGACCGTCCTTGAACCAGAGCATCAACCGGGCCGCGTCCCGGATCTTGAGCTCATGGGAATTGGCCCGGACCGAGCCGAGCGCTTCAAGCCTTTCCAACCGGCGGACTCCCTGAGCCGGTGCGGCGCCTGCAACCGGTGAAGCCTTGGCCGAAGCGGCGGCGGGGTTCGCGGCGGCAGATCGGGAGGGCATCCAGACCCGCAGGGTCTGGCCCTCGAGGGATTGGCCCCCCTGGTCATCCTGAAAGGCGGCATTTCCCGTCAGGGTCAGCAGGTCCGACTTGCCGTCCCGTTCCGATGTGAGCTTCTCGACCCAGCGGGCCGTGGCGGGTTTCTTGCCGGGAATCTTCTCATGGAGCACGATGTCGCCGGGGCCATGGGCCACCAGCCTTTCAATACCGCCCCCCTGGGTCTTGGCCTGCCCCTTTTTCGCTTGCCAAACCTCCAATTCACGCGCACGCAGGATATTGCCGTCAAGATTGGCGGCCATTCCCTTCGCGCCCTTGAGGGTGGTGCGGGCGATCGTGGCCTCGTAGGTGAAATCCTCGCCCCGGGCCTCAAGTTTTTCCGCGTCGGATGTGAGGACAACCTCGGGGCCGGTGGCCTTGGCGCGCTCGATGTCGTGGGATTTCCCCTGGGAGGCACCGGAACCGCCCTTGCGCCTCAGGATCAACTCCAAGGTGGAACAGACAAGCTGGTCGATGGTGCCCTTGGCCTCATGCAACCGTGTGACGGTGACATCGCCGGGAAGCACGCCGGTGCCGGGCTTGCCCGCCAGGAAGGTCGCCAGGTCGCCTTCCTTTTCGGACCTGAACAGGTAGGTGAAGGCGCCGGGCGTCTTCACCACGATCAGCGCCGTCTCCTCGCTTCCCGGCTTGGCTGGAGTGGCGGCAGGCTTGGGGGGTGCCCCGTTGCCAAGGAAACCGGAATCCTCCCGCACCACGAGGTGCATGTCGACGGCGCGCTTGAGGGTAAGCCGCCTCACCCCGCCGATCCCGTCGCTTTTCGGCTTGCGCGCCTGCGCGGGAGCGCTCGGCGTTTTCGGAGCGGGCGCCTCGGGAGCCAGTTCGATTTCCATGCCGCGGCCACGCACCTCGGATGGACGCGGCCGGCTCTGGTTGTCGACAAGGTGAACGGAATCCTCCGACCAAATCAGCTTTTTCTCATCGGAATAAAACACCGGACCCGTCGGAATGAAAACACTCAGGTCGTCGGCCCGTTCCGGGGTGCGGCGATTGTTGGTGAGCTCGATCGATCCGCTTAGCTCGGCGGCGACGATTTTCCGACTGCCGATTTCCGTGTATTGGGTCACGGGACGGTCGAAACGCAGGTAGGCGACCTGCCCGCGGATCGTGGTCACCTCGGGGGGGCGTGGATCTCCCTTGTCCTTGGAAAACATCACCACGCTCAAGGGCGTCAGGCACACCCGGCCGTCCGGCTCGATCTTGAAATGGTCGGCGGCGAACACCATGCCACGGCTGGCCAGTTCAAGCTTGATCTGCCTGTGAATCTCGGGACACTCGGCGCCGAAGGCCTGCTGAAGGCGCGCCACCACGCGCGAGGCCGGCCTCTCGGGCAGGGGCGGCAATTCCGAGGCCTGACGGGGCCAATAGGCCTTGGGAAGCGGGGGCATCCCGTCGATGCCGCCCATCACGGCCGAATAGCCCGTGAAGGCGAGACCGAAAAGCACCCAGCCGAAGGCCAGCATCAGGATTCGTCGTGGAGTCCACACCTTCCGTCAGTCCCCCCCGCACGGCCAGTTGCCCTGCACCCTCATCACCAGTTCCACCAGTTCCCGCGCGGCACCCTTTCCGGCGCCATGCCTCAGAACCACGGAGGCGGCTCTCCTGGCGTCGGGGCATCCATCCGCCGGCGCCGCGCCCAAGCCAGCGGCGGCCAGCAGCGGCACATCGGGCAAGTCATCGCCCAGCACGGCCGCCTGTCCGCTCGCGATTTCCATGCTCCTGAGCGTCTCCAGCCACGCCGGCAATTTGTTCTCCGCGCCTTGCACCAGCGCGTCGGCACCCAGTTCCCGCGCCCGCTTTTCCACTACGGCGCCCCGCCGGCCCGTCACCACCGCCAGCTTTCCGCCCGCCTTCTTCCAGCGCTTGATCGCCCAGCCGTCCCTCACAAAAAATTCCTTGATTTCAAGCCCGGGATTTCCTTCCGCCGCGGCGTAAGTGATACCCCCGGCCGTGAGGCTCCCATCGACATCAAGAACCAGGAGACGAATCTCCCGGCAACGGTCCGCCAATGAAGGCATAAGATCACCCCAACCCCATCCGGCCCGGCGACGATAGCGATGGGACGAATGGAATCAAGGGCAATGATGGTGCGCCGGGCGCTTGGGATGGATTAAAATAATGGGAAATTTGGGAAGCCAAGCTTAGCCCATGAGCGACGATGCCTTGTTCGATGATGAACCGCCGGAAAGGCTGCCGTGCCCGGTATGCAGCCGTTGGACCGACCGGCTGAAACAGTTCCGCCTCATTCGCTGGCTGGTTTTTCTGGGTCACTTTCACTGGCACGCCGTTGAGTATGTCAGGGCCTGTCCCGGATGCATGCGCCGGCGCATCTGGTACAGGTGCCTCCTCAACATTCCCACGGCGCACATCATCTGGCCGCTTGTCATTCTTCCAGTCGCCCTTTTCAACACCGTGCGGGCAGGCATGCCCGGCCACACCCCCGACATCCTGCGCGGCGTCACTCCCGACCAGTTGGCCGCGAACGAAAACAAGGGTGGTGAGGCATCCTGGGGGCGCATCATGGCGGTCACGGGCGTGCTGACCTGCTGGTTGCCATTGATCGGCCCGGTTTTCACCACCTGGGCGTGGTTCCTCAACCGGGGCGAACCGGATTGGCGCCGTCCCGCATCGGGCTATGCCCTCATCATCGCGGTGCTCATTCACATGCTCATCGCCGGCATGCTGCTGGTGGAAGCGCTCGGCAAAATGTGAGGGGAAGGGTTTTGGCCCTCCCCCTCATCGCCTAACCCGGCATGGAATGCCGCTTACTTCTTTTCAAGAATCCAGATGTTGCGGAAACGGACGGGGTCGCCGTGGTTTTGCAACTGGATCGGGCCGGGCCCGGGTGATTCCTTGCCCTCGCCACCGGGAGTGGCCTTGGGCAACACCAACTTGTCGTGGATTGGCACCCCGTTGTGGTTGACCGTGAGGATAGCGTCGGCGGTTTTCTTGCCGTCGGGCCCGAACTTCGCGGCGGTGAACTCAATGTCGTAGGTCTGCCAGGTAAGAGGTGGCAGGCACATGTTCACCTTCGGCTTGGCGATCTGATAGATGCCGCCGCATTCGTTGTTCTCGCCTGTGAGGCCGAAGCTGTCGAGAACCTGAAGCTCATAGCGGTTTTGCAGGTAGACTCCCGAGTTGCCCCGTCCCTGTCCACGCGAATTGGGCATGAACGGGGTCTGGAATTCAATGTGCAGGGTGAAGTCGCCAAACTTCGCCTTGGACAAGACTCCCACCTGCAAGGTTTTCTCCGCGTCGAGCTTTCCGTTGTTCCAGGCATCCGCGCTGGAACCATCGAACAACACGACGGCTCTTTGGGGAGCCTTCAACCCAATCGTGGGGCTCTTGCGCTCGACCCTCTTCAGGGCGACCTTCTCGCCCTTGGCCGTGGTGCCGGAAATCTCCGAACCCTTGATCGCCAGGGTCGAGCCGGCCCCTTCCAGCTTGGTTGAGTCTCCCTTGAGCTTGACCTTGTCGGTGCCGTTCCAGCCGGCCCCGGGAAGGCCTCCGGGGTAAACCTGGGCCTCAAAGGCTCCATTGCCCTGCGCGATGACATGGGCTCCGGCCTTGAGGTCGCCCCATGTTCCTTCGTATTCGCCTTGGATGGCGAAATCGGGGCCGGCCTCCGCCGCGCTGATGTGCGCCACCCGCGCGGGTTTCGCGTCCTTCTTGGGAGCCGCGTCCTTCTTTTCCTGGCCTTGGCCAGCTTGGGCAATCAGGGCGCCCATCAGCCCCATCATCAACAATCGTTTCATGTTTGTTTCTCCTCGGGGAACAAATGATGGTGTAACCGATTCCAAGCAGTCTCGCCAGTTGCCTAGAACAATGATGTGAACTTTTCATCGGGAAGGATCGCCGCCCATGCGTGAACCCGGCTCTGTTTTGGTGCTGCTGGGCCGTCATTGGCGGGATTGGCGGCTGGCGATGGCGGTGTTCACGCTTATCCTCGTGGGTTTCGGCCTCCTGTGGGGCAGCATCATCAAGAGGTCGCTCGAGCAATTGTCGCCATTTTTCAGGCTCCTGGCGGGCCAAAGCGGACTGGGCCTGACCGACCTGGAAGGCATGGTCTTCGACGGCCCGGGCAAAATGGTTCGCACCCTCATCGGGGGAGACAGGGTCACCCTCGACAAGGCGATGGACATCCTCAGCATTCTCCTCGTGCATCCGCTGACCCAGGTCCTTGTGGCGTTGTGGGCGGCCGGAAGGGGTGCCACCGCCCTGGCCGGCGAACTCGAGAGAGGAACGCTGGAGCTGCTGCTCAGCCAGCCCGTCTCGCGTCCCAAGGTGGCCGTTTCCCATGCTGTTTTTGACTTGGCCTCATGGTGCGTGATCGCCGTGGCGTTCACCACCGCCGCGTGCGCCGGAGCCTGGTGGATCAGTCCGCTCAAGGAAAGGCCGCTGCCTCCCCAAATTCAACTGAAACTGGATCAGGCCAAGTGGTGGAACTGGTCTCCGGCATCGCTTTTCCGCCAATCTCCCGCTCCCACGGACGACTCGCAACGGTTGAAAATCGAGCCGGGGCGCTTTCTCCTTGCCGCCCCCTCGGTCGCGGCCTTGGGCTGGTCGGTTTCCGGGATGGCCTTCGCGATCTCGGCGTTCGGGCGGTCGCGCATGGGAGTGCTGGGGATTGTGACGCTCATCGTCACGCTCATGTTCCTTGTCAATTTGCTGGGGCAATTATGGGAACCGCTGATTTTCCTACGGCCCTTATGCGTCTTTTACTATTACCTGCCACAGGAAGCGATGCTTGGCGGCAGCGGTCTCGTCGACCTGGCCGAATGGGTTGGGCCCCAAAGGCTGGCCATTCCGGGTTTCTGGATCCTGGTGGCTATCGGGTTGGCCGGTTATCTGGTGGGAGGAGCCCGTTTTTCCACCCGAGACTTGCCGGCGCCGCTGTAACCACCAATCCATTCAAGCCGACACCCACAAAACCCGAATAAAGGGAAAACCTTGCATAGCTTCACCGGTGACCCATGTCCCGTCCCACCCTCGTTGTTCCCTGCTACAACGAGGCCCTGCGATTGCCCGTGATCGAATTCGCCCGATCCATGGCCCAACCCCGTGGTCCCCGGTTGCTATTTGTCAACGATGGCAGCCGCGACGAAACATCCAGCTTGCTCGATGAACTGGCGTCGCGGAACCCGGCCCGCGCCAGCGTCCTCAACCTTGCCACCAACCGTGGCAAGGCGGAGGCCGTGCGACATGGCATCCTTCAGGCATTCGCCACGGGAGCCACGGTCGCGGGCTTTTGGGATGCCGACCTGGCGACGCCGCTGGATGAACTTGCCAGGCTGGAGGAGGCGCTGGTTCGCAGGCCGGAACTCGAGATGGTCATCGGATCACGGATCTCCCTGCTGGGCAACAGCATCCAGCGGGATCCGTTGCGCCACGGCCTGGGACGGGTGGTTGCCGGGAGCATCGGCTGGACCCTCGGGCTTCAGGTCCATGACACCCAGTGCGGAGCCAAGTTGTTCCGCTCCACGGCGACCATGAAATCGATTTTCAGCGTGCCGTTCATCACGCGATGGCTGTTCGATGTCGAGATCCTGGCAAGGATCATTTCACTGAACAGGGCGGGAAAGGCCGGTAGGCCGGAAGCCATCGCGCTGGAGTTGCCTCTTGGCCGCTGGGATCATGTCGGGGGCAGCAAGGTGAAGCCCGCCGATTTTTTCAGGGCCTTTCACGACTTGACCCGCATCTGGCGGGCCACGCTCGCCCCGGGCGCCGCCTTCATCCCGGCGGAGGGCCCGCAAGCCGCCCCCGATGCCTTGGCGGCCTAGGCCATGAACCGGTGGGGAACGGGCAGCATCCCGTTCTGGGCCTGGCTGATCGCGCGCACGATTGGCTGGACCGCGGCGGCCTCAATCCGCTACCAGAATCCACCCGTCGATGTCGTCGAGATGCTGGCCTGGGGATCCCGTTGGGAATGGGGATACTACAAGCACCCTCCCCTGCCGGCATGGTGCGCCGAAACGGCCGCATGGGCCTCGGGCGGTTGGCTGCCCGCCGTTTACCTGACAAGCTACCTGTTTTTGGCCGCGGGCATCTGGGCCGCATGGCGGCTGGCCAGGGAACTGCTGGGCACCGATCGCGCCATCCTGGCCGTGCTTCCGCTGGAGGCGACCTGCTTCTTCACCTGGATGGGAGGAGAACTGAACCACAACACCGCGCTCACGGGCCTCTGGGCTCTTGGGATCTGGTCGCTGTGGATGGCGTTGTCCGGCAACACATGGATTATGTGGATGGCTTATGGATTCATTGTTGGGCTCGGCCTGCTGTGCAAGTACAACATGGCCCTGCTCCTTGCCTGGCAAGCGCTCGCCCTTTTGGCGCTTCCCGAGGGCAGGCGGGCGCTGGCCACGCCCAAGCCATGGGTGGCCTGGCTGGCCGGCCTGCTGCTCTTTTCGCCCCACCTCGCCTGGCTGGCCGGCCACGATTGGATCACGCTCCAGTACTTGGCCGCGCGCGGCGGCACCCGCGGCGGATTCGCCGCCGGCGCCATGGGACTGCTCGGGTTCCTTGCCGAGCAATCGTGGATGGCCTGGGGATTACTCATTCCCTTGTTCGCGTTGATGGGGGGAAGGTCTCGTCCCGCCGCCACCAAGCCCGAACTGGCCAGGTACCTCGCCATCACAACGATCGGCCCCCTGGCCACCATCCTGCTGATGGTGCTCCTGGGCAAAAAGGTGATCGGATTTTGGTGTTTTCCGTGCTACACATGCGCGGGCCTGGTGGCCTTGGCCTATGGCGGGTTCCGGGACAAGCCCGGAGCGATCAGGCACTCGCTTGCCTTGAGCGGAATCATCGTCGCCGGATTGATGGGATTGATGGTGTTGGGCGACGGGGTATTGATGTCCCGTGAGGGCAAGGAAGTCCGTTCCCGCTTTCCGGGCAGGAATCTTGCTGAAGCCGCGGTGGATTTCTGGAAAGAACAGACCGGGTCGGACCGCATACCCATCGTTGCCGGAGAACACTGGGTGGCGGACAACATCGCCTGGTTCGCGCCCGGCAGGCCGATGGTATTCGTGGGTGAGAACCCGTCGCTGCCGTTGCCGGTGGCTCGGTTCAACCCGTGGACCAGCGACGAGCACTTCATGAGGTTGGGCGGAGTCTTCGCCTGGGAGGTGGCCAAGGCCGGCGACCGGGTTGAAACACAACTGCGGCGGCGATACCCCGGCATCATCTTGACGCGCGGAGTCTCGCTGCCGCAGTTGGGATCCTCCAGGGAGATCGCCTTCGGCCTGGCGGTGATTCCTCCGAAAGTCAGCGAACCTTGATGAGTTCGACTTCGAAATACAGGTCGCTGCCGGGGGGAATGCTGCGACCGGCGCCCCGCTCGCCATAACCCAGCTTGCTGGGAATGAACAGCAGGCGCTTGCCGCCTTCCTTCATGCCGGCGACGCCTTCATCCCAGCCTTGGATCACTTCCTTCTGGCCGAGAGTGAAGGTGAAGGTTTCGCCGCGATCGACACTGCTGTCGAACTTCTTGCCGTTCTTCTGGAGTTTGCCGGTGTAATGCACCTCGACCTTCTTGCCGGCGGTCGCTTCGGTGCCTGTGCCTTCCTTGGTATCGGTGTATTGCACGCCGCCCGCGGTTTTCTTGGCGCCTTCAGGCACGGCGATTTCAGATGCGACATCCACGAGTTCCACCTCGAAAACCAAGTCGGCCTTGCGCGGAATCGCGGGGGGGCGGCCGTTTTCCCCATACGCCAGATCATACGGAATGAACAGCTTGCGTTTGCCGCCAACCTTCATGCCGACGATTCCCTCGTCCCATCCCTTGATGACCTGGCCCACTCCGATGTCGATCTCGAGCGGTGTGCCGCGATCGACGCTGCTGTCGAACTTCTTGCCGTTCTTCTGGAGCATTCCGGTGTAGTGGGCCTTGATGGGGCTACCCTTCTTGGCCTCGGCGCCTTCGCCGACTTTCAGGTCGAGGTATTTCAGGCCGGAGGCCGTGGTTTTCGCCTCGGGCGGAATCTGGATGGCATCGGTGTCGGCGCATGCCACCACCAGCACGAGGGGAAGACAGAAGGCCGCGGTCAGCAGATGGCGCCGGTTACGCATGGCAGGGATGTTCCTTTCCATCACGGTTTGGACGATTCCAGGCCGGGCAGAATCCCCGCCTGTCTCAAAAGATAATACGAAGTCTGGGCCAGGCCAACGAAGATGATGAATCCCCGGAGCACCGGTTTGGGCAACTTGCGGCCGAAATGGGCGGCGAGGTAGGCGCCGGCGACCGACGCGCCCGCCATGCCCGGCACGAGGGTCCAAACGATGCTTCCCTCCCAAGCGAAAACCGCCACTGAAACGGCGTTGATGCATGCGGCCAGCAGGTTCTTGAGGCCATTGACCTGATGCAGGTCGCCCGCACCCCAAAGACCTAGGGTGGCCAGCATGAGGATGCCAATTCCGGCGCCGAAGTATCCGCCGTACACCGCCACGGCAAACTGGCACGCCGAGGCGATCAGGAGCAACCGCATTCCGGGTCGGCCGCTTGCCGCGCCCGGCTTGGCGGCGCCAAGCCAAGGCTGGGCGATGAACAACACCGAGGCGAACAGGATGAGCCACGGAACAACGAGCTTGAAGGAACCTCCAGGATCCATGGCCAACAGAAGCGAACCGATCAAGGATCCGGCCAGGGAGGCGGGCAGGAGTCGGCCGAACCACGGCCCCAGCGAGCCGATCTCGCGCCTGTAGGCCCATGCGCCCGTGACGGAACCGGGCAGGAGCGCGATGGTGCTTGTCATGTTCGCCTGGGTGGGCGTCATGAGGGGCAACAGCGCTGGATAGGTGAGGAGCGTGCCGCCGCCGGCCAGGGAGTTGATTCCCCCGGCCAGCCCGGCGGTGACATAGGCCAGCGCGGTCAGGTCCACGAAACCACCACGCCGAGGTAATTGTCCTTGTCCTTGAGCAATCCCTCGTAGGCCTTGCCGATTCCATCAGGACGGATGCGGTGGGTGATGAGCGAATCGAGGTTGAGCCTTCCGTTGGCCAGCGAGGCCAGGAGCCAGTGCTGGGCCTTGTGGATGTCCCAGGTGCCGGCGAGGCGGACATGGGCCGGTTCGAACAGCATGTTGCCATGCGCGCCCGACACCTCGATATACCTGCGGTGCAAGTCGTCGTAGAAATTGACATCCTTGGCGATGCCGCGGGGGCTGCCGACCACGATCACCTGCCCGCCATGGCAGGCCAGTCCCATGGCCACGGGAACGGCGTCCGGAACCCCGGTGCAATCGGCCACGATCTCCGCGCCGGTCGAGCCGAGGTGATGCCGGAGGGCATCCTTGGCCTTGCCATCGGAGGGATCGATGACCAGATCGGCGCCGGCATCCATGGCCGCCTTGCGCCGCATCGGCACCGCGTCAATTCCCACCACCGGATGGCACCCCGCGGCGCGCAGGCTGCGGAGCGCGAACTGGCCAATCACGCCGAGGCCCAAAACGGCGGCGCTGCGCCCCAGCGTGAGCCCGGCGCGGATGGCCGCGCCCATCCCGTAACGGGCCACGCAGGCCACCGCCGCCTTCTCGAAAGCCAACGAATCGGGCATGCGCCAAACCCGGCAGCGTTCATGCCCCACGGTGAGCAATTCATGCGTGGCGTGGTTGCCGGGGTAGCTCACCCGGTCACCGGGCTGGAATCCGCCCGGAAATTCCTTGCCAACGGCAACAACCCGCCCGGCGGCCGAATAACCGGGGCGGAACGGGAACTTCCAGTCCGGCATGGAGGGGTCCTTCAGCCACTGGTGGGTTCCGGTGTAAACCGCCAGTTCGGTGCCGGCGCTGATGGCGGTGGCTTCGGCGGCCAGCAGAATCTGGTTGGGGGCCGGGTCGGGCAGCGTGACCTGGCGGATTTCAACCTTGTACGGTTCTACCAGGGTCGCCTGCTGGGCTTGTACGGGCACGGGAAATCTCCTTCGGCTCGCGGAACAACCTGCCGGCATGTCGGCGCCGGCCAAGCCAATACACTAGCACCAAGGATCGACTTGGGGGAGTTGGCATGCTTTGGGACATCGAGATACGCGCCCGGCAGGCGGAAAACGAGGTCGACAGGGTTCGCGGCGAGTACCGCTTGCTGGCGCACGCCGAACCTCCCGCTGATTTCATCACGGCGGCCTCGAGGGGGTACCTCGTGGAAGGCGACCTCGACCGCGAGCAGGCGCGGGAACTGGCCGCGCAGGTGCTGGTGGATGAGGTGGCGGAAATCGGCGCGATCCGCGCTTGGGACGAACCCGCCGAAACCGAGCCGGTGGCCACCGTGCTTCCCCGCCCGGGAGTCATGGATCCCGTGGCCCTGAGCGTCGCCTCGCTGGGACGGGAACTGGGACTGAGGGTGGACCAGGTCAGGACCTACCGCCGCTACTATGGCAAGCCGCTCGCCGAGGATGTGCGAAACCTGCTGTTCAGGCGCGTCTTGGCCAACGAGGCCGTCGAGCAGGTGGCGGCGGGCTTGCCCAGGATGGACCATTTGCACCTGGGATCCACCTACGACTTCGCACGCCGCGACATCGCCATCCACGAGCTTGACGAGACGGCTTTGGTCGTCCTCAGCAAGGGGATGGGGCTGGCGCTTTCCGGGGCGGAAATGCTGACGATCCAGGCCCATTACAGGGCCCTGGCGCGCGACCCCGTTGATGTGGAACTGGAAACCATCGCCCAGACATGGTCGGAGCACTGCTCGCACAAGACGCTCAAGGGCCGGATCGAGGCGCCCGGAAAGACCTACCAGAACATGCTCAAGGAGACGATTTTCGCCGGCACCGTCGAGGTGCGCAGGCGACTGGGACCCGACGACTGGTGCGTGAGCGTGTTCGAGGACAACGCGGGCGTCGTCCTGTTCGATGATGAGAACCACCTGGTGTTCAAGGTGGAAACCCACAACAGGCCAAGCGCGATCGAGCCATATGGCGGCGCCAGCACGGGCATCGGCGGGGTTATCCGCGACGCCTTGGGAACGGGCCTGGGCGCCCGTCCCGTCTGCGACACCGATGTTTTCTGCTTCGGCCCCCTCGACATCGCGGCGCGCGACCTGCCCGAAGGCGTGCTGCACCCGCGCAAGGTGATGAGGGGAGTGGTTTCGGGAGTTCGCGACTACGGCAACCGCATGGGCATTCCCACCGTGAACGGCGCGGTGCGCTTCCATCCCGACTACCTCGCCAACCCGCTGGTGTTCTGCGGCACGGTCGGCCTGCTGCCCGTGAACAGGGCCAAAAAGGAGGTCCGCGACGGCGACCTCATCGTGGCGATCGGCGGGCGGACCGGCCGTGACGGCATCCACGGCGCGACCTTTTCCTCCGAGGGCCTTTCGAACACCTCCGAGAAGACCGCGGGAGGCGCCGTGCAGATCGGCAACGCCATCGAGGAAAAGAAGGTGCTCGAGGCGGTGATGCGCTGCCGCGACAAGGGGCTTTACCGCGCCATCACCGATTGCGGTGCCGGAGGATTCAGCTCCGCCGTGGGCGAAATGGCCGCCGACCTGGGAGCCACCGTCGACCTGGAAAAGGCCCCGCTCAAGTACTCGGGGCTCACCTATGTCGAGGCCTGGATCAGCGAGTCGCAGGAACGGATGGTCCTGGCGGTTCCCCCCGGGCATTGGGACGACATGCGGAACGAGTGCGCCGCCGAGGGGGTTGAGGCGACCGCCCTGGGCCGCTTCGAGGCGACAGGACTGCTGCGCCTCAACTGGCACGGGAGGCGGGTCGGGGAACTGGACATGGCCTTCCTGCACGACGGCAGGCCTCCCGTCACCCGCAAGGCCACCTTTGCCGACCCGGTTGAAACCCCGCTCACTCCGCCCGCCGGCGAGGACTTTTCAGCGACCCTGCTCAGGCTGCTGGCCATGCCCGACATCGCCAGCAAGGAATGGGTGATCAGGCAATACGACCACGAGGTGCAGGGAGGCAGCGTCATCAAGCCGCTTGTGGGCCTGCACGAGACCGGCCCCTCCGATGCCGCCGTGGTGGCGCCCGTTCCCGGCAAATGGAAGGCGTTCGCGGTGGGATGCGGCATTCATACGCGCCTGGGACGGATCGACGCCTATGCCATGGCGGCCTGCGCCATCGACGAGGCCGTGCGGAATGTCGTGGCCGTGGGCGCCGACCCGGACCGGATCGCCCTGCTCGACAACTTCTGCTGGGCCGACACCGACCGGCCCGAGGAACTCGGACTGCTGGTCAGGTCGGCCGAGGCCTGCCACGACCTCGCGGTGGCCTGGATGATGCCGTTCATCAGCGGCAAGGACAGCCTCAAGAATGAGTACAAGGGCAAGGACAGGCGGATCGCGATTCCGCCCACGCTGCTGATCAGCGCCCTGGGGCAACTGGCCGACGCCCGCCACGCGGTGAGCATGGACTTCAAGTCGCCAGGGCACCATGTCTACCTGGTGGGCGACTCGGACGGGTCGTTCGCCGGGTCGGCCTATGCCGCGGCGCATGGCCTGGAGGGCGGACGGATTCCCAAGGTGAATCCGGGCCCCGCCAAGGCCCTGTTCTGCCGGCTTCACAAGGCGATCGCCAAGGGTCTTTGCCGGGCCGTTCACGACCTGGCCGAGGGAGGCGTGGCGGTCGCCGCGGCGGAAATGGCCCTCGCCGGCCATGTCGGATGCGACCTTTCGCACCTGGCGCGGGCGTCGACGGGACTGAGCACGGCGGAGGCGCTCTTCGGGGAATCGCCCACCCGGTTTCTCGTGGAGGTCGCTCCCGACAAGGCCGACGCGTTCGAGGCCGCCATGGCGGGATCGCCCTGTCACCGCGTCGGAGTCACCACCCGGGAGACGCGCGTTCGCGTCGCCGGCAGCGACGGAACCTGGGCCATTTGGGCCACGATCGACGATATCACCAAGGCCTTCCGGGGCTCGATTCCCTCCTTGCTGGGGGAACCCGGGGCGTGGGGCGGGGCCAAGCCCGCCGCGGGATGACCAACCGTCAGTTTCCTCCCAAAAACCTCAGGAGCATGCCCGGGGTCATCAGTTGCCGCATGGCGGCCTGCCTGATTTTCCCCAGCGATTCCCGGCTATGGGGAATCATCGCGACAAAGCACAGGCACATCTCGTTTTCCGTTTGCTCACCCCACTTGACCCGACCGGGGGGAGACCGGGGATTGCGCGGGTTGGCGGCGCTGTTGTCGTAAAGGGCGTCGACCTCGAACCGGGAACCGGCCGGCACCTGAACGGGTTGACGGAACAGGTAGGTGTCCTGCCAATTGAAATCCCAATCGCGGATCCATATGAGGGGAATCTCGGCCCCGTCGGGCTTCACCACGCGAACCTTCATCTCCTTGCCCACGAGATGCATGTGGGGCGTGACCCCGATGATGGTGAGCGGTTCGGGCGTGGTGAAACGCACCGAGCGTTTGTAAGCGGGCTCGCCGGCTGGGATATCGATGTCCCGGGAGGCCAGGGGGAGGTTGGAGACAAGCTTCTCCGCGGGCTTGGGCGTAAAGTGCAGGCCGATCTCGCTGGTGTCGGTTTCCCGCTTTCCGGAAGGATGGTAGTGGACCTGAAGGATGATGTCAGCGCCGGCTTGAATCTCCCTTCCCGTTCCATCAGGCAACCTGCGGGGGAAGTTCCCCGGGGCCCACCCGCCCAACCCGCCCGTCGGCATGATTCCCACGCCGCCGAATGTGGAATAACCGGGGCCGGGATGGGCCTCATCCTTCCTGCGGGCCTGGCCCGTGCCGTCGAGGAACACCAGCGCGTGATGAACCACCCGCCTGTTGCCTGGGCGGAATTCCATGGCGGCGACGGTGCGCCTCTCCTTGAGGCCCGAAGGGATGACGAACACCTGGAAAATGTCCCGGCCCTCGGCCGGAATGGTGAAAGGCTCGACCATGCGCAGCACCAGGTCGGGCTTGCCCAGTTGCCAGCCGTCGTGAAACTCCGGCGGCTTGGGCTCGGCCTGGGCGTCACCCCGGGGAGCGCCAGCGGCGGCCCAGGCCGTGATCGCATTGATTTCCGATTCTGAAAGTCGCCTCTCGTCGAAGAAACTTCCATGCCCCGGTTCCGCCTTCCACGGGGGCATCCGCCGGGAGCGGCATGTTTCGGCGATGAACCCCGCCCGCTTCCCGGCATCCTCGTAGGTGAGCAGCGGGAACGGACCGACCTCGCCCGGCCTGTGGCAACCGGCGCAATTCTTGTGCACGATCGCGGCCACCGATCCGCTCCAGGTTGGTGGAGCGGCCGCCATCGCCAAACCCGCCAGCAACACGATCATCGGTTCACTCCTTGCGAAATGATTCAGGCGGTTGGGGCAACGGGCAGCCGAAAGGTTCCCCGGAAGGTGGAGGCACCGGCTTTCCGTCAATGAACGCGGCAAGGGCGTCGCGCAGGTCGTGCCGGGTGGCCGCGGGCCGCCGGATACCCTCGGGAGTCCTCAGGTCGTCGATCCGCCCGCGGTACACGACGCGGCCGTTCGCGTCGGAAAGGACCGCCTGCGGAACCAATCGCACTCCCGTGGCGCGCGCCAAAACCTGGCGCGCGTCAACGGCCACGGCAAATCCCAGGCCATGCTCCCGCGCGTGTTCCTCCGCCTTGGCCGGAGAGAGGGATGGGTCGGAATGAACGCCCAACACGGCGATGCCCGCCTTGGCGGCGGTTTTGGCGATTCGAGCGAACTCCGGTGAGTATCCGTTGCTGACGGGGCATTGCGAATCGAGGAAAATCAAAAGCGCGCGCTTGCGTGTGGGGGCCTCAACAACTCCCCCGGCGCCGGCAAGTTCAATCCGCGGGGGCAGGCACGCCGCCGGGTCGACTGCAACAGCAAATAAAACCAGGGCGATGGCCAGCATGCAAGGCACCCCAAAGAGGGCCAAGTGAGCTTGCGTCAACGGATTCAATTATGGCATGCCTCCATGAAGCGGGCATGAATTCATGAATGACTATTTGTCCGGAGCCGATCCCATGCGCCTGATCCCGTTCTCGTTGTTGGCCATTGGCACGCTGGGCTGCGCCAACGCCCCCAGCAAGTCTCCCGCGCCCTCATCCACCTCGGCAAGCTTTGACATCTTCAAGAAGCAGGTGAACCAGACGGCGCAAGCCGGTGGAAACCTGGTGCAGGCGGGCGCGCAGGACCTGCAATCCTCCGTCCAATCGCAGATGACGCAGATCGACAACCAGCAGAAGGCGCTTCAGGCCCAGCTCAACTCCACGGCGGGGGAAACCCGGGCCGCCCTTGAGCGCCGCCTGCAGGACATCCAGGCCCAGAAGCAGGCCATTCTCACACGCATGTCAGACGCCCAGCGCTCGGGTTCCGCGGGCCTTGAAAGCACCAAGCAGTCGATCAACGATTCCATCAACTCCCTGAGGCAGACGCTCGAGGCCCCGCTGCCCGGCCCCGCGCCCATCGCCCCGGCCTCTGGCGGCAACCGCCCCGGCTTCTGAGCCAGGCCAACACGGCCCCAAGGCCGCGGGCCTCAGCGCGCGTCCCGCGCGATGAGGTCGCCCAGCCGCTTGGCCATTCCGGCGAGATCCTCCACCAGCGCCCCGTCGGCAAGGGTGGCCTGATCCACCAGCAGCCGGGCGTTGTCAACCACCCGGGCATCAGACGAATCCGACTCGAACATCTTGCGAAGGGCGGCCACTGCGGGATGGGTGGCGTTCAACTCGAGAATCCGCTTGGTCTTGGGACGGTCGGACTGCCCCATGCGGTCGAGCAGCCTTTCCAGGTGGCCCGACATGCCCCCGGCGGGCGTGACAAGGCAGGCGGGCGAATCAACCAGCCGGCTCGAAAGCCTCACATCCGACACCTCGCCAAGGCTTTTCTTGAGGTGCTCAAGCAGCGGGGCGAAGTCCCCGGGCTCGGCGGGAGGGGAAGCCACATCCTCGGCGGCCTTCTCCGAGTCGACGGAACGCAGTGACTTGCCCTTGTAGGTGGTTAGGGACGGCAGGATGTACTCATCCACCGCGTCGGTCATGAACAGGACATCGCGACCCTTGGCCCGGTAGGCCTCGAGCTTGGGCGAGGCCCGCAGCATCGCCTCGCTGTCGCCCGTGATGTAGTAGATGTCCTTCTGCTCCTCCGGCATCGCGGCGATGTAACGGTCGAGCGTGGTCTGCTCCCCGGCGGGAGTATTGAGGGAGTGGTATAGTTGCAATTCCGCGACCTTCTCCCGGTTCTCCCAGTCCTCCCGGACGCCCTCCTTGAGGACGGTGCCGAAGCCCTTGTAAAACTTCTGGAAACCGGGAAGGTCGCTTTCCCGAAGGTCACGCAGCGACTTGAACACCTCCTTCACGAGGTCCTTCCTGATGGCCTCGAGCGTGTCGTTGTGCTGGAGGATCTCGCGGGAGATGTTGAGCGGCAGGTCGGAGCAGTCGACAAGCCCGCTGACAAAGCGCAGGTACCTGGGAAGCAGTTCCTTGCAATGCTCCATGATGAGGACGCGCTGGATGTAAAGCCGCGGCCCGTGTTCCCGCTCGGACATGTCGAACCAGAACGGGCGCTCCGCCGGGACAAACAGCAAAACCTTGTACTCGTGCCGGCCCTCGGCGGCGTAGTGGATCACCCGGGCGGGCTTGGTCGGGTCGTGGGTGATCTGCTGGTGGAACCCGGCGTATTCCTCCTCGGTCACCTCGGATTTCGACCTGAGCCACAGGGCCTTCTGGGTGTTGATCTGGGTCTCGGTGCGAACGGGCTCGGCAGGCGCCTCCTTCTTTTCGCCCCCCTCGGCCGACTCGTCCTCGTCGGCCTCGGGCACCTTGGTCTCGACCATGTAGATGGGAGTCTCGAGGAAGTCGGAAAACTGACGGACGATCTCCCGAATCTCGAACGGGCTTGTGAATTCCTTTTTCTCGGAATCCTTGAGGTGCAGGATGACATCGGTGCCGCGCCCGGCGCGGCTGGCCTTCTCCACCGTGAATTCGCCCTGCCCGTCGCTCACCCAGCGGGTGGCGGCATCGGCCGGGTCGCCCGCCTGCCGGGAGAGCACCTCGACCTTGTCGGCGATCATGTAGGAGGAATAGAACCCGACGCCGAACTGCCCGATCAGGTCGGGCCGGGACTTGTTCTCCCCGGCCTCGCGAACCTTCTCCAAAAACGCCTTGGTGCCCGAGCGGGCGACCGTTCCGAGGTTCTCGATCACCCCCTGCCTGGACATGCCGATGCCATTGTCGCTGATCGTGAGGGTGCCCGAGGCCTCGTCGGGGGTGATGACAATCTTGAAATCCTTGTCGTCGCCGAGGAGTTCGCCCCGGTCGAGGGAATCGAACCGCAGCTTGTGGATGGCGTCGCTGGCATTGCTGACCAGCTCGCGCAACACGATCTTCTTGTTCGAGTACAGCGAGTGGGTGATGAGGTGGAGCAGTTGCTTGAGTTCTGTCTTGAATTCCAGCGTCTCGGTGGCCATGGCTCTGTCGTTCTCCGGTCTCGTCCCAAATGGTCGCGCCCGGTGTCACCCGGGCGCTTGGAAGGTTGGTTAAATTATAGCGGAAAGGATCAGGGAAAAAGTCCCCTGCGGGTCATTTCGCGGGCCACCTTTTGAACGCCCAAGGTAAGCGCCGCGGTGCGGTTGGACAGGTTGCGGGACTTCGCCAGCGCCCTCACGCGGCCGAAGGCGTCAAGCATCAGCTTGGCCAGGTTCTGGTTGACCTGCTCCTCGCTCCACATGAATTGCTGGAGGTCCTGCACCCACTCGAAGTAGCTCACCGTCACGCCGCCCGCGTTGCAAAGCACATCGGGAATCACGAAGATGTCGCCGCCGGCCAGCATCGCATCGGCCTCCGGCGTGGTGGGCCCGTTGGCGCCTTCGGCGAGCACGCGGCACCTGAGCTTGGCGGCGTTGCCGGCATGGATCACCCGTTCCAGCGCCGCGGGCACCAGCACGGTGCAGGGCGTTGACAGCAGGTCGTCCGCGGCGATCGGTCCGGCCCCCGGAAACTTCACCAGCGATTGCCCGCCCGCCACGAACCTCATGAGCGCCGGAATGTCGATGCCGGCGGCATTGGCCACCGCGCCGTCCTTGTCACCCACGGCGACAACCTTCACGCCCCGCTGGTGCAGTTCCTGGCAAGTCACCGACCCCACATTTCCGAATCCCTGCACGACGGCGGTAGCCTGCTCGGGTCGGATGCCAAGTTCGTCGAGCGCCTGCATGACGCAGAACACCACGCCCCGGCCGGTGGCCTCCCGCCTGCCCGTGATGCCGCCGATTTCCACGGGCTTGCCCGTGACAATCTCGGGACAGGCATAGCCGACCTTCATGGAGTAGGTGTCCATGATCCAGGCCATGGTTTGCTCATCGGTGCCCATGTCGGGGGCCATGACATCCTGCCTGGGCCCGATGATGGACAAAACCTCCTCGGTGTATCGGCGGGTGAGGCGCTCCTTCTCCCCCAAGGAAAGCTTGGACGGGTCAACCGAAATGCCGCCCTTGCCGCCCGAAAAGGGCAGGTTCATGATGGCGCACTTCCACGACATCCACATGGCCAGCGCGGCCACCTCGCCCAGGTCGACGGCGGGATGGTAGCGAAGCCCGCCCTTGGAGGGGCCGGAGGTGAGGCTGTGCTGGACGCGGTAGCCGGCGAAGGTGTCGATGTGCCCGTCATCGCGCCTGACGGGCACGGAAACCAGAAGGGCGCGCTTGGGCGCGGCCATGCGGGCCAGCAGGTCGGGGTGAAGATCCACGGCCCCGGCGACGGCGTCGAGTTGCTTCCGGGCCATGCGGAAGGTTTCGGATGTGTCGTAAAGGCCGTTGACCAGGTGCGCCATGGGCGGAGTTCCCGAATTATCTAAGGGGCTCTAACACAACCTTGCTAAGCGGTTCCAGCAGATCATGATACATCCAATTGTCAGGAAAGCCTGATGGATGTCAGCGCGCTTCTCATAACGAACCCTGAGTCGCCGTTGCTGGAAGAGCCATGCGAAGACGCTTTCGATGATGGAACGATGCTTGCCCAGGCCGCTTCCGTGTTCGGTGTTCCGTCTCGCGATCCTCGGGATGATCCTTCTTTGCCTGAGCGGTTTGCGGATCTTATCCTCGGCATCATAAGCCCGGTCTGCGTACAGGGAGT
>VGXS01000020.1 GCA_016873225.1 Planctomycetota bacterium | reverse complement strand
CTGGGATCGTGGCCCCGATGCTGCTTGACGGGCCCATCAACGGCGCTTCATTCAAGGCTTATGTCGAACAGGTGCTGGCCCCGGTGATCAGGCCAGGTGACTTGGTGGTCCTTGACAACCTGTCCTCCCACAAGACGGCGATGGTGAGGAAGACCCTGGAGGACTACGGGATCAGGACCAGGTACCTGCCTCCCTACGGCCCGGATCTCAACCCGATTGAAAACGCATTCTCAAAACTCAAGGGATTGGTCAAGTCGGCGGGGAAGCGGACCATCGCCGGCCTCTGGGATGTTGTCGGACAACTCATTGACCAATTCTCGTCCGAAGAATGCTCCAATTACTTCAGGCATTGCGGATATGACAGTAAACCTATTTGCAAAGCGCTCCTAAGCATCGGCAGCCTTTGTCTGGCCTTCATATGGAGATCCGTTCATCGCTTGGGAGGGAGGCCCTCGCAGGCATTCACCAGTCTTCTGCCAGTTCAGAGGCCGCTCGCGGCGTTCGAGACTTGAAGGGCATGAAAGGGCTAACAGAATGATGGCGGATACCGGTGTCTTGAGCAGGTCGGTTATTTGAAGTTGGCTCTATCGACGCTGTTCCTTGCGCCCCGTGACATATCCCTCGGCCAAAAGCCCTCCCCCCTCGGGCCTAATGGTGATGGCGCCCTCCACTGAAGTCGACCAGGTGCGGTCCCTCGGGCCTTGGCGCGCCCGCCGCGAATCCTCCTGCGCCACCGTGAGCCAGGGCGCGGCCCAGCCCAAAAACGCCGGCCCGTTGGCCCCCGCGCCGCCATGGTGCGGCGATTGCAGCACGGCCACGCCGGGGCCGGGACCGGCTTTCATGAGCGCCCTCTGGCCGGCGCCCTCGAGGTCGCCCGTGAGCAGCACATTTCCCGAGAAATGCCTCAGCAGCGCCACCACGCTCGCCTCGTTCTGGCTGGAGGCCTCGAAGCCGGGCGCCGGGTGCAAGAACTCCAGCGATGCCGTCCCGCGGGCCAGGCTGAACCCCGGTTCCACCTCCTCCACGGGAACTCCCCGCGCCGCGAGTCCGTCGAGCATGAAGCGGACGCCGGGCACCTCCTTGCGGACGAACCAGCCCGACACCAGCACCCGGCCCACCGGCACCCGCTCGACCAGGTCGAGCGCGCCGTTGAAATGGTCGAGGTCGGCATGGGAAAGGATCAACTCGTCAACCCGTTCCACCCCCCTGTTCCAGAGGAACGGCGCGATGATCCTCCTGCCCACGCCGGCGTTGGCCAACGATCCGGCGTCGTACACCGTGGTGGACCCGTCGGCCCATTCGATGACGGCGCATCCCCCGTGGCCGACGGCAAGGAAGGTGCATCGCCAGGGATCGCTCCGCACGGGGGGCGCCAGCGACACCGCCAATCCCGCGGCCAGCCAGGCCATCGCCGGCACTCCCGCCCGGGCGCGGGCCCGCCATCCGTTCTCCGAGAGCGCCGGAATCAGCAGGATGTGCCATGGCACAAGCCAGGCGAGTGAAATGTCGCCCACCCAGAAGCTGGCCCATGGCCAGTTGGCCGCCCAGCCGACCAGCCACGCACAGCCCTTGAGCGCCATGCCCGCGCACCATCCGAGCGCCGGGGAAACCAACGGAACATCCCCACCCAGAATCAGCAGGGGAAAGCCGGGCAGCAGCGCCAGCGATCCCAGGAGCGCCACGGGCGGACCCACCACCAGCGCCGAGGGGCTGACCAGATGGGTGCGCGCCGCGACCAGCGGAGTGAGGCAGCACCAGATGACGGCATTGGTTCCAAGGGCGATGGCCAAGGCCCGAAGGAACGCGCGAACCAGTCGCCAGGGAGCCGACCGGCCCATGTCCCGGGCCCTGGCCAAGGCCTCCTCCTGTTCGGTGGGCGGTTCGGACCACCCGGGCACGGCCCAGTACAAAAGGGCGGTGGCGAGGAACGACAGCAGGCAACCGGTGCCGAAAAGGTCTCCCGGGTCGAGCAGGCCGACCACGAGCCAACTGAAGGCGATCACCGAGGGAAGGTGGCGGGGCCGCCGCAGGATGTCGGCCAGGGCCAGGGCCCCGACGGTTGCCGCGGCGCGGGTGGCCGCCGGCCGCGCCCCCGTCATGCCCGCGTAAATCGCCACGGTCAGGGCGATGGGCCATGCCAAGGCGCGCGCGCCCATGCCGGCGCACCGGCCGGCGACGGTCAGGAACATCGCCAAGAGCACCAGGTGCTGGCCCGAGATCGCCAGCACATGCACCACGCCGGTGCGACGGTACTGGTCCCAGCTTTCCCGGGACAGCCTTGAAGTCTCGCCCAACAGCAGCGCGGCGGCCAGCGGCTCAACCTCCGGATCGATCGCCCCGGCCAACCGGGCCGCCGCCCTCGCCCGGAGCCCGGCGAGAATGACGCGGATATCCCAGGTGCCCGAGGGCCCCATCGATTCCAGCGCGCCCGGGTTGTCGGCGACGCGGACCTCGGCAACGATGCCGCGGGCCAGCCAAGGATCGCGCCCGTCGGTTTCCCCCGGATTCATCGGCCCGGGAATCAGGCGGATCTGCCCCGCGATGTCGACACGGTCGCCGGGCGACGCGTCCGGGGGCGCGCCCGAACCGGCGACCCGAACCTCGCCTATCGCCTCGGATGGCGCGCCCCCGCGCCGGGCGCTCTCAACCGCGACCACCGTCTCCCAGCGCGCCGGAACCGGAATCAGACGAAGCGGATCGGGCTTGGGCGGAGGAGTCGCCTGGATGGCATCCACCACGATGCCGCGCAGGCGGATCGGCGCGTGCTCGGATCCGGCCATCGAGGCGATGTCGTTCCCGCCCATCGAACCGAAAAGCAAGGCGCCGCGAACGGCGCCCATGGCGAACACGAGGAGCAGAATCCAGAGCGGCCGCCACCTCACATGGGCCAGGGCGGCCAGGGCGAAAGCCACCGCCAGGGCCATCACCACCCAGGGCGCAGGCCTGGCCAGCCTCTCGATGAAGATGCCGGCGGTCAGTGAAAGGGCGGCCGGCGCCAAGGGCGCCGACCGCCAGATTCCAGCCACGGGGGCCGCCAACTCCAGCCATCGCCGAAGCAAGGCGGCCATGACGCGTCAGCGCGCCGGGGACCCGAAGGCCCAAAGATACTTGAAGCCGCGCAGATAAATCTTGCCGTCGGCGATCGCAGGCGAGGCGGCCAGCACATCGGGCACCGTGTTGTCGGCGACCTTCTCGAACTTCTTGCCCGCCTTCACCACCGTCACGGTCCCCTTGTCGCGGTTGGTGACCAGCACATGGCCGTCAACCAGCACCGGCGAGGCGCGGAACCGGCCGGCGGTGGTGCGCTCCTGGTAGTACTCCTGACCCGACGCGGCATCGATGCAGATCAGCGTGCCGTTCTCGCGGCACAGGTAAACCAGTCCGTCCGCCACCAGGGGCGACGGCACATCCGGGGTGTTGCTGGGCTTGCGCCATTGCTCGTGGCCCGACCCGGGCCCCACGATTCCGGTGGCCCCGGGCTTGATGCCCACGACCTGCCCGTTCTTCGCCGTGGGCACGACGATGAGGCCGGGTGCCGCGACGGGAGAGGCGACAAATCGCAGATACTTGTTGTATTTGTCCTTGGGGTTCAGGTCGACCACGCGCCAGATCTCATGGCCGTCCTTGAGGTCGTGGGCCACGGCGTGGTCGTTGCCATGGGTGACGAGGTAGGCCTTGCCGCCGTCCTGCCAAAGGACGGGCGAGGCGTAGGAATGCGGGTTCTCGTCGGTGCCCTCGCTGGGCCGGGTGACTTTCCAGGCTTCCTTTCCGGTGGCGGCATCGAGGGCGATCACCAACTGGGCGCCCGTGTGCAGCAGCTGGACGAAGAGCTTTCCGTCGTGCAGCACCGGCGTCGAGTGCATGCCGAACTGGATGTTGAACTTGCCGTATTTCTCCTGGAGGTTCACGGCCCAAACCTTGGTGCCGTCAACCGCGTGGCAGGCCAGGTCTCCCGAGGCGACGAAGGCCCAAACATGCTTGCCGTCGGTCACCGCCGAGGCCGAGGCCCAGTTGCCCTCGTCGGTGCGGGCCGGGACATTGCCGGATCCCAGCTTGGCTTGCCATTTCTCCTTGCCCTTGGTGTCGTACGCCAATAACAGCAAGTCCTTCTCCACGACGCAGGTGAGGAAGATCGAGTCGCCCCACACGACGGGGGTGGAGCAACCCATGCCCGGAAGCGGCGCCTTCCACAGCAGGTTCTGGGTTTCGCCCCATGTCGTGGGCAGGCCCTTCTCGGGAGAGTGGCCATCGCCCAGGGGACCGCGCCAGGTGGACCAGGGGCCCGCCAGGGCGCCCGCCGCCACGCATCCCGCCAACGCTAGGCTCATCCATCCGCGCATCGTCATCATCCTCGTCCGGTTTTCATGAAACTCCGATCGACCGAGTCTAACGGGTCGGATTGCCCCCGGCCAGCGGTTCCCGCCAGCCAAGGTTCATGAAATCTTCCAACACGGGAGCCCGAACATCGGGTTGAATGGTGCCATCGACCCGACACCGGGAGGAGCCGAACATGAGACCCCTGATCTGTTCCCTTGCCGTGGCCCTGGCGACGGCGGCCGTTCACGCCCAGATGGAGCCGAACTTTCCCGGCCCCAAGCCCGACGGTTCCGTCCAGCTTCCCAACCAGTGGCGCCTCATGCCCGCGGGCAGGCACACCACGCTGGGCGATTATCCCGTGCAGGCGCTGGTGCATCCCAAGGGCCCCTTCGTCGCCGCCCTGCACTGCGGCTACGGCAAGCACGAGGTGATCGTGCTCAAGGTGGAAGGCGACACCACCCAACTGGTCAGCCGCGTCGGGTTCCCCCAGGCCTTCCACGGCATGGCGTTCGACGCCGCCGGTGAAACCCTGTTCGTGAGCGGCGGCGAGTTCGAGGTCATCCGCGCCTACCCGTTCAAGGACGGCCAACTCGGCACGCCGCGCGAACTCACCGTGGTGGACAAGGCCCAGACCTTCATTCCCTCGGGCATCGCCGTCATGCCCGGCGGCAAGTCGCTGGTCGCCGCCGGCGTGCTCGGCCACTCCGTGGCCCAGGTCGACCTCGCCACGGGCAAGGGATCCAAGCCCATTCCCCTGCCGGAAGGATCGTATCCCTACTGCTGCCTGCCCCTGGACGACGACGAGGTTCTCGTCTCACTATGGGGCAAGACAATGGTGGCGCTGGTCGACCTCGACGACGCCAAGGTGAAGGCGGTCTGGGACCTCGGCCTGGCCCACCCCGCCGAAATGTCCTTGTCGAAGGATCGAAAGACTCTCTATGTGGCGTGCGCCAACTCCACCATGGTGGCGGTGGTCGACGCGGAATCGGGCAAGGTGGCCAAGACCCTCAACTGCGCGCTCCATCCCGGGGCGCCGGTCGGCAACACCCCCGGCAGCCTGACGCTTTCCGCCGACGGCAAGCTGCTCGCCGTGGCCAACGCCGACGCCAGCAACCTCGCCCTGTTCGGCCTCGAGTCACCGCGCGATCCCAAGCCTCTGGGCTTCATTCCCACCGGTTGGTATCCCACCTCCGTCCGGTTCCACCACGACGGCAGGCTGCTGGTCACCAATGGCAAGGGGGCCAGCTCGAAGGCCAATCCCAAGGGCCCCAACCCCCTGGCCAAGAGGCAGCCCACCACGGAATACATCGGCGGGCTGTTCCAGGGCACGCTTTCGGTGATCGACGCCCCCACTCCGGAACGCCTCGCCGAATGGACCCCCAAGGCTTACTCGTGCAGTCCCCTGCGCGCCGATGCCGGTGCCATCCAGGCCCGCCCCGAGGGCAACCCCGTTCCCGCGAAAATCGGCGACAAGTCACCCATCCGCCATTGCGTTTACATCATCAAGGAGAACCGCACCTACGACCAGGTGTTCGGCGACATGGTGCCGGGCAACGGCGACAAGTCGCTCTGCCTGTTCCCTGAAAAGATCACCCCCAACCACCATGCCCTGGCACGCGAATATGTCCAGCTCGACAACTTCTATGTCGACGGCGAGGTTTCCGCGGACGGGCACGAATGGTCGATGGGCGCCTACGCCACCGACTTCGTCGAGAAAGTCTGGCCGCTGGGCTACCGGGGCAGCCCGCTCAAGAAGTTCGCCTTCTACCCGGCCGAAGGCACCAAGGATCCCGTCGCTCGCCCCGCCGGCGGCTACATCTGGGACCGCGCCGCCGAGGCGGGCGTGACCTATCGCAGCTACGGCGAATGGATCGCCGACACGGCGCCCGGCAAGCCGGCCAAGGCGCGCGTCAAGGCGCTCGAGGGGCATTTCGACCCTTTCTTCCCCTCCTACAACCTGTCGGTCACCGATGTCAGGCGCGCCGAACGGTTCCTTGAGGAACTTGCCGGATTTGAGAAAACCGGCAACTTCCCGCAACTCACCATCCTCAGGCTGCCCAACGACCACACGGCCGGCACCTCGCCCGGCAAGCCCACCCCCACCGCCATGGTGGCCGACAACGACCTCGCCCTTGGCATGGTGATCGAGGGCCTCTCCAAGAGCCGGTTCTGGAAGGAAATGGCGGTGTTCGTGCTTGAGGACGACGCCCAGAACGGGCCCGACCATGTGGACGCCCACCGCTCGGTGGCGTTGTGCGTCAGCCCGTTCACCAAGGGCCGCGGCCTCGACTCGACACTCTATTCCACCAGTTCGATGTTGCGCACGATGGAACTCATCCTCGGCCTCAAGCCGATGAGCCAGTTCGATGCCGCCGCCCGGCCGATGTACAACGCGTTTCTCCCCAAGGGCGACACCGCGCCCTACAAGGCCCGCCCCGCGGGCACCGACCTGAAGGAACTCAACACGGCGCAGGCTTGGGGCGCGAAGCAGTCGCTGGCGTTCGACCTCTCGAAGGAGGACGCGGCCGACGACCTCGCCTTCAACGAGGTGATCTGGCGCTCGGTGAAGGGCGCCAACAGCCCGATGCCGGCCCCCGTTCGCGCGGCGTTTTTCCTGGCCAAGTGAACAAAGCAAAGAAGCTGTTTCGCTCCGGCCCCGTGATCGTTCAGGCAAGGACAACGAACAAGGCGCCGGGTTCACACCCGGTGCCAACCTGTTTCATGGGGCTGGCTGCCGATTGGCGACGCTGACACGACACAATTTACACATGGAGGATAGTATAAAACATCATTAAAAGTGTTGCGAAGCGCCGGAGTGCTGCTTCACGGAGTGGGAACCCCATGGCTTGCGCCATGGGCTTACCAAAAGTCTCCCTCGGTTCACCAAACTTCCCGGAGTTGTCAGTTATTGTGCCGCCTTGGGGTGAGCGCCGTGCGTGAGCGCGGCGATACGGGCCAGCTTTCGGGCCCCTTTGGATTTTGGGAGTGCGCATTTGCATTGGCCTTGTCGGCTTCATTCTTCCAAATCACCGACTTGACCATGAAAACCAAGTTGGCGGCGCTGACACAACACAATTTACACATGGAAGATCGTATAAAAATTCATTGAAAGTGTTGCGAAGCACCGGAGCGCTGCTTCACGGAGTGGGAACCCCATGGCTTGCGCCATGGGCTCACCAAAAGTCTCCCCCGGTTCACCAAACTTCCCGGAGTTGTCAGTTATTGTGCCGCCTTGGGGTGAGCGCCGTGCGTGAGCGCGGCGATACGGGCCAGCTTTCGGGCCCATTAAGATTTTGGGAGTGCGCACTTGCATTGGCCTTGTCGGCATCATTCTTTCAAATCACCGACTTGAAAATGAAAACCAAGTTGGCGGCGCTGACACAACACACATTATATTTAAAGGATCCTATAAAAATTCATTGAAAGTGTTGCGAAGCACCGGAGCGCTGCTTCACGGAGTGGGAACCCCATGGCTTGCGCCATGGGCTCACCAAAAGTCTCCCCCGGTTCACCAAACTTCCCGGAGTTGTCAGTTATTGTGCCGCCTTGGGGTGAGCGCGGCGATACGGGCCAGCTTTCGGGCCCCCTTTGGATTTTGGGAGTGCGCACTTGAATTGGCCTTGTCGGCATCATTCTTCCAAATCACCGACTTGGCCATGAAAACCAAGATTGGGCGATCTGCCACCCAGTCATTCACTTCAAATCCGCAGGCAACGGTTCGGCGGCCGGTGGCGGGGGCACCTTCAGGAACTGCGCCAGGATCGCCGCGCTGGCCAGGCACGAAACCTTGCCCTCGCGCTTGCCCGGCTTGATGCCCGGCCCGTAGACCAGGAGCGGAACATGGGTGTCATAGTCGTAGGGCGTGCCGTGCGAGGTGCCCGTCGGTATCGCCGACCCCCCGAACAGGCAGCCATAGGCGGGCAGCACCAGCAAGTCGCCCGAGCTTTTCGGGTGGAAGCTCAGGCGCGCCTGACGAAGCAAGGAGTCGTCGGTAGGCGCGTCCGATTCAAGCTGCCCCCGCGTGTAGCAGCAGCCGATGCCATCCTGCTTGCGCAACCAAGTTGCAGCGGCCTCGCGAACCTTGGCGATGTCACCGCCGGCGAACGCCTTCGCGTTCAGGTACATGTTTTCATCGACCGGGCCGACAAGCGGCTGAACCTTCTCCCCCAAGTCGAATTCCTCCCGGAGATGCGCAACCAACCCTTGTCCCAGCTTGACGGCATCAATGCGCCTGGCGGCCTTGGCGCCCTTGGATCTGGCCACCTCCGGCAGCGGACAAACACCATGGTCGGCTGACAAGACCACGCCATAGTTGTCCGGGCCCACCAGGGCATCGAGTTCCTTGAAAAACCGCGAAAGCAGCGCGTCGGTGCGCAGGGTGATGTCGAGCACCTCGTGGCTGTCGGGGCCCCACATGTGCCCCACCACATCGTTGGCCGAAAAACTCACGCACAAAAGGTCGGGAACATCCCGCTGGCCCAGCTTTTCCCGCCGGACGGCCTCCAGCGCGAAATCGGCCAAAAGTTCATTGGAAAACGGGGAGTTGTATAGCGCGCTGTAATAGGTCTTGTCCGGCTTGCCTGAATCGGAGGGAAAGGGATGCGGAAAGGCGCGTCCCTGCTTCTTGGCGATTCCCGGCCCTTCGCCCACAACATCATCCGGCCCGGCAAGCTTGTCGTAGTCGAGGTCGTCGCGAAACCGGTTCCAGGTGGTGCCGAACCACCTGTCGGCCGGCTTGGCGGCGTTGAAGGCCCCCACCCAGTCGGCCACGCGGTCGCGGTAGTAGGTGGAGGTGACGAAATCACCTGAATCGCTGTCCCACCAATAGACGATGTTTCCCTTGAGTCCGCCGGGAAGCACGGCGCCCCGGTCCTTCAGGGAAAACGAGGCGATCTTGGAGCCGCTTTGGGGATTGGCGCGAATCGCGTCACCCACTGTTGGCGCCCGAAGCCTTTCGGGAGAACCGGCCCCCTTCCGGACTGTGGCGACGGCCGCTGTGCCCGGCTTTGGCACGACGGGCTTGGCGGGTGGCACGCGCTGATGCCTCTCGGTGGTGGCGCAGTACACGCCCGCGCCGGTCAACGGGTCGCGCCAATCGTTGCCGATGATCCCATGCACCGATGGACTGGAACCGGCGACAAGGCTGGCGTGCCCGGCGCCGGTGACGGTGACGGCGTAGGGGTAGTGGGCATTCGCGTACCAGGCGCCCTGCTCCAGGAAGCGGTTGAGGCCATCGGGCCCATAGTGTGCCTTCCATCGAGCCGGATAATCGCCGCGGAACTGGTCGAACACCAAAAGCACAGCCAGCTTGACCGGCTTGTCGGTGCCACCGACAGGCGCTTGGGCCCATGCGGCGGCTGGTATCATGAACGGTAAAAGAACAAGGAATCGTGTCAGCATGCATCGCTCCCCAATAGGCCTCTCTCCCAACAGGATAACCCTGCGAAAGGCGGATGGGATGAAGGGATGAAGAAGGACCGAGGTGGTGGGGGAAGATTCGGAAAGGTAAAATCGAATCCGCATTCCGCCCGGGGGCCCATTCCGTGCCAAAACATGCGCTAGCGTTCCTGATCCTCGCGTCAATGCCGGACTCAGGCATGGCCGCTGACTTCAACTCCCAAGCCAAGCCGGTGTTCCTGGCCCGGTGCGCGCAGTGCCATGGCGCCGGCACGGCCAAGGCAGGTCTCAGGCTCGACTCGGCCGGCGGGGCGCTCCGCGGCGGTACCGACGGCCCGGTCATCGTTCCGGGCCAGGCCGCCAAAAGCCCGCTCATGGCACGCGTCACAAGCGACAAGCCCGGGGAGATGATGCCGCCCAAGGGACCGCGGCTTTCCCCGGCTGAAATATCCGCGCTGCGCGAGTGGATCGATTCAGGGGCCAAGGGAGGCAACCCTGGGGAAGACCGCGATCCCCGGCTTGACCACTGGGCCTGGCAACCCGTGGCCGGCGTGGCGACTCCCGCGGGCAACCCGGTCGACCATTTCATCAACGCCCGCCTCAAGGCCGCAGGCCTCCCGCCCGCCCCGCGCGCGGACAGGCGCTCCCTGATCCGCCGACTGTCGTTCGACCTGCTCGGCCTGCCTCCCTCACCCGAGGAAGTGACGGCGTTCGTGAACGACCCTGATCCCCTGGCCTTCGCCAAGTTGGTCGACCGTTACCTTGACTCGCCCCGGTACGGGGAACGGCAGGCGCGCCACTGGCTCGACATCGCCCATTACGCCGACACACACGGCTTCGAACGCGACCAGCGCCGGGAGAACGCGTGGCGCTACCGCGACTGGGTGATCCGCGCCTTCAACGCCGACATGCCCTACGACCGCTTCCTGGCCGACCAGATCGCCGGCGACCAGTTGCGACCGGGCGACCCCGAGGCGGTGGAGGCGACGGGGTTCCTTGCCGCGGGACCCTGGGACTTTGTCGGACAGGCGGAAACCCCCAGCCCCGTGCTCAAGCGCCAGGCGCGCGCCGACGACCTCGACGACATGGTCACGCAGGTGATGGCGGCGGCATGCGGGGTGACGGTGAACTGCGCGCGCTGCCACGATCACAAGCTCGATCCGATATCCCAGAAGGAGTATTACGGCCTGTGGGCCGTCTTCAGCGGCGCGCGCCGGGGTGACAGGTCCCTCGATCCACCGGGCGAGGCGCGGCGCGACGGCGAGAGGAAGGCCCTGCTGGCCAAGGCCGCCGAACTGCGGGCGACGCTGGCCCGCCTCGACGGCAAGGGCCTCAGCCTAGCCGATGCCGTTGGCGGGGGCGACGGGCTGGGCTCGGGAACCCGGGGCGCCGGGATCAATCCGGCGACCGGCAGGAAGTCAGCCACCAAGGCCGGTCTCATCAGCGGAGCCGTGGCGAACCAATACCGGGCGCTGGGCGGCCTGGTCGACGGCGTCGTCGTCCCCGGGGGGGGCGATGTTCCCGTCAGTTCCACCGGCATCGTGGCCAAGTCGATCCCCAAGACATCCGCGACCGCCTGGGATGCCATCCGCAACGGCCCGGTCAACCAGCAAAGGTCGACATCCATCGCCGGCACCGACTACTCGGGCCCCGGGCATGACATCCTCGGGCTGCACGCCAACGCCGCGATCACCTTCGACCTGGCCAAGGCCCGCGCCGCCCTCAAGGCCGACACCCTCAGGTTCACCGCCATGGCGGGATATGGCGGCCGGCCGGGCGACAATTCCACCAAGGCCGACCTTCGCGTGCTGGCCGATGGCGTGGAGGTCGAGCGGCACCTGGGCCTCAACCCGGGAAGCGGCCCGTTGCCCATCGACATCCCCCTCGGTCCCGACAAGCGGTTTCTCACGCTCGTGGCCACTGAGGGAGCCGACGGCGGCATCGGCCACGACCAGGTCTTCCTGGGTGACGCCCGCCTGCTCCCCTCCAAAACGGCCCGACCCCCGGCCCCTGAAACGGCGAACAGGCGCGAGCTTTCCGAGGCCCTGGCGGCCATCGAGCGGCAAATCGCCGCCATCGCGCCCGGCCCGATGGTGTACGCCGTCAACGGCGGAACGCCCGAGGCCGTGAGGCTGCTCAAGCGTGGCAACCCCGAGGCTCCCGGTGAGGAAACGGGCCCCGGGGCGCTTTCATGCCTCAAGGGCGCCCGCCCGCTGGAGGCCACGAGCGACATGGGCGACGGGGCCAGGCGCGCGGCGCTGGCCAGGTGGATCGCGCAGCCGGAAAACCCGCTCACCACCCGGGTCATTGTCAACCGCCTCTGGCACCATCATTTCGGAACCGGACTAGTCGGAACTCCCAGCGACTTCGGGGCCGGCGGTGGCAAGCCGAGCCATCCGGAACTGCTCGACTGGCTGGCGGGCGAGCTGGTTCGGCGGCGCTGGTCACTCAAGGCGATGCACCGCGTCATTTGCGACAGCGAGGCCTACCAGCGATCATCCATGGCGCAAGATCCCAAGGCCGCCTTGGCCGACGCGGGCAACCGGCTGCTTTGGAGGCAAAACCCGCGCCGGCTGGATGCCGAAAGCCTCCGCGACGCCGTCCTGGCGACAAGCGGGCAGCTCGACCCCACCCCCTTCGGCCCGGGATACCGCGACTTCGTCTACCAGGAGGCCTACGCCCCCATCTACCGGCACATCGATGACGACAGCCCGTCGCTGCGCAGGCGCAGCATCTACCGCTTTGTCGTGCGCACCACTCCCCAGCCGTTCCTCACCACGCTCGATTGCCCCAACCCGGCCAACCTCTCCCCCTCGCGCACCGAAACCACCACGGCGCTGCAGTCGCTGGCCCTGCTCAACAATCCGTTCATGCTGAGGCAGGCCCGGCACTTCGCCCAGAGGCTGTCCCGGGATGCGGGTGATTCAACCGCCGGGCGGGTCGGGCGCGCCTTCGCCCTGGCGTTCGCCCGCGCACCGTCACGGGCCGAGCTCGACGCCTCGATGGCGCTCGCCCGGTCCCGCGACCTTCCCGAGCTTTGCCGGATGCTTCTCAACGCCAGCGAGTTCTGCCATGTCGATTGAGAACCTTGGCCGGAGGCGCTGGCTGCGGCAGGGCGGATGCTCGCTGGGCGCCATCGCGCTGGGCACCCTTCTGGAACGCGACGGACTCGCCGCGGCGCCCTCCGCGTTCGCCCCAAGGGCACCCCACCACGCCCCGCGCGCCCGCGCCGTGATCGAGATCTTCTGCCCCGGCGGCATGAGCCATGTCGACACCTTCGACCACAAGCCCGAACTGGAAAAATCCCACGGCAAGGCGTTCGACGCCGAGCTGGGCAAGCAGACCTTCGCCGGCACGGGCGGAACCTACGCCAGGAGCTTCTGGCCCTTCCGCAGGCACGGCCGATGCGGCAAGGCGATCAGCGACCTGTTCCCCAACCTGGCCCGGCATGTCGACGACATCGCCTTCATCCATTCCATGAGGAACAAGTCGGCGCTCCATGGCCCCGCGATGTTCATGATGAACTCGGGCTTCATCCTTCCCGGCTTCCCGTCGATGGGCTCCTGGGTCACCTACGGCCTGGGATGCGAGACCGACAACCTGCCGGCCTTCGTGGTCCTGCCCGACATCCGCGGCCTGCCACCCGGCGGCGTGGTGAACTGGGGCGCCGGATTCCTGCCGGCGGTGCACCAGGGCACGGTGGTGGAGGCCTCGGGAACCCGCGAGCCGATCGCGGACTTGTTTCCTCCGGAAAGGCAAGGCGACGAGGCGCCGGGCCGCGCGTTCCTGAGGTCGCTCAACGCCAACCACGCGGAGGCTCGCGCCTCCGACACCCGGCTGGCCGCGCGGATGGCCAGCTACGAGCTTGCCGCCCGCCTGCAGATGAGCGCGCCGGAGGCCGTGGCGCTCGACCGGGAATCCACCGCCACCAGGGCCATGTACGCGCTCGACGACGAGGACATCGGCCCGTTCGGCAGGCAATGCCTGCTGGCCCGCCGGCTGGTGGAGCGGGGCGTCCGCTTCGTGCAGGTGTTCTGCGGCGCCGAGAACACCCAGGCCCGCAAGGTCCGCCCCAACTGGGACTCGCATGAGGACCTGGTCCGCGACCACGGCTACTGGGGCAGGGTCCTCGACAGGGGAACCTCGGCGCTGCTGGCCGACCTCAAGTCGCGCGGACTCCTCGACGAGACGCTGGTGCTCTGCGCCACCGAATTCGGCCGCCAGCCGTTCCTGCAGGGGGGCAACCGGGGCCGCGACCACAACCCCGGCGCCTACACCGCCTGGATGGCCGGCGGCGGCACCAAGGGCGGAACCACATACGGTTCCAGCGACGAACTCGGATGGCAGGCCGCCGGAAACCCGACCTACTCCTACGACCTCCACGCCACCGCGCTTCACCTGCTCGGCATCGACCACGAGAAGCTGTCGTTCTACCA
This sequence comes from Planctomycetota bacterium, assembly GCA_016873225.1. Taxonomy (GTDB): domain Bacteria; phylum Planctomycetota; class Planctomycetia; order Gemmatales; family Gemmataceae; genus REEB421. The sequence continues at coordinate 55,114 of VGXS01000020.1, read as the reverse complement.
CAACGGCATCATGCGCCGGCTCACCGATGTGCACGGGAAGGTCATTTCCGAAATCGTCGCCTGACTCCGGCGCGCCTCAGGCCCGCAACGCCGCGAGCGCGCCGCAATGAACCCGCGTCGGGGCGATCGTGCGGGCCGGCGTGAAACCGGTGGCCGAAAGCATCTCCCGGTACTCCCCGGCGCTGTAGGCCCGCCCCTCGGTGAGCGAGAACAACGCGGCCGAATAAAGCGCCACCTCCAACGGGCCGTCCAGGGCGTCGTTCAGGTAGACATCGTGGATGAACAACCTGCCTCCGGGGCGGACCGCCTTGTGGCAGCGGCGCAGGAGGTCGAGGCAGGTCTCCTCGTTCCAGTCGTGAAGCACATTCGAGAGCAGCACCGCGTCGCACGATGGGTACTCCCCGAAGAGGTCTCCCGCCACCATCGCCACCCGGTCGGCGGGGCCATGTTCCGCGAGGATCCCGGAAGCCACCTTGAGCACCTCGGGCCGGTCGAGGTTGGTAACGCGCAGGCCCGGGTTGCGCTGCGCCAGGGCCATTCCGTACACCCCGGTTCCGCCGCCCAGGTCGACCAGGTGGCCGATGCCGTCAAGGGGCAGCACCTCGGCCAGCACGGGAGCGCAAATGAAGGCCCGGCCCGCCAGGGCCATGGTCAGGCGGCGGGCGCTGTCTCCCGATTCCATGGCCGATTCCATCCCCTCGCGAAAGATGAACGCCTTGCCCTCGTCGGGCCGGTTGCTCACCGGCTTGTCGGCCCGCAGCAGGTCGATCATGGCCCTCACGCCGGGCAGTGCGGAGGTGAGGCCGACATAGCCGCGGATCTCATGGCTGCCGCCCGGCAACAGGAACCGTCCCATGGGAGTGATGGCCTGGGGCAGGCCCGGCGCCCCCTCGATGAGCCTGAGGGCCCGCATGGCGGTGGAAAGCACGGCCCACGGGCGGGGCGCCAGGCCCAGCTTCCCCCGCAGGGCATCCTCCGGAACCGGCCCGCCGGCCAACGCGTCGAAGAGGCCCAATTCCAGCCCGCTGGCCAACAGTTCGGTCATGTAGTTGCCGCGAACCATGTCGAACAGCGGCGTGGGATCGAGTTCGGGGGTGGTGAAGGGGGGCATGATGGTCTCCGGGGCCGGCTGGGCCTCGACCGGCGCCGCCTGCTAACCTGAGACTAAGGCAGGCGGGGGCGTCGGAGAAGGTGCGGATGTCCGCGAAGGATCGAACGGCGGTGGTTCTGCTCAGCGGGGGACTCGATTCCTCCACCGTGCTGGCCCTGGCCATCTCGCAGGGCTACCGCTGCCACGCCCTCACGATCGCCTACGGCCAGCGTCACCAGGTGGAACTGGCCGCCGCGGCGCGCGTGGCCGGTGCCGCGGGCGTGGCCGGGCACAAGACCCTTGCCCTCGATCTGCGGATGTTCGGCGGCTCGGCGCTCACCGCCGACATTCCCGTCCCCCACGGGCGCTCCATGGATTCGATGGCTTCGCACATTCCCTGCACCTATGTGCCCGCCCGCAACACGATCTTCCTGTCGCTGGCCCTGGCCCACGCGGAAACCCTGGGGGCGTTCGACATCTTCGCGGGCATGAACGCGCTCGACTATTCGGGCTATCCCGACTGCCGACCCGAGTACCTGGCCGCGTTCGAGGCGATGGCCAACCTCGCCACGCGCGACGCCGTGGAGGGCAAGGGCCGCTACAGGATCCACGCGCCGCTTTTGCGGTTGGGCAAGGCCGACATCATCAGGCTTGGCGCGGCCATGGGGGTGGATTACTCACTCACCCACAGCTGCTACGACCCGACCCCGGCCGGAAAGGCCTGCGGCACCTGCGACAGTTGCCTGCTGCGGCTCAAGGGCTTCCAGGAGGCGGGAATGTCCGACCCGGCGCTGGCCGCCACATGAGAATCGCCGAACTGTTCCTCTCGCTGCAGGGGGAGGGCCTCCTCGCCGGGGTACCCTCGGTATTCGTCCGCACCTCGGGCTGCAACCTTCGCTGCGGCTTTTGCGACACACCCTACACCTCGTGGGAACCGGAAGGGCTGGAACGCCCGGCCGCCGATGTCGCCGCGGAGGTGCTCCGCCACCCCACCCGTCATGTGGTGGTGACGGGCGGCGAGCCGATGCTGGCGCCCGACTTGCCCGAACTCCTCGACCCCATCGCCGGCGCCGGCAGGCATATCACCATCGAGACAGCGGCGACCGTGTACCGTCCGGTCCGCTGCGACCTGGCGAGCCTGAGCCCCAAGCTGGCCAACAGCGCGCCCCGCGACCGCGAAGGCGGCCGCTTCCTGGCCATGCATGAGGGCACGCGCCGGCGACCGGATGTCATCCGCAGGTTCATGGACCACCACGAATACCAGCTCAAGTTCGTGGTTCAAGATCCTTCCGACCTCGTGGAGATCGACAACCTCCTCGATGACCTGCCCCCCGTGCCGCCCGAGCGGGTCCTGCTCATGCCGCTGGGAGTCACCAACACGGAACTCCGGGAACGCTCCGCCTGGCTCGCCGGCCTATGCCTGGGCCGGGGCTGGCGGCTTTGCCCCCGGTTGCATATTGAACTCTACGGGCACACTCGAGGCACCTGAGGCCTCGAAACCCATGGGGATGGAACGATGATCACCCTTCTGATGGCCTGCCTGGCGATGCTCCCCCCGCCGGCAAAACAGGAACCCCTGGTGGTGCCCCACCGGGGCCTCCTCGGGCACGCTCCTGAAAACACGCTTGCCAATTTCCGGGCCTGCCTCGAGCTGGGGATGGGGTTCGAGTTTGATGTCCAGCGCTCCAAGGATGGCGCCCTTGTCTGCATCCATGACGACACGCTCGACCGAACCACCAACGGCAAGGGCCGCGTGGCGGACATGCCGCTGGCTTCCATCCGCGAACTCGACGCGGGAGCCTGGTTCAATACCCGGTTCAATGGGGAGAAGGTGCCGACGGTGGAGGAGGTGCTGTCGCTGGTCGGCGCGCATCGCCACAAGGGGGTGCTCGTGGCCGTCGACCTGAAGGCGGCCCAAGTGGAGGCCGAGGTGGCGGCCATGGCGGCGAAAGCCGGGGCGCTGGAAAAGCTCGTGTTCATAGGCCGGGCCATCAGCGAACCTGCCGTGCGCGCCAACATCATGAAGCAATGCCCCAAGGCCGCATGCGCGGCGCTAGCCAACACGCCGGCCGACTTCGACGCGGCGCTCACCGCCGCCGACGCCTCTTGGGTTTACTTCCGTTTCATCCCGACCCCCGGGCTCATGGAGCGCGTCCACAAGGCGGGAAGGAAGGGATTCATCGCGGGTGTCACGGTCGCCGGCGTTGAGCCGGCCAACTGGAAGGCGGCCGCGGCCGCGGGCATCGACGGCCTGCTGACCGATCATCCGCTTGAATTCCATGAGACCTTGCGGCCTTCTCGGCCAAAACCCTGACCCCGGGCCGAATCCCGGCCGTTTCAAGGTGCCACATGCGAATCGTGTCCCTGCTTCCAAGCGCGACCGAGGTCGTGTGCGAACTCGGCCTGGGCGAAAGCCTTGTGGGTGTCACGCATGAATGCGACTATCCGGACTTCGTTTCGGCGCTGCCGAAAGTCACGCGGGCGCTGATCCCTCACGACGCCACCAGCCTTCAGATCGACTCGCTGGTGCGGGAGAGCCTGCAAGCCCGCAAGGCCCTTTACGCGCTGGACATGCCCGAACTGGAACGGTTGCGCCCCGACCTGATCATCACCCAGGCGCTGTGCGATGTGTGCGCCGTGGGCGAGGCCGATGTGGCCGCCGCCGCTGCCTCGCTACCCGGCCGGCCGAAGGTGTTGAACCTCGAACCGATGTCCATCGGTGATGTTCTGGAGACGCTGGCCACGGTGGCGAACGCGGCCGGCACGCCGGCTCATGCCAAAGCGGCCATCCAACGGCTGCGGACGCGGATCGACGTGGTGGCCGAACGCTCAAGGAAGGTCGCCGGCCGCCCGCGCGTGGTCGTGCTGGAATGGCTCGACCCGCCGTTCAGTTGCGGACACTGGACACCCGAACTGGTGGATTTGGCCGGCGCCGACGAGGTGATCGCCAGGCCCGGGCAACCGTCGCGGACGCTGCGGTGGGATGAGGTGGTCGCCGCCCGGCCGGATGTGCTGTTCATCGCCTGTTGCGGGTTTTCGGTGGAACGCACGCTGGTCGACCTTCCCGGCCTCGCCGCCCGGCCCGGCTGGTCGGACCTGCCCGCCGCGCGCGCGGATCAGGTCTTTGTCACGGATGGCAACGCCTACTTCAGCCGGCCCGGGCCGCGCCTCGTGGACAGCCTGGAAATCCTGGCCCACGCCCTGCACCCCGCTATTCACCCCCTGCCCGAAGGCCCGCGGCCCGCCATGCGAATAGGCACCCGCCAACTTGCCGAAGGCCGGGCGGCCCTGCCATGAGCCCCAAGGCGGAGACATGGTCGGGCATCTATCACCGGCCCGGGATGGCCCGCGCCGTGTCGGAATGGCTTGGCCATTCCAATGATCTGATGTCCTCAAGCGGGATATTCCTTTGAGCCAACCCGAACATCCGCTGGTCGAGGGGGTCGATTACCATGTCGAGGATGGCCGGTGGGTTTTCAGCGCCCACTACCACCTCAAGCGCGGATACTGCTGCACAAGCGGTTGCAGGCATTGTCCGTATGGCAATTCGCCCGCCGACCGGGACAGGGCCGCGAACGATGGCGCCCGGCCATCGGGAGCCCCGGGCCGGCCCCGTTGAAGCCCATCACGATTCACCGAACCCGAAGTCGGCTCGAAATCATCCGACGGGAGTCAATCCGGCCTCGCGCAGCGCCTTTTCCATGGCGGGTTTCTTCGCCGGGTCGAGGGGAGCGATGGGCGCCCGGCACGGCCCGATCGATTCTCCCAGCAAGGCCAGGGCCGCCTTCACTCCGCCTGGCGGCGTGCAAAGGTTGAGCGCCAGGCGCAGCGGGTGCAGGCGGGCCTGCGCCGCCCGGGAACCTTCCCGATCGCCCGCCATGAACTTTTCGTAGATCTCCACGAGCAACTTCGGGGCGATGTTCCCCGTCGCCGGAATCGCGCCCACGGCGCCGAGGTCGAGCGCGCTGTAGATGAGCGTGTCGCGTCCCTGCAGCACCGAGAACGAGGGAGGCACACGGCGGATCAGGTCGGCCACCAGCGTGAGGTCGCCGCTGGAATCCTTGATGCCGACGATGTTGGGAACAGCCGCCAGTTTCTCGGCCGTCTCGGCCTCGATGCGCAGGCCGCCACAGGTGACCGGATTGGAATACAGCAGCAGCGGCAGCCCGGTGGCCCCGGCCACCCGCCTGTAATGGTCTTCCAGTTCCTTCTGGCTGGGCATGATGAAATAGGGGGTAATGACCGAGACCCCCTGGACACCCTCGCGCTCCGCCATGCGCGTGAGCCTTTCGGCCTCGCGCGTGGTCTCGGCGCCCGTGCCCGCCAGCACCGGCACCCTGCCGGCGACATGCTCCACCGCGGTCGCGATCACCGCCTGTTTTTCCGCCTCGTCGAGCGCGTAGAACTCGCTGTTGGTGCCAAGCACGAACACCGAGTGCACGCCGCCGGTGATGAGCCGGTCGATGAACCAGCGAAGCCTGGGTAGGTCGAGTTCCCCCGACTCGGAAAACGGGGTGGCGACCGGCGGAATGATGCCCCGAAACGACATGGCCTACCCTCCAAGTCAGGAAATGGCGACATTCAGCCCGAACGGCTTTTCACCGGTGTAGGCGGCGTCGAGGATTTGCACGGGATGGCCGACCCACACGCGGGGGGAGCGGTCGCGCATGTGCCGGTCGATCTGCAACAGGCAGCCGACATTGCCGGTGAGGGCCGCGGAGGCGCCCGTGGCGGCGATGTTCCCCGACTTCCGCTGCCCCAGGGCCGCCGACATTTCCGGCTGGGTGATGTTGTAGCTGCCCGCGGCGCCGCAGCAGTGCTCGTTCTCGGCGAGGGGAACCAGCGAAAGCCCGTCCACCATCGCCAGCACCTGCCGGGGCGCCGAGCGGATCTTCTGGGCGTGGGCCAGGCCGCAGGCGTCGTGGTAGGTGGCCTTGAGCGAGACCTTGTGGCGGGGCTTCACGGGGCCCAGTTCGGCGAGGAACTCGTGGATGTCGCGCACCTTGCCGCCGAACACGGCGCCGGGCCCGGCGGCGTCGTGTCCTTCCAGGATGTGGCCGTAGTCCTTGAGGACGGGGCTGCAACCCCCGGCGTTGCTGATGATGGCGTCGAGGCCGGCCAATCCGCCGGGAACCGCCGCGAACGAGTCGCAGTTGCCGGCCGCCAGCCTGGCGGCATCGTCGTCGAGGCCGGCGTGCTTGTGCAGGGCGCCGCAGCAGGCCTGCGATCGCGGGGTGTGCACATCGCAGCCGTTGTGCTGGAGCACCCGCGCCGTGGCCAGGTTGATCTGCGGATGGAACGCGTCGGCGGCGCAGCCCAGCAGCAGGCCCACCGTGGCGCGCTTGGGCCCGATCGCCGGCAGGAACTCGGGAAGGTTGTGATAGGGCGCCAGGTCGGGCACGATCTCCTGCATCCGCCGCAGGAAGCCGGGCATCAGGTATCCCGAAAGCCTCACGGCCCAGCCGAGCCCGAGCCGTTGCATCAGCTTGACGGGGAACAGCGCCCAGCCCATGCGGCCGCGGTGGGGCGTGAGCCCGAACAGCATGGCGCGCTGCAGCCAGCCCAGCATGGGCGCGGGGCCCCGCGTGCGCGCCTGGTCGTTCTTGAACGAGTGGATCACATGCCGGTACTGCACGCCCGAGGGGCAGGCGGTCTCGCAGGCCATGCACTCGAGGCAGCCGTTCATGTGCTTCTCGGCCTCGGGCGAGAACGGCGCGCGGCCGTCGGCGATGGCGCGCCAGAGGTAGATGCGGCCGCGGGGGCTGTCGTTCTCGTTGCCCGTCTCCACATAGGTGGGGCACGATCCCAGGCAAAGGCCGCAATGGACGCAGTCCATGAACAGCTCATAGTCGATGTTCTTGCCAAGGTCGCTGGCGATGGGCAGGCTTTGGCGGGTGGCTGGGGCGCTCATGATGGCTTTCCGTCGGGGAGGCGCGTGTTGTGGCGCATGCGGTTGGGATTGAAGATGCGGTCGGGATCCATTTCCCTGGCGATGGCCGCGGAGATGGCCTCCTCAGGCCGGGCGGGTCCCCACATGGAGTCGGCCTGCCGCCATGGGCGGGGGGCGCGCGCGAGGCGGGCCCATCCTCCCGGCCCGGCGGCGTCGCGCCAGCCCGGCAGCAGGCCCCGGGGGTCTTTCCCCTCGGGCACCACCGCCCTGACCACGCCCGAGCCGGGCAACGCGTGCACCACCGCGCCGGGCATGTCGGCCAGCACGCGGGCCGCCAGGCCCGCCGTCCGCGAGGGCAGGCAACCTAGGGCCACGACCGCTCCGGACTGGGGGTCGGTCCGCTCGGCCAGACGCGTCGCCATGGCGTCCACCGAATTCGGCTGGCACTCGATGATCTGCACATGGGCCAGGTCGCGAAACTCCTCCTTGGCCTTGGCCACCTGCCAGGCCACCGCGGGAGCCTCGCCCTCGAATCCGATCATCGCCGTCCACGCGGCCGGCCCGCCGGGAAGGGCGAGAAGGTCGAACGCCACGGGCCGCGCGGCGCACCCGTGGGCGCGGTCGGCGGCGGCCTCGTTCATTCCCGCCTTCAGCGGAATCGCCAGCCAGGCGCGCACCGGCGGCAACGGGCGCACCTTGAGCGTCACCTGGGCCATCGGCCCGAGCGTGCCGTGCGCCCCGACATGCAGCTTGGCCATGTCGTAGCCCGCGACATTCTTCACGACGCGTCCGCCCGACCTCGTCAGCTTGCCGTTGTCGTCAACCACGGTGAGGCCGATGACGAAGTCGCGGGGCGTTCCGTGGGCCAGCCGCCTCGATCCCGAGACATTGCACGCCAGCACCCCGCCCAGGGTGGCCTTGTCGGGCCAAGGGATGTCCAAGGGCAGGGTTTGCCGTTCCCTGGCGAGGATCTCCTGGAGCCTCGACACGCGGATCCCGGCCTGCGCGGTGATCGTCATGTCGCGGGCGGGATAGTCGATCACGCGGTCGAGGGAGGTCATGTGGACCACGGTGCCGGGAACCGTCGCGGGTATGCCGGCGCCCAGGGAAAGCCCGCCGCCCACCCAGTACAGGGGCTGGCCCGAGGCGCGACAGGCCCGGACAACCTGGGCCAGGGCTTCGGGCGTCTCGGGGGCGACGGCGTCCAGGTCGAGGCCGTCGATGTCGAATGTGGGGTCCATGGCGTGCTGCTGGTCCTCGGGGGGAGCGTCAGAGGGCGGCGCGTCGGCCGGGCTTCACCTGCTTGTGCCGCCCCGCTTCCGCGCAGGCGCCGGCGGTGGGCAGCATCTTGTCGGGGCTGCACAGGCCGTCGGGGTTGAATGCCTGCCTCACCCGCCTCATCGCGGCGAGGTCGTCGGGGCTGAATAGCTTGGCCATGAAGTCGATCTTCTCCACGCCGATCCCGTGCTCGCCGGTGACGCTGCCGCCCAGCCTGAGGCACTCGTCGAGGATCTCGTGGCTGGCCTCCATCACGCGCCTGAGTTGGTCCGGGTCGCGCTCGTCGAACAGCAGGATGGGGTGGAGGTTGCCGTCGCCGGCATGGAAGACATTGGCGATTCTGATCTTGTGCCTGTCGCCAATCGCCGTGATCGACCTCAGCATCTCGGGGAGGGCGGTGCGCGGCACAACGCCGTCCTGGGTGCAGTAGCTTGGCGCCAGCCGGCCGACGGCCCCGAAGGCCTGCTTGCGGCACTTCCACAGCAGCAGCCTCTCGGCTTCCGTGTTGGCGCGCCTCACCTCGCGGGCCCGGTTGGCCTTGGCCAGCTTCTCGATCCGCGCGGCCTCCTCGCCCAGGCCGGCATCCAGCCCGTCCACCTCCATGATGAGGACCGCCCCGGCATCCAGCGGGAAACCGAAGCTGAACGCCTCCTCCACCGCCTTGAGGATCAACGAGTCGAGCATCTCGAGCGCCGCCGGCACGATGCCCGCCCCGATGATGGCTGAGATCGCCGCCGTGGCGTCGTCGACCGACTCGAACACGCCCAGGAGCGTGCGCACCGACTCGGGATTGCGCACCAGCCTCACCCATGCCTTGGTGACCACGCCGAAGGTTCCTTCCGAACCGACAACCACGCCGGTGAGGTCGAGGCCGGGGCCGTCCTCCACCGGGCCGCCAAGGGTTTGCACCGTGCCGTCGGGCATCACGATCTCGACGCCCATCACATGGTTCACCGTGACGCCATACTTTAGGGTGTGCGGGCCGCCCGAATTGGTGGCGACATTGCCGCCGATGGTGCAGGCGCCCTGGCTGGAGGGATCGGGCGCGTAGTGCCAACCCTCGGACTTGATCCGGTTGGTGAGCCACATGTTGATCACGCCGGCCTCGACAAGCGCGAACCGGTTGCGCAGGTCGATTTCCAGGATTCGCTTCATCCTGGCCAGCGAGATGATCACCCCGCCGCCCACGGGCAGGCACCCTCCCGCGAGGCTCGTCCCCGAACCCCTTGGCAGGAAGGGGACCCGCATCTCCCGGCATAGCTTCACGATCTCGACCACCTGTTCGGTGGCCGTGGGGAACACGACGACATCGGGCCGGTTCTTTTCGAGCGTGTAGCCGTCGCACTCGTATACGAGCAACTCGGCCTGGGAGTTGATCAGGCCGTCCGGGCCCACGATGCCGGTGAGCCGGCGCACCAGGTTCTCGACGACGGATGGCTCAATGGCGGCGACGGTCATGGGGGGCGTTCCGGGAACTAATATCGGCCTTTCCCAGCATACAGGGCCGGAAGGATTTCCTAATAGCGGAAACCGTTGCGCCGCACATGGGTCCACGGCTCACCCTCGGGTTCCGATCGGCCCGCGAGCACCGTGCCGGTCACCAGGTCGTGGTCACCCACGGGGTATCGGCCGGAAACCTCGCAGAGGAGATGGGCGTGGGCATCCTCGAGAAGGGGCGGAAGGTCGTCGGAAAACCTGGTGGCCAGAGGGGCGAATCCCTCGGGCCCGGGCGGCGTTCCCTTGCCGAAATGCCTCAGGAGTTCCTTCTGTCCGTCGCGCACCACATGAACCACGAAACGCGCCCCAGGAACCAGAAGCGGCCCCAGGCCCCGGTCGCGGCCGATCGCCACGCTCAGGGAAGGGGGCTCAAACCCGCACTGCTGCACCCAGCTTGCCAGCATCGCCTGGGCCGAAGCCCCCGTACCGGCGGTCACGATGTACAACCCGCTTGAGACGCGCCCCAGGGCCCCACCCAGCGTGTCGCGGTCTTGGCTCAGCATTGTCCGCTCCTCCGCGACGATCAATCCTTGACCAGCTTTTCCAAAAGCTGGGGCAATTCCGATTCGGCCGCCTCGCTGTCGAGGTATTTCTTGGCGATCAGCCCCGCCTTGTTGAACACGAAGGTCGCCGGATAACCCTCGATCTCGAACTTCTTCTGCCAAACCTCAAGGGGCTCCCTGAGCATGTAGGAAACCCCGGGCAGCTTGGCGCGCCTGACGATGGCGTCCACCTTTTCGCGAACCTTGGGGTGTCCCTCCTCGGCATCGAGGGGGATTTCAACATGGACGGCGATCACCGTCACTTTTCCAGGAAACCGGCCGCCCATCTCGACCAGATGGGGCAAGGCCTTGATGCAGGGGATTCAGGTCCTCTGCCAGATGTCCACCACCACGACCTGGCCCTTGAGGTCGCGCACGGCCTTGGCCAACTCGGGGAACCGAACCTCCTTGAGTACCGGGGCGGGATCCTGGGCCATCACTCCCGCCAGCAGCGCGCAGCAGATTGAAATCATCGGTTCGTCTCCAAGCTATGTGTCAAGGCCGGTAACACGACTCACTTCGCGAACACGCGTTCGCCCGGCTTGGCCGCCTCCGCGTCGCCATCGTGCACCAGCATGGCATAGGTCAGCTTGAGGGTCTCGCCCTTGGCCAGCTTCACGAGGTCGGCGCGGCCCTTCATGTCCGGGAAGCCGGACCTGTTCCTGCCAAACGGGTTGGCGGCCATCAGCCCGTAGCCGCGGGCATGCCAGCAGGTGGGATATTTGTTGTCCGGGTGGGCCACGATCGCCACGCCGGCGACCTTGCCGCCGGTGGGGCCGGAGTAGTCGCACCAGGCCGACTTCTTGCCCCAGAGGTTTTTCTCGCCCTTGAGGCCCTCGGCGTTGGTCAGCACGCCCTTGCCCGGCTTTTCCGTCAGGTCGTCGCGAACCCGAACCCCGAAGGAACCTTCCTTGGTGTCCTCGAAAACAATCCCGCCCTCGCTGGCGGTGATCTCCGAGGCGACCTCCATGATCCACGATGAGGCATCCCGGGCCCGGAACACGAGGGTGCGCGCCTCGGTGAGGATCGTCTTGCCCGTGGAATCCTTCCAGGTGTTGGCGGTCCGCACGGTCACGGGGCCATTGCCATTTCCGGTGGGTGTGGAAATCGCCAGGCCGGCGATCGTGCCATGCCCGGTTTCCTCGCTCCAGAAGTCGATGCCGTCGATCCCCTTGCGCTTGGGGGCCTGATAACCCTCAAGCACAATGTCGCCATGGCAGAACCACGCCGATTTTTGGTGCTTGTGGTCCTTGGCCTCCTTGGCGTCGGGCACCATCGGCCAATCGCGGGTGATCGCCACCCCGCCCGGGGTGACCACCGGCCAGAAATACGGCTTCGCGACCTTCGGGCCGGCGTTGTACCGGGTGACGACGGCTCCACCCAGCTTGAACGAAACCACGCCGTCGGGCGAAACCTCGGCAGCCACCGGAACCAGGCCGGAAACCGCCAGCACCCACGCCGCCAACCAACCACATGCACTGGACATGCCCGGCCCTCCCGGCCCACCATAGCCGTATGAATCCTTGGATGATGCTAACGGGTATTGGTTCAAGAGTCAGCAGTCTCCCCCTGGAGGATTGATTCATGCGATTTCCCACATGCCTCGGGCTGGTGGCCCTTGCCGCCGCCATGGCGGCACCAGCCCGAGCCGCGGAGACCGCGCTGCCGCCCCTTTTGGTGCGCCTGGCGTCGATCGACACGCTCACCAGGCAGTTCTTCCTGCTGGCGGACAAGGTTGGCCGCAAGGCCGAGGCCGAGCAGATGAAAAACGCGCTGCAGGCCGCCACCGGCCCGGGCGGCATCGAGGGACTCGACCCGACCAAGCCGATCGGCATCTACGGCCGCATCGGGCCCAACGGCCTCGACAGCACCGGCGTGATCCTCGTTCCCTCCAGTGACGAGGCCGCCATGCTCAAGGCCCTCAAGAAACTCGCCGGCGCCATCGGCGGCAACCTCGTGGAGTCGAAGGAGAAGGGCGGCGCCCACACGCTCAACCTCGACCAGTCGCCCATGCCCATCTTCCTCAGGTTCGCCAAGGGATATTGCTGGGCCACATTCAAGGACGAGTCCGCCATCACCATCGACAAGCTTCCCGACCCCACCCGGCTGCTCGAGGCGCCCGCCGGAAGCGTGGCCCGCCTGCATTTCGACCTGGCGGCGGTGCCGGAGAACCTCCGCGCCACCGCCGTCGAGGCGTTCAAGCAGGGTGTCGCCGAGGCCCGGGAGAAGGCGCCGCCGGCCGAAACCGCCGCGACCAAGAAGTTCCGGATGCAATTGACCGACATGATGGAGGGTGGATTGGTCCAGTTCCTCAAGGAAGGGGGCGGGCTCGACCTTGAGTTGGTCATCGACGCCAAGACCGAGGATGTCTCACTTGAGGCCAGGCTCGACACCCTGCCCGGTTCCTCGCTCACCAAGGCGATGCAGGCCATGGGCGCCGGGGAATCAATCGGCAAGGCCATCTCCGCGGGTGGCGACGCCGTCTCCATCTCGTCCTACATGCGCATGCCGCAGGAACTTCGCTCGGCGTTCATGGGCGTGTTCGAGGAAGCCCTGGCCGGCGCCAAGGAGTCCAACGCCTCGCCCCGAAAGCAGAAGGTCGCCAAGGACATGATCGCCGCCGTCATGCCCACCCTGCAGTCGGCCGTGCTGGACATGGGCATCGCGCTGAACCCGTCGAAGAAGGAAGGCATCTACAACGCCGCCATCGGCTTCCGCGTGGCGGAAGGCGCCAAGGTGGACTCGGCCCTGCGCACCGCCGTCAAGGAACTGTTCGGCGAGAAGGCCGAAGGCAAGGTGAAGCTCGACTTCGCCACCTACGCGGGAGTGAAGGTGCACCAGTTCACCGGGGCGGACGACGCCAAGTCCCGCGAGATGCTGGGCGACGGCCCCGCCTACCTGGCCATCCGCGACGACATGGTGCTTGTGACGGCCGGACCCGATGCCCTCGCCATGCTCAAGGACATGGTCAGCCTGAAGCCGGAGAAGGGCTCGATGATGAAGGCGGAACTCGGGCTGGCGGCGATCGCCAGGCTGGGTGATTCGAATGTGCCCAAGGCGCTGGTGAAGAAGGCCGCCGACACGGCGTTCGCCGGCAAGCCGGGGGTCGATCGCGCCCGCGTCGAGATCAGCACGGAAAAGGGATTCGGCATCAAGGTCTCGGCCAACCTGGCCACCCTGGAGTTCCTCAGCATCATGGACCCCAACCGGAACAACTGATTTCCGGCCTTTCGTCCACTGGCGAGCGCGGGGCGTCAGCTTTCCTCTTTAGGCGAGCGCGGGGCGCCAGCCCCATGAGTTGGGTTGCCGGCGCGCGCGGATGATTACCGGCGGCCGGCCATCGCCACCTTTGGGGATCTTGAGACGGGCGCGACCGGAACGGCCTTCGGCCGGAGGCTCCACCAGCACGACGCCGGCAGCATCCCGATTCCAGCCAACGCCAGGTGCGCGATCCAGGTGATCCGCAGCGAGCGCGCGAGGGTCTGGTCGAAACCGTAGGCATGAAGCCCTACGGACAACTGGTTGGTGCCGAACCAGCTCCACGCGGTGATGATGTTGCCCAGGATGGCCAGGACGGCAACGCCGCGGTCGCGCACCATGCCTCCCCAGCGGGCATGCAGGATGAGGGCGTTCCAAAGCACGATCAACAGCGCGCCGTTCTCCTTGGGATCCCATCCCCAGAAGCGGCCCCACGACTGGTCGGCCCAGATTCCGCCCAGCACCGTGCCGACGAAGCTGAGGAGCGTGGCGAAGCAGACGACGCCGTAGGTTTTCTTGACGAGGGCCTTGCCGCCCTCGGCCGACATCCACGGCGTGCAGACACCCCACAGCACATACCCGATGCCGAGGAACCCGGCGACGAAGCTGGCGGTGTAGCCGAGAGTGATGCAGGTGACATGGGTGGCCAGCCAGAAGTTCGTGTCGAGCACGGCCTGCAGCATCTCGAGGGTGTCGCCGCTGGCGCCCAGGAACTGGGCGATGAGCAGGGAAAGGAAGCCGGTGACCGCGGCGATGGCGTTTCCGGCGCCACGCTTGTCGAGCCACTCGATCATGGCTCCCAGCCAGGCGCAGCCCCAGCCGATGAACACCGCCGACGAGTAGAGGTTGGTGACCGGCGGCCGCCCCTGCAGGTACATGCGCATGAGCAACGCGGCGGTGTGGATGGTCGCCACCATGATCGTGGCGGCGAGCACCCCCCTCTGCACGGCGATCACCTTGTCGCCCATCATCCAGCCCGCCAGCGTGGCCAGCAGGATGCAGACATAAAGGACGCATGCAAGGTAAATCGGGTTGACGGCGTTGTACACCTGCTCCATGCGCACCTTGGCCATCGCCGGCGCCGCGACGCGCTCCTGGAGGATCTCCTGGTAGGCGTCCACATGCTTGTTGAAGTCGGCGGGCTTCTGCTGGGCGTAGGCGAGGAGGACGCGGCCGAAGGCCTCCGTGGCGGGATTCGACCTGCCCTCGCGCGTGGCCACCATCGCCTCCTGGAAGGTGAGCCAGCGGTCGTCGGCGGTTTCCTCGCCCGTCGGGGGGGTCTCCGGTGGAATCAGGCCCGTCTCGGGCAGGGTGAGCGTGGCGATCTGGATGTACAGTTCCAGGTGCCGGGTAAGCTCGAGCAGTTGCCTCTGGTAGACATCGCGGCGGGCCGGATCCACCTTGGCCGCCTCTCCCGCCGCCTTCTCGATGTCGGCCATCTTGTCGCGGAACTCGTTGATGGCGTAGCGCAGTCCCTGCCGCCGCTCAACGCCCAACAGGCGGAGTACCTGGTCGTTTTCCACGCGGAAGATCTTGAGGTTCTCGGCCCTGCCCTTGTCGGTCAGGCGCGAGGTCATCACATCGAGCAGCCACTCGGTGGCCGGACGGGAGCGTCCCTCGGGGTCGGTGAACTCGGTGCGGTGGGTGATCACCTGGAGGCTGGTGCGGGCCAGGGTGTCGAAGGGCTTGAGCCGGCCGCCGCTTTGCAGCGGCAACTGGCCGAACTTCTCAAGGTCGTAGCTCGAGCTGCGGTAGCTCATCGCCACGATCATGAACGAAAGGGCGCCGACAACGGCGCCGGAAACCAGCCAACCGGCCAGCGGTATCCCGGGAAGGCCCTTGGCGCCTGGAACCTGGCTCATGTCGTCCTCCGGAGAAAGCGAGACAGGTTGATGCCGAAATGCACGAGCATTCCCAGCGACACCACGGCGCACGACAGGTAGGGCAGCAGCCAGCCTGGATTCCTCACCACCTGGAGCACGCTGCCGGAATCGCCGGCGAGAGCCTGGTGCTGGTAGAAGGTTTCGCCGCGGTGGCGCATCGGCTCGTTCATGCGGATGGTGGCGGGTCGGTCCACCCCGATTTCCGCGTCCTCGAGGCGGATGTCGCTTTGGAAGTTGCGCGGCTTGTTGGTGCCGGGGTACACCTCGTGGCGAAACTCCTCGAGGGTGATCGTGTAGGGCTTGTAGGTGCGCCTGAAGCGGAGGCTCACCAACCTTTCCCCCTCCTTGGCGGCAACCTTCTGCGGCCGGGGTGAGCGGGTGAGCTGCAACCAGGTGCTGACCAGCCAAGTGCCCAGGTCGGTCCCATCGCGGTCGGTCAGGCGCACCAGCGCCGCGGGCATGTTCACCTTCTGGTCCTGGTCGACGCCGTTGACCCGCGGCCTTTCGAGCACGGTGAGTTCCTTGCCCTCGCCCCGGCTGGCATATTCAGGCTCGTCCTTGCCCCGGTCGCGGATGTCGCTGTTGGAAAACAGGCTCAGCACCGTCACCGAACATGGCAGGCGCGGGTCGTCGATCGGCTGGCCGGTTCGCGCCGCCCTTTCCAACACCGTTCCGGGAACCACCACGACCTTGTCGTTTTCCTTGTCGGAAGGGTCGATGAACGCCAGTTCCACATGACGGTTGCTTTCCACGAACGACGCCTTGCCCCCCGTGACCAGCGTCATGGTGCTTTCCACGGCGAACTCGCGGGTGAGGAACTCGCCCACCATCATGAGCACCAGCCCTCCATGGATGAGGAGCACGCCCGACCTCTCCCACGACACCCGGAGGCGCGTGGCGTGGGCGGCCAGCAGGTTCACGGTGATCGCCCAGAAGATGAGCTTTCCGCCGGGAAACGGCAGTGATCCCGGCGCGTTCATCGACGACGGCAGGTCGAAGAACAACTGCAGGAACATCGTGGTGAGGCGGTTGGGAATGAACACGCACCACGACCAGAAATACTCGTTCACGACATCCCAGATATCCTGCTCTTTCTGCGCCAGCGTCCCGTAGAAGACCAGCACAATCGAAAGCGCGAACAGGATAACCGTGATCCTCAGGGAAGCCAGCGGCTTCAGGACGAGCATCGCCGGGTTCGGCGCGCCCGTCCCGGGGGGCTTGTGTCCCTGGGCTTCCGCGTGAAGGGGCGTCTCGCTCATGGCATGGGGTCGCTCGGGGGGTCAGTCGAATCGCACGGACTTCAGCAGATCGAGGAACGGCTCGCGCAGGGGCGCGGCCACGGGCGCGGGCCCGGAAAGTTTGACGAACCAAACGGCGTCGGGCCTCTTGAGCACGGCGCCCAAGAGTTTCTGGCCGCCGCCGGCAAGGTCGACAACGATCGCCGGGCCGGCTTCCGTCGGCACCACCTGGCCCTCGCGGTCGAGGTCGGGCTGCACCCACGGGGCGAGGCCCAGCTGCTGCCGCCAGCGGTTGACATTGTCGAGGCTGTTGCCTCCCTGCGGGGAGAGCGGGGTGAAGGTGGCCTTCACGCCAGGGGCACCCTCGATTTCGATCACCCGGGCGGCGAAGGTCACCTTCTGCGACGATTCCCTCCATCCGGCGGGCAGCCTGTACTTGAGCCCTTCGGCCGATTCCTCGGAAGGCTTGCGGGCCGGCGGCGGGGTTCCCCCCGCCGCGAACGGCGCGGCACCCATTCCCGGCCTCATGCCGGACTTGGCTTTCTTCTTGCCTGTCAGGTCGACCTTCTGGACGGTCACCCCGCCCACATTTTCGCTCACCAGCGCCGTCGCCAGTTCCGATTCCCTGATCGGCTCCAGGCCCAATTCCTCGCGCCAACGGTTGACATTGGCCAGCACCGAACCGGCTTGGCCGTCAAACCGGGTGATCGCCACTTCCAGCTTTCCCTCGGGCGGCTTCAAGGTGGCCACGCGGAAACCGGTGCCTTTTTCCTCTTTCCATCCCGGTGGAAGGGCCCATGTGGCCGGGGTTCCGGGCCCGGCGAACCGCACGCCCTTGAGAATGGTGGAAAATGCCGGCTCAAGGGCGGCGACACCATCCATGGGGCCCATCAATTTCAAGAACCATGTGGCGTCATCCCGGTAAATGGCCGCCGCGAGCGTCCGCGTGTCCGGCGTCACCGGACCGGCCACCATGTGGGCATCCTTCGGGGCCGTGTAGGCCTCGATGCCTTCACCCTGCTGGCAACCGGCGGCTATACCGGCCAGCAGGGCGATCATCAGTCGGGAAAAACAGGTTTTCATTCAAGCATCGTCGCAACAGCTGTGAAATCGGTCAAGCAACCATGCATATTCCGAACCGGTGCCAAGGGTTCCGGTTCAACCATGGCGGAACTCAAAAATTAGGGGGGGGCAAGGCCCGGGTTGCTTGACATTGGATGAATTTTTGGCGTACATTTCATTGGGAAACCCAACTCAGGTTTCCCATTACATCTTTTTTACTTCATGCAGCAAGGAGGTCGGCCCATGGCTCTCTCCGCCAAGGCTCAACCCAGATTCGGGTTCACGCTCATCGAACTTTTGGTGGTCATCGCGATCATCGCCGTGCTGATCGGCCTGTTGGTACCGGCGGTCCAGAAGGTCCGCGAGGCCGCCAATCGCATGAGTTGCACCAACAACCTCAAGCAGTTGGCAATCGCCATGCACAGCTACCACGACGCCAACCAGAAGTTCCCGGCCAACCAGCAGCAGATTGGCACCAATGTGTGGGAATCCTTGAGCGCAACCTTCTGGATCCTGCCCTACATCGAGCAGGATGCCGTATTCAAGTCCGTGACGGTTCCAACCAATGCTCCCGCCCAAGGGGTCTCCACCGCCGGGGCGGGCAATAGAACCGCCTGGAGCAACGCTTACAACGGTGCGATGAATGTCGCCATCAAGACGATGGTGTGCCCATCCGCCATCCCTGGTCCCCGAAGGGGCGCCAACAACCGGGGCTGGGATGGCCCCGGGTCGAATTATGGCTGGTGCTACGGTAGCCGGGTATTTGCGAACTGGGACGGGTCATCCAACGGCTTTATCTCACAGACGAAGCAAAACAGGATGGCCGATGTTTCTGATGGCACCTCAAACACCATCATGGCCGGCGAATTCCTTTCTGGAAGCAACGCCAGGGCCACGGCTGGCCCCGGCAAATATCCCTTCGACATTTTCTTTGCCGGAGACGCGCTTTACAACAGCGTCGCGAACAAGGATTTCGCCACGGCCGCCGAACTGGATGCCATCGGGGCCGCCGCAAGGAACCGTCCGCAGGGCATTCTATCCGCGAACGGCACCCTTCCGCTGTGGTATTCCGCCACGCAATCCGCCTTCAACACGGCCGCTCCCCCGAACTGGAGTTGGCCTAGCGCCGGCGGAAACTGCTGCCCCGGGGGTTCTCACGACTGGGGTCCGGGAATTATTCCGCCCCGCAGCTTGCATTCCGGAGGCGTGAATGTCGTGCTTGGCGATGGATCGGTGAAGTTTATCCGCGATTCCATCAACCTCGTCACTTTCCAGCGACTCGGGAACCGCAGTGACGGCCAACCCCCGGGTGATTTTTAAGCCAAACCACAACAATCATCCGAAAGGGGAACCCATGAAAAGGACATGTTTGCCTTTGCTGTTCGCCTGCGCCGTGGCGTTGGTTGCCGGTTGCGGAGTCAAGGAGGAGACGATCAAGGTTGTTCAACCCGATGTGATGAACCAAGTCAAATCCACCTTGCAAAATTACGCCCAAGGACAACCCGTAACCAGCGAGGTGACCAGTTATGACTTCATGGTCAACGAGGTCCGCAAGTCCTCGCCCGAGAAGGCCGACATCCTCAAGGCGGGACTGGACGACCTGAAAACGGCATCGGGCGCCACCCTGAAGTCCAAGGCCAAGGCCCTGATGACCAATCTCGGAATCGAGGTTTCCGAAAAGTAGCAGCTTCTTCGGGCCATCATTCAACATTCGGGCTTGGCCGGGGCGAATAGCCTCGCCCGGCCCCACTTGGTCTCAAGAACGCTCCATCGGGACCCATCCATGTCCAAGGTCATTTCCTGGCTGGCCATGGGGCTTGCCCTCACGGTCGCCGGATGCGCCGCCAAGCCCAAGTCCGTGGCCGTCGCCACGGGAGAAGTGACCATCGACGGGGAGGCCGTTGATGGCGGGATCATCTCGTTCATTGACGCCGCGACCGACCAACCGGCGGCGGGCGCGGCCGTCACCGGGGGCAGGTACATCATCTATCCCGAGTCCCAGTTGCCGCCGGGCGACTACAAGATTGAAATCCGCTGGTCCAAGTCGACGGGGGAAAGGCTGAAGGAGCCGGTTTACGGACATTCGCCATTTGTTTTCGCCGAGGCGATTCCGGCGAGATACAACTCGGAATCGGAGTTGAAGGTTGAATTGCTTGAAGGTGCCAACGAGGTGAACTTCAGGCTCGGGAAATGACCGGCTATTTTTCGCCAGCATCCACGGCATGGGCCTGAAGTTCCTCGATTGTCGCGAATTCCAGCATCGAGATGTGCGTCGCCTCGAGAACCACCTTCGGCGCCATTCCAGCGTCGAGCGCCTCTTTCCAGCGTGTCGCGCACAGGCACCAGCGGTCGCCTTCCTTCAGGCCCGGAAAGCCCCACTGCGGCACGGGGGTCGAGAGGTCGTTGCCACGGGACTTGGAAAACCGCAGGAAATCGTCGGTCATGAGGGCGCAAACCACATGGAGGCCGTGGTCTCCCGGGCCGGTGTCGCACCTGCCGTTGCGGTAGAAACCCGTCACCGGGTCCATGCAACATGATTGGAGCGGACCGCCCAGCACATTCGTCGCCATGTCAGCACCCCCTCCCGCAAGCCATATTCATCCTAGCAGCGGGCGTGCCTTGCCATGGCCGCGGGAAGATAATCCACAAGGTCGGAGGCGATCATTCCCGGCTGGGTGAAGTCGACCGAGGCGATGTCGCCGGCCAATCCGTGCAGGTGGGCTCCCAATACCGCAGCCTCATAGGGCGCCATCCCCTGCCCGAGGAGCGCTCCCAGAAAACCCGACAGCACATCGCCCGATCCGCCCGTGGCCATGCCCGGGTTTCCCGTGGCGTTGATGAACACCCTGGCGGCGTCGGCGACCACGGTGCCGCGCCCCTTGAGCAGGACGACGGCGCCCGTTTCACGGGCCAACCGCGTCGCCATGGATTGCCTGTCGGCCTGCACCCGAGAGATCTCCTCTCCGGCCAGTCGGGCAAACTCGCCGGGGTGCGGCGTGATGACGGTTCCGCCCCCGGACTTCCTTGAGGCCAAAACGGCGGGCGTGATCACATTGAGGGCGTCGGCATCAAGGACCAGGTTGCCCGGATGCTCGCGAATCAGCCTTTCAACCAGCGATGCCAGCGCCGGGACGGGACCGCACCCCGGCCCGAGCACCACCACGCCCCGGCGCATCGCCTCTTCGGCCAGGGCTGAAACGGCGCTTGGGTGGATTCGCCCCTCGGAATCCTCGGCGGCGGCGATGGTCATGTAGCAGGGAGAACCGCACGCCACCACGACCTGCTGGGATGCCGGGGTGGCCACTGTCACCAAACCGGCCCCGCCCCTGAGGCAGGCCCGGCCGGCCAACACGGCGGCGCCGGCCATTCCCCGGCTGCCGGCGACGATCAACACCTTGCCGAAATCGCCCTTGTGGGAGTCGGCACCGCGCGAGGGAAGTCGCGGAAGGCTGGGGGCGGAGTCGTTCAACGCGGTTCGCCGCTCCGGAGGATGTTAGTTGTTGGGCTTGGCGCCATCGCCATCAGCGGCCTTGGGAGCGGGCGCGTCGGCGGGCTTGGGTTCGGGAGGCTTGGCGGGAGAGAACTCCGCCGAGGCCTTGGCGTCGAGCGGACGGCCCAGGTGCGCCAGTGCCCCCGACAGGACTACCTTCAGGCCCGGACTCGCCTGGTCGCGCGCGACGCGGAGGCGGTCCACCTGGTCGGGTGTGATCAGCCTCGCGTTCCTCCGGGCATGCACCGCCAAGGCGTCGGCGGCAGCCATTCTCAACGGGGGAGGTGCCGTGGCGTTGCCGGCGATCGTCGCCAGGCGGGCCTGGGCCACGCCTCCGGGCAACTCGGCCAGCGCGGCAACCACCGCCAAGGCCGCCTCGGGCGGCAGGTCGGTGCGCTCGCTGATGGCGTCGAGCGCGCCCGCGGCCATGCGGATGTCGTATCCCCGGATCTCGCCGCGGGCCATGCGGCCCAGTATCACCGCGGCCTTCACCGTCAGCACTTTCTTCTCCTCGTCGGTCAGCACCGCCGCGTCGGCCAGGTTCCATGAAGCCAGCGCCAGGCGCATCAGGCCCGGGTCGGCGGCATAGCCCTCGCCCACCACCCGCAAGCCCGGCTGACCGGAGAAATGACGCTCCAGCTTCTGCTGGCGGGAAAGCACCAGGTCGTTGCGCTCGGCACGAAGGATGGCCTGCACCTTGTCGATGCGGGCGATCTCCTCCTCGGCCTGCCGGCCGACCAGGTTGATGGTGTTGAGTTCCTGCACCTGCCTGGCCTGGAACTCCCTCAGTTCCTTGAGGCGGGCGTTGTAGTTGTTCTGCTGGTCCTCCGGAAGCTTGCCCTTGTTCTCCTTGCGGAACTGGGCATAACTCTCCTCCAGCGCCGCCCGCTCGGCCTCCTGCGCCTTCATGAGCTCGTCGCGTTCCCTCAGGTATCGCCTCACCGATTCCTCCTGTTCACCGCGACGGGATGACAGGGCCTGGTAGCGGAACGAGATCTGGGCCAAAGACCGCGGAGTCGCCGAGGGAACCACGACGACCGGCAGGCCGGCGGCGGCGGGGTCCGCGGCCAGTTGGGCCAGCACACCGGCCATGTCCGGGTCGGGAATGTTGCTGTCGATGACCACGAGGTCGACATCGGCGGCGGCCCTGACTCGCCTCACCAGTTCGCGGCCCGTGTCGAGCGTCTCAACCACCCGGCCCGTCGATTCCAAAGCCCTGACAACCTCGGCCCGGATCGCCGGGCTGGCCATGGCCACCACGGCCCTTCCCTTCTTCCCCGAGGCCATCGCCGACGCCGCGAGGAATTGCGTGAGGTTGTCCACGACCTTCGCGGCGACGGCATGGGAGGGCGGCTTGGGAAAACGGACCAGCACCTCGATCGCCGCCATGCGCACGCGGCGGTCTCCATGGTCGAGCGCCCGCTGGCACAATTCGGAGGCGCTGAAGTCGGCGCGCGCGGCCAGCGTCTCGAGGAGGTGGCGGGTCATTCCCGGCCTCTCGAGCTGCAGCGAGAGCTTGAGCAAGGCCTCGAGGGTGGCGGCATCCTGGCCCGCCAGAAGGGCCATCAGGTCGGGGCGGGCGGCGCCAAGCGGCGCGCTGGCGGGAACCGGCGGCGACTGCATCAGGAACGCCAGCAGGATTTCCTTGGCCCGGTTGTCGCCGGGACGGATGGCGACGGCGGCCCGGGCCGATTTCTCACCCCAGTAGGCCTCGGCCTCGTCGCGGCGGACAAGCGCCGTCTTGGCCCCGTCGGCGACTCCGGGCACCAGGCCGGCGGGCGTCCACCGCCACACCTGCAGGTTCTCCGGATCGGAAAACGGATATTTGCGCCTCAGGAACAGCTCCGCCAACTGGGTGAGCCGGCGGCCCGGCTCGGGAAGCCGGTCGAGGTCGGTCTTGAGCAGCCGCCCCAGAAGCCTCCGGGCCAGCACCTTCATCGCCGGGCCGGACTTGTCATCCGTCACCACCATCCACAGCGCAGGCTCGATCGTGCCCATGTCCTGCCCGATCTCGGCGCGGGCCTCGAGCACGGCGAGGACTTGCTGCCTCCATATGGGATCCGGCATGGTGAGCGCGCCGACCAGCGCCGGAATCGTTTCCGCTCCCAGCTCGAGCAGGGCGCGCGTGACGATGCGCCTGTCGCCTTCCTCCTGGGTCCGCTGGGCGACATCCAGGAGAAGGGCCGTGCCGCGCCCCCCAAGCTTCTTGAGCCCGTCGATCGCCTGGGAATAGCTCGCCGGCTCGATGACCAGTTCCGCCAGCTTCACGAGGTTTTCGTTGCTGTTGCTGTCGCGGATCACCTCCGACAGCATCTGCTCGTATTCCTTCACCGCGGCGAGGAAGCGCTCCCCGCGCCCCTTGTCGATCTTCACAACCTCCTTGGTCAAGCTGTCAAGCGCGATGAACTGGAGCCGGTATTCCCCGGTGATGACGGGTGAAAGCTCGGCCGGTCGCTTTTCGGCCTCGACGGCCTTGGCCGCCGCGACGAACTTCATGAAGTAACGCGCCGCCAAGTCGTGCTGCCCCTGCTGCCTCTGGAAGGCGAAGGCCTCGGCCAGGCCGGTGACCGTGGTCGGAAGCTCACCCAGCGCCTTGGGCAACTCGTCCGCGTCGTCGGCTTCCTTCGCCTGCGCCTTGCCGGGCTTGTCGTCCTGCGCGACAACCTCGACGGAAGCGATAACGACAAGGGCGCATGAAAGCGCGAACACTCCACCCCATCGCCTGAGCCGCATCATGGTAGTTCCCCTCAGCCGAGGTCCCGCTCGCATGCCACCAGGTCTTCCAAGGTCTCGCGGCGCCGGGCCAACCGGTGGTTGGCGCCCGAGACGATCACCTCGGCGGCGCGCGGCCTGCTGTTGTAGTTGCTGGCCATCGACATGCCGTAGGCGCCGGCGGAGAAGGTCGCCAGGAGGTCGCCCCGCCTGAGGGGCGGAAGCCGCCGCTGCTTGGCGAGGAAATCGCCCGACTCGCAGACCGGGCCGACGACATCCACCGGGTCGGCGCCGGGGATATCGGCCTCGTGGTCCTCGGGCGGCGCCGGGAATCCCGGCGCGGGGGCCACCGGCCAGATGCGGTGGAACGAATCGTACAGGGTGGGACGGATCAGGTCGTTCATGGCGGCATCCTGGATGACGAACTTCTTGCCGCCCGATTCCTTGCCATAAATGACCCGGCTGACGAGGATGCCCGAGTTGCCGGCGATGAATCGCCCCGGCTCGAGAACGAGCGAGCAGCCAAGCTTCAACACCGCGGGAACGATGACCTCGGCGAACGCCTGGGCGGGCTGGGCCTCGGACTTGCGGTAGTTGATGCCGAATCCGCCACCCATGTTGAGGATGTCGATGTGGTGGCCCTGGGCGCGCAACGCCGGGATGAGGGCCTCGGCGCGGGCGATCCCCTGACGGTAAGGCTCGACGGAAAGGATCGGGGAGCCCAAGTGCATGTGGAGGCCGCGCACCTTGAGGTTGGGGTGGCCGACGACGCCCTTGGCGACATCAAGCACCGTCTCGATGTCGAGGCCGAATTTGACGCCCTTGACGCTCGTGTCGGTCTTGGCGTGCGTCTTGGGGGGCAGGTCGGGGTTCACCCGGAGCGCCGCCGGCGCCACGACGCCAATCCGGCGCGCCACCTCCCCTAGGGCGTGGAGTTCCTCCTCGCTTTCGACATTGAACAGGAAAACCCCGGCGCGGAGCGCCTGTTCCTGTTCGGCGTCGGTCTTGCCGACCCCCGCGAACACGATCTTCCGGCCCGGTGCCCCGGCGAGGATGGCCCGGTGCATCTCACCGGCGCTGGTGACATCAAACCCGCTGCCATGCCGGCACACCACCTTGCAGATGCCAAGGTTGCCGTTGGTCTTCACGCTGTAGCAGATGAGCGGGTTGGCGTCGGCGAACGCCTTCTGGATGCTCGTGAGGTGATGAACGAGCGTCGCCTCGCTGTAAACATACAGGGGGGTGCCGTAGACGCGCGCCAGTTCGGAAACCGGCACATCCTCGCAGAACAGCACGCGGTCTCGGTAATGAAAGTGGTCCATCCGTCGGTTCCCATGCCAAGGAGCGGAATCAGCGCGCAGCCAGCCGCGCCTTCCAAGCCGCCAGCGCCGACGCCACCGCCTTGGGACCCGTCGATCCCTCGGTGCGGAATGCCGCCAGCGCCTTTTCAACTCCCAACACCTCATATACCCCCGGAGCGAGGCCGGGGACGATCGAGTTGAAATTCCCGGCGGGCAATTCCGCCAGCCGGCACCGGTTCTCCTCGCATTGCCGGACCAGTTTGCCCACACTCTCATGGGCCGTCCGCATCGGCATCCCGTGCTTCACGAGGTGTTCCAGCAGGGTGGTGGCATCGAGGAAGCCTTCTTCCAGCCGCGCGCCGATCCTGTCCCGGCGCAATCGGCTCGAGGCCACCAGCGGGGCGGCGACGGCCAGCGACCTCTCCACCGTGTCCACGGCATCAAAGACCGCTTCCTTGTCCTCCTGGAGGTCGCGGTTGTAGGCCAACGGCAATCCCTTGAGGATCACCAGGATCCGCTGCAGCGACGAGTTCACGCGCGCCGTGCGCCCGCGCATCAGTTCGAGCACATCGGGGTTTTTCTTTTGAGGCATCAGGCTCGAGCCGGTGCAGAAGGCATCGGATAGCTCGAGGAAACCGAATTCCGTGGTCGCCCAGAGAACCCATTCCTCGGCCCAGCCGCCCAGGTGGGTCGCCAGCAGGGTGAGCGCGAACAGGAACTCCGCGGCGAAGTCGCGGTCCGACGAGACATCGAGCGAGTTGGCCGCCACGCCGTCAAAACCCAGCTCCCGGGCCACGAAGGCCCGGTCGAGGGGCAGCGAAGACCCCGCCAGCGCCCCGGCACCCAACGGCAGCCAGTTGAGCCTGGCCCGGGCATCCAGCAGGCGGCCGCGGTCGCGCTCGAGTTTCTCCACATAGGCCAGATAGTAATGCGGGGCCAAAACGGGCTGCGCCCGCTGAAGGTGGGTGTAGCCCGGCAAGATCACGCCGTCCTCGCGCTCCGCGGCGTCCACGAAGGCGCGCTGCAATCCGCTCACTCCAACGACAACGCGGTCAAGAGCGTCACGGGTCCACAATTTCATCGCGGTGGCAACCTGATCGTTCCGGCTTCGGCCGGTGTGCAGTTTGCGGCCCGTGTCGCCCAGTCGGCTGATCAATTCCACCTCGATATGCGTGTGGATGTCCTCCAGGTCGCGGCGCCAGGCCAGGCGGCCCTCGTCGATATGCGTGGCGATCTCACCCAGCGCCTTCACCAGCGCGGCGGACTCCTCCGCCGAAACCAGCCCCACATGGGCCAGCATCCGCGCATGGGCCTGGCTGCCGGCAATGTCGTGCCGGTACAGGCGATGGTCGAACGAGATCGACTCGGTGTAGGCCTCCACAAGCGCGTCCGGGCCCGAGGAAAACCTGCCACCCCATGTCTTGCCCCCCTGCGTGCTCATCAGACGCCCCTTCAGGTTTGCCCAAACGCCGGAACCAACAGTTTCAACTTACCATGCGAATGGGCCGCAACCTTGGAAAACAAGCGGGTTTGGGTGGAACGGAGTCCCGATCCAACGGTACGATAGTTAATAAGGAAATGTGTCGCCATGCGCCCACCCGCCGCACTCATATTCACCCTGCTTTTGCTGTCAGGTGCCTTGGGATGGGCCTCCGGCACCAAGCCGTGGGCCACCGAGGGCTGGCTCGACACCCGGCCCCCCGAGGTTCATGACGCCGCCTGGATCCGCAATCCCATCGACCGCTTCGTGCTGGCCAAGCTTGAGAAGGAAGGACTGAAACCCTCGCCCGAAGCGGCGCCGGAAGTGCTGCTGGCGCGCCTCCACCACTCGATCACGGGACTTCCCCCATCCGCCGGGCAACGCGCCGGGTTCCTCGCCGAGCCCAATCCGGCCCGGCTGGAGCTGGCGATGGAACGGCTCCTGGCCGATCCGGCGTACGGCGAGCGCTGGGCAAGGCACTGGCTCGACATCGCCCGTTACGCCGACAGCAAGGGCTATGTCTTCCTCGAGGATCGCCATCTCCATTTCGCCTGGACCTACCGCGACTGGGTCATCGACTCGCTCAACCGCGACATCCCCTATGACCGCTTCGTGCGCGAGCAGATCGCCGCCGACAAGCTTCATCCGGAAGGCGGGCCCGGACGGGAAAACCTCGCGGCGCTCGGCTTCCTCACGGTCGGCCGCCGATTCCTCAACAACCAGCACGACATCCTCGACGACCGCATCGATGTGGTCACGCGCGGCTTGCTGGGCCTTACGGTGGCCTGCGCCCGCTGCCACGACCACAAGAACGATCCGGTGACCATGGAGGACTACTATTCGCTTTACGCGGTGCTCGCCGCCAGTCGCGAGCCCGACGACCTTCCCCTGCTGGGCACCGGTTCCCTCACGCCCGCGGAGCAGGCGTTCCAGGCGGAACAAAAGAGGCGGGATGACGCAGTGGACGATTATGTCCGCCGGCGCCGGGGCGACCTCATCGCGGGGTTTTCCCGGCCCGAGGCGGTGGCTCCGCACCTTCTGGCCGCCACGGCGGACACGGCCCTGCAAACCGACCTGGCCCGCGAACACGACCTGAACCCGACGCTGGTGGCGCGATGGCGCGAATTCCTGTCCATGCGGCCGGATTTGGATCCGCTGTGGTCGACATGGAAGGCGCTGGCGCCGGCTTCCGGAGGGGAATGGGACAAGGCCGTCATGAAACGGCGGCAGGAAGCCCCCAAAAGCCCCGCTTGGGCCGCCGGCTTGCTGGAACCGGCGCCGGCGACGCACATGGACCTGGCCCGCCGGGTTGCCGCGCTCCTTTCCGCCGCCGCCAAGGGCGACCCGGCGCTGGCAACCTACCGCGCCGTGCTCGCGGGTCCGGGCGGACCGCTGGATGTGCCGCCCGAACAGACCGGCAAGCTGCTGGGCCGGGCCGACCGCGATGCCCAGCGCGACCTCCAGCGCCAGGCCGATGAATGGAGGGCGATCACGCCCCCGGCGCTGGCCAGGGCCATGGCCCTCGAGGATATTCCCGATCCGCCCAGGGCCCGCGTGTTCAAGAGGGGAAACCCCCTCCGCCAGGGTGCCGAGATTCCCAAGCGGTTTGTCGCCTGCCTGGCCAACGGGTCGCCCATCTCCCTCGGATCCGGTTCCGGAAGGCTGGAACTGGCGAACGCCATCACCCGTCCCGACCACCCGCTGCTGGCGCGGGTTGTCGTCAACCGGGTCTGGATGCACCACTTCGGCGAGGGGCTGATCCGCACGCCGGGGGACTTCGGCGCCCGGGGCGAGGAACCCACCCACCCCGGCCTGCTCGATTGGCTGGCCCGCGACTTCATCGCGAACGGCTGGTCCCTCAAGCGGTTGCACCGGCAGATCCTCGGATCGGCCACTTGGCGGCAATCGAGCGCGCGCCGCGGCGACCTGGAAACACTGGATCCGGAAAATCGCCTGCTGGCTCGCCAAAACCTCCGACGGATCGACTGGGAAACGCTTCGAGACAAGCTGCTGCTGGCCTCCGGATCGCTGGACGCGGCCCGTGGCGGCCCGCCCGAGCCGGTGCTTTCCTGGCCCTGGTCGGGGCGCCGCACCATTTACACCTATGTGGAAAGGCAGAACGTGCCCGGGGCACCCCGCGCCTTCGACGCCGCCAGCCCGGACACCAGCACGCCTCGCCGGTTCGAAACCCTCACCGCCGCCCAGGGCCTGTTCCTGCTCAACAGCCCGTTCGTGATCGAGCAGGCCGCTGGCATGGCCCGCCGGGCGCGGATGGAAAGCGACCCTGTCACCGCTCTCTTCCGCATCGCCTGGGGCCGCGACCCGACTTCCCGCGAACATATCGAGGCCGGGAAGTTCCTCGGTCTACCGCTGCCCGCGCGCGTGGCGGCGCCGTCGGCTTGGGCATGCGGACAAGCCCGCGTCAAGGACGACACCCTCATCGCTTACGCGCCCCTTTCACGCTTCACCGGTTCGGCCTGGCAGGCCACGCCCCTGCTGCCCGCCCCCGGCACGGGCAAGATGCACCTCACCTCCACGGGTGGCCATCCGCCCAGCGACCATCCCATGGTCGTGGTCCGGAGGTTCACCGCGCCCGCCGACATGACCGTGAACATCGCCGGAACGCTCGAGCATCCCGATTACCGGGGCGACGGCGTGCGGGCCTGGTTGGCCGGCCCGGGGGGTAAGGTCATCGCTTCGTGGAAGTCGCTCCATGGGGAAGTGGCGACGACGGCCGGACCCATCAGGCTTGGAAGGGGACAGTCCCTCGACTTTGCCGTCGGGCCGGGCGAAAACCCCGGCTACGACTCGTTCCTGTGGGCGCCCGTCGTCACCGACGCGGAAACAGGGGCCACCCACGACGCCGCCCGCGGCTTCCCCGGCCCGGCGCAGCCGCCACCCACCCCGCTGGCCCAGTTGGCGCAAACGCTGGTTCTCGGCAACCCGTTTCACTTCGTGGAATGACGCGCATGGAACCCGCCGCGCTACACCGCCGCCACATGCTAAGGGCCTCGGGAACCGGCCTCGGCGCGCTGGCCATGGCCATGATGAACGCCGGAAGGGCGGCCTCCGCCGATCCCCTTGTTCCCAAGGCGCCGGCCCACGCGCCCCGCGCCCGCCGACTCATCCACCTGTTCATGAACGGCGGCCCGTCGCACCTCGACTCGTTCGACCCCAAGCCCGAACTGGCCCGCCACGCGGGAAAGCCCTTTCCCGGGCCGGTCCCGACCACCGAACGGGCCACCGGCGCCGCGATGCCCTCCCCGTTCCGGTTCCGCCAATGGGGGCATTCGGGCCTGCATGTCAGCGACATGTTTCCCCTTTTGGCCCGCCATTGCGCCGATGAACTCTGCGTGGTGCGGTCGATGCGCACCGACAGCCCCAACCATGAGCCGGCGCTCATGATGATGAACTGCGGCGAGCAGCGCCTCGTCAGGCCCAGCCTGGGAAGCTGGCTGGTGCAGGGACTTGGAAACGAGGCTCGCGACCTGCCCGGGTTCGTGGTCCTCTGCCCCGACGGCATGCCGGTTCAGGAAGGCCAGAACTGGCAAAGCGCCTTCCTGCCCGCCGCCTGCCAGGGGTTGCCCCTTGACACCGGCAGGCCCGACACCAGATCCCTCGTGGAAAACCTCCGGCACCCATCCCTTTCATCGCTGGCCCAGCGGAACCAGCTCGACCTGCTCAGGCGGCTCACCCCGCCCCCCATCCCCTTGGCCGACCCCAGGCTGGAGGCCCGGATCGCCTCGATGGAGCTGGCCTTCCGGATGCAGGTGGAGGGGTCGGACGCCTTCGACCTCGACATGGAGCCGGCATCCACGCGGGCGCTTTATGGCGAGGGAACCCAGGGTAGGCAAATGTTGCTGGCCCGCAGGCTGGTGGAACGCGGCGTTCGCGTGGTGCAGGTCTGGACGGGCGCCGGCCAACCCTGGGACAGCCACGACGACCTCGAGGCCAACCACCGGCGCCTGGCGCGCGACTGCGACCAGGCCATCGCCGCGCTCCTTGTCGACCTCAGGCGCCGCGGTCTCCTCGACGACACCCTCGTGCTGTGGGGCGGGGAGTTCGGACGCACCCCCACGGTGGAACTTCCCACGCCGGGCTCCAACCTCGGCAGGCTCAACGGCCGCGACCACAACCCCTACGGCTTCACCGTTTGGATGGCCGGGGGAGGGGTGCGCGCCGGCACGGCGGTGGGCGCCACCGACCCTTTCGGCTTCCACGCCGTCGAAAACCCCGTCCATGTGCACGACCTGCACGCGACCATCCTGCATTTGATGGGATTCGACCACGAGAGGCTCACCTTCCACCACGCCGGCCGCGACTTCCGCCTCACCGATGTGCGCGGCAAGGTTGTGCGGGAGATGATCGGGTAACGAAAGGCTGATTCAGTTCGTTGGAATTGTCCAGGGATTGACATCGACGGATATGGATTCAACGATCGGGGAATCAACCTGGAAACGACATTCCCATGCGCAAGCCCTGGCTGACCGTCATCCTCACCTTGTGCGCGGCGGTAGCCGCACGCGCCGATGACGGATTCGAGCGCCATGTGCGCCCCCTGCTCGCTGAGCGGTGCCTAGGCTGCCATGGGCCAAAAAAACAGCAGGGCGGACTGCGCCTCGACACCCGCGAGGGGGCCATGAAGGGCGGCGACGCCGGCCCGGTGATCGTGCCCGGAAAACCCGCTGAAAGCCGCTTGCTGGCGGTGCTCGCGCCGGATGCCGAACCTCGCATGCCGCCCGGCAAGCCGCTGGCCGCCGGGGAAATCCGTTCGCTTGAAGAATGGATCGCGCGGGGCGCCCCTTGGCCCGCGGAACGCGCGAGCACAACCATGATCGGCGATCCATGGGGTCTCAAGCCTCTCGCCGAAAGGCCCGTTCCCGGAGACCCGGCAAGGGCGATCGACGCCTTCATCAACGCCCGCCTCAAGGCGGAGGGGTTGGTCGCCTCCCCGCGCGCCGACCGCCGCACGCTGCTGCGAAGGGCGGCGTTTGTGGTCACGGGGATGCCACCCCGGCCCGAGTCCGTGGAAGCGTTCCTCGCCGACACGCGCCCGGGGGCCTGGGACAGGGCGCTGGACCATCTGTTTTCCGGGCCTGCCCATGGCGAACGATGGGCGCGCCATTGGCTCGATGTCGCCCGGTACGCCGACACCAAGGGCTATGTCTTCTTCCAGGACGGATCGTTCCCCTGGTCGTGGGCCTACCGCGACTGGGTCGCGCGCGCCTTCAACGCCGACCTGCCTTACGACCGCTTTGTCCGCGCCCAACTCGCCGCCGATCGCCTGCAAGGCGGCGAATGCGGCCCCGCCGACCTCCCGGCCCTTGGCTTCCTCACCCTGGGCGGACGGTTCATGAACAACCAGCACGACATCATTGACGACCGCATCGATGTGGTCACCCGCGGCCTGCTCGGCCTCACGGTGAGTTGCGCGCGCTGCCACGACCACAAGTTCGATCCGGTTCCCTCGAGGGATTACTACAGCCTCCACTCGGTGTTCGCCTCGTCGGTGGAACCCGAGGTGCCCCCCCTTTTCTCCCCGGAACCCTCCACCGACGAATACGGATGCTTCCGCGAGGAACTCGAGTCGAGGGAACGCGCGCTGGCGGAATTCATCGATGGGAAACATGAGAAAATGCTCGGTGCCGCCAGGGGGCGCCTGGCGGATCATCTCGTGGCGGTGGCGAGGCTGCGGGGCAAGCCGCCACAGGACGACTTCATGCTCCTGGCCGATCCGGATGATCCCAATCCGACGCTGCTCAAGAGGTGGCGGGCCTGGCTCGATGCCCCGGCGCGCCGGACCGACACGGCCTGGAGGCTATGGCTGGCGATCGAGGGCAAGGGGCCCGATGCCTTCCCCGGGGAAATCATGACGCTGCTTTCCACTGAAGCGGCAAGGGGCGGCGCGCCCTCGCCCATCATCGAGGCTTTCAAGGCGAGGCAACCCCGCTCCCTGCCGGAAGCGGCGGCGGCCTACGCCTCCGCCTTCGCGGCGCCCAACCGGATGCGCGATGCCGCCGTTGCCCGCTCATGGGATGATCCGGCCTCGCCATGGAACACCGCGGCGACGGCGTTCTCCGACCTGGAACTGCTGCCCGACAGGGCGGCCCAGGGTGTCTTGAAACAATTGCGATCCTCGGTAGAGCAATGGCGCGTTTCCGGGCCGGCCGCGCCGCCCCGGGCCCACGCACTCGTGGATGCCCCGGAACCCGTCGATGGACGGGTTTTCCTCCGCGGCAACCCGCTCAGGCCCGGGGAGGCGGCTCCGCGCGAGGTGCCCGCCTCCCTTGGCAACCGGGCGCCCGTTCGCGCGGGGTCGGGCAGGCTGGAACTCGCCCGGGCCATCACCTCGCCCGGTCATCCGCTCCTGGGCCGGGTCTGGGTCAACCGCGTCTGGCAAATCTGCTTCGGCGAGGGTTTGTCGCGCACGCCCGGCGATTTCGGATCGCGAGGCGACCTCCCGAGCCACCCGGAACTGCTCGACCACCTCGCCATCGCCCTCTCGCGCGACGGATGGTCCACGCGCCGCCTGCTCCGCGCCATCCTCGCGAGCGATGCCTGGCAGCGCTCGGGTGAGGCCACGGCCGAAGCCCGGGCCAAGGATCCGGACAACCGCCTCCTCGCGCGGCGCGATCCGCGCCGGCTCGACTTCGAGGCGCTGCGTGATTCCATGCTTTTCGTTTCCGGCAGGCTTGATCCGTCCTCCGGAGGCCCGTCCGCGCGCGACCTCAATTCGCCCCGCCGGGCGATTTACCTCCACATCGACCGGCTTCAGGTTCCCGGCCTGCTTCGCCAGTTCGATTTTCCCAGCCCTGATTCCGCCGCGCCTCGCCGAGACATCACCACGACGCCGCTTCAGGCCCTTTGGCTCATGAACCATCCCTTCGGCATCGCCTGCGCCGATGCGCTGGCCAAGCGCGCCGGCGATCCCGCCAACCCGTCCGGGTGGACGGCGAGCCTGTACCGCATCGCCCTTCAGGGAACACCCACCGCCGAGGAGGCCGGCCTCATGGAGAGCTTCCTGAAATCCGCGGGCCCCGATGGGCCCCGTCAGGCGGCCCAGGCCCTCTTGGCGGGCAACGCGTTCTCCTTTGCCGACTGAGGATCGCCCATGCCGCTTCCCCCGATACCCACGCCCTTTGACAGGCGCGAGTGGCTGGCCGCCCTGCCGTTCGGCATGGGGGCCACCGCGCTCGCCGCGACGGATGATTCGCTGGCGCCAAAAGCGCCCGGCCACAAGGCCAGGGCCAGGCGTCTGGTTCACCTGTTCATGAATGGCGGCCCCAGCCAGGTGGACACCTTCGACCCCAAGCCGGCGCTCGACCGGTGGCATGGCAAGCCCGTTCCCGATGGCTCGTTTCGAACCGAGCGGAAGACGGCCGGCGCCATGCGTTCGCCGTTCCGGTTCCACAGGCATGGCCGATCGGGCCTTGAAGTGAGCGAATTGTTCGAGGCCACGGCCTCCCGCCATGCCGACCGCATGTGCGTGATCCGTTCGATGCGCGCGGAAGTTCCCAACCATGAGCCATCGCTGATGTTGATGAATACCGGGGACGGCCGGTTGCCCCGCCCCAGCGTCGGCTCATGGCTCCTCTACGGCCTTGGAACCGAGGGAGCCAACCTGCCGGCCTTCGTGGTCTTGTGCCCGGGCGGTTTGCCGATCGTCGGCGTGCAAAATTGGCGCAGCGCCTTCCTGCCGGGAGCCTACCAGGGGGTTCACCTCGACACTTCCCGGACCGATCCGGCCCAATTGCTGGAGAACCTCAGGCATCCGGGCAAGGCGCCCGGGGCGCTGCGCGGACAATACGACCTGCTCGCCGCCCTCAACCGCCGCCACATGGCGGGCCGGGCCGACACCTCCGCCCTCGAGGCGCGCTTGCAGTCGTTCGAACTCGCCTTTCGCATGCAGGCCGAGGGACTCGACGCGCTCGACCTCTCCCGCGAGGATGCCCGCGTCCGCCAGGCCTATGGCGACACCACCCACGGCAGGCAACTGCTGCTGACCCGCCGTTTGCTCGAAAGGGGCGTGCGCGTGGTGCAGGTCTGGAGTGGCGGCGGTCAGCCATGGGATAACCACGACGGGCTTGAGCGCCAGCACCGTTCCCTCGCCCAAGGATGGGACCGGGCCATCGCGGCGTTCCTCGACGACCTGGGCAACCGGGGAATGCTCGACGAGACGCTGGTCCTGTGGGGCGGGGAGTTCGGACGCACACCCGTCGCCGAACTTCCCGGGCTCTCGGGCCGCGACCACAACCACTACGGTTTCTCGGTATGGATGGCCGGGGGCGGGGTGAGGGGCGGCGTCGCCCATGGCGCCACCGACGAACTGGGCTTCCGCGCCGTGGAAAACCCTGTTTCGGTTCACGACCTCCACGCGACGATGCTGCACCTGATGGGCTTCGACCACGAGAAACTCACCTACCGCCTCGCCGGCCGCGACTTCCGCCTCACCGATGTGCACGGCAAGGTTGTGCGGGAGATAATCGGGTAGAGCCAACCTCAAATATCTGACCTTCTCAAGACCCCGGTACCCGCCATTAATCTGATACCCCTTTCATGTCCATGAAGCGTCGAACGGCGCGGGTGACTATGAACTGGCGCCAGATTGTTGAATGTCCGCGAGTGCCCCTCACTTCGCTGGAGGCTCCTAAGCATTGTCAGCCTTTGTGTGGCCTTCATATTGAGGTCGGTTCATCGCTTAGGAGCCCTGAACGAAGTGAGGGGCGAGTCGATCAAGGAACAACACCAGGAGCCATAACAGAAATAAAAAGGAGCCCCCAGCGGAGCCGAAGGCGGAGTGAGTGGGGTGCATTAAATTTCACTCATTCGCTTCCGTGCTTCGCAGCTCCGCTGGGGACTCTTTTCAACATGCTCTAATCGGCAACTTTATCGGCATGATCAATCCAACTGATCTATTTGAAGCCCGATCTCAAGAGCCCCCAGCGCCGTGAGGGACTGACTGGCATCCTTCCACAACGATTGGAAGGACAAGGGTTTCGAACAACCCCAATCATTGAAGTTGGCTCTTACCTGCCAGCATGGGCGTGATGCGCCTGAGGGCGAAAGCTGTTTCCGGTATAGTCCATGAAGCCACGGCAACCGCATGCCTGGCGGCTTCGGGGATTGGCATGAGCGTTCTTCTCGGCGCGCAGGGCTTGACCAAGGCGTTCGGCGTCAGGCCCCTGTTCCGCGACCTCTCCTTCGACATCCGCGAGGGCGAGCGCATCGGCCTCATCGGGCCCAACGGCGCCGGGAAATCCACCCTGCTCAAGATCCTCGCCGGCACGCTTCCGGCCGACGCGGGCATCCGCGCCATCAGGAGGTCGGCGCGACTGGCCTTCGTGGCCCAGGACGATGTCTTCACCCCGGGGCACACCATCAGGCAGGTGGTGCTCGACGCGCTGGCCAACGACGATTCCGAGGAGCATGAGAAGGAAACCGCCGCCAGCATCGCGCTCACCCAGGTGGGCTTCGACGACGATTCCAGGCCCGCCGCGCAGCTTTCCGGTGGCTGGCGCAAACGACTGAGCATCGCCCGCGCCTTGGCCCAAAAGCCCGACTTGCTGCTGATGGATGAACCCACCAACCACCTCGACCTGCCCGGCATCGTCTGGCTGGAAAGGCTGCTGCGCGGCGCCCCGTTCGGGTATGTGGTGGCCACGCACGACCGCGCCTTCCTGCGAGCCGTCGCCGACGACATCCTCGAGATCAGCCGCGTCTACCCCGCCGGGTATTTCCGGGCCAAGGGCACCTACGACCAGTTCATCGACCGCCGGGAGGAGTTTCTGGAAGGCCAGGCGCGCCTGCGCGACTCCGTCGCCAACCAGGTGCGCCGTGAGACGGAATGGCTGGGCCGCAAGGCGGCGGCCCGCACCCGCAAGGCCGCCTCGCGCATCGAGGATGCCCTCGACCGCCGGGGTGAACTCGCCGACCTCCAGGCGCGCACCGCCGCCGCGGCCACCGCGGGCATCGACTTCGTCTCCACGGGCAGGCAGTCGCGCAAGTTGCTGGTCGCCGAGGGCGTCGCCAAGGCCATGGGCGGCAGGCGCCTCTTTTCGGGCATCGACATCATGCTGATGCCCGGCACCCGTCTGGGCCTGCTGGGCCCCAATGGCAGCGGCAAGAGCGTCATGCTCCGCACCATCGCCGGAGAGCATGCCCCCGACGCGGGAACCGTCGTCCCCGCCGAGGGACTCAGGCGCGTGATGTTCGAGCAGGGCCGCTCGGCGCTCGACCCGAACCAGACGCTCAGGCGCGCCCTTTGCCCGGCCGGCGACGAGGTCCATTTCCGCGGCAGGCCCGTCCATGTCACCGCCTGGGCCCGGCAGTTTTTGTTCCAGGCCGAGCAGATCGATGTGCCCGTGGGTTCCCTTTCCGGTGGCGAGCAGGCCCGGGTCAGGATGGCGCAAATGATGCTCCAGCCCGCCGACCTGCTACTGCTCGACGAACCGACCAACGACCTCGATATCCCGGCCCTCGAGGTGCTGGAGGAGGCGCTCACCGATTTTCCGGGCGCCCTTGTCCTGGTGAGCCACGACCGCGAACTGATGGACAGGGTCTGCACCGAGGTGATCGGCCTCGACGGCGCGGGAGGGGTGGGCCGCTACGCGACCGTGGGCCAGTGGCTCGCGGCGCTGGAAAAGGCCCGCAAGGAGGCCGATGCCGCGGAGGCGCGGGCCGCGGCGCCGGCCCAGCGGCAAGCTCCCGCCCCCAAGGCCAAGCCCAAAAAGCTATCGTACAAGGAGCAAGGGGAACTCGACGGCATGGAGCAGGCCGTGCAAGCCGCCGAGGACTTGGCCGCCAGGAGGCAGGAGGCGGTGCAGCAGGCGTCCTCCGCGGGGCACGCCGCGCTCACGGAAGCCTGCCGGGTTCTCGAGGAGTCGCAGCGCGAGGTGGAGCGCCTCTACGCCCGCTGGCAGGAACTCGAGTCCCGCTCGGCGGGGGCCTGACCGGGCCGGGATCATTTAGCCAATTGGACGACCTTCAATAACGCCCTTTTGGCCTTCGCCACCATGTCGGCCGTGCCCTTGCCGCCGGGCGCGGCAACCACCTGGTCGGGCTTGGCGGCCAGCATGTCGTTGTTCCGCTGGAGTCCCGCGTGCCGGCCGAGGCGCCAATTCGGCTTGAAAACCTCGACGGCCACGCCCCGGCTCGCGGCCCATTCGCCGGCCAGGGCGTCGGCGCCCTTGGCCCCCCCGTGAATGATCATGGTGATCGGATTTTCGGCATGAATCTTGTCTAGGCCGGAGAACAGCAGGTTCCGGTCGTCGAATGCGCGTCCGCCCGTGACGAGAATCTTCATCAGGTTTCTCCTTGGGAGCCTGGGCCGGGAATCCCTCTGGCACCGTCGCATGGGAATCCGGCCATCCAAGCCATGCCCATTCGCCCAAGTCGCCCAACGATTCAGTGGAATCATGGCCTGAAATGTTTAGATCGGGCTTCAAATAGATGAGTTGGATTGATGATACCTATAAAAATGCAAATCGAGTCTATTTTAATATGACCCCCTTAATTCGGCTCCACTGGGGCTCTTTTGTTTCCGCTATGGCTCCTGGTGTTGTTCCTTGATCGACTCGCCCCTCACTTCGTTCAGGGCTCCTAAGTGATGAATGGATCTCAATATGAAGGCCGGACAAAGGCTAACGATGCTTAGGAGCCCTGAACGAAGTGAGGGGCCCTCGCGGACATTCAACAACCTAGAGCCAGTTCAAAGGTCACTCGCGCCGTTCGACGCTTCAATGACATGAAGGGCTAACAGAATGATGGCGGGTGCCGGAGTCTTGAGCAGGTCGGTTATTTGAAATTGGCTCAAAGCGACACAACAATCGGCACCCACCAGAAAAACCCTCGAATAACAGCATGTTTATGCGATAATTGATCATTCAGCTGCATAAATACGCCTGAGTGTTGAAATCGACCGGTGAAGTGTCCATGGTGCCGGAAACGGCGTTGCGGAAATGTCCGCAAGGCTGGAATCGCCCGGAAAACTACCCCTTTATCATCAAAATGCCGTGGATTTTACCCAAGCTCCCAAATCTCTTCTCCATGTCCGACAAGCGCGACGGGATCCGGGCCTTGGACTGGAAACCAGCCAACGGGAATGTTCCATTGGAACCGTTCTCGCGGCCCCGAAATGGGGTAGTGTGTTGGAAGATCCCGCCTACTCCCGCAAGGAGCCTTCCCATGGACCACGGATTCAATGGCCTGTCGCGGCGGCAAATCCTGCAGGCCGGCGGGGTTGGCGCGTTGGCGATGGCCTCTCCGGGAATGGTGGCCGCCAGCGTCGATCCGGGCAAGGGCCTGCGCGGCGAAGCCGCCAAGAGGTCGTGCATTTTCGTTTTGCTGTGCGGCGGCCCGAGCCACATCGACACCTGGGATCTCAAGCCCGGAGCGCCCGCCGAAATCAGGGGGCCTTACAATCCCATTTCCACCGCCGTGCCCGGCATGCGCATCTCGGAACTGCACAGCCGGCTGCCCTCGCTGGCCCAGCACCTCACCCTCATCCGCTCGATGACGCATGTCGGAAACATCAGCAACCATTTCGACGCCATGCATCACCTGCTGAGCGGCCAGTCGGCGGCCCCGCCTGATTCCCCCTATCTGGGATCTATCGTATCCCGTTTACGGCCCACCCAACGGAACCTTGCCAACTATGTCTGGCTGATCCGCTGCGTGGGAGATCCCGTCTTTTGCGCCCCGAACATCGGATCGGGCGGCCACCTCGGGGCCCAATACCAGCCTTTGTTCGTTGGAAACGCCAACAACCACCCCGCGATGCCTTCCTTCAAGCCGCCCGAGGAGCTTCAGCCGGCGCTGCCTCCCGACCGGCTGGAGGAGCGAAACCAACTGCTAGGGGCGCTGGGCGCCCGCGGAGCCGACATTCCGGGCGTCCTGAGGGACTGGGACAACCTCCGCGACAGGGCGCAATCGATCGCCAGCGGGCAAGGCCGCACCGTGTTCGATGTCGCGCGCGAGCCCGACAAGGTTCGCGACCGCTATGGAATGCACGCCCTCGGCCAAAACCTGCTCCTGGCCCGCCGGCTTGTCGAGGCCGGGGTCAATTTCGTCACCGTGAACGGCTGGACGGGCAACGCCCCGGGCCAAAAGGGGGGCGGGCCACCCGCTTCAAGCTGGGACATGCACGGCAGCGAAATGGGAATGGGCAACGCCTTCGGCAACGGATCCTATGGCATGGGCTGGTGTCTGCCATGCCTCGACCAGGGTCTTTCCGCCCTCATCGAGGACCTGCGCGACCGCGGACTGCTCGAGCGAACCATGGTCGTCTGCATGGGCGAATTCGGGCGAACCCCCCGCATCAACCAACCCGACCGCATGCCCGGACGCCAGCACTGGCCCAACTGCTGGACCGCCATCCTCGCCGGGGGCGGCACCCGGGGCGGAGCCGTCATCGGCGAAACCGACAAGATCGGCGCCTATGTCAAGGATCGCCCCGTCCGCGTGCAAGACCTCGGCGCGACCATCTTGCACTCGCTGGGAATCGCCCCCGAGACACGCCTGAGCCGCGACGGTTTCACCCGCCCGGCCAGCACCGGAGACGCGCTGCTGGATCTGTTTTGATCGGAGCGCGTCCACTCGCGACGCGCTGCTGTCCGGCCAATTGTTCGCCGATCGAACGCGCCAAATCGGGCCATTGGCCCTTCGATCTCCCATCGTCGCAAGCATCATCGGAACCAACCGGCCAAGCCCATGAAGCTTTTTCCCGACATTGGATCCGATGCACCCCACCCACCACGCCATCACGGCTGGATTCCATTGGAAGGGCTCTTTTAGAATTTCAAGCCACGGGCCGGTTTGCCTTCGGCTTGGCGAATGATTGGAGCCCGGGAATGGCCCCAGATCCCGTCATCATCGAGCGCGTCAATGGCCTCGCGAGCAAGATCCGCAGGTCGGTTCTCGAGCGCTCCCGGGCGGCCAATGTCGGCCATATCGGCTCGTCGCTGTCGGTCGTGGAGATCATGGCCACCCTGTGGGGCGGACTGATGCGTGAGGCGGGAACCAACCGCCCCGACCGCGACCGATTCGTCCTGTGCAAGGGACACGCCGCGCTGGCCCTCTACGCGGCGATGCACCACGGCGGAATCATGAGCGCTGAAACACTGGCCACCTATTGCGCCGATGGCACCCACCTGGGGGTGCACCCCGAGGCGTGCCTCGAGGGGATCGATGTCGCGACCGGATCGCTTGGACAGGGGTTGTCGGTGGCTTGCGGCTTGGCCCATGGCCTTCGCCTGCGCCGCTCACCCGCCCGGGTGTTCGCCCTACTGAGCGACGCTGAGTGCAACGAGGGACAGGTTTGGGAAGCGGCGCAGTTCGCCGCGCACCACGGCCTGAGCCACCTGACGGCCATCATCGACCTCAACGGCTCGCAGGCCCTGGGGCCGACTCGCGAGGTGCTCAACCTGGGCCCCATGGCGGCGCGATGGGAGGCGTTCGGGTGGGAGGCCGTGGAAGTGGATGGCCACGACACGGCCGGCCTGGCCGAGATTCTGGCGCCCCGCGGCGTCGGCAAGCCCCGGGTCGTGGTGGCCAGAACGGTGCTGGGCAAGGGCGTAAAATACATGGAAGGCCAGGTCGCCTGGCACTACCTTTCGATGACGGCCGCGCAGTTCGACGAGGCCATCTCCGGCCTGGAGGCGGCATGAGAAACGCGCTGGTGGACCAGTTGCGCCAACTGGCGCGCGAGGATGCCCGGATCTTCCTGCTCACCGCCGACTTGGGATGGAGCGTGGTGGAATCGTTCGCGGGGGAATTCCCCGACCGTTTCCTCAATGTCGGGGTCGCCGAGCAGAACATGGCCGGAATCGCCACGGGCTTGGCGATGCTGGGATATCGGCCGTTCATTTATTCGATCGCGAACTTCGCGGCCCTCCGGTGCTTCGAGCAGATCCGCAACGGCCCGGTTCTTCACCGGTTGCCCGTGTGCGTGGTCGGCATCGGCGGCGGCTACGCCTATGGCGCCGCGGGACCCAGCCATCATGCCCTGGAGGACCTCGCCGCGCTGAGGGCCCTGCCCGGCATGCGCGTGGTGGCCCCCGCCGACCCGGCTCAAACGCGAACCGTGGTTTCCGCCGTGCTCAGGCAGGAGGATCCCGTCTACCTGCGCGTGGGCAAGGGCGGCAACGCCGCCGTTCCCGGACTCGATGGCCGATTCGCGTGGAATGAGCCGGCGATCATTCGCGAGGGAACCGACATCCTGTTCCTCGCCACCGGCGCCATGGCCCTGGAAAGCCTCGCCGCAGCCGAGTTGCTCGCGGCGAGGGGCCTGTCCGCCTCGGTCGGCGTGATGGCCCACCTGCCGGCTGAACCCACTCCCGAGCTGGTCGACATCCTGCGAGGGCACCGCGCGGTTCTCACCGCCGAGGAAGGCACCCTCACCGGGGGCCTCTCATCGCTGGCGGGCCAGGCGATCGCCCGCGAGGGGCTGGCATGCCGCCTCCTGTGCGCGGGAGTCACCGGGCGGTTGGCGGGTCCGGTGGGCTCCAGGAACCACATGCT
The DNA here is from genome assembly GCA_016873225.1 of Planctomycetota bacterium. Taxonomy (GTDB): domain Bacteria; phylum Planctomycetota; class Planctomycetia; order Gemmatales; family Gemmataceae; genus REEB421. The sequence continues at coordinate 12,877 of VGXS01000020.1, read as the reverse complement.
GCAGCGGCAGGGCCTCGATGCCGCGTCGCTGGCCGCGATGGCCGCGGCGCGCCTCAACCAGGCGCCGGCCGCGCGGGCGGCCTGACCGACAGCTTGGCCGGCTTCCCGGGCCGCGCCATAATCACCATGGAACAACAGCTTGCCGCAAGGCACCCAGGCGGGGCCCATTCGTGTCCAAGACCAGTCCCGAGGCGCGGATCAAGGCGCTCAGAGCCGAGATCGACCGCCACAACCGTCTTTACTATGTCGACGCGGCGCCGGAGATCAGCGACCGGGAATTCGACCGCCTCATGGACGAGTTGATCTCCCTTGAAAAGGCCCACCCGGAATTCGACAGCGCCGGCAGCCCCAGCCGCAAGGTGGGCGGGGCGCCCATCGACGGGTTCGTCACCGTCGTTCACCGGCTTCCCATGCTTTCCATCGACAACACCTACCAGCCTTCGGAAGTCAGGGAGTTCGACACGCGCCTGAGGAAACTCATCCCCGGCAGTCCCGTGGCCTATTCGGTGGAGCCGAAGATCGACGGGGTGGCCATCTCGCTCACCTACGAGGACGGGGTGTTCACGCGGGGGCTCACCCGCGGCGACGGCGAGAAGGGGGATGATGTCACGGCCAACCTGCGCACCGTGAGGGACCTGCCGCTGCGCCTATTGTGTGACAATCCGCCCCCGCTATTGGAAGTTCGCGGCGAGGTTTACATGCGCCGCGACGACTTCACGCGCCTCAATGATTCGCGCCGGGCCGACAAGTTGGAACCATTCGCCAATCCCCGCAACTCGACGGCCGGCTCGCTGAAGCTGCTCGACCCGGCGCAGTGCGCCCGGCGGAGGCTCAGGCTGTTCGCCTACGGGCTTGGCTCGGTGGAAGGAATCCGCTTCTTAACGCACGCGGAGTCGCTGGAGCGGTTCAAGGAATGGGGCTTGCCGGTCAACGGCCACATCAGGCTGGTCCATTCGGTGGACGAGGTGCTGGAAATCATCGCGGAATGGGACGAGAGGCGGGCCAGCTTGCCTTACGACACCGACGGCCTCGTGATCAAGCTCGACGACCTCGCGGCGCGCGAGCGGGCCGGAGCCACATCCAAGGCGCCCCGCTGGGTGGTGGCCTACAAGTTCGCCGCCGAGCAGGCCGTCACGCGGCTCAAGTCGATCGACATCCAGGTGGGCAAGACAGGGGCGCTCACTCCCGTGGCGAACCTCGAACCCGTCCATCTTTCAGGCACGACGGTTTCGCGCGCCACGCTGCACAACGCCGATTACATCTCCCAGAAGGACATCCGTGTCGGCGACATGGTGGTGGTGGAGAAGGCGGGTGAGATCATCCCGTACATCTCGCGCGCGGCGCACGACCGCCGTGACGGCACGGAACAGCCGTTCGTCTTTCCAAGCCAATGCCCCGTGTGCGGGTCCGCCGTGGCGCGCGATGCCGATGGCGCGGTGTGGCGGTGCCAGGGGCGGGAATGCGTCGCCGTGCTCAAGAGGCGGCTCAGGAGTTTCGGCGCGCGCGCCGCCATGGATGTCGAGGGCCTTGGCGAGGAGATGGTTGAACAACTGGTGGATTCCGGCCTGGTGAAGCACCTGCCCGACCTGTACAGGCTGGGCGCCGGACAACTCGAGTCGCTCGACCGCATGGGCGAAACCTCGTCGCGAAACCTGCTGGCTGGAATCGAGGCCAGCAAGGGCCGGGGCCTGGCCCGGCTGCTGGGCGGCCTTGGCATCCGCCATGTGGGCGAGACGGTGGCCGAGGCGGTGGCGGGGGCGTTTGGCGACCTCGACTCGCTGATGGCCGCCGATGAGGGGACGCTGGCCTCGGTGGACGGAATCGGGCCGGAGCGCGCCGCGAGCCTGCGGGGCTGGCTTTCCGACCCTGAAAACCAAAAGATGCTCCTTGAACTCCGCGAACTGGGGGTGCGCGTCACCGCCGATGGCCCCAAGCGGCAACTGGTCGCGGCGATCGCCGGGAAAACCTTCGTGGTCACGGGAACGCTGGCGCGGTTTGATCGCCTGGGGATCGAGCGCGCCATCAAGGACCTGGGCGGCAAGGTCTCAGGCAGCGTCTCGAAAAAGACCGATTTTGTCTTGGCCGGGGAAAACGCCGGCAGCAAGCTCGACAAGGCCCGCGAATTGGGCGTCAAGGTGATCAACGAGGCTGAATTCGTCGAATTGGCCGGGCTTTGATCAGCCTTTGTCCCGCAGGTGCTTCCAGATGCGCCGGTGCGGCGCGCTCATCGGCAGCGCCTCCATGTCATCAGGCGCCACCCAGCGGCACGATGAAACCCTCGTCATCGGATCCAATTCCCCCGCGAACAGGTGAATGCTCACCCGGTAGCGCGTGACCGAATGGTCGTGCCGTCCCGCCGGCCTCAAATCGGCCCCTTGGCAGGCGAGTTCCGCGAGGAAGTCGCGGGCTTTTTCGAGGGGCGACTCATCCTCGCCAATCGGGTGGTGGGGAAACTCCCACAGGCCTTCGCGCCTGCCGCCGGGAGGGCATTGGCGCAGCAACCACGCCCCCCCCGATCGCAAGGCCAGGCCCACCGACGACACCTTGGTGATGGCGGGGCGGGGCGCCTTGAGCGGGATGCGGTCGGCCGCGCCGGCGCCGGCGGCGCGGCACCAGCGCCGCGCCGGACAGACCAGGCACGACGGTTTCGCGGGCGTGCACACCAGGCTTCCCAGTTCCATCAGCGCCTGGTTATAGGCTCCGGAATCCTCGGCGGGAACCAGATGGGCGGCGGCGTCCCATAGCCAGCGGGAACAGGGCGGCCTCGAGGCGTCATCCTCCAGGCCGAACACGCGGGCCAACACCCTGCGGCTGTTGGCTTCGATGATCGGAACCGCCCGGCCAAAGGCCTGCGAGAGAACTGCGTTGCGGGTGTACTCGCCCATGCCCGGCAGCGACCCCAGCAATTCGGGATCATCAGGAACATTCCCATGCCCAAGCCCGACAAGCTGACGGGCCGCGGCAAGCAGGGCCCGACACCTGCGGTAATATCCCAGGCCCTCCCACATCCTCAGCACCGCTTCCTCGTTGGCTGAGGCCAGCGAGTGAAGGTTGGGATACTCGCGCATGAACCTTTCGAAATAGGGGATCACCGTTGTCGTGGTTGTCTGCTGGAGCATCACCTCGCTGATCCAGATGGCGTAGGCATCCTTTCCCCGGCGCCAGGGAAAATCCCGGGCCACGGCCCGGAACCATGCCACCAAGGCATGGGAAAAGGCATCGGTCAGGGTGGCTGGATCGGGAGGACAACCGGGAAGGAATCGCGGCGGGCTTTGGGGAGACATCAGGGGATCCGAATCATTGGGAAGCCTTGGAATCGCCGGGGGCTTGGCAAGCCGCTTCAGCGTCCCCATCATCGAGCAGCATGGCCGCCGCTTCCTCGTCGGTGGGTTCGACAATCTGCCGGGCCGGCGGCGGCTTCTCCACCGAAACCTCAAACAGGAGCGGTCCCACGCCGATCCGGTCTCCAACCCGAAGTTCCACCTGGCCGCGGATCCTTTCGCCATTCACTCTCGTGCCCGCGGCGCCGCCAAGGTCCTCAACGGAAACGGATGGGCCAAAAACCCGCACCATGCAATGCCGGGGAGCGACAAGCCCGCTGTTGGGCCTGAGGTGGCAGGCCGGGTCGCGGCCGATCAGGAATTCCCTGACGGGAAGCTTGACCGCCTTTCCCTTCATCGGCCCCTCGTTGAGCACCAGCAACTGGATCCTCATGCCATCTCCAGCAACCAAGCCGTATCATTCCCACACCATCGTAGCTATAACCAAACTCATGGTGCGCGCAAGAAGCCAACCCGATCGAAGGCGGGCGCTCGCGGGAATCGCGGTCGCCGCCACGGCGTTGCGCGCCGCGGCACCGGCGCTGAGGCTCGGCGTTCCGTCCGGACCGCTCACGGTATGGGCGCGAACCCATCTCGGACTTCTCGAGCGGCGAACCGGCGCGGGCGTGGAAATCATCCCCTTCGACACGGACACCGGCGCCGACCCCGGAAAGGCCGCCGATGTCGTGCTCGCCGCGCCCTCCGAACTTGGCCGGCTCGCGCCCGGGCTGGTTCCCGTGCCCGACGGCATCACCCGCCCCTCATCGGAAATCGGCTGGGGAAACCTGTTGCCCGTGTGGCGCGACAGGCTTGCAAGCTGGTCCGGAACCTCGCTGGGTTTGCCCGTTCATGGCGACTTGCGCCTATTGGTCTGCCGCGCCGACCTGTTCAACGGCGCGGATCGCAATCGCCGCTTCGAGGCGAGGCATGGCCGGCCGGCAAGGGCCCCCGTCACCTGGCGGGAAGCGGTGGAACTGGCCGAGTTTTGGAAAGCCGAGACCGGCAAGCCGGGATGGACGCCGCTTCCCTCCGCTCCCGGCGATCGCCTTCGGTTGTTTTACGCGATCGCCTCGGGGCATGTGGTGGAGCGCCTCAGCGCCACCGACCGCGCGCGTTCCGAAAAGCTCGATGAACAAGCGCGCTTCGGGCTGGAATTCGACCTGGCAAGCGGCAAGTGCCTGCTGGGAGGAGGCGGCTTCATCCGCGCAGGGGAGATCATGGCGCGCCTTGCATCGCTAGCCCCCGGGGGCGGGCCCTCGGCCCAACCTTGGCAGGCTTTCGAGCGTGGCGACGCTCCGATGGCCGTCGTGCCCGTTTCCGGCATCGGCCGGCTTCAGCGGCGCAAGGCCTCGCGCGACCGGTTCAGCATCCATCCCGTGCCCGGGGGCGACGCCGTGCTGCCCGCCAAGGGGGGCCCGGCCGTGCCCTATCCGCTTGGAAACCTTGTTCCCCACCTTGGCATGGGAGGGGCCTTGGCCTGTGTCTCCCGTTCCGCCTCCGACATTCCCAGGAGTTGGGCGCTGGCCACGGTGCTGGCTTCCCCAGCCCTGAGCCAGGACGCGGTGCTCGACCCCGGGCTTGGCGGGCCGGTTCGGGAACAGCAACTCGACGCGGGTCCGTGGGACGGCCTCGAACTCGACCGGGAACGCCTCGATCAGTTCCGCGCGGCGCTCAGGCGCACCCTGTTGCCGCTCGACTGCATCAATCCATCGCTGGTGCTGCGCCTGCCTGACGCCCGGTCGCTGGCCGGACGGCTAGAGCGGGGCATCGCCGATATTCTGGCTGGCAAACAGGCCATGGAGGCGCTTGCCGCCGTGGCGGCAGACTGGAACGCCGCGCGCTCCGGCAGAGGCGCCGCGCTTGGGGAAGTGCGGGCGAATGTGGGCCTGTCCTGAGCCCGGATACCCGCGCGTGACGGACTGTGAGGCGTGCCGGCCGGCGACGGCCACCCGCCGTCACTTGGCCGACTTCACGAAGTGGGCGTATTCCGCGGCCGGATCATGGGGCGCCGAGTCGTGCAGCATGGCCCCGAAGACCAGACGGATGGACTCGCCCCTGGGCACCTTGATGGCGCTTTTGGCGCCCTGCTTCATGGCCTGCCTGCCGAACGGGTTGGCCACGAACACCCCGTAATCGCGGTTGTGCCACCAGCTTTCCCTGAAGTTCCCCGGCGACGCCATCAGCGTCACGCCAACGGGCTTGCCATCCAACAGCCCCGAGTAGTCGCACCATGGCGCGGGCTTGCCCCATGTCGCGCCCGCGGATTTCACGCCATGGCTGTTTTGGATCAGGCCGCTCTTTTTTTCCGTGAATTCCGTGGCGACTCGGGCACCGAAGCCCATCTCCTCCTGGTCGCCAAAGACAAGGTCCGTCTCCTTCGCCGTGATGGTCGCGTCCCAGACGATCAGCCATCCCGAGGGCCGGCTTGCCAGGGTGAAACGGTTGAGCATCAAGCCCATCGGCTTGCCCCCGGCATCCACCCAATCCGACTCGGTCGCGAACGCGGCCGTTGAGTTGCCCGCGATGGGCTTATCCACGAACCTGAGATGCCGGATCCGTCCGCGATTGCGCCAGAAGTCGACGCCGGAAACATCTCCGAACGCGAGCCAGAGTCCGGGATGCATGGTGTCATGATCGGTGGCGTCCTTTCCGGGAATCGGCGGATGATTGCGGGTGATTTTCGCCCCGGCGATCCCAGTGAGATTCGAGAAGAAAGGACGCCGGATGGAGGCGTCTGAAAACACGAACTCGCCCACCGGCTTGCCGGAATGAAAAATGCCAAGCCTGTCCGGTTTGGCCGAGAATCCGAAACCCGTCGACGGCACCGCATCGGGAATTGTCGGCGATGGCCCGCCGGCTTGGATCGGTTGATTGTTCAACGCGACCTCCGCCGGCCTGGACCGCTGCGCCAGGAGGAACTTGGCGATGCAGGCCACTTGGGACGCGTCGAGGTGAGAAGCGAACGATGGCATCGCTGATTTTTTGGTCGTGGTTCTCGATTCGACGCGATCCTTGGGAATGACAAGGCGCTCCGCGTTGGAAAGGCCCAGCGTGAGCGATAGCCCGCTTTCCTCCAGCAGCACCCCGGAATGAATCTTGCCGTCACGCGACTCGATGACGAGTTGCGAAAAGCCTTCCGTGATGTGGGCGTCGGGGTCGAGGATGGATTCGATGACCTGCCTGCCATCGGCGCGTAGGCCGATATCCCCCAGATGGGGGCCGAACGAATTCCTCCTCTGGTCAAGCCCGTGGCACTTGGCGCAACCGGCGATCCGGTTGAACAACAGTGCCCCTTTTCGTTCCTCCGCGGAGGAAAGCTGTGCCAGGGCATCCGCCATGGTCGTCGCCTTGTCCAATCGCTGGGGGGATATCGGCTCGATGAAAACGATGTAGTTCGCCTTCCCGCCGGCCACGCCGTTGTCGGTGTTGCCGCCAAGTTCCACCCGCCCGGCGGGGAGATCCCGGCTGAACAAGGCCGCCGTCCAATCATCGCTCCTGATGGTCAATCCGGTTGGACGGTAATGGTTGGCGACCCACTTGGGCGGCCTGGCCTGCCTCTTGTCAATCGCCACATGGATACGCACCGGCGCCAACGCCTCGAGCGTGACGAAGGCCTCGCCCTTGGATCCGTCATCGTCGTTGGCCGTTTGCAGCAGGTCCGATCCGGCCAGGGCGGCCGGCAATTCCTTCAAGACATAAGGACGGTCGCTGTAGACCCTCGCGCCCACGGCCGCTCCCCCGGGTATCACCCGGTATCCGCGTCCGCTGGCGGACTTGACGCCCGCCACCAGCGACATCCCCGGAGCCTCCGGAATCGGGCCCCGCGTTGCCTGCTGGTCGGCTTTTCCCAGCTTGCCAAGCCGCAGCAGCGCGATCTCCCTCACCTCATGCGAATTGTCAGCGGCATGGAAATCCACCTCGGCGGGTTTGAGGGATCCCGACTCCAAGAGCGCCAGCAGCGCGGCCCGCCGCACACGAGGGCGCTCGTCGGCCAGCAACTTCCGCAACTCCGCCTCCCCGCCAAGCGACCGCAGCGCCTGCCATCCGGCATAGAAAACAACCCGGTCCGCCTCGCCGGCCAGCATTTCAGTCATGGGCTTGAGGCCGTCGGGCCTGCCCAACACGCCGATCGCCTCGACGCTGGCCAGCCTCAGCCTGGCCTCATCGCTGCGAAGCGATTCCGCGACGACCGGATGAAGCCCCGCTTCAAGGCCCCGATGCCTCGCCCGATGGCCCAGGATCCTCACCGCCTGGATCCTCAGGTTGAGGCTTGCGCGGGAACCGGGCGCCGCGAGTCCCGCGAAGTAATCGTCAATCCCCTTGTCGCTGGCCGATAGCCGTCCCAGTGTCCAGGCGGTCCATGTCTGCCGCATGGTCGGCTGATCGGTTCCCAGCAACGCCATGAGTTCGGCCTTCACCAGGGCGCCACGACGAACCAGTTCATCAGCGGCATCGATCCGCCAGACCGGAAGCGGTCCATCGAAGTCCCTCACCAGGTCGTCAACCGGCCATCCACTCCTGGGATCTTCCCGCCGCCGTGCGTGCGCCGCCCGGGGATCCGCGCCGTTCCATGAAACCCGAAAAACCCGGCCTTCATTGACCATCTGGCCGTTCTTGTATTCCGCCCCGTAGTACCGGCTCCAACCAAGCATCCAAACCGCCCCGTCGGGCCCGACCTCGATGTCGGTCGGCCGGAACAGCGATTGGCCACCCTCGACAAACGGCTTCCATGTGCCGTCCTTCGGCCTCATCAGGGCTCCATCCCAGGAGGGGATCCAGCAGAATGTGGTTTTGCGCAACCAGTCATTCACCATGAACACCTTGCGGTATTCGGGAGGAAACGCGGGGGAGTCGAGGAAGGTGAGTCCCGTTCCGGAACCATGGAACATCGGGCCGCTCACCGGGGCGCATGTGGGGTGCGGCCGATCCGTCCAGTGCGAACTCCAAGGATGATTCCAGCCGAAATGCGCGTTGCGGAACGGCATGATCACCCTGTCGCCCTCGTTCTGGTCGTTGTCCGTGCCGAGCCAGTTGAAGCCATCGTCGGTGGCGATGTCCCAGGGGTTGCGCATGCCCCGGGAAATGATCTCAAGGTTGGCTCCCCCGTCATCACAGCGAAGCACCCCGCCTTCGCGGCCCCAGTCATCCGCCGGATCGTGGTAGGCATGCCTGTAAGCATCCTTGGAAAAGACTTCCGGAGGCGGAAAATCGGGTGAACCGGCCGGGGCCTTGGCGCCCCACAGGTCGCGGAACGGCTTGGGCGCCACCCTGCCGACACGGGAAAGACCCTTGGAATTGCCCTTGCTCATGTAGAGCTTGCCATCGGGTGCCCATTGCAGGCCGTGCAACCCGTGCTCCAGGTTTCCAAGGTCGGTGTAGATTCGGACATACTCGTCGGCCGTGTCATCGCCGTCGAGGTCGCGCACCACCGTCAGGTCGGGGGAGTTCGCGACCCAGAGGTCACGCCCGTGCCACGCGAGACCTTGGATGCAATTGAAACCTGTCGCGAAAACCTTGGCGCTGTCGGCGACCCCGTCGCCGTTGGCATCCCCAAGCAGCACGACGGAGTCTCCGGGTGTTTCGGGCTTGGGGTTGCGGTACTGCGGACCCATGCCGACAAACAACCGCCCCTTGGAATCGAAGGCCATCGAGCATGGCTGCCTGACGAGCGGTTCGGTGGCATAGGCCTTGATGGCGAATCCGGGCGGAACCTTGGGAAGGGAATCGCCATTGGCGCTCAAGTCCGGTTGGCAGGGCGACCGTCCCGCGAGGATCGCCGGAAAAACGACCGCCATGATGAGTCGCTGGAATGACATGGTCGAACCCTCAGTCCGTGCCGGCGGGAAAAGCCTTACCCAATGATGATCCAGCCTTTCCCTGGAAACCGCAAGCCGCCGGTTGACGGCGGCGCTCATGCCGGCTTCATGGCATTCCAATTATCATAAAGAGATGCTTCTACCATCCAGAAAAGGAACCATCATGGCCAAAAACGATGTCAAAACCGTTCCGCATGACGGCAATGTGGATGATTTCATCGATGCGCTGGCCGACCCCGTCCAGCGGGATGATTGCCGGGCGATCATCTCGCTCATGGCCCGGTTGTCCGGGGAAAAACCGGTGATGTGGGGTCCTTCGATGATCGGGTTCGGCCAATTCCATTACCGCTACGCCAGCGGACGCGAGGGCGACACTTTCAGGATTGGTTTCTCGCCCCGCAAGGGCAAGGTCAGCCTCTACCTCTGGCCAGGCCTCGAGCTTGTGGCACCGATGCTGGCCCGGCTTGGCAGGCACTCCCGAGGCAAAGGCTGCCTCTATCTCCGCCGATTGGCGGATATCGATATCGCGGTGCTCGGGGAAATGATCGCGACCTGCCTCTCGGCGGACCCGCAATCCCTCATCGATGACGCGCAGGGAGGCGTTTGAGCGCACTATCAGCCGTCTCCGTCATCGGCGGTTCCCGATGTCTTGTAGGTGAGAACCGGCTTGAGGACCGCCACGACCTTGATGATTCCAAGGTCCACCATGTCGCCAATGACCTGGCGGATATCCTTGTAGGCCTTGGGATGCTCCTCAAAGACAAGATCCCGGTCGCCGCAAACGACATGGCTCTTGATGTCCAGCTTCTTGTCGTTCACCGAGAGCAGTTCCTCCCGGGTGTAGCTGTCCATGAACTTTTCCCGGCAATGTCCCCTGGGGATTTTCCGGCCGGCTCCATGGGCCAAGGAGAAACCGTTGCGTGACCCATCGCCCAGGGGTTCCACCACGAAAGACCATGTCCCCCTCGATCCGGGAATGACCACGGGCCCGCGGTCCGATGGCGCCGCCCCCTTGCGATGGATCCATGTCCTGGCGCCGCCGATCTCCCTTTGTTCGAGGAAATTATGGCCAACATCAAGCAGCGGAGAGGACTTCGAGCCCAACCCCTCCGCAAACCGATGGGCGATCAGTTCACGGTTGGCGCGGGCGAACCGCCTGGCCTGTTCATGACCCGCGATATAGGATCTTCCGGCATTCGAATCGGCGGGCACGGCGCGGCCGAGGCCCGCCGATTCGCCCAAATGCGATTCCAATACCGATTGTCCCAATCCGCGGGAACCGCTGTGGATAAGCACCAGGGCGAAGTCGGGATTTATTCCAATCCTTGACGCGGCCTCGGCATCGGCGATCTCATGCACCACCTGCAATTCGGCGAAATGATTCCCGCCCCCGATGGTTCCGAGACCGCGCTCGTAACGCGACTCGTCCAAATCATGGCTGGCGGCCAGTTCCCTGGTGTCACCGGACCACGGTTCATCGATGGATCCCAGCCGTCTGAGCCGCTTTTGAACGGCATGGCCCCGCGCGGGAATGTCCGTCGCTCCGAGGTGCATGCCGCAACCGATGTCACCTCCAACCAATTCCGGATAGATGACATCAACGCTATGAAAAGCCGCTCCAACAGGCCCAACCTTGCCAACATGCAGGTCGGGCATGCCAAAGACATGAACCATTCCGGGAAATTCAGCCGACTTTCCCAGCTGCAAGGTCGCCTGATGGTCGACCCAGGTTCCCTGCGAAAACAAATGGCTTGTCTTGGAGGAAACCATCGCCGAACCGATTGATTGCTTTGAGGTATCCTCAATCATAACAGGGGGTCGCGCGTCCACCCCGGCTTCGCCGACATGCCGCCCCAAAGGCCGGCAAGCGCTCCAAAGGTCACAAACGGCCCGGCCGCTCGATCCACTTGTAGGCGTCCTTCGCGTTGAGTGAACAAAACCCGGCAAGCGCCGCCATTCCGCGGCTTGCCGCGTCATCCATGGAAATTTTCTGCATCGCCTCGTAATCGGCGGCGGCCTCACAGACAGGCCAATTGCTACCATAAATAAGTTTCTTGTCACCAAACGCGGTCCAGACCGCGTCCAGGCAAGGCTTGTAAAACAGCGGATCGGTCGGAGCCTTGCCGCCTCGCCGGGCCGCCCCTTCCACAAGCGCCGACACCTTGCACCAGACATTCGGCCTCTCCGCCGCGGATCGGATTCCAGCCAGCCACCCGGCAGGGGGCGCCTTGCCTGTCACCTCGACATTGCCGATATGGTTGAGCACGATCCGCAAGCCCGGAACGGCGCGCGCCAATCCGGCCAGCAGGCCCGGCGTTTCCGGCCCTCCATTGACATCAAGCGCCAGGTCGAGTTCGGCCAGCAGCCTGAACGAGGCGATCCTTTCCTTGGGAATGTCCCCCTTGAGCAGGCCCGAGTTGACCCTTATGCCGCGAAACAAGGCGTTCCTGGCCAAACGCCGCGCGTGGTTGGCGAACATGGGGTCGTCGGGATTCAGGTTGCCCACGATGCCGACAATGAACGGATCATCCTTGGCCAGGTCGAGCAGCCAATCGTTGTCGCCAACCAGCGGGCTGGCTTCCACGATCACGGTGCCCGTCACCTTGCGGTGTGGCTTCTGTTCCCGGAGGTGACGAGGCAACACGGTGCGGTACAGGGAAGAACCCTTGCCGGGCCAGGGAACACCGCCGGGCCTCGACGGATCATAAAAGTGCGTATGACAATCGATAATGTCCAAGACAGGCCCGGCGGCGGACAGGGAACCGGCGACCGACGCGGCTGCAACAAGGAGCGAATCCCTTCGGTTCATGCGGATGATCCCGGGGCCAAACCAATGACGCGAATCCCCGGCATCATGCCATGACAAATCCGTGGGCTCAAGCGAATGGCAGCCCAGCGGCCCATAGGGCCTTCCAACATCCCGGATAACCCGTCACGACAGGAAATCGGACCCGGAACCGGGTTCAAGATCGGCCCGTGCGACACCCGTTGGCGCCGGATTTGGCTCGATGGCAGCGACGCGACCTGGCGGATATTCAGTGGGCGCTCGCCTTGGAGAAAAGGTTGATCACCGCGACGCCCGCGAGAATCATCGCGATCCCGGCGACGGCCGCCCAGTCGAGCGACTGGTTGAAAACCAGCCAGCCGATCATCGAGACGAGGATGATCCCGGCTCCCGACCAGACGGCGTAGGCGATGCCGACGGGAAGCACCGTCAGCGTCAGCGACAGGAAATAAAACGATACAAGGTATCCGACAACCACCGCGGCGAGCGGCAACGGTTTCGTGAAGCTTTCCGTGGCTTTCAACGCCGAGGTGGCGATCACCTCGGCAACGATCGCGATGGAAAGATGCAGCCAAACCATCAAACCGTCCCCCTACAGCCAGACATGGGCACAGGAAACATAAACCGCCGAGCCGGTCGCCATGGCCGATGCCGCCGTGGTTATCCCGGTGAACCGATCGGAATGTGAGGAGTATTCCGGTGGTGACGGCATCCGGAGCGGTTCCGACACCCCGCGGGGCCCGCGCGGTGACAGGGTTGCCGTGCCGGCGGCCTCTTTCCCGGCAAGCCCGTTAGCGCGGGAATCCGGAAGCGGATCGCGGTCTTGGCGGCGGGCGGCCTAGTGGTAATCCACCTCACGCACCCTTTTCCTGTCCCTGAGCCGCTCGACGCGGTCCCTGATCGTCTCGCGCAAGCGCCGCGCCTCGTCCGCCGGCAACGCCAAAATGGCGGCGCGA
>VGXS01000019.1 GCA_016873225.1 Planctomycetota bacterium | reverse complement strand
TCACCCCAGCACCCCCCTCACCACCTCGCCATGGACATCGGTGAGGCGGAAGTCGCGGCCCTGGAAGCGGTAGGTGAGCTTGAGGTGATCCACGCCCAGCAGGTGCAGGATTGTGGCCTGCAGGTCGTGCACCGTGACCGGGTCGGTTGCCACATTGTAGCTGAAGTCGTCGGTGGCGCCGTGCGTGTGTCCCGCCCTCACCCCGGCGCCCGCCAGCCACATCGTGAAGCAGCGGGGATGGTGGTCGCGGCCCGCCTCGATGCTTTTCCAGTCTCCCTGGCCCGCCACGCCCCGGCCGAACTCGCCCCCCCACACCACGAGCGTATCGTCGAGCAGGCCGCGCCTCTTGAGGTCGGTCAGCAGGGCGGCGGTGGGCTGGTCGGTGTCGCGGCAGCGGGCCACGCACCACGATGGCAGCCGGCTATGATGATCCCAATCGGGATGGAACAACTGGATGAACCTCACCCCCCTTTCCGCCAACCGGCGCGCCAGCACGCAGTTGGCCGCGTAGCTTCCCGGCCTGCGGCTGTCGGGCCCGTACAGCTCGAAGGTTTCCGCCGGCTCGGTTGAGAAATCGGTGAGTTCCGGCACGCTCGCCTGCATGCGGTAGGCGAGTTCGTGCTGGCGCACCCGGGCCAGCGTCTCGGGGTCGCCGGTACGCGCCTGGTGCAGGGCGTTGAGTTCCCCAAGCCCGCCCAGGGTGGCGCGGGCCAGTTCGGGAGGCAAGCCGGCGGGGTCGCGCAGGTAGAGCACCGGTTCGGCGGCGTTGCTGAACCGCGCACCCTGGTACCGGCCCGGCAGGAATCCGGAGCCCCAGTAATAGTCGTACAGCGGTTGGTCGCTGGGCCTTTGCATCCTCGAGACCAGCACCACGAAGTCGGGCAGGTTGCGGTTGGGCGAACCCAGCCCGTAACTGACCCAGGCGCCGATGCTCGGCCTGCCCGGCAACTGGTGGCCGGTTTGCAGGAAGGTCATCGCCGGGGCATGGTTGATGTGTTCCGTGGTCATCGACTTGATGAAGCAGATATCGTCGGCGACGCGGCCGATGTGGGGCAGCCATTCGCCCACGGTGGCTCCCGACCGGCCATGGCGGGAAAACCTCGCCCGGCTGGGCATGACAACCTGCTTCTGGTTGGCCGTCATGCCGGTGAGGCGCTGGCCCATGCGCACCGAGGGTGGAAGCTCGGTGCCGGCGAGCTTTTCCAGATCCGGCTTGTGGTCGTAAAGCTCGATCTGCGAAGGCCCGCCCGACTGGGTGAGGAAGATCACGCGCTTCGCCTTGGCGGGGGCGGCCGGAACGGCGGTATCCGCGCGGGCCGATCGCGACGCCAGTTCGTGAAGCGCCATGGCGCCCAGGCTGATCCCCGCGCCCCGGCCGAGGAAGTGCCGGCGGGTGGGCATGAGCAAGGCGTCGGCGAGGTCATTCACGGCTGATCGCCTCGTCGAGGTTGAGGATGAGGCCGGCCAGCACGGTGCGCGAGGCCCAGGCCACCGGATCGGGCGGATTTTCGACCGGGTCGCCACACGCCTTCAGGTAGCGATCCGCGTCGGCCGGATTCGCCGAGAAGGCGCGGCGGGCGCGGTCCAGTTCGCGGTGGAGCACCTCGGCCTCGGCGGGGTACGGGTCGCGCGAGAGCACGCGGCGGAACATGGCAGCGGGTTCCGAGGCCTTGGCCGCCATGGCGCGGGCGGCTTCAAGCCGGCCGGGATCGTTCCTGAGGGCGAGGGCCTGCATGGGGGTGTTGGTGCGCGGTGCGCGCACCTCGCATACCCGCCTTTGGGCGTTGTCGAACAGGAACGCCGGGGCGGCGGCGCGGCGCCAGAACGCGTAGAGGGTGCGGCGGTGCCTTTCGGGGCCGTCGGTGACCTCGTACCTGTTGCGGCCCATGGAAATGTCCTCCCACACGCCGGGGGGCTGGGGCGGGCGCACGGGCGGGCCGCCCACAGCGGGGTTCAGCAGGCCGGAAACGGCCAAGGCGACATCGCGGATCATCCAACTCGGCATCCGGAAGCGGGCCTGCCGGGCCAGCAGGCGGTTTTCCGGGTCGCGGGCCAGCAGGGCGGGCGTGACCGCCGACGCTTGGGCGTACGCGGCGCTGCCGACGATCAGGCGCAGCACATGGCGCTGGTCCCAGCCCGAATCGATGAACTCGCAGGCGAGCCAGTCGAGCAGTTCGGGGTGGGTGGGCGGTTCACCCTGGAGGCCGAAGTCCTCGGGGGTGCGCACGAGGCCGGCGCCGAAGCACTGCTGCCAGAGGCGGTTGACCGCCACGCGGGCGGTGAGGGGGTTGTCGCGGCCCACCAGCCAGCGTGCCAGGCCGGCGCGGTCACGCGGGGCGCCCTCGGGCCAGCGGGCCAGGCCGGCGATGCCGTCGCGTTCCACCTTGGCGCCCTTCTTGTCCCAGGCGCCGCGCACCAACACATGCGTGGAACGGGGTTGCTTGCGCTCGGCCAGCACCATCACATCGACCAACTTCGCCGCCTTGGCCTCGGAGCGCTGCTTTTCAGCGCGGGCCAGCGCGTCGCGGGCGGCGAGGTAAGGGGCGTGTCCGGCCAGGAACTGCTCGAACAGGCGCTCGTTCAACACCCCGGGCACCTCGCCGGCGCCAAGCTTGGCCAATTCGTCGACGGGAGCGGCGCCGATGGAGCGCGGCGCCTCGCCGGCCTGGTCGGTGGCGAGGATGCGGAACTTGGCCATGCTGCGGTGGCCCTCGGTGGAGCGGTGCCTGAGTTCCACCACGACGCGTTCGCCCGGCGAAAGGGCCAGAGGATCGGCCAGGGCGAACACCAAGGCGCGCGGAGCCTTGTGGTCGCGTTCGAAGCTGGCCCAGCCGTTGCGGGGGTCGTCGTCGAGGGTGTCGCGGACATTGCCGTACCCGCCGTGCTTTTTCGAGTCGGGCTGGAAGTCGGCGACGGCGGAAGCGATAACCACATCGCGGGCCTGTTGGGCGCCGTCGGAACGGACCGTGAGCTTGACATCGGTGAGGATGACATGGCCGTCGGGTCCGCGGCCCAATCCGCCGGCGCCGGGCAGCACCTCAAGCCTGAAGCCCGTGAGCGGCAACGCGGCGGGGCGGAACGACACCTTGTAGTCGTCCTGCCGGAGGGAGGGGCCGCCCGCCTCCACCACATCATCCTTGATGGCGAGCATGGTGCCTTCCACCGACTCGGCGGCGAGGGGGCGCGCCGGTTCCCACGCCCGCTTGCCCCCGGCGACACTTTCCCTCAGGGCCGACAGCCAGGCGGCAAACGGCGCCGAGGCGGCGGCGCGGGCGGATGCCTCGCCGGCCTTGCGTTCCCTCACCAGTTCCTCGGCGGCGGCGAGGGCCCTCGCGGCGAAGGGTGATTCGTATTTGAGATACGGCTTGGCGCCGCGTCCCGCCCTGCCGTCCTCGTCGATCGAGTCGAAGAACGCCGAGAGGCGGTAATAGTCGGCCTGGGAGACCGGGTCGTACTTGTGGTCGTGGCATTGGCTGCAGCCGAGGGTGAGCCCCAGCCAGGCGGTGCCGACGGTGTTGACGCGGTCGATGACATAATCGACGCGCGATTCCTCGGGGTCGCGGCCTCCCTCCCCGTTGGTCATGTGGTGGCGGTGGAAGGCGGTGGCGAGAACCTGCTCGGGCGTGGCGCCGGGCAGCAGGTCGCCGGCGAACTGCTCCAGGGTGAAGCGGTCGAACGGCATGTTCGAGCGATACGCCCCGACCACCCAGTCGCGCCAGGGCCAGTTGGTGCGCTCGGCGTCTCCCTGGAAGCCGTCGGTGTCGGCGTAGCGGGCGGCGTCGAGCCAGTCCCACGCCATGCGTTCGGCGAAGGCACCGGAGTCCATGAGGGTGTTGGCGGCGGCCACCATGGCGGGGCCGGATGAATCAGCCGCCAGGCTTCGCAAGAGGGTTTCCTTGGGCGGCAGGCCGGTGAGGTCGAGCGCCAGCCTGCGTGCCAGGACATGCGGAGGCGCCATCGGCGAGGGGGAAAGGTTTTCCCGGGCCAGGCGGTGGAGAATGAAGGCGTCCACGGGGTTGCGAACGGAAGAACCGTTGGCGACGGCGGGCACCTTCGGCCTTGAGGGGGGCGTGAAGGCCCAGTGACGCTCGTATCGGGCGCCCGAGGCGATCCAGTCGCGCAGCAGGGCCTTGTCGCGGTCGGAGAGTTGCTTGCCGAATTTCGGGGGCGGCATGACCTCGTCAGGATCGCGCGAGGCGATGCGAGAGAGCAGTTCGCTTTCGGCGGGCTTTCCGGGCACCACGGCCCCGTTGGCCCGGGCCGATCCGGAGTCGTCGAGTCGCAGGCCGGCCTTGCGCGCCGCGGCGTCGGGCCCGTGGCAGGCCAGGCACTTGTCGGACAAAATGGGGAGGATGTCTCGGGAAAATGAGATGGGCCCCGCCGCCGGGGAAAGCGCCAGGGCCCAGATGATCAGGCTCGACATGGCCGGGTTCCGCCGCGTGGGGTGGGGTCAGCCAACCAGGCCTTCCAGCACGCCGGTGCTGTCGCCGAGGCGGTTGGCGGAAAGGCCGGCGCGGTCGAGCATGGCGAGCCAGAGGTTGGCGAGCGGGGTTTCCTTGGGGAAGACGAGGTGCCGGCCGCCCTTGATGCCTGCGGCCTTGCCGCCCAGCAGGGCGATGGGCAGGTCGTCGTGGTTGTGGGCGTTGCCGTCGGAGTTGCCCGAGCCGTACGCGATGAGGCAGTTGTCGAGGAGGGTGCCCTCACCCTCGCGCACCGCCTTCATCTTTTCAGCGAGGTAGGCCAACTGGGTGGTGTGGAACCGGTTGATGAGGCTGATCTTCTCCTGCTTGGCCTTGTTGTTGCCATGGTGGGAGAGGTCGTGGTGGCCCTCGGAGACCTGGGCGAACGGATAGGGGCGGTTGGAACCCTCGTTGGCCATCACGAAGGTGGCGACGCGGGTGCTGTCGGTCTGGAAGGCGAGGACGAGCAGGTCGGAGAGCAGCTTGAGGTGATCGGGCAGGCTGGCCGGCACGCCGGCGGGTCGTCCGAACTCGGGCTTGGGGGCGGGGGGAAGCTTTTCGGCGCGGGCGATGCGTTCCTCGATCTCGCGCACGGAGTTGAAGTACTCGTCGAGCTTGCGGCGGTCGGAGGGGGGAAGCTCGCCTGCGAGGGACTTCGACTCGGCGAGGACATGGTCGAGCACGCTCTTGCGGACGCGGTCGCGGTCCTTGGCCTTGGGATCGCTGGACTGGCCGAAGAGCCTGTCGAAGACGAGGCGGGGATCGACATCCTTGGGAAGCGGCTGGGTGGCCGACTTCCAGGACATGGTGGATGAATAAACACAGCTGTAGCCGGAGTCGCAGTTGCCGGCCATGGCGCCGGCCTCGGCGCCGATCTCGAGCGAGCCGAGCCGGGTGAGGTGGCCGATGCGCGAGGCGGCGAGCTGGTCGACGGAGACGCCCGCGCGGATGTCGGTGCCGTCGGTCTTGCGGGCCTGGCAGCCGGTGAGGAAGGCGGCGAGGGCGCGGGCGTGGTCGCCGCCGCCGTCGCCGTGGGGCCGGGCCTTGTCGGCGGTGAGGCCGGTGAGGACGACGAGTTGTTCCCTGAGCTTCTCGAGTGGTTGGAGCACGGGGGGCAGGGCCGAAAGGGCGCCGGGATTGCCCGGCCGCCAATCGGCCATGTGGATTCCGTTGGGCACATAGATGAACGCCATGCGCCTGGGCGGCGAGGCGGGAGCGAGCGCCCGGCCCATGCTTTCGAGCCAGGGCAGGGCCACCACGGCGCCCATGCCTGTGAGGATCCGCCGCCTGCTTGCCATCAGCTCGTTCATGGTCGCTTCCTCCAGACGCCTTATCGGGCGCTTTCCTCGGGTTCCCGGCCGCGCCTAAGGCGGAACGGGTCGCTTTCCACGATCGCCAGAACCAACTCCGAGAACTTGTCCTGCTTCGCGCCCGCGCGCTTCAGGATAGCGTCGACGGCCCGGCGGTCGTAAGGTTCCAGGCCGCGGCCGGTGGCGTAGGTGAGCAGCTTTTCAGCCAGGCAGCGCATGAACTTGTCGCGGTTGGCGGCAAGGTAATCCTTCACCGCCCGGGGGCCGTCCAGCTTGATGCCGCCGGGCAGTTCGCCGGTGGCGTCGATCGGCTGTTCCTCGTCCTTGTCGCGCCAGGCGCCGATGGCGTTGAACGATTCGAAGGCGAAGCCGAGGGCATCCATCTTGAAGTGGCAGGAGGCGCAGGCGGGGTTGGCCCTGTGCTGTTCCATGCGCTGCTTGAGGGTGCCCTTGAGGGCCTCGCCGCCCTCCTTGAGTTCGGGCACATTGGGAGGCGGAGGCGGCGGGGGAGCGCCGAGCAGCTGTTCCAGCACCCACTTACCCCGCTTCACGGGTGAGGTGCGCGTGGGGTTGGAGGTCACCGCCAGCACCGCGGCCATGTTGGTCACCCCTCCCCTGGGCCATCCGCTGACATCGACCTTCACGAATTCATCAGCCGGGATCGGCTTGCCTCCCGGCTTGGACGCCTTCATCTTCATCGGATTGCCGGCGGTGTCGGCGATACCGTAAAGGGCCGCAAGCTTCTGGTTCAGGAAGGTGTAGTTGGCCGTGACAAGCTCCGTGGCGGGACGATCCTGCCTCACGATCTCGCGGAAAAGCATCATCGCCTCCTCGCGCATCGACTTGCGGAGCGGCTCGTTGAAGGCGGGAAACCGGGCGGCGTCGGGGGAGAAGGAATCGAGGCGGCGCAGTTGAAGCCACTGGGGGAAGAAATTGTCGACCAGGGCGTCGGCCTTGGGATCGGCGAGCATGCGGCGCACCTGGGACTCGAGGTTGGCGGAAAGCTGGCCCTTCGTGGCAAGGGCCAGAAGCGCGTCATCGGGCATCGAGCTCCACAGGAAGTAGGAAAGCCTGCTGGCGAGGTTGATGTCGGAAACCGGGCGGGGATCGGTCCCGCCGGGGCGCCCGCCGCGTTCGATCCGGAACAGGAAGTGGGGCGAGACAAGCGCCGCCTGGATGGCGATTCGGACTCCCGCCTCCCACTTCTGGCCCGCGGCCACCGCCTTGTCGACGAAGGCCGAATAGCTTTCGATCTCCTCGTTTGTCACGGGCCGGCGGAAGGCGCGGGCGATGAACCGGCCGACCACCTCGCGGGTTTGCGCGGCGACCGGCTTGCCTGGCGAACAGGCGAGAATCATCACATGGCTTTTCGGCCGGGTGTCCATCGGGCCTTCCGACCAGATGTTCTCAACGAAAAGCAGGGGCGGATCCTCGCCGGCGGGCGGCTTGAGCAGGGCCACGCCGGCGCGCTGGGCGTCGTCGCGGCGGTTGACCGGAAACTCGATCTCCTGCGGTTTCTTGTGGTCCCGGGCGGTGATCTCGAAGGTCTTGAGGATCTCGATCGGCTTGATCGCCTTGAGGCCGGCACCCATGAGCTTGTCGACCTCGGCGTCGGGCGACGGGTTTTTCACCTTGGGGCCCGACAGGAACAGCACCACCTTCACGGGCGACTTGCCCTTGGGCTCGGCGTAAAGCCTCACCCTGAGGAAGAAGTCGTCCTTGCTTGAGAACTTGAGGTAGTCGGTGCCCGCGGCGAACGGGCCTGAATAGATCGGGTTGGCGTCGAGCGGACGCATCGGCCTGAACCGGCCGCCGGTTCCTGGCAGGTCGTTCGGGTAGGGATGCAGGAACCGGCCCGCGAGGTAGCGGCGCGGCACCGGAGGGATGGTGACGGCGATCGCCCGCTCGGCGATGCCCTCCGCGGCGGCGAGATACCGTTCCAGCAAGAGGGGCGGCAGGCTCAGAACATCGCCGATGTTGTCGAAACCGTGGCCGATGTCATCGGCGGGGAAGTCCTCGGCCGGGTTGAAGTCGACGCCGACAAGGTCCCTGACCGTGTTGGCGTATTCCATGCGGTTGAGCCTGCGCGCCGTCACCTTGCCGGGGTCGCGGGGCGCCGCCCTGTCGGCGGCATCCCAGATGGATTCAAGCGCCGCGGCGAACGCCTCGACCTGGGAGGGGGCAGGCCGAGGTTGCTTTTCGGGCGGCATGTCGCCTCCCCGCGTGCGCTCAAGCACCTGGATCCAGGCCTTGCGGTCCTTGGCGATGGAGGCGGCGTCGTGTTTCTCGAGGCTGAGGCTGCCCTTGGGCTTGGCGCCCGAATGGCACGACTTGCAATGGGTGGCGACAAACGACTGAACCACCTCGGCGGGGGCCGGGGCAGCGGCAAGAACAAGGCTGGTCAGCAGCGAAATCATGGGTTGGCTCGGGCGGGATTACCTATTTTACACCAGCTTCCAACCGTGAGCCAATGCGGTTTCGCCACGGAAAATCAACCCACCGGCCGGAAGATGCGCGTCACTCGGGCGGAGGGAGCGCCGCCCCGGGAGACCGCTTGCGCCCTTTTGGGCTTCACTAGCCGCCCGAGGCGTCGAGGCACAAAAGCATTCCGGTTTGGCTGCGGCAGTAGATGCGGCCATTGCTGAGCACCGGGTTGATGCGGTCGCTGTCACGGGCGGTGTTTTCCCCGGGCAGGAAAAGTTCCCGGCTGCGGGCGAGTTCCTTGTATCCTTCCGTGCTCGCCTCGATCAAAACAAGCCGGTTCCCCGTGAAGGTGAGGAACTTGCCATCGACCAGGATCATGGAGCCGCCGGCATCCTTCTGTTCCCATTTCTTGCGGCCCGACATGACATCGAAGCAGTACATCGGACCGACCCGGCTGGCGGTGTCGTTGTGCGTGATCCCGAACACATGGCCTTTCCAAAGGATGTAGGAACAGGTGTAGTTGTCGAGCAGGATGTCGCGCCAGACTTCCCTGACCCTGTCGCCCTCGACCTCGAGGCACACGCCCAGGCCGTTGGAATTGTCGGGATGGATGCAGCAGAGGACGCGGTTGCCCAGCACGACCGGTTCCTGGGCCGTGATTCCGTGGCGGCCGGCGGCGCGCTTGAGGTCGTCGTCGGAGAACGCGTGCTTCCAGAGGATCTTTCCGGTCGCGGGGTCGAGGCCCAGGCAGGCGTTGCCGGTGTGGTAGGCCAGGCAGGGTTTCCCGCCGATCACGCACGCCGTCGGGCAGGCGTAGTATCCGCCGCCCAGGTGGAACGACTCGTGGTATGTCCTCCAAACCTCATCGCCGGTTTTCTTGTTGAAGGCGAGGAGCAGGGCGTTCTCCCCGGGCTTTACGGGAGAGTCCTTGGGCGGCATGTTCGCGATGATCCTCGCCGGCGCCAGCACGAGTTCGCCCACGATGAGCGGGGAGGCGGCGTATCCGTAGACCACCTTTTGCGCCCCTAGGTCGCGCATCATCGACTTCTGCCACACGACCTTGCCGGTGGCGGTTTCAAGGCAGTAAAGCCCGCCGGCTTGTCCATAGACAAACGCCCGATTGCCCTCGATGGTGGGCGTGGAGCGTGATCCGGGAAACGCCTTTTCAACCGTTCCGGGAATCCCGAACTGCCAGAGCGTTTTTCCCGATGATTCCTCGAGGCAACTGACGGTTTCCTGCACCGGTCCCTTGGGGTCGGCGCCGGCTTGGGGAAGCAACCCGAGGGTGTAGACCCTGCCTGCCGACACCGCCACGCATGAGTAGCCCCGGCCCACCTGGTGCTTCCACAGCGTCTTGAGCCCCGAGTCGGGCCACCGGGCCAGCCATCCGGTCTCCTTGGAAATGCCGTCGCGCCCGGGGCCGCGGAACTGGGGCCAGTCGTCGGCATGCGCGACGAGTCCCGTGACAAGAACCACGGCGATCACCCAGACCACGGGCTTGGCAAGAATACGCTGGCGGCTCATCCCAACAACTCCCCCATGACGACGGCTTTCCCGACACCAAGCTAATCTCCCGGGACCCCGGCGGACAGGATGATTTCGTCATCACCGGCCATGCTGCCGATGCCTGCCCGGGCCGGTCACGGGCCGGTGATGGGCCTGCCGGGAGGCGGGGGAGGCGGCTGCTGCCAATTCCAATCCGACTGGTAGGCGATGCCAAGCCGGGGAGTCTCGACCACCTTGCCCTTGTCGCGCCGGGAAACGAGCACGGCATCGAGGATTCCCGTGGTGAGCAGGGTTCTTTCCAGCGGCCATGGCGGCACCCCTCTACTCATGAAACGAGACACGCCGGCAAGCTGGAAGGTGAAGTGGTAAAACGGGCGAAGTTCCTGGGTCCAGAACACCGTCGATGCGACCGTCCCGTCGCCATCCTTCCAGGCGGCGGCCCATTCCCTGACTGCGCCCTCGAGGTTGAAGACGCATACCCTGAGCCCGTCGCGGTAGTCGACAACCATAAGACCCGGTCGCGCCACGACCTCCTCCAACTTCCGGCCCGGATTGACCGGATCACGCTGGCGCGACAGCGCGGCATCGAGCAGGGCGCGGTCGTAAAGTCCCGATCCGGCCTGTTTCCAGACATCGGCGCCCTCGATGAACCGAACCCGCGCGACGCCGGTCTCGCCGCCAGCGCGGCGTTCCGCCAGGGCTTGCGCCGCCTCGAGCGCGTGGATGCCGTAGCTGTCGAGCCTGCCATGGCTGGTGACGACGATTTGCGAGAGCTTTTTCCCCCTTGTTGTATCAATTGGCGGGTATCGCCACGCCAGGGGAACCGACGAGCCGGCCATCAGCGGAATCTTGAGCCTTTTCGCCTCGCCATGAATCCAATGGGCGTCCTCGAAGTTGTCGGCGAGATGCTTGTCGAAGAACACCGGCGCCACCCGGCCGGCCCGCTCCATTTCGCGCGCGACCTCGGCGAACCAGCGCCGCTTGGGAAAGATGAACTGCCCGGTGTCGGACTCCGGATAGTTGCCGTGCTCGGCGATCATCAGGACGCCGTCCACCGCGAGCCTGTTCCCGCCGGGGTTGAGCGCCGACGATATCGAGGCGTGGCGCTTGATGCCTGCTTCCGCGGCGATCGCCGGCGCCATGTCGGCCTTGGGATTCTGCTCGGAATACAGGGAGGCCATCGACATGGGAAGGCGCGTTCCGCGTCCGTCGAGCGTGTCGGTGCGCGCGAGCCTCGTCAGAAGCATGTCGGCGTGGGAGTTGTGGTAGTAGGTGGTCGTCAGTGCCGCGACCCTCGGGAACCGGATGGCATGCAGCGTGAACGGGTAAAGCGTCGTGACATAAACGGTGCCATCGGCGGCGGCGCAGATTCCCATGACGACATAGCGTGGCAGCATGGTGCCGTCAGGCAGCTTATGGACGCCGTGGTGGTGGGAAAGCGGCTTGCCCGCGGCGTCGGTGAATCGCGAATAGTCGGGGTTGGCGATCGCGATCGGGCCGCGGTCGAGTGGCGCGGGATCTCCCGGCCGGTAGCTGCAGAGGTGGAGGCGGTCTTCCCGTCCCTTGAACGAGGCGTTGATGCCGGCCCAAACCGTGCCGTCGGGAGCGACGCACAAGGCCCTGCAATCGGTCCTGGAGGCCTCGGGAATGAGCTTGCCCAGGCTCCTGCCCCGAAGCGACTGGCCATCCGCCGCCAGGTCGTAGGCGAACAACTGGTTGCCGCTCATGGCCACGGAGTACAGGGTTTTGCCGTCGGGCGAGACTTCCCAGTTGATGGGATGGCTCTGGGGATGGGCGAGAAGCGAGTCGGGGGATGGCGCCGCCCCGTCGATCGTCTGCTTGAGCCGGTCGAGCTTGCCGGAGCGGGGGTCGTAGCGCGCGATCTCGCCCCCCAGCACGGGATGGTAGGCGCGGCCGAGGTGGTCGAGCACGATGAAGGCGTACATGTGCCGGCAGTCGAGAAGGTCGCGGTACTTTCCGGTGGCGAGGTCGAGGATCATGAAGTGCGTGCTTTCGACGGGCCGCTCGTCCGAGCATGTCGAGATGTACGCGACGCCCCGGGATTCATCGGGGGTGATGCTGATGATTCCCTGGTGGGGCACGGGGATATCGTAGACCCGGGTCTTGCCGGTCTTGGGATCGTAGACCATCGGATGGCCGCCGAGGTAATCGGCAACCTTTTCCCCGGCCTTGGGATATCCCTGCTTGGTGCCGAGGTAGATTTTCCCGCTGGGACCGACATTGTTGCGGGTGTGGAACTTGGCCTGGGCGGCGAAGCCCTTGCGGTCGATCCCGATCTCCCTCTCGGCATCGACGACAATCCGCATCGTGCCGGTGGGCGGATTGAACTCGACCAGGAAGGCGTTGTCGCCGTACTTGGCCGTGCCGATGTAAATCCTGCCGTCACGCCCCTCGACGATGGAGAAATACCCGCTCTGCTCGCTCGTGGTCTCGGGGGGCACCGCGTGGGCCTTCGACCAGAGCCATGGCCGCGAGAGCGCTGATTCGGCGGGGGTTTGGGCGGAGGCGCGACCCGGACCCGCCGGCCAGCCGGGCGGTAAGCAGGCGCAAATCAGGAGGTAGCCCATGGAAAGGCTGGGCGCCATGCGGGTCATGGAGGTTGTCGCTCCTTGCCAAAATGAGGCGTGGTTTCACCGGCGCTCCAGCAGGAAGGCCACGAGGTCGGCCAGTTCCAGCGGAGTCATCTGCTTGTCGAGGCTTGCGGGCATCAGCGAAACGGAACCCGGGCTGATCGATTCCACATCCTTGCGGGCCAGCCTTTCAACCATGGAAGGGCCAGTCTGGATCGCCACCTCGGCGTCGGTTTCGGACTTGAGCACGCCGGCCACCAGCTTTCCCGAATGCATCGTGGCCACCACGGGTTCGTAGCTTCGGACAAAGCTCACGCTCGGCGCCACGATCGCCTCGATGAGGTCCTGTCGGGAGCGGATCTGGCCGATGCGGCTGAGGTCGGGCCCCGCGTCGCCACCGACATAGCCGATCTTGTGGCATGCCGAACAGGCTGCCTTGGCGCTGTTGAAGACGGCGTGGCCGCGCTTGGCGTCGCCAGCCGGCAGTTCGGCCATCAGGCGGATGACGCGCTTGCGTTCCCCGTCGGCCCCCGGATCGATCCGCGCGAGCACGGGGTCGGCGACGGCGCGAACCCCCGCCCCGTGGCCGGCCAAGGCCTGGCGTGCCGCGGCCACCGGCACGGTTTGCGACACCTCGGGCCTGCCCAGCGCGCGCGCCAGCGCCATTCCCGCCTCGGGGCCCGCCTTGGCGCCCAGAAGTTCCAGGATGCGGCCCGTGTCGGTGGGGCTGGCGGTGGCCAGCGCGCCGGCGATGGCATCCCATTCGCCGGCTGAGGGCTTGGCGCGCGCCAACGCCTCAAGGGCCTGTTGGCGCTCGGCCTGCGGACGGTCGCGGTGCAGCGCCGTCGCCAGTTCCACCACCGGTGGCGATGGGGACGATGCCATGGCCGCCAGCCTGTCGGCGGGTGGAGCGGACTTGTCCGCGGCGAGTTTTTCAAGCGCCCCGGTCCACGCCCCAGGCAACGCCTTGCGCCGGGCCAGCGAGACCGCGAGAACCAGCGCCTGGCTCCGAATCTTTCCAGCCGGCTCTGAAAACAGCGCGCCGACGGGTTGGACCCACTCCGATGGAAACGCTCCCGCGACCTTGGTGGCGGCCTCGAGGGCCAACTCCCGCCTTGTCGGGTCGGCAAGCCACCTGGCCACAAGCACCCTTCCCTCGGGCAGCGCGGCCATGCGGCCCAGCAACTCGGCATCCAGCCAGCGCGGCAGTTCGGCCACGGCGCCAAGGGCATCAGCCAATTCCCTGTCCCAATCGGCGTGGCGCGAAAGCACCCAACGGCCCACGGCAGCCTCGCCTGAATCAGGGGAGGCGGCGAGCGACAACGCTTTTTCGGGCGATTTCAACAACCCGGCCTGGTCGAGCGCCGTCAGCAGCAGGTCCCTGTGGACGCCCGCCTTCCACGGGCCTTCAAGATCAGGGCCGGATGCCTTGCACATGACCAGCGCGCGAACCACGGCGTGCCGCCAATGGCGGTCGGTCGGGGCCCCGGGAGCCGACATGGCCTTGAGGATGGCCCCGGTGGCGGCGGTTGAGCGCCGCGCCGCGAGGCGTTCCACGGCGGCGCGACGGACCGTGGCGTCGGGATCGGTGCAGGCCAGGCTGGCGGCGGCATCGGCACCGGTTTCCCCGCCCCGCGAAGCCAGCGCCCTCAGGGCGGCCACCCGCACCAGCGGATCCGAATGGTGGCACATCCCGGCAAGCGCGGGGCCGGCCTCGGCGACATCAGCCCGGGCCACGGCCCACACCGCCCCGAGTCGGCCGGGGCGCGGGGTTCCGGCCAGGTTGACCACCTTGACAAGCTCGTCCACGGCGCCGCGCGATGCCAGGGCCCGCGCCGCGCGCGCCGCGACGGCATGGCGGGTATCGGACAGCAACCGGGCCAATTCGGGACTGGGGGCCGACCAGTCGAGCCTGAGGCCCCGCGGATCGGAAAGCGCCGGGGCATCCTTGCGGCTGACGCGGTAGATGGCTCCCAGCGACTCGGCCTTCACCATCTGCGACGACGGGCAGCAGAGCTTGTACCAGCCGCCGGTGTCCACCACCAGGATGGAGCCGTCGGCATCCTCGACGGCGTCGGTGGGGTGGAAGTCCTGGAAGTCGGAGGCGATCAGGTCGGTGGTTTCCGCGGCGAGGGCCGAACCCGCGGGCTTCAGGGAGTGGGCCTGCACGCGGCGCAAGTTGAACTGGCAGGAAAGGGCCCGGTCGCGCAAACCGAGTCTTTCGGAGCGCGCCACGGAAAGGCCGCAGGGGGCGGCGGGGCCGAGGTCGACAAGAACCGGCATCAGGGTCGGAGCGGTCCACAGGTGCGCCGGTTCGCGGATCGGCGGGTGGTCCTTGCCGAAAAGCGCCCCGGGCACGGCGTGGAGGACGCCGTCGCGAAGTCCACCGCCGGGATGATGGACGAAGGTGCAGGAAAGAAGAAGATCACCGGTGTCGGTGAAGGCGATGCCGACGGGATTGTCCATGCCGCCGGCCATGACCGATTCGAGGGCGGTGCCGTCGCGGCGGGCGCGGAAGACATGGCTGGCGCGAGTGGAAAGCTCGCCATCGAGCGTCTTGTGGGTTTGGCGGGCGAAGGCGCCCTTGGTCCAGTAGACCAGGCCGTCGGGGCCCTCGAGCGGGCCGTGCAGGTCGTTCATGCAACCGGTGAGGGTGCCGCCGTCGTGCCAGGTCTCGCGCTTCTCGGACACGCCGTCGTCGTCGGCATCGATGAGCCGGATGATCCGGGGCGGCGCGCCCACCCAGACCTCGCCACCGACCATCGCGATCCCCTGGGGCAGCATGAGGTTGTCGGCGAAGACGGTGCGCTTGTCGAACACGCCGTCGCCGTCGGTGTCGGCCAGCCTGAGGACGCGGTGGGGGGCTTTTTGGGCCTGGATGGCCGACGGCTCATTCGAACCCGACGACTCGGTGACGAACAGCCTCCCCTTGGAGTCGAATACGGCGCTGATGGGCCTCTCGACGAGTTCGGGCCCGGCGACGCGGCGGACGATGAAGCCGGGAGGCAGGGTGAAGCGGTGGGGGCCGATCACCACCTGGTTGGAGGCGGCCGGCGCCGCCGGCGCCTGGGCCATGGCGAGCAGGGCGGCGAGCAGCATGGATGAGTCCTCAGGCCAGCAGGCCGTTGATCACCTTCTGGGGTTCGACGCCGGTGAGGCGCTGGTCGAGTCCCTGGAACTTGAAGGTGAAGCGTTCGTGGTCGATGCCTAGGCAATGGAGGATGGTCGCGTTCAGGTCGTTCACATGAACCGGATCCTTGGTGATGTTGTAGCTGAAGTCGTCGGTCTCGCCGAAAACCTGCCCGCCGCGGACGCCGCCCCCGGCCATCCACATGCAGAAGTTGCGGGGGTGGTGGTCGCGGCCGTAGGTTTCGGGGGTGAGGGTGCCCTGGGAATAGACGGTGCGGCCGAATTCGCCGCCCCACACGACGAGCGTCTCGTCGAGCAGGCCGCGCTGCTTCAGGTCGGTGACGAGTGCAGCGGTGGGCTGGTCGGTGTCGCGGCACTGGTTGCCAAGCTCACGGGGCAGGTTGCCATGCTGGTCCCAGCCGCGATGGAGAAGCTGGACGACGCGCACGCCGCGCTCCACAAGCCTGCGGGCCATGATGGCGCTGTGGGCGAAGCTGCCGGGATTGGTGACGGCCGGGCCGTACATCTCGAGGATGTGGCGCGGTTCTCCCGAGAGGTCGGTGAGTTCCGGCACGCTTGACTGCATGCGGTAGGCCATCTCGTACTGGCTGATGCGGTTCTGGATTTCCGGATCGTGGTAGCGGGCCGAGGAGATGGAATTGAGCCCGCCCAAAGCGTCGAGCATGGCGCGGCGGTCGGCGGGGGTGACGCCTTCGGGATTGCGCAGATAAAGCACGGGATCGCCCGCGCCGCGAAGGGCCACCCCGTTGAAAGCGGTGGGCAGGAACCCGCTCGACCACATCCGGGTGAACAGGGCCTGCCCGTTGCTGCCGTCGGGAAACCTCGGCGTGAAGACGACGAAGGCAGGCAGGTTGTTGCTTTCGCTTCCGAGGCCGTAGGCGAGCCACGATCCGATCGACGCCTTGCCCGGCACCTCGCTGCCGGTCATCACGAAGGTGCAGGCCGGGTCATGGTTGATGGCGTTGGTGTGCACGGTCTTGATGACGGCGATGTCGTCGACGATGCGGGCGGTATAGGGGAGGATGTCGGTGTTGGCCCAGGTGCCGCACTTGCCCATCCGCTGGAAGGTGAACTTGCTGGGTGCCACGGGGAATCGCTGCTGCCCGGAGGTCATGGTGGAGAGGCGCTGCCCGCCGCGGACCGATTGGGGCAGGTCCTTGTTGAAATACTCCTTGAGGACGGGCTTGTGGTCCCAGGTGTCGATCTGGGAGGGGGCCCCGTTCATGTGGAGGTAGATGAGCGCCTTGGCGGTCGGCTTGTGGTGGGGAAGCCCGGGAACGGGTGGATGGACCCGGCCCGGCGCGGCGGAGGCGCGGAAGGTGGCCAACAGTCCCAGGGCGACGGACCCGGCGCGCAGGCCGGCCCCCTCGAAGAAGGAGCGTCGTGTCGGCTCATCGGGAGCGAGCTTGAACGCAGACATAGGATATCTCCTTAAGAATTTGTCTTAGTTGCGGTTGATCGTCTCGTCGAGGTTGAGGACCAGGTTGGCGAGCATGGTGCAGGCCGCAAGGTCGGGCTCGGGAATTCCCGCGGGAACGGGAGACTCGCCCGCGCGCACCAGCTTGCCGGCGGCCTCCTTGTCGGCGCCGTAGCGGGCGAGCATGCGCTCGAGGAACGCCACGGCCGATTTCTCCTCATCGGGTTCGGGCAGCCTCGAGACCACGACCCGCCAGGCCAGCCTCACCCGGGCGGCGGAATCGGGCGCCTCGCGCGCCAGCCGCGCCGCCAGCCCGCGCGCCGCCTCCACATGCTGCGTGTCGTTCATCAGTTGCAGGGCTTGGAGCGGCGTGTTGCTGCGCTCGCGGCGCGAGCAAGGCGTCTCGCGGTTGGGCGCGTCGAAATTGCTCATGAACGGCGCCGGCGCCGTCCGCTTGAGGAACACATACAGGCTGCGGCGATAGAGGCTGTCACCCTTGGATTGCTGGTAAATCCGTGTGTTCGACCCGGTGAAGCCGACGGGTTCCCAGATGTTGGGCGGCTGGTAGGGCATGGTTCCCCTGCCGCCCATGTCGAGCTTGGCCAGGCCGCCCACGAAGAGGGCGTTGTCGCGAACCTGCTCGGCGTCGAGGCGGATGCGCGGCCCCCGGCCCAGCAGCCTGTTTTCGGGATCCTTCGCCCATTCCGGCGGCGGGGCCGCCGAATCCTGCCTGAAGGCCCGCGAAAGCACCATCGACCGGATCAGGTCGCGGACATTCCAGCCACGGTCGCGGAAATCCCGCGCCAGCCAGTCGAGGAGGGCCGGATGGGAAGGCAGGTCGCCCTGGGTTCCGAAGTCGCCGCTGCTTTTCACGAGGCCGACGCCGAACACCTGCTGCCAGAACCTGTTGGCAATGACACGCGGCGCGAGGGATTGCGTCGGCGAAACCAGCCATCGGGCCAGGTCGAGGCGGTTGGCCCGACGGTCCTTCACGCCGATCGTCCCCAAAACCGCCGGGGCCGCCGGTTCGACCTTCTCGCCCGGCTTGTCGTACTGTCCTCGCATCATCACGAAGCTTTCGCGGGGCTTATCGAGGTCCCTGTACACGAATGTCCCGGGGGCGTTGGAATCGAAGCTGCCCAATTCGGTGAGGATGGCCTCCCGGCCCGCCCGGAGCGACTTGATTTCCTTGGAGGCGCCGTCCCAGGCGGTGGCGATGAAGTGGTCGCGCACCTGGGAGATCTCGGAGGCAACCTTGCGCGCCGAAGGTCCCGCCTTGATCCAGCCCGCCAGCGGTTCGGCCACGCCGGTCTGGTTCTTGCCGCGCTGCGACCGCCACCAGGCCTCGAGCGAAAGCGCCGGGTCGGCCGCGGGGTCGGCGCTGCCGGAAACGCCGGCCTTGTCCCAATAGACGAGGCCGCCGAACTGCGTCATGGCGAAACCCGTGACCTGGTCACCGGCGACAAGCCCGAGCTTTGACGCCTCGATTTCCAGGCGGACCCACTTGCCGGATTCGGGAAGCGGGCCTGCGTTCACCCTCTCGGTCGTGCCGGCCTTGCCCCAGGGGATGGCGTCATAGTCGCCCCATGCCGCGCGGTGGAGCCAGCCGCCCTTGAAATATTGGAGCATCAGCGTCTTGGGCTTGTTCGCCGGGTCGATGTACACATGAGCGAAAAGCTTGGCGCCCTTGGGTATCGACTTGGCCGGCATCCCCTCGATCACATCCTGGGCGAGTCCGGAGTCGGTCCGCCGGAGCGCCTTGGAGCCGGAGAACACCTTCCCGCTTGAGGCATCGACATACTGGGTGGGATGCCCCGGGCTGGCGAACACCCGTCCCCCGGCCGGGAACGCGTCGTCGAACCAGGCTTCCTCCCTGGTCACCGGGGCGGGCTTGTCCATGGCCTTGGCGGGATCGGAATAGTCGGCGGCGCGCGCCAGGGCGACGAGGCTTGCCGCTGTTTCCGCGAGCCTCGCGTTGAGCTTGTCGCGGCGCGCCTTCACCTCGGCGGTTTCCAGCCGGACCGTGGGCGCCGTCAGCAGGGCGTTGCCGTCCAGGGGCGGGTCGGCGGCGGAATGGAAGAAGGCGTACATCGAGTAGAAGTCGCGGGCGCTGATCGGGTCGAACTTGTGGTCGTGGCATTGGGCGCAGGCCCCGGTGAGCCCCAGCCAGGTGGTGAACACGGTGGACGCGCGCTCGACGGCGTTGCGGTAAACCCATTCCTCGGAAATCGAACCTCCCTCCCCGGTGGTGACATTGCAGCGGGAAAAGCCCGTGGCCACCTGCTGGTCGAGCGAGGGGTTAGGAACCAGGTCGCCGGCCAACTGGTCGATGGTGAACTGGTCGAACGGCATGTTGCGGTTGAACGCGTTCACCACCCAGTCGCGGTAGGCCCACATCTGCCGTTCGTTGTCGAGGTGCAGGCCGTGCGTGTCGGCGTAGCGGGCGATGTCGAGCCAGTGCCGCGCCATTTCCTCGCCGTGCCGGGGAGAGGCGAAATAGCGGTCGACCATGCGCTCATACGCGCCGGGAGCCTTGTCGGCCAGGAACTGGTCGACCTCGGCCACCGTGGGAGGCAAGCCGGTGAGGGTGAAGGAGACCCGCCTGATGAGCGCCTCGCGGGGCGCCTCGGGCCGCATGGCCATTCCCTTGTCCCGCAGCGTGGCCTGCAGGAAGCGGTCGATGACGGCGCCCTCGCCGGCGGGCACGGGAACCGCCGCGAGGGGTTCAAACGCCCAGTGTCCCTCGTAGGTGGCTCCCGAGGCGATCC
The DNA here is from genome assembly GCA_016873225.1 of Planctomycetota bacterium. Classification (GTDB taxonomy): domain Bacteria; phylum Planctomycetota; class Planctomycetia; order Gemmatales; family Gemmataceae; genus REEB421. The sequence continues at coordinate 53,834 of VGXS01000019.1, read as the reverse complement.
AATCCTCGAGCAATTTCACCTCGCGGGGCGAGGGAGCCTTGCGGGTGCTGGCCGGGGGCATGCGCTCCGATTCGGTGCCGGTGTGAAGGCGCTTCACAAGTTCCGACATGGCCGGCTTGCCGGGAACGACGGCCGGGGCGCCCGACTTTCCGCCCTTCAGCGCGGCGTCGGCCTGGTCGAGCCTGAGCCTGGCGACCTGCTTGCCGGGGCCATGGCACGCCAGGCAGTATTCCGAAAGGATCGGCCGGATATCCCGGTTGAACGATATGTCGGCGGCCTGGGCGAGCGGCGCCAAGCCAATGCAAACAAGGGCCACGATCAGGCGCGACGGCATGTTGTCTCGTCCTTGCGGTGGAACCAAACAGGGGAGCGGGGGCCGCGGTGCGCGGAGAACTCCCTAATCATTTTAGTTTGATGCGCCGGCGATGGAGTCGCAAGCGGAAAGGCCTATCGCAACGAGGCGGAAAGCCTGTCATCCTGCGGGAATCCGTGACCCAGGTGCTGGCGGAATCCCTCGGCGGCCGGAACTCCCAGGGCGGTTCCCCGGTGACGCGCCCACGCCTTCATCGACTCGATGTACTGGTCCATCCCGTGCTGGCGGGCCAGCCAGTCGCGCTGCGAGGCGTGCAGGGCCAGCACGGCGGCCTTGCGGTCCAGTTCCGCCGAGATGTCCACAAGCAGGGAGGGTTCGACCGGGCGGCCCAGGGGATCCTTGCCCTCGATGGAATCACAATAATACAGGTGCGGAATATGGGGTATGGCGGGGGCGCCGCAATCGGGAAACAGGTTGGGAACCGCGGCGTTGAAGCACGCGGCGCGCGCCAGCAGGCTGGCCACCTCGTGGTCGGGCATGTAATCGGCGGGGGAGTGGGCCAGCACGATGTCGGGGCGGATGGAACGCAGCAGGGCCACCGTCTTCCTGAGAGGTTCGGGCGCGTAAAACAACAGGAGGTCGCGTTCCTCGAGGCAGTGATAACGGGCGCCCGCCAATCGCGCCGCCGCGAGCGCCTCGCCCCTGCGGACCCGGGCGATCGCCTCGGGAGGCAATTCCATCGACCCGCAGTCGCCGGGCGTGAAGGTGGCGACATGGGCCTCCCAGCCGGAGTTGATCAACCGCAGCATGGTGCCGGCGCACAGGATTTCCGCGTCGTCCGGATGGGCCAGGAGGCTCAGGACGACCGGTCGCTGGGTTGTCATCGGGGTGGAAGGGGTCCGGGTTTGGGGCGGTTGCTGTTGACCGAACCGTTGCGGCCTTCCACCGAATTCTTGGCGCTTTCGGAGATGAGCGGCTGGGGCTCGGGATAATCCGTCTCGTCGAGGTAGTCGAGGAAGGGTGGAACAAGGGAGAGCTTGCCGAAAGGCGAGGGTTCCCTCGGGTTGGCGAATTGGCGGCGCAGGGCCAGGGCCAGGCCCCATTCGCCCGCCGCGTAACCCGTGCCCCCTCCCGTGGCGCCCAAAAGCGCCGAGGCCAGTTGAAGGTCGGCCAGTCGGGTTCCCAGGTCGCGGCGTGCCTCGGCGTGTGACGATTCCTCCTGCTCGGCGGCCAGTTGGCGATAGCGCGTGTCGATCGTGTAGCACTCCTCCTGGAGTGATTCGTCCTTGCCGTAGTCCGACAGCACCCTGAGGGTGCTGTCGGAGAACCATCCCCGCCTTGGCGCCTCTCGCAGCAGCACCTTTTCGCGCCAGGCCACGAAGGCGTCGGGCCTGCGGTAGATTCGCAGGGCGTCGCGTTCGTTGGCCAACGGCTGGAAGCGCGCCAGCGTGTCGGCCTCGTAAAAGCGCTTGCGGGCGATGCGCGCCGCCGGGTTGATCTCACCGAGCGCCCGGGCATAGTGGCTGGGGAAGTTGCTCATCTGGCGGTAGATGTCGAATTCCTTGAGGAACATGTGGGCCTTCCACGAGGCCTTCATCTCGTCGCTCCAGCCCTCCTCGGGCTGGGCGTGCTTGGATTGGGCGCCACGCAGGGCGCGCTCGAAGGCCCTTTGCCTCTCGGGAGTGTCCGGCTTTTCCATCTCGTCGCCGACGAGGTAGGTGGTGCGGTACAGGGCCGCCTTCCTGTCGAGGTTGATCTCCTCGACGGGGTCGACCTGCAGATGATTTTCCTGCGCGATCTTGCGCCAGACGCGGTCGGTTTCCACCAGGGCCGGCTGCATCCACGCGATATCCTTGCCGATGGTGAGGCGGCGGCCGGGAATCCAGTCCGACAGGACATACCCGCCGCCCATGGCCAGGCTCGTTCCCTCGCGAACCGGGTCGGTGTCTCCCGGGTCGGCATCATACCAACCCTCCTGCTGGAGGCGCTTGACGATGCTGGCCTGCATCAGGCCCGGTTGCGTGCGGAACAGCAGCGTGGCCAGGTTCTTGGGCCGCCGCTGGGCCACGCGGTTCTCGATGGGCCGTGTCTCGCCGGGAAACTCTCCCGGAGGCGGCACCGGTTCCAGGGCGTAACGGTACCAGGCCATCGCCGCGGCCCACGCGTCGAATTCCTCGCCCAGATCCCGGATGTCGGCGTAGCGTTTCTGGGCGCCCGGATCCCATTCCTTGTTCACGGGGCTGCCATCGGCCAGCTTGTCGGTCGAGCGGTCGGGGTTCACCGGAAGCAGCGGGAACCGGTCGATGGGATTGGTGAGGATGTCAGCCAGCGGGTTCTCCGGCATGCGCCATTCGTTGGGCGATGGCCTGACATGGCGGCGGAGGTCGTAGACGGTCGGAATGGAAAGGCTGTCGGAAAGGAACTTCACGAGGGAGTCGGCGTTCTCGCAGGTGAACTGGGTGCGCCTGATGGTCCGTCGGCCGCGGCCACCCCCTTGGTTGGAAGGCACGAATTCGGGACGCAACCCTTCCCTCAGCCGCCTGGCGAGTGCCGGGTATTTCTCGCAGAAGGCCACAAGTTCCTTCTCGGCGCGGTCGATCCGGGCCAGCAGTTTTTCCTCGGCGCTTGAGGGGGCTTGCGCGTCGAGCCTGGCCTGGCGGGCCGCCTGCGCCTCGCGGGTGGCGGCGACGGGCAGGGCCAGGAACCTGGCAATGTCGGCGCCCTTGGCCCGACGGAACCCGGCGATGGCGGCATCGGCCTGGGCATCGCGTTCGGAGCGGAAACGCGCGAATTCAGCCTCGGGAACCAGCCTGCCATCAGGGGTCGCGACATGACGGTTCATCAGGAGCGGAGCCACGGCGAGGCTGTTCCAGGCGCCGGGGCCCGTGATCAGCGGCAGGCCGGTGGAACCCTGCTCGGTCTGGTCCATCCACGCCAGGGTGATTTCAAGCGGCGTGACGGGAAGGTCGTCGGGCACCGCGGGCTTCTCGGCGGCTCCCTGGGTTTCCGACAGCTTCAGGATGGTGTCATGCCCCACCTGGGAGGCCAGGCGGAAACGCAGCAGCCACTCCGCCTCGGGGCGCTTGAGCCTCTGCTGCTGCCTCACCTCCTCGAAGCGCGTCCAGCGCACCTCGTCCCCCTTGTCGTCGAACACCTGCAGGCGCAGGGGGTCGCGTTCCGCCGGGTGGATGTTGGCCAACTGGAACAGGCTGCGGTTCACATTGGTTTCATCGGACTGGTTGATCTTGTGCTGCAGGTAGAAACCGAGGTTGTAGCGCAGGTCGGGGTTGAAGCGGTTGCGCTTCTCCCCCTCCGCGAGCATTTGGCATCCGAGGGAGAGATAATAAAGCTTTTCCCGGGGGCGGTCGAGTTCGGCATACACATTGTAAGCGAAGTTCCAGCTCTGGAAGAGCCACGGGGTGATGAAGTGCGGCTGGAGCTTGGTCAGCGACCGGGTGAGCAGCTCCATCTCGTTCCAGCGGTTCTTCTTCTGCAGCTCGGTGACATTGAACCAGATGTAGCTCACGGCCAGGCCGCGCGAGCCGGTCAGCGCCAGTTCGAGCGCCCGCCCCGCGACCTCGACATTGCCGATCTCCTCCTCGAGCAAGGCGAGCTTGCGGGCCTGCGGCTTGACGACGCCCTCGCGCCACAGCCAAGCCACGCTCAGCAGCGCCAGCATCGCCACCAGGTAGATCGCCTCTCGCCTCAGCATCGCTCGTCCTCCCCGCGCCGCGCGCCCCTATCCGGATCAGGTGGGTCCGGCGACCTCGCGCCAGCGCAGCAGGTGGTACCCCAGCAGCAGCCAGGGAAGGATGTAAAACACCGTAACGATCGCGTTGCCAGCAAGGTCGCCGCCGCCGATGGCGAAGCCGTTGCCGACATATTCCGGGTAGTACGCGAGGCGGTCGACCTCGGGCAGGAACCGCGCCAGGCCGCCCAGCACCTCGCGCACGACCTTGTCGCTCTGCTGGATCAGCGTGTTGAGCGCGGTGTCTTCCAGGGGCTTGGCCGCGACCGAGTTGTCGATGATGCGCTTGATGTTCTCGAGCGGGCCGCCGCCGGCGGACTTGCCCTCCACCAGTTCCCGCACGAATTCCTGCACATGGGCCAGCATCATGAGGACCATGCCCATCAGCAGCGAGATCACGGTGCTGAGTTCCGTCGACATGACGAGGGTCACGCTGATCACCAGCAACAGGCGCAGCCACAGCGCGAACGAGGCCAGCAGGAAGTTCCCGGCGAAGCGGAGGGGCTGCGCGCCGGCGCGGGCGTCATCGGCGCGGAAGTAGAAGTCGTAGCGAGCCATGCCGACATACTGGGTCGATTCCTTGCAGGTCACCGTCACGGTGAGGGCCGGCTTCTGCGGATCACCCTTCTGGGCGTTGGCGAACAGGCCGCCGGGCACCGCGACCGACCCTGTGGAGTAGTCGAAGAATGTCACCGAGCCGGCGGGCTGGAAGAAGCCGTGATCGGTGGCGACCTGTTCCGGTGTCAGGCCTGGATTTTTCTCCCGGGCCTTGCGAAGTTCCTCGGGGTCGTGGTTGCGGGTCGTGATCACCAGGCCGATGCCGACGCCCCGGTTCTCGAAGCCCTTGGTGGTGCGGTAGATGTCGAATGTGAACTCGGCCTGCACCTTGTCCCGGGAGCCGAGGTAGGCCGGGACCGTCGCGTAGGTCCACGAGGCCTGCGGCGTGACCAGGCCCGAGGGACCCTGGGTTGGGCCCGAAATGTAGCCGCGGTATTCCCATTCCCGGCCGACATTGTCACCCTTGGCCTCGCTCGAGGTGTTCTTGAACGCGAGGATCCCGAACAGCGGCTCGCGCGCCTTGAGGCTCTCCTCGGCCGCGTCGGGCGAAACGCCGCGGATGATGTAGAGCAACCCGGCCCCGGTGAGCGCCAGCAGCACCAGCGTCATCAGCGCCATCGTTCCGGTCAGCCGGCCCAGCAGTATCTCCACCCGCTCCACGGGCTTGGTCACGATGAGGTAGAGCGACTGGGTGCGGATGTCGGCCGGCAGGCCCGAGGCGGCGAGCAGCGCGCCAACCAGCATCAGGACCACCGTCATCGCGTAAAAGACCACCGAAACATAGGTGCGCAGCTCGTCGGTCGGCTTGGACGGGATGAACCACGAACCGAACAGCACGATGAGCAGAAGGCCTGTGAAGGCGTAGAGGACGCGTTTGCGGATCGCCTCCTTGAAGCTCAAATTGGCGATCGCCAGGATCCGCCTCAGGCTTAGCCGCGGCAGATTGGCGACGAAAGGAGCGGCGACGAGAAGGATGGAGGCAAGCCCGGAAATGGCGAGGGGGATGTTCGTCCACTCGGGCCGGGGAACCAGTGGCGCGTTGGCGCTGATGACCGCGTCAGCCGGCAGGAACAGCGGCCGGAACAGCGCGAAGATACTGGCGATGTCGAGCAGGAACATGGGCAAGGCCAACGCCAACAGGGCCAGCACCATCGACCTTGCTCCGCCGAAGAGCCTGCCGACCGAGCCAAACCCGCCGCGAAGCAGCCACAGGAACACGCACAGCGAGCACAGGGCGCCCACGGTGAGCAGGTAGTTGGAGACAGTGGGCAAACTGACGATCTGCGCCAGTTCGAGGGGGTCGCGCTCCAGCGACAGGGCCGCCCATGGAAGAATGGTGGTCATGGTGCTCACCTGGCCTGTGGCGCCTTGTCGTCGGCCAGGAAGCGTCGTCCCGGCCTGGCCTTGGATTCCGCCACCACCTTGAGGAAGTAATCCTCCAAGGTGGTCGTGGGGTGTCCGAAGCTGTCGAGCTTGCCGCCGTGTTTCCGGATAACCTCGGCCAATTCGGCCTTGAGTTCGGCGGTGAGCTTGATGTCGCTGGCCCGAAGTTCGAGGCGGTCGGCATCTTCCAGCAGGGTGCTGACCTTGCCATAAGCCTGCAGGTCTCCCTCGTGGAGAATGGCGATGCGGTCGCAGATGTCCTGGACATCCTCCAGCCGGTGGCTGCACATGATGACCGTCTTTCCCTCATCGCGCAGCTGGCGGATGAGGTCTTTCATCCAGTAGGCGCCCAGGGGGTCGAGCCCCGAGGTCGGTTCGTCGAGGATCACAAGCTTGGGATTGTTGATAAGGGCCTGGGCCAGGCCGATCCTTTGCCGCATGCCCTTGCTGTACTCGCGCAGTTGCCTCTTGCGGTCGCGCTGCAGGCCCACGCGCTCAATCAGTTCCGCGGCCCGGCGACGCCGTTCAGCCCCCTCGATGTCGAAGAGACGCCCGTAGAAGTCGAGCGTCTCCTCCGCGGTGAGGAAACGGTACAGGTACGACTCTTCCGGAAGGTAGCCGATGAATTCGTTCTTGCGCACATCCGTGGTCGGCTTGCCGAGCACCAGGGCCTCGCCCTCGGTGGGGTAGAGAAGGCCCAGCAGCAGCTTGATCGTGGTTGTCTTGCCCGAACCGTTGGGCCCGAGCAGGCCGAAGATCTCGCCTTCCTCGACATGGATGTCGAGCGCGCGGAGCGCGGTCTTCTTCTTGCGTCCCCAGAAATCAAGGAAAATTTTGGTGAGCTTCCGGGTCTCCACCACCTTGTTGCTCATGCGAAGGCCTTCCAGCGTGACAGGTATGAAGACAATAGGCCAATCCGGACTCTACGGCCGGCATTGTCAGGAGGTTCGCGGACCGGAACCGGGGGGCGAATCCACGGAACTCCAATTCATAAGGCATCTTAGTTTGGACAACTGTCCATTCAAGCGGTGGACCCCCGCTTCATCGGTTCCACACATGGCGGGCGCGGTTTGGGGCGGTGTTGCGCCGCTTCTGGCGACTCCGGGCCTTCCACCCGGCCTAGCGCGACTTCAGCTGCACCAATTCGTTCTGCGTACGCACGAAGAGGGCCCCGCCGCTGACCGCCGGCGTGGCCAAGGCCATTCCCCCCAGGGCATGCCGGGCCAGGGGCTTGCCCGGAGTCGCCGGGTCCAGCACCAGCACCTCGGCATCCTCGGTGACGGCCACGAGCCGGTCGCCCGCCATGACGGGCGAGGCGGTGAATTGCAGCGACCTGCCCAGGCCGGCCTTGTCGAGCAGGGCCTTGCCCGTTGAGGCGTCGAGCGTGGTGAGGAAGCCACGGTCGAGCAGGACATGAAGCCTGTCGCCGGCGAGCACGGGGGAAGGATGATACGGCCCCGCGCCGCCATTTCGCCAGGCGACATAGGAGTTGGCGTTCTCCCCCAACTTGAGCGAAATGTCGCCGCGTGAACCCGGGCGGATGGCGAACACAGGCTTGCGGATGTCCATCACATAGCCCGACGAGACAAAAAGCAGCGGCTTGCCGCCGATGGTGCCGGCGCTGGGGGTGGGTATGGAAATCATCGACATGCCGCCGAGTTCCCAGAGAAGTTCGCCCTTGGTGTCGTAGGAGCGCACCTTGCCTTTGCCCGGCGTGATGACCTCGGTGCCGGCCGGATGCGCCCAGACAAACGGGGTGGCCCAGTTGCTCTTTTCGGCCCTGATCCTTTTCCACAGGGTGTCGCCGGTGTTGGCGTTGATGGCCCAGACGAGCGATTCCTCCTCCGAATCCATGGCCAGATACACAACACCCTCATGCAGCACGGGTGACGCTGCGGGCCCCCAGCCCATTTCTGTTTTGCGCACCGGCAGGTCGAACTTCCACAGCACCTTGCCGGCGTGGTCGAGCGCGGCGATGCCGCGGTTGCCGAACATCGCGATCACCCGCTTGTCGTCGGCGCACGGGGTTTCCGAGGCGAACGAGTTCTTGATGTGGATGGTGCCGCGAGCCTCCCCTGAGAACACGGGAGTCCGCCACAGGGCCTTGCCGGTCGACGCGTCGAACGCCAGCACTTCCCAGGCGCGTTCGCCGGGCTGGGCCTTTCCCTGCAAGTCGAGGATGTAGAGGCCCTTGCGCTGTTCCGGCCCGGGAATCTCGCTTGTGGATGTGGTCAGGAAAACCTTGCCCGAATGGACCACGGGGCTCGACCAGCCGCGCCCGGGCACGGGGGCGCGCCAGCGCACGAGGTCGGAGGTGGCCTTGCTATCGAGCCCGGGAACGGGGCCGCCGAGTCCGGCCATGCCGAGACCCCTGAAGCCGGGCCAGGCATCCTGCGCCCGGGCCGTGGCCTGGGTGAGAACCAATGACAGGAACAGGACGCCGGGTATCGCTCTCATGAAAAGAAGCCCTCCTCAAATACAAACCCCGCCGGGCTCGAGCGTTGCCAGCGTCAACCGCTGCTGACAAGATAATGACACTCTCACCGCGATTCCCATGGGACTTCATCGCCATGAACAGTTTCAGTTCCCGTTCCACGCTCACCGCGGCCGGTTCCAACTACCACATCCATGCCCTGGAACCGGTCTACAAGGCGTTTCCCCAAGCCCGGACTCTGCCTTTTTCGCTGAAGATCCTGCTCGAGAACCTGGTCCGCGGTGAAGACGGCGCCACCGTCACCCGCAAGGAGATCGAGGCGCTGGCCCAGTGGAACCCGGCATCGAAATCGGAAAACGAGATCGCCTTCACTCCCGCCCGCGTGCTGCTGCAGGACTTCACCGGCGTGCCGGCGGTGGTGGACCTCGCCGCCATGCGCGACGCCATGGCCAAGCTCGGAGGAGACCCCCAGAAGATCAACCCGCTTTGCCCGGCCGAGTTGGTGATCGACCACTCCGTGCAGGTGGACGACTTCGGCAGCGGCCTGGCCTTCAAGAACAACGCCGAACTCGAGTTCCAGCGCAATCGCGAACGCTACATCTTCCTGCGCTGGGGCCAGACCGCCTTCCGCGATTTCGCCGTGGTGCCTCCCGAGACGGGCATCGTGCACCAGGTGAACCTGGAATACCTCGCCCGCGTGGTCTTCACCCGGGAGATCAAGGGGGAGGCCTGGGCCTACCCCGACACCCTGGTGGGCACCGACAGCCACACCACCATGATCAATGGCCTGGGCGTGCTGGGCTGGGGCGTGGGCGGCATCGAAGCCGAGGCGGCGATGTTGGGCCAACCCGTCTCGATGCTCATTCCCGAGGTGGTGGGCTTCGAGCTCAACGGCAGGCTGCCTGAGGGAGCCACGGCCACCGACCTGGTGCTGACAGTCACTCAAATGCTGCGCAAGAAGGGCGTGGTGGGCAAGTTTGTCGAGTTCCACGGCGCCGGCCTCGCCGACCTGCCGCTTGCCGACCGCGCCACCATCGCCAACATGGCGCCCGAATATGGCGCCACCTGCGGCATCTTCCCGATCGACGCGGAGACAATCCGCTTCCTGAAGTTTTCCGGCAGAAGCGCCGCGCAGGCCGAACTCGTGGAGGCCTACGCCAAGGCGCAAGGCCTTTGGGTCGACAAGTCGACGCCCCCGGCGCGCTACACCGACACGCTGTCTCTCGACCTCGCCACCGTCGAGCCGAGTCTTGCCGGCCCCAGCCGGCCCCAGGACCGGGTGCGGATGGTGGATGTGCCGGCCTCGTTCAAGTCGACACTTCCTGAGATCCTCAAGCGCTCCAAGCCCAAGGCCGGAGCGGCCGCGCCGACGGAAGCCTCGACGGGCACCGCGACGATCGACGGCGGCAGCCACACGCTTGGCCACGGCGCCGTCGTGATCGCCGCCATCACAAGCTGCACCAACACCTCCAACCCGTCGGTGATGCTCGCCGCCGGCCTGGTGGCGAAGAAGGCCGCCGAGCGCGGCTTGAAGACCAAGCCCTGGGTGAAGACATCGCTGGCCCCCGGCAGCAAGGTGGTGACCGACTACCTGCATGAAGCCGGCGTGGACAAGGCGCTCGACGAACTGCGCTTCAACCTGGTCGGCTACGGTTGCACCACCTGCATCGGCAACTCGGGGCCGCTTCCGGCGCCTGTTAGCGCCGCCATCGACCAGGGGCAACTCGTTGCCGCCTCGGTGCTTTCGGGCAACCGCAACTTCGAGGGCCGCGTGCACGCCGAGGTGAAGGCGAACTACCTCGCCTCGCCTCCCCTGGTGGTGGCTTACGCCCTGGCCGGCCGGGTGGACATCGACTTCGCAAAGGAACCCCTGGGCACCGACCCCAAGGGCCAGCCCGTTTTCCTGAAGGATATCTGGCCCACCCAGGCCGAGGTGGCCAAGGCGGTGGATACCTGCGTGAAGTCGGAAATGTTCGCCAAGGAATACGGCGCGGTGTACGAGGGCGACCCGGCGTGGCGCGAACTGCCCGTGCCCGTGGGCAACCGCTACGCGTGGGACGCCTCCAGCACCTATGTGAAGCATCCCCCGTACTTCGAGGGGATGGGCATGGAACCGGCCAAGGTTTCCGACCCCAAGGGCCTGAGGGTGCTGGCCGTTCTGGGCGACAGCATCACGACCGACCACATCTCGCCCGCCGGCAACATCAAGAAGGACGGGCCCGCCGGCAAGTACCTCCTGGAAAAGGGAGTTCCCGTCTCCGAGTTCAACAGCTATGGCGCGCGCCGCGGCAACCACGAGGTGATGGTGCGGGGCACCTTCGCCAACATCCGCCTCCGCAACCAGTTGGCGCCCGGAACCGAGGGGGGAGTCACCCGCCACCTCGGCACAGGCGAGATCATGTCGATCTTCGACGCCAGCGAACGCTACGCGAAGGAAGGCGTTCCCCTGATGATCCTCGCGGGCAAGGAATACGGCTCGGGTAGCTCGCGCGACTGGGCCGCCAAGGGGCCCAAGCTGCTCGGCATCCGCGTCGTGCTCGCCGAGAGCTTCGAGCGCATCCACCGCAGCAACCTGGTCGGCATGGGCATCCTGCCGCTGGAGTTCCTGCCGGGGCAATCGGTGGCCGCCCTCGGAATCACCGGCGAGGAAACCTTCGCCGTCGAGGGCCTCTCAGCCCTGCTCGACAAGGGCATCACCCCCGGGCAGAAGGTGACCGTGGTCGCCGGCGACAAGACATTGCAGGCCATCGTCCGCATCGACACGCCGCAGGAGGCCCAGTACTACCGCCACGGCGGCATCCTCCCCTATGTTCTCAGGCAGTTGCTGAAGGGCTGATCCCCCTCGACGAACCCCGCCCCCCGCGGCCGGATGGCATTTATCCGGAACAGGAGAAGATTCGATGCGCCTCGCCGCCCTCATGGCCCTCGCCTTGGCCGCCGCCCAGGCCGCCGCCCAATCCGTTTCCACCTTCGCCGGCACCGGCCAGAAAGGCTTCGCCGGCGACGGCGGACCCGCTTCCAAGGCGCTTCTCAACAACCCGTTCGCCATCGCCCGCGGGCCCGACGGCTTCATGTATATCTGCGATGTCGACAATCACCGCGTGCGCCGCGTGGGCAAGGATGGCGTCATCTCCACCTTCGCCGGCAACGGCAAGAAGGCCTACGCGGGCGACGGCGGCCAGGCCACCGGGGCTTCGCTCAACCAGCCTTACGAACTCGCCTGGGACAAGGCGGGCAACCTGTATTTCGTCGAGATCGGCAACCATGTCGTCCGCAAGGTCGACGCCAGGTCGGGAGTCATCTCCACCGTCGCCGGCACCGGCAAGGCCGGCTTCTCGGGCGACGGCGGGCCGGCCAACAAGGCTCAGATGAGCGCCCCCCACAGCCTCGTCATCGATTCCCAAGGCGACATCCTTGTCTGCGACATCCTCAACCACCGCGTTCGCAAGGTGGACATGAAAACCGGCAACATTTCCACCTATGCCGGCAACGGCGAGAAGAAGACATCACCCGACGGAACCGTGGTTGGTTCATCCAGCGTGCACGGACCGCGCGCCCTGGCCTTTGGGCCCGATGGAACCCTGTGGCTGGCCCTGCGCGAAGGCAATGCCCTGTTGAAAATCGACACGAGGGCCGGAACCTTCAGGCGCGTCGCGGGCACCGGCAAGCCCGGCTTCACGGGCAACGGCGGGCCTGCGCTGGCCGCCACCCTTTCCGGCCCCAAGGGAGCCAGCACCGACGCCAAGGGCAATGTCTACCTTGCCGACACCGAGTCGCACTCGATCCGGATGGTGGATGTGGCCAAGGGAACCTTGGAACTGCTGGTGGGCGACGGCAAGAAGGCCGACGGCCCCGACGGCGATCCGCTCAAGTGCCGGCTTGCCCGCCCCCATGGCGTGTTCGTCGACGCCGACGGCGCCGTGTACATCGGCGACAGCGAGAACCACCGCGTGAGGGTGCTGCGCAAGCCCTGATCGGGGCTATTTCCCCTCGAGTGCCTTTGCGATCGACTCGGCCACCTTTTGGCCCAGGAAGTCGTGTCCCTTGCCGTTGAAATGGACATCGTTCGGGTTTTGCATTTCCGCCAGGTGCGGGGTGACGGCGGCAAAGAGGTCGTCGGTGGGCACGCCTTGCGCGGCCATCACCTTGGCGGCGGCCGCGTTGCGCTCCACGATGGAGGCCGCCTTCTGCTTGCCATCAGCCGGGTCGGGAATCGGCGTGGTGCTGGCCCATACGAGTTTCGCGCCCGTCTTTTTCATCCGCGCCACCAGTTGCTCGAGCCTGCCGGTGTAATCGGCCAATGGCGTGCCACGGTCGTGGATGCCGAAGTTGAAATGGATGAGATCCCACCGGCCCTCGCCAATCCAGGCGTCGAGGTTCTTGATGCCGCTGGCCGTGGGCCCGCAGTTGGCCGGTGCCCGGTGGAGATTCGCCTTGCCGGCGAGGGCCTTGCGCGCCGCCTGCGTGTAGCCGCGCGAAACCGAGTCGCCGATGAGCAGCACCCTTGGCAGGTTGGGATCATCCTTGACGAAATCCCAGGCGTTTGATTTTTCCGCGATTTTGTCGCGCTTGTGCAGGGGCAGGTAAAACGATCCCAAATGGTCCTGCAGGGTTTTCTCCCATGCCTGCTCCCCGGGGGTGAGCTTGGCCACCAGTTCGCGGTATTTTCTGTCCACCTCGGCTTCCACGGCGGCCTTGCGCGCCGCCTCGGCGGCGTTGGTGGGTTCCTTGGGCGGTTGAACCAGCGAGGACCAGGCCAACAGGCAGGCCGCGATTGTCTTCATGAAACCGGTCTCCAAAAGCATCGCGATGAAAAATCACCAAGCTTGCTTGGCAAGCCGTTTATCGGGCCCGGGCTTCCGCCAGGGCCAGCCAGGCCTCGGCCTCATGGCCGGGGGCCAGCGCCCAAAGCCGGGGGCCGAACGCGGCGGAAAGAGTCGCGGGAAGCCTCACGCCCAAGGCCAGTTCCGACGGGGAGCGCGGCCGGTCGTATTCCACCACCCTTGAGCTTTCATCAAGCTGCGCCAGCTTGCGGGCCTCGGCCACCGCGTCGTCGAGGGTGCCGATGGAATCCACGAGGCCGTGTTCGAGCGCCTTCTCGGCGGTATAGATGCCGCCATCGGCCAGGTACCTTTGGTAGGGCAATGCCTCGGGCGGGTTGGGCCCGGCGCGAACGGGCGCCACGGCGAACGGTTCCAGCAGCTTGCGCTTGAGGCGCTTGCCGCGTCCCTCCTCCACCACGGCCACGAACCGGTTGTAGCTGGTGTCGATGAGGTCCTGCCACACCTGCCGTTCCTTGGGGGTCATCGAACGGAACATGGAGCCCGAATCCTTGATCTCACCCTGCTTGATGACTGTCATGCCCACGCCGTGCTGCTTGGAAAACCCCTCGATGCTGGGCAGGCCGGCGAACACGCCGATGGAGCCCGTCAGGCACGAGCGGTCGCAGAAGATCGTGGCGGCCGGAGCCGAGATGTAGTAGCCGCCGGAGGCCGCGAGTGAGCCGAACGAGGCCACCAGCGGCTTGGGATCGCGCTTCCTCGCCTCGTCCCCGGAAATGAGGGTGGTGAGGCGGCGGTGGAGGTCGTCGGAACTGGTGATGGTTCCGCCGGGGCTGTTCACCCGCAGCACCACGGCCTTGACGGACTTGTCGGCCGCGGCCTGCTCCACCTGCTTGTGCGCGTAGCCCAAAAGACCCTCGGCGAGCACTCCCTCCACCCGGACAATGGCAACCTTGTCGGCGCCCCTGCCGCTTTCGGGCCTGGAGACCTCCGTGAGTTCGGTGCCCGCAACCAGACCCGCCCAAAGGGGTTCCGACAACCAAGCCAACCCGGCAAGCACCAAGGTGCCTCCCAGGAACAGCCCGTTGAGCCCGATGGATAACAGGAGGAGCCAGCGCCCCCCTTGGTTGTTTGCCGCGGCCACCAGCCTGCCTCCCCGCATAACCCGACCACCGTCAGGGACGCCGGTGCCGTCGGTGACTTGTCAAAAAGGTCGTTCGTGTTATGATCTTAGCGGAACAGCGAGGCCTCGGTGCCGCGCCGTTCCGTGGGGATGTAGCTCAATCGGTTAGAGCGCCGCCCTGTCACGGCGGAGGTTACGGGTTCGAGTCCCGCCATCCTCGCTTCCCTGTTGAACCGTGATGATTCAAAAACCCGGCAACCGCCGGGTTTTTGTTTGTCGACACGGCTCGACGAGGCGGGATTTGCTTCAATTCCCTGGGCAAAGGCGCTGGAGCCAAGGGAACGGGGCGCTCTCCCATTCAATAAAAACCGATCCTTGACTGTTTGACCCCTCACTCCGCCTTCGGCTCCGCTGACGGCTCTTTTTTGAGCCTTCGGATCAACCCGATCAACTAAACCCGCCTCACCGCTTCCCCTTCTCCAGCACAAACCACAGGGGGGGATCGTTCGGCTTGGCCGAGTTGGACATGAATCCCAGCAGCACGCCCGGGGCGATCTCGCGCACCTCGTCGTGCACCGGTTCGGCCCACTTGGTGAGCCTGCCCTGCACACCGGCGTAATCCAGCACCAGGCAATCCCGCCCGTCCAACGACGAGGAACCAATCAGCATCCGCGCCGGCACGGCGGTGCCCAAGGGCAGGCGGTTGGTCATGACCGCCTTGGAGGTATCGAAACGCTTGCCGAGCCATCCCATGCCGATCAGCGCGCCCTTCAGGCCGTTGCCACGCCGGCCCGGTGACGGCAGCACGCGGCCGTTCCAGTCTCCGGCGGGGAACCAGTCCATCGGCGCCGCCTGCCGGAACATCGCCTCCAGTTGGGAGGCATCGGCCCGCGTCAGGTCGCGAACCGCGGGGGATCCGGCGCCAGACAGCAGGCCGCAGGCCAACAACACCAATCCCGTGCTCATGTGTGGTTTTCCCGATTCATGGATGGGCGCGACTCTCGATTCTGCCACACGACTTGAGGCGAACCTTTAAGATGACAAAAGGAATGCGAGTCCGGTGGTCGGGTCGCGACGGTTGTGAGGCGGGAAGCGGCGATGAAGTGGGAAGATGGTGACGCCAGCGGCAATGTCGAGGACCGCCGGGGCATGGGCGGCGGCATCATCGGCCTCATCGTGATGGCCGTGGCGTTTTACATGACCGGCGACCTGCGCCAGGCGAAGTTCATCGCCGACCGCGTCGGCCCCGTCGTGAACAAGGCCGTCCCTCCCCGCAACCCCGGGCAGGGCAAGGCCGGCGTCAACGACCGCATGCTCGACTTCTCGAAAAAAATCATGGGCTACACCGACAGCGCCTGGGCCGATGTGTTCGCCATCCACGGCAAGCGGTACGAAAAACCAACCCTCGTGCTGTTCACCGACCGGGTGGACAGCGAGGGTTGCGGCGTGGCGCCTTCGTCGGTGGGCCCGTTTTACTGCCCCGCCAGCCGGAAGGTGTTCGTGGACCCGAGCTTCTTCGAGGAGTTGGAAAGCCGGCTCAAGGGCTCGAAGGCCGACTTCTCCAAGGCCTATGTGATCGCCCACGAGGTCGGCCACAATGTGCAGAACCTGCTGGGCTACAACAAGCTGGTCGAGCAATACCGCCGCCGTGAGGGGGAAAATGCCGGCATCCGCCTCGAGCTTCAGGCCGACTACCTTGCCGGGGTCTGCTGGAACCGGGTCGAGAGGGAACGGTCGATCATCGAGCCGGGGGATGTGGAATCGGCGATCACCACGGCCAAGGCGATCGGCGACGACCGCCTGCAGAAAAACGCCCGCGGCTGGGTGAATCCCGAGAGCTTCAACCATGGCACCTCGGAGCAGAGGCTCAAGTGGTTCACCGAGGGCCTCAGGACGGGCGACGCCGAGAAGAAGGCGCTCGACCGGTTCTTCAATCCGAACATTCCCCCCCTGAAACTGTGAGAAAGGCGGGATGAGGCTATGATGCTCGGTCTGGTGCTGGGCCTGTGCCTGCGGGCCGACCCGGCGGCGGAACTGGAAGCCGCCTCCAAGGCCTACGACGCCGCGGTCTCCAAGGCCGACATCCGCGCGCTGGACGCCCTGCTGTCGCCCTCCGTGGTGTTCACCACGGCCACGGGCCGGGTGATGGACAAGAAGGCGGTGCTGGCCATGCTGGCATCACCCGACACCCGCTACGAATCGGTGGAGTCCGACCAGGTGAAGCGCGCCATCACCGGTGATTTGGCCATCGAGACGGGGCGGGTGCGGGTGCGCGGCATCCGCAACGGCAAGCCTGTGAGCGAGACCCAGCGGTACACCGATGTCTGGGTGCGCCGAGACGGCCGCTGGCAACTGGCCGCCGAGCACACGAGCCTGGCGCCGTGAGGATGGACCCGGGCCCTGACGGCGCTCGGCTCCTGATGTCCCGATTGTGGAGCCGAGCGCCGTCAGGCGCCGGGTCCGCGTTTTCCGGTGTCACCCGCCCCGGTCATGATTTTCAGCCTGAGTTCCCGGGCCAATGACAGCATCGCCAGCATGGCCCCCGCCGACTGGGTAATCTTTCAGGCGTCGGCCGACGAGGTGCCCGTGCGCGGCATCCGCAACGGCAAGCCTGTGAGCGAGACCCGGGCCCTGACGGCGCTCGGCTCCTGATGTCCCGATTGTGGAGCCGAGCGCCGTCAGGCGCCGGGTCCGCGTTTTCCGGTGTCACCCGCCTCGGTCATGATTTTCAGCCCGAGTTCCCGGGCCAATGACAGCATCGCCAGCATGGCCCCCGCCGACTGGGCAATCTTCCAGGCGTCGGCCGACGAGGTGCCCGTGCGTGGCATCCGCAACGGCAAGCCTGTGAGCGAGACCCGGCGCCTGACGGCGCTCGGCTCTTGATGCCCCGATTGTGGAGCCGAGCGCCGTCAGGCGCCGGGTCCGCGTTTTCCGGTGTCACCCGCCGACTCGCGTCGTCGGCTCGATCCTGACGGCCGACGGTCCTCAGGCCTCGGTCATGATTTTCAGCCCGAGTTCCCGGGCCAATGACAGCATTGCCAGCGTGGCCTCCTGCCTGAACGAGCGCGCCGCCTCGCCCTTGCCGCGCACATAGGCGATGGCGCGCAACTCCACTCCCTTGTCGGAAATCCCCTGCAGGCCCACCTCCAGCCGCTTCACATCCACATTCGCCTGACCGGAAAGCAGCGAATTGGCCCGCCGCTGCATCTCCAGCAGGCTCGCCGGCTCCGATTCCGGATCCAGGTGCATCTGGATCGCCACCCGCCGGTGCGACCGGATCGCCTGGTTGTCGATCACCCCGCCGGCGACGGTGGAGTTTGGCAGGATCAGCACCGAGTCGTCGCGCGTCCGCAGCCGGGTGCTGCGGAAACCAACCTCCTCCACCGTGCCCTCGTGGTTGCCGATGGAGACCTTGTCGCCCACGGCGAAGCTCTTGTCCGCGAACAGCAGCATGGTGGCGAACAGGTTCTTGATCGAGTCCTGCGCGGCCAGCGAGACGGCCAGGCCGACCACGCCGAGGCCGGCGAGGAACCGTCCCATCAGGGCGCCCTCGTCGAAGCAGGAGATGAGGTAGATCAGCGTGCCGACGATCAGCACGATCTTGAACAGGCGGCATATGAACGGAATGATCAGGTCCTGGAAGCCCTTGCGGCGGCTCGATTCGGTGCGACGGGCCGCGGCGAGCCTGATGAAATCGGCCAATCCGATGCCGGCCCAGATGATGGCGAACGCCAGCAGGAACTTGTCGAAGGTGTAGATGGCGCCCGCCGCCCTCACCGGCAGGTCGAGCATGGGCAGCATGAGGTATCCGAGCAGGACGATGATGAAGAACCTGAGGCCGCGCAGGCCCCGCCTGACGCGCTGCCGGTCCGCCCTGGTGCTGAGGTTTCCCAACCAAGCGGCGATGGGGTCGACGAGGTAGTGCATCACCACATAGGCGAGCCAAAGCGCGCCGAGCGCCATGGCGATGCCGATCACCTGCCACATGGCCAGGTAGTCGGGCTGCCAGCGGATCGACTCGGGCATGTGCCAGCGGATCCACACGCCGGGCTGCCAGCGCAGCGACACGGGCATGTGCGACCGGATCCACAGGCCGGGGGTGAGGAGGAAGTTCGGCTTGCGGTTGGGGCTGTCCTCGAGGTCGTCGGGCGTGGCCATGTCCTGCATCAGGGCGATCGCCTGGTCGAGTCCCGCGACGGTGCCGTCGGTGAACCGCCAGCCGGCGTCAAGCTGGTCGGCGCGCCGCGAGAGGGCGATGCGCCCGAGCGGGCCGCGGTGCCACAGGTAGCGCGGGCCATCGGTTTCCGAGGGAATCTCGTGGAAGTAAACCCGGCCGACGCGGTCGATGACGAGCTTGAGCTTGGCGGCCAATACCGGGCCGAGGTTGGCGCGCGCCGAAACCGGGATGTCGCTCAGGTCGAGGCACTGCGCCGCCGCCGATAGGTGGTTGTTGTTCATCGCCCGCAGGAAGGTGACGAATGTCTCCCGGGGGGACGAGCGGCCCGCGCTCAATTCCGCCGGGCCCCGTTCAGCCGAGGTCAGGGAGTCGTACATCGCCTGGATGCGCAGCACCGATTCCCGGTCGAAGCACCAGCGCCCGTCGGGCCTCTTGGAAAGCCGGACCCTCAACTGCTTGTCGGCCAGCGTCACCGGCGGGGATGACCACCTGTCGTCGATGTCGGCGAGCACCGGCTTGATCTTGCGCAGCAGCACCTCGATTTTCTCGGCGAGCCGGGGCCCCACCCGCCTGGCCTCGTCGGCCGGCAGGTAGGAAAGGTCGAGCATCTCCGCCGCCTTCTCGAGGTAGGTGTCGTCGTGCTCGGCCTCGTCGATGGCGCGCAGGAACGCCTGCAGGAGATATCGCGGGGAGGAGACATTCCTGTCGAGCTCGGGCGGGGCCTTCTGGTTGGCGGTCTTTTCCAAGGGGGCGATCACCATGCCGAGGGTTGTCCAGCGAGGATCAACCGGCCTGTCCTTCACCTTCGCGTACATCTCCTCAATCTGGCTAACGCAGATCGCGTTGAAGGCCCAGCGGTCCTGCTGGCCCTCCAACTCCACCCGCTCGGCGACAACGAAGCCCTCCAGTCCCCCATACCAGAGGTAAGGCGGCCTCGACGGTTCGACCGGAAGATCCTGCGAGAAGACAAACCCCAGCCTCTGGATGGCCAGGCCGAGCATCCAGGCCAGGCGGGTTCCATCAGCCTTGCGGTGCTCGGGAGGCAGGGCCGAAAGGTCGAGGCACTGCGCGGCGGATTCGTAGTCCTGCGCCAGCAGGCGCTTGAGGAAGGTCTCGAAGAGTTGGGTCGGGTCTCCAAGGCCCTCGACCAGTTTCGCGCGATCGGCCTCCGACTGCTTCCAGAAGCGGATCAATTCCTGGTGCAGCGCGGGGACCCCGTTCATCGTGGCGCGGTCGAACCGCCATTTCCCGTCGGCGCCCCTGGAAAGCGAGACGCGTTGGCCGTCCTTCGAGTAAATCAGCGAAGTGTCGCCCGTGGTGCCGGTGGTGGCCCTGACGAAGGCGGGTGAGATGATGTCGAGCGACTCGATGAGCATGGCGACCAGGGTGCGCACCTCGTCGGGCCTGGCGCCCTCGGGGAAGTCGCACATCGTGATCGCGGCGATCATGGAACCGCGCACATTGCGGCGGATGCCCTCGCCTGCGAACGCGAAGCTTTCCAGCGCCGAGCGCGGGGTCGACAGGTCGGCGGGAAACAGCGCGGTGGGCGGGCTGGCTCCGGGTGCCGGCGCCTGCGCCATTACCCAGCCGAGCGTGATCCAAGCGGCCAGCAGGAATTGCGACATGGGCGGTTTTCCTGGGGCCTTACTTGCTGCCGGGAATCTTCGGGAAACTCGTCAGGTTGAACGGGAAGCCCGACTCCGGCTTGGGAGCGGCGGGCGCGCCGCCCGGCGGCGTGTAGCCCGCCAGGCCCGCCACCTTCTGGAACTCGCCCTCGAACTTCGACGCGATGTCGGCGTTGTGCATGATCACCATGTTCTCGTCGTTGGTGCGGTCGGCGTTGTTGCTGAAGTTGAACGAACCCGCAACCACGACCTCGCCGTCCACGATGATCACCTTGTGGTGCATGTTGCGCGGGTTGGCGTCGAGGAACACCGGCAGGCCGGCCTCCTTCATCCGCTGGTACTCCGTGTGCCCGCTCGTGGTCTGGCTCTTCTCGAACACTCCCGCCACATGAACCCCGGCGCGCGACTTGTCGAGCATCGCCTGGCCGATTCCCGGATGCGTGAAGCTGAACGCCAGGAAGTGGATGGACTTCGTCGCCTTCTTCACCGTCTCGACGACATGGGAGGCGCCCTTGTCGTGCGTGGAGAAGTAGTTCTCGATGGGGAAGTCGCCCTTCACCTGCACCGTGGGGTTGGGAATCTGCCCGAACAGGGGCGCGCTTCCGAACTTCCTCTGCTCGAACATCCACTTGAACTTGGTGGAGTAGTTGTCAGCCATGCGGGAGTTCTGGATGTAGATGCCATTGTTGTTGTTGCGGTAGGCGCAGTTCTCGGTGAAGTTCATCGACCCGGTCCAGACGGCCTTGCCGTCGAACACCATGAACTTGTTGTGCATGAGCGCGCTGGGTCGCTGGTCGTCCACCACCGGGACATTGACGGCCCTGAGGGCCAGGACGCCGCTCTCGCCGATGTAGTCGGTCTCGGTGACCAGCCTGACCTTCACGCCGCGCTGCACGGCCTTGGTGAGCGCCGCGGTGATCACCTTGTTGTCGAGCTCGAAGCAGCAGACATCGATGGTCTGCTGCGCCGCGTCGATGTAGCCGCAGAGCATGCTGGCGGGGTCGCCCGCGGCGGGCCCGTTGTTCTCGGGCTTGGTGAAGTACACGCGCACGGGCTGGTCGTTCTGGTTGTCGGCCGCCTGGCCCAACCCCGCCTCGCCCTGCAGCACCGCGACTTCCTTCTGCACCTGCTTGGCGCCCCAGACGAGCCACTGGATCTGCTCGCTCGAGAGGTACCCGGTGCCACCGGCGCCCAGGGCCACCAGCGACCAGATCCAGCCGAACATTCCCTTTCTCTTCCTGCGTGCCATGGGGCCTCCCTGCCCTTGCGTTGGCCAACCCGGTTTGTTCAGCCGGAAAGCTGGTCCTTGAGCTTGCCGATCAGGTCCGCCGCCGACGCCGCGCCCCCGGCCGGCCAAGCCCATCCCCGGGCCTGGGCCATCGCGCGCGCCGCGTCGGGGTCGCCATCCTGCAGCTTGGCCGCGATGCGCGCCAAGGCCCTGCCGCTGTTGCGCGCCGCCGCCACGCGCGTTTCCGCCTGGTTCGGCGTCGAGCAGGCGGAAACGATGCGCCGCACCGCGTCTGTCAACTCGCTGACCAGGCTCGAGGCGCCTTCCTCGTCGAGGTCTCCGGTGAGTCCCTCGTCCTCGGTCACAAGTTCAATGAACGGCTGCGGATCCATGGACCGGCCACCCCATTTCCGTGGTTCTGCGGTGGCCATAACCAAGCCGGAAGCCAAAAGTCCACCCGAATCGCGGCCTGCCGGGCTTTGGCATCCGGCATCGCGGGGTTGGGGCGCGCGGGGGAGGCTTGCCGGTTGGCCAATGGAGGGAACCGGCGCACCAGACCAGTGATCATGTTGGCCGAATGGGATGGCACTCCAGCCCCGGGACAACCATCGTTCCCATCATGACAACCTCATGATTGCTTGCTAAACTAGTGGAAAAATTCGCCAAGGAGAGCCAACTCGAAGGTGAACCGGTCATGCCCATCCCCGTCAGTTGCGATTGTGGAAAAAAGCTCAACGCGCCCGATTCGATGGCTGGAAAGCGGGCCAAGTGTCCCGGTTGCCAGCAGCCCCTTTTGATTCCCGAGGCGCTCGAGGTGATTGATGAGGGGCTGGAAGTGGTGGCGAGCCCACCGGCGGTCCCGCCCCGGGCCAGCCAATCGGCGAGCAAGGCTTCTGGAGGGGGTGCCCCCCCGCGCCGAGAGGATGTGCCCGCCCGGATCGGCTCGGCCTTCACCGCCGCGAAAATCGAACCGGTCAGGCAATCGCTGGGATACAGGTTGTCCGCCCTGGTTGTTGCCTTCCTGATGGTGTTGCTGCCGCTCATCTACCTGGCGATGATCGTCGCCGTCGCGGGCCTGGTGTGGTGGCACACAACATCCAACACCTGGCTCCTCGGCGCCGGCGTGGGCGGCACCCGCAACAGCGGCAAGGCGGTTATCTTCAGCCTGCTGCTCTACATCACCCCGATGGTCGCCGGCGGGATCATGATTCTCTTCATGCTCAAGCCGCTGTTCGCGCGGGCCGCGCCCAAGCCGGGATGGCGGTCGCTCAAGGACGGCGAGGAACCGGTCCTGTTCGACTTCGTCGAACGCATCTGCGCCGCCGTGGGTTCCCCCAAGCCCAGGCGCATCGACATCGACAACGAGGTCAACGCCTCGGCCAGTTTCCGCAGCGGTTGGCTCAGCTTCTTCGGCAACGACCTCGTCCTGACGGTCGGCATGCCGCTGGCCGCCGGCCTCACCATGCGGCAGTTCGGCGGGGTGCTGGCCCATGAATTCGGCCATTTCTCCCAAGGCGCGGGCATGCGCCTCACTTTCGTCATCCGCTCCGTCAACTTCTGGTTCCAGCGGGTGGTCCATGAGCGCGATGAGTGGGATGAATGGTTGCTGGCGTGGTCGTCGTCCCTCGATATCCGCATCGGCTGGGTTCTTTATGTGGCCAGGGCCTGCGTGTGGCTGTCGAGAGGGGTGCTGTGGCTGCTGATGATGGTCGGGCATTTTTTCAGCGGCATGCTGATGCGCCAGATGGAATTCGACGCCGACCGCCATGAGGCCCGGTTTGCCGGCAGCGATACCTTCGCCTCGACGGCCCGGCAACTGAGATTGCTCGGAATCGCCAACGGCGGCGCCATGTCCGACCTGGCTGGCTTTTACCGGGAAGGCCGCCTGTGCGACGACATGCCCACCCTCATCATGCACAACGCCGGCCAGTTGCCAGCCACCGTGAAGGAGGGCATCGACAAGGAAATCGAGGAGTCCCGGACAGGATTCTTTGACACCCACCCCGCCGACAGCGCCCGCATCGCCAATGCCGAGCGGGAGGAGGCGGAAGGCATCTTCCGGCTGGAATGGCCCGCCAAGCTCCTGTTCAGGGATTTCAGCGCCCGCGCCAGGGAGGTGACGCTCGACTTCTACAGGCAGGTTTTGGGCGACAATCTCAATGAATCGGACATCCATCCCGTCAGTGAACTCATGGACCGGCAGAAAGCCGAGCAGGAATCGATCAAGGCGCTCAAGAGGTTCCACCAATCGATGCCGCTGTTGTACCGGCAACTTCCCAAACCGCGCGAGATATCAAGGCCGGTGACCGACGCGGCGGCGGTGGCCGACCGCCTGGGCAAGGCGCGCGCCCTGGCCCTCAGGCATGTTCCGGCGTACTCGGCGGTTCGCGAGACCTTCGACCAATCCGACGACATCCTCATCGAGGCGGGAATCGCCGGCGTGTTGCTGGATGTGGGACTGCCCGTTGGCAAGGGCGACTTCAAGCGCAACCTGTCCACCAGGAAGGCGGTCACCGAGGAACAGTCCAAGGCGACGGCCGACCGTGAAAACCTGGCGGCCCAGATGTCGCCGTTCGAGACGGCCAACGCCGCCAGGCTCTATTCGGCGGTTCGCCTGGCGCAAACCCCCGAATACGCGTCCGATGTGGCATCGGCCGGTTTCAAGGGTGATGAAATATCGAGGCTGGCCGGACTGCTGGTGGAAATATCCGAGGCTTTGCCGAACCTCCTGTCGCTGCGGGACGACAAGCTGGCCCTCGAAAGGCTCGCCTCCTTCCTCGAGAATCACGCCAATTCCAACGACAAGCTGGTCCCCCGGTTCAAGGAAATCATGGAGGTGATGCGCGGGAAAATTTCCGCCATCCATGAGGCGTTCAAGGCCCATCCCTACCCGTTCGACCACGCCAACAAGAACCTTTCCGTTGGCGAATACCTCGTGAAGGAATTGCCCGCCGAGGATGAGGCCGGGGAGATCCACTCGGCCGCCGAGAAGATCGTGGACTACTTCGCGAACCTGCACGCCCGCGTGTTGGGGCGCTTGTGCCAGGTCGTGGAGGTCGTTGAAACAAGGCTTGGCCACAAGCCCCTTCCCGACCCCGCCGAGGATTCGGGCAAGCAGGCGGGCTGACGCGTCGCGACTGAGGGTTTGAACGCTTGAGGCGGCAAGGGAAGCGCCCCGCGCGCGCCGAGGCGGCCTAGTCCTTCCTGCGGATGAGCACCGCCTGCACCGTCTGCTCGGAACCCGCCTTCTCGAACCCGGCGGGCCGTTCCTTGCCCCCGCCCACATGGATGCAAATGAACAGCCTGTCGCCCTCGATGCGGTAGATGCCCTCGCGCGAGTTGGGCTTCCCGTCGCCGTTGGGCAAATCGAGGTCGATCAATTTCGGTGTCACCGACGGATCGATGAGCGTGACAACCACGGGCTTGTCGTTGTTGGCGATCTTCCACTTCGTTCCCTTGATGGCGACCACGGGCCTGTTCGCGGGATCGTTGGGGCTGATGAGGGTCATCTGTCCCTCGGCGTCGAGGCGCTCAAGGTGCCAATCCCCCTCCAGCGCCTTGAGTTCCTTGATGCCGGCTTCCGAAATCGGTTCGGCCGCCAGGGCGAGCAACGACGCGAGCAGCAGCACGGCAAGATCCTCCCGGGAGACCTAGGATTCCAGCGCCCGCACGGCCTCGGCCAAGCCGGCGGCGGGGTCGCGGGTGGGAATGAACTCGTGGCCCACCCATCCCGGGTAGCCAAGCCGGTCGAGCGCCCGGCCGATGGCGGCATATCCGATTTCCTGGTTGGAATCGAGTTCACCCCGGCCCGGATTGCCCGCCGTGTGGACATGGCCGATGACATCCTTGAGCGCCTCCAGCCGACGCACCACATCCCCGTGCATGACCTGCACATGGTAGACATCGAACAGGATCTTGAGCCGTGGCGATCCCACCTCGCGCACCAGCGACGCCACCCAGTCGATGTCGTCGCCCTGGTAGCCGGGGTGGCCCTTCATCGGATGATCGGAAACCCGCGAGTTAAGGTGCTCGATGCAGACCGTCACGCCGGCTTTTTCGGCATGGCGCGCCAGCATTTTCCACCCCTCCACGCACGACCGGGCGGCCTCGTCCCGTGGAATCGTTCCGCTCTTGGGATCCGAGGTGTCGCGGTACTGGAAGCCGACAAATCCGATCGATGACTTGATCCCTTCCGCGGCGCACTTGTCGAGCATGGCCGCGGACTTGGCCAGCAACTCGGCATGGAGCGCCTTGTTGTTCCAGGCGCGCATGAACGACTGGGAGGTTCCCGAGGGGCCGATCGCGCACGCCATGCCGTTCTTCGCCAGGGTGGGCCAGTCGTCGGGGCCCACCAGTTCCACCGAGGCGCACCCCGCCGCCTTGGCCTTCTTGCACAGGGTGTCGATGTCCCACTTCTCGCCGTGCGAGCGGAAGCACCAGCCCACCACGGAATGCCGCAACTTCGGCTTGCCGGGGGCTGGCTGGACCGCGCCCGCGGCCAAGCAGGCCCCCGCGGAAAGGGCGATGGCGTCTCGTCGGTGCATGGGTGGTCTCCGTTGTTACCTGATCTTGGCATCCGGAAGGGCGGTGCCGATGCCGCCATCCAGCGGCATGCGGTCGGGCACCAACCCGACCTCGGCCTTGAGTTCATCGAGGCGCTTGTCGAGGGCCGCGCGGATCATGGCAAAGGCGGGGTCGAGGGCGCGGTTCACCCGTTCTTCGGGGTCGGCGGCGAGGTCGTAAAGCTCGGGCTTGTGCCGGTCGGGCGAGCCATCGCCATGCGGGTAGCGCACCCACTTGTGCGTTTCGGTGCGCACGCCCCTCACATTCGGCGTGTAGGGAAACTGCTTTTCATAATCGTAAATGTACACATACGAGTCGCGCCAGGGTGTTTCGCTTCCGCGCGCCAGGGGCGCCCACGACTTGCCCTGGGTGCCGGGCAGGCCGCTTGCGCCGCACAGCTCCAGCAGCGAGGGGGCCAGGTCGGTGGTCAACACCATGCGGTTTTCCACATGGCCGGGGCGGAAACCCTTGTGCCGAGCGATCAGCGGGATGCGGATGGAAGGCTCATGCATGGTGCGCTTGTCCACCATGCCATGCTCGCCATTGAGCAGGCCGTTGTCCCCCAGGAACACCACCGCGGTGTTGTCGAGTTCGCCGGAGGTTTCCAGATGCCGCAGCATCCGGCCGAGGCTGTCATCGACGCTCAGGATGGTGCCCCAATAAGAACGCGTCATGGCCTGGAAGTCGCGCACGGCGGCGGGGGAGCGGTCGGGGAACTTCTTGCGGAACTCGAACAGCGGGCCGTAGATGCCATGCCAGGTGTCGAGGCGCTGGCGGATCCATTCGGGCTTGTCATCGAGCTTGAACGCGGTGTCGGGGTAGGCGACCTGAACGGAATCGAACGCGTGTTCGTGCTTGGGCTCCGGTGTGTAAAAGCTGTGGGGGGCCTTGTGGCCCACCATGAGCATCCAGGGTTTTCCGGGCTTTTTTCCCTTGGCCAGCCAGTCGAGCGCCATGTCGGTGACCACGGTTGTGTAGTAGCCTGGCACGACCTTGCGGACGCCGTCCAGGTTCCATTCGGTGTCGAAATACTTGCCTTGTCCCTTGTGGGTGGCGAAGGAATCGAAGCCGGGGCGCTTTTCGTCGTTGTTCTCGCCCATGTGCCACTTGCCGAAATAGGCGGTGGTGTAGCCATGGGCCTGGAGCGCCTTGGGAAAGGTGGGAAGGTCGGCGGGCAGTTCGGTGAAGTTGTCGCGCACCCCGTGCTTGTGGGCGTACCTTCCCGAAAGCAGGGTGGCCCGGCTGGGGGAGCAGAGTGAGGTGGTGCAAAAGGCGTTGGCGAACCGCACGCCCTCACGGGCCAGGCGGTCGATGTTGGGGGTTTTGAGGTGGGGATGGCCGGCGCAGCCCATGCAGTCCCAGCGCAAGTCGTCGCAGAGAACCACCAGCACATTGGGCCGGTCCGCCGCGGCGGGCACCGCCAACAAGGCCAACAGGGAAAGGGCAACTGTCATGGGAAAGTCTCCGGGAATCCCGTGAATTTATCCGGCCGGCAACTGGTTCGCCATCACAACGGTTTGCCACCGCAAGTTGAGCCAACAAATAATATGTTTTGGATGTTACGAGCCGAGAGCGTCTCAACCGGCCTTGGCCAAGTTCAATCAAGCCATGTTTCGGCTTCAGTTCATTGATTTTTATTAAGCTCAAGTAATATCGGTAACAAACCATTCTGGCGATTTAAGATTGCAGGGTAGCGATCTAGTTGGCCACACATACACAATTATTGAGGATGGACCTAATGGTTAACTCCGAAGATGACCCGATCCATCCAATCTTGGAGAATTCTTTTTTGTGGGATTTAGTCGAGTTTTCCTACCACCGCGACGCCTTTGATCGGAGTCAGTCGTTCATCGACCTGGTGCTGGCTCGGGATAGTGTGAAACGGAGGCTGAGGTTCTTCGCACCCCAGGAAGTTGAACTGACCCGCGGCATCCCCAACGCATCCGGATTGCTCATTCTTGATGTCAGCGCCCGACAGATGGAAGGGTTGGGAGTGCGGGTCACAAGCTTTGAACCAGACTGGTGCGTACCGACTTTCTGGGCTTCCCATGTGGTCGAGGTCACGGAGGATTCAAGCGGGCTCACATCGCACAAGCGATGATCAGGAAAACAATAACCGGCCGTTTCAAAGAATAACTCTCGCTTGATCAGCATCAAAGTGTTTCGCTGTTTAACGAGCCGAAAGCGTCTGAAAAGGCTCATTCACCAGTTCAATCAAACGCCTTTCGGCTCATACTCCAGAGCCCTATTGGCTTCTTCTTCCTAGTACGGCATCCCGGTGTATTTATACGATTCACTCCGCATATCCAACCACGGTCGCCGGATAGATGACCCAGTCGTTCAACGGCGGAGTGCTTAAGCTCATGAAGATGTACATCCTCGTAAAGGAGTCTGTTCCTGCCGGGTTCGCCATTCTCGCTGCTGCACATGCATCGCTAACCTGCTACCTCAAGTTTCGCGACGACCCCGAAATCACGGCGTGGCTGACCGGTCCGTTCTACAAGGTTGTGTGCAGAGTCACCGACACCGAGTTCGAGTCGGCAAAGTCATTTGAGGGGCGGGTAGTTTTGGCTGAATCGGCCCTCAATGGGGCGTAAGTCGCCATAGCCTTCCGACCGAGGGAGGAGAGGCCGAAGGCCTTCAAGTATTACAGGCTTTATCGTTAGGCCCCAGTATTCTTAACTCGGCGGCCCCATCAATTTCGTTAGCCTGCCACTTTTTGGTTTCCAAGGCTCACCAAGCTGCCGCTCTCGGCTCACCATTCCGAGCCCGGTCGATAACCGGTTCGCCATCACGCCAACCCGGCGACCGCGGCAAGTTCGAGCGCCGACTTTTTCGCCGCGGCCACAATGCGGTCCTTCCAGTCCGGAGCATCGGCCGGGCCGGGGAAGGTGACGCCGCGGGAACTGTTGATGACGGCGCCGGTGCCATCGGCCCGGAAGCCGGACTTCAGGCTTTCGGCAGCGCCTCCCTGGGCGCCATAACCGGGAATCAACAGCGGCACCTCGGGGCAGGCCTGGCGGATGGATGCCAGTTCCTCCGGGTAGGTCGCTCCCACCACGGCACCCACATCGCCCCAGCCGGACTCGTCCACGCCGGGCTCGTTCCACTCGGCCACGCGCCTGGCCACATGCCGCCACAACGGTTGGCCGTCGCAAAGAAGGTTCTGGAACAACCCGGCGCCCGGGTTGCTGGTGCGCACCAGGACAAACAGGCCAGCGCCCGCCTTGCGAGCCTCGGCGACAAACGGGGCCACCGCATCCTCCCCCAGGTAGGGATTCACCGTCAGGGCGTCGGCGGCCCAGACGGGCAGCGTCTCCGGGCCGAAACGGCTGCCGGAAAACGCCGCCTCGGCGTAGGCGGTGGCCGTGCTGGCGATGTCGCCTCGCTTGGCATCGAGGATCACCAGCAGCCCCATCTCCCGGGCGCGGCTGATGATGGCGGCCACCGCCTCAAGCCCCGCCGGTCCGCATCCCTCGAAAAACGCCATTTGCGGTTTCACGACTCCGGTGTGGGGCGCCACCAGTTCCAGAACCGTCAGGCAGAACTCGCGGTACGCTGCGGCCACCCCCGCCAACCCATGGGGTCTCGACCCATCCCCATGACGAAGCCGGAGGTCCAAGGGAAGGCTTTCCCAGCGCGGATCCAATCCGACGCACAAGGGAGTGCGCTTGCCCCGAACCGCGGCAGTGAGGCGGGCACCGAAACTCATGGTGTTGATTCTCCGGCGGCTTGGCGGCGCAGGCGGGCAGAGGAAGGAAGATCGGCGATGTGCCAGCGCAGCGTCCGCTCGACGCCCTCGGCCAACGGCATTTCGGGACGCCAGTCCAACTCCTCGGCGGCCCTGCGGATGGAATAGCGGCACGAACGGGTGACGAGGCCGACATTGTACCGGGTAAGATGCGGCGGCCGCTTCATGCCCAATAGCTTGCCCATCACCTCGCTGTACCATCCCAGCCACCAGGCGAACCAGACGGGAAGCCGGGTTTTCACGCGCGGGCAGCCGAGTTCGTCGGCCACGATGTCGAGGAATTGCCTCAGGGTCGCCTGCCCCGGGCTGGTGAGGTTGTAGGCGCTTCCCGGCTTGCCCTTGAGCAGCGCCAGCACGCATCCCTCGGCGACATCGCCGGCATAGATGAGGTTGAGGGGATTGCTGCCATCCCCCACCGTGGCCACCATGTTCGAGGTGAATGCGTTGATCACCCTGGGCAGGGTGACCCGGTCGCGTTCGCCGTAAAGCCAGCTTGGCCTGACGATCACCACCTCGCCGGGGAAACCGGCCCAGACCTTTTCCGCGGCGATTTTCGCGAGGCAGTAGTGGTTGCCCGCGTTCACCCGCTGGCCCAGGGGTTGGTCCTCGTTGAATTCACCCGGGCCGAAACGGGGATAGCCATAAACCATGACCGAACTGACATGAACCACCCGGCCGATACCCGAGTCCTGGCATGCGGCGCGAAGGTTGGCGCTGGCGCCCTCGATTTGCGCCCTGATTTCCGCCGGGGGCCCCCATTCACCCACCTTCGCGGCGCAGTGAATGACCCGGCTGACGCCCTTGAGCGCCGCGTCGAGGGATGATGGCTCCAGGAGGTCGCCCCGGCGGACGGGCACCCCGAGCGATTCGAGGAATCCGGTGTCGCTTGATTTTCGGGCGAGGGCCACCACGGATTCGCCCCGGCGGGCCAAGCGCTCCACCACATGGCTTCCCAGCAAGCCGGTCGCCCCGGTGACCAAAATCGCCACGAACCAGAACCCTCCGCGCGCCGGACCCTTTTCGGGATCGCCGGTGCGCCTAGCCTGAATGGTGTAAGTTACAGGATGTTGGAATCGGATGTCGCGCCGGCGGCGGGGGGAGGCAGACTTAATGCGCGTCGGCCTCCTGGGCGGATCGTTCGACCCGGTGCATGTCGGCCATTTGGCCATGGCGGAGTTGGCGCGCGACCGGGCCGGTTTCGACCAGGTCTGGATGGTTCCGGCGGCCCATCCACCCCACAAGCCCGGAGCGAGCCTGGCGGGTTTCCATTACCGGCTCGACATGCTGCAACTGGCGCTGGCCGGGCATGAAACCCTGCGGCCGGAACCGATTGAATCGTCGCTCAACCCTCCCAGCTACACCCTCCAAACCGTCAAGGCCCTCCGCGAACGGCATCCGGACCACCGATTTTCACTTGTCATGGGTTCGGACACCCTCCACGATTTTCCCAACTGGCATAAATCGCTGGAACTCGCTGAAATGCTTGAATCCATTGTGGTGATGCCCCGGCCCGGATCGCCGGTTAACCATGTGGATGCGAATCGGCAGGATGCCCGAATTGGCACCAGCACCAGGGTTCTGGCCGACATGCCAATACTTGAAATAAGCAGCACCTGGCTCAGGAGCGCGATCGCCTCAGGCCGTTCCGTCCGGTTCCTGATTCCACGGGCCGTTGAGCAGTTCATAAAAGAACATGGTCTTTATGGTTACGAATCTGGCACACCGGCCCGAGGTTCTGGATGATGACCCGCGCTCATCCGCTCTGTTCCTCCATTGTCCGCAAGGGAGTCGTCGGGGTCACCGGCGGCCTCCTTATCTTGTTTGTCCTCGGGCACATGGCGGGCAACCTGCTCATCTTCCTGCCGCCCGAGGCGATCAACGGTTATGCCGAGTTCCTGCATGAGGCCGGCCATGGCACCCTGATCTGGGTGGCGCGGGCGGGTCTCATTCTCCTGTTCGCGGTCCACCTCGGGGTGACGATCGCCCTGAAGTACGAGAACAAGAAGGCCCGGCCCATCGGGTACGCCGCGCACGATCCGCAGGTCAGCGGCTGGGCCTCCCGGCACATGCTCCTCACCGGGATCGTGGTCTTCCTGTTCTTGATCTACCACATCTTGCATTTCACGCTGGGGCTCACCGACAGCAGCGCCAGATGGCGCACGCTGGTGGAGGGGCCATCCCGGCCGCATTATGTGGATGTGCATTCGATGGTGGTCTATGGTTTCCGCGATCCCTACATCGCGTCGTTCTACATCCTGTGCCAGGTGGTCCTGGGGCTTCACCTCTGGCACGGCGGATCGAGCCTGTTCCAGTCGCTGGGCATCAACCGGGGGCCGTGGCGCGCGTTCACCGCATGTGTGGGGCCCGTGGTCGCCGTTGTCGTGGTCGCGGGAAACTGCTCCATTCCCCTGGCCATCCAAGCCGGCCGCATTCCCGCGAGGATCGACCTCATCTCGGCCAAGGCGGCGATAGAGGCCGAGAAGGGCCCCAAGCCACCGATGCCGGTGCCGGGAGCCAGCGACATCAACAAGGCCGTTCCCGGCCATTGATCAACGAGTCTTGTGACGACGAGGTGGTGGCCCATGCAGCTTGAATCCCGTGCGCCGACAGGTCCGCTCGCCGAGAAGTGGGACCGCTGCAAGATGGAAATGAAGCTGGTCAACCCGGCCAACAAGCGGAAATACCATGTGCTGGTGGTGGGAACGGGGCTGGCGGGCGGCTCATGCGCGGCCTCCCTCGCCGAGCTGGGCTACAATGTGTCGGTTTTCTGCTACCAGGACTCCCCGCGCCGGGCCCACTCGATCGCCGCGCAGGGCGGCATCAACGCCGCCAAGAACTACCGCAACGACGGCGACTCGGTGGAGCGCCTGTTCCTCGACACGATCAAGGGCGGCGACTACCGATCCCGCGAGGCCAATGTCTACCGCTTGGCCCAGGTCAGCCGGAACATCATCGACCAGTGCGTGGCGCAGGGCGTGCCGTTCGCCCGGGAATACGGAGGCCAGCTCGACAACCGCAGCTTCGGCGGCGCCCAGGTGTCGCGCACCTTCTACTGCCGCGGCCAAACAGGCCAGCAGCTCCTCTTGGGGGCCTACTCGTCGCTGAACAGGCAGATCGCGCAGGGCCGCGTGAAGTCGCACCCCCGCCACGAGATGCTCGACCTCGTCATGGTCAACGGCGTCGCCAGGGGCATCATCGTCCGCGACATGGTCACCGGGCAAATCGAGCGGCACTCAGGCGACGCGGTGGTGCTGGCGACGGGGGGCTACGGCCCGGTTTTCTACCTGTCCACCAACGCCAAGGGCTGCAATGTCACCGCGACCTTCCGCGCCTACCGCCGGGGCGCCCTCTTCGCCAACCCGTGCTTCACGCAGATCCACCCCACCTGCATCCCCGTCACCGGGGATTACCAGTCGAAGCTGACGCTCATGAGCGAGTCGCTGCGCAACGACGGGCGCATCTGGGTTCCCAAGACCCCCGCCGACAAGCGCCGGCCCGACGCCATCCCCGAGGGCGAACGCGACTACTTCCTCGAGCGTAAATATCCCAGCTACGGCAACCTCGCCCCGCGCGACATCTCCTCCCGCGCCGCCAAGGAGGCCTGCGACGCCGGCCTCGGCGTGGGCGATGGCGGCCGCGGCGTTTACCTCGACTTCGCCGACGCCATCCGCCGCCTCGGCGAGCCGACCATCCGGGAACGCTACGGCAACCTGTTCGAGATGTACGAGCACATCACGGGCGAGAACCCCTACAAGGTGCCGATGCGCATCTACCCCGCGGTGCACTACTGCATGGGCGGGCTGTGGGTCGATTACCGGCTCATGAGCAACATCCCGGGCCTCTTCGTGCTGGGAGAGGCCAACTTCTCCGACCACGGCGCCAACCGCCTTGGCGCCAGCGCGCTGATGCAGGGCCTGGCCGACGGCTATTTCGTGGCGCCCTACACGATCACTGACTACCTTGCCGGCGTGAAGCCCGGAGCCGGCACCGACCTGCCCGAGTTCGCCGAGGCCGAGGCCAAGGTCGGCGGCATCATGAAGCGCCTGCAGGATGCCCGGGGAAAGACCTCGGCGCAGGTGTTCCACCGCGAACTGGGCAAGATGGTTTGGGACGAATGCGGCATGGCCCGCAGCCGCGCCAGCCTCGAGAAACTGCTCCGCGCCATCCCCGATATCCGCGAGCGCTTCTGGAAGGATGTCTCCGTGCCGGCGACCGCGGGCGGCATGAACCAGGGCCTCGAATACGCCGGGCGCGTCGCCGACCTCATCGATTTCGCCGAGGTCCTGGCCACCGACGCCCTCACGCGCGAGGAATCGTGCGGCGCCCACTTCCGCGAGGAATACCAGACCGAGGATGGCGAGGCGGCCCGCAACGACGCCGAGTACAGCTTTGTCTCGGCATGGCAGAACGGCGGCGAGGGCAACGCCCCCGTCTTGCACCGCGAGCACCTCAAGTATGAATTCGTGAAGCCCAGCGTGCGGAGCTACAAGTGATGAAACTCCACCTCAAGGTCTGGCGGCAGGCCGGCCCGCAGGACGCCGGAAGGTTCGAGAACCACACCGTCGAGGGCGTGACCCCCGACATGTCGTTCCTCGAGATGCTCGATGTCCTCAATAACAAGTTGCTGGCCCAGGGCAAGCCGACCATCGCGTTCGACCACGATTGCCGCGAGGGCATCTGCGGCTCATGCTCGATGATGATCAACGGAAGGGCCCATGGCCCGACGCGTGGCACCACCTGCCAGACCTACATGCGCAACTTCACCGACGGCCAGACCGTTGTGATCGAACCATGGCGGGCCCGCGCCTTCCCGGTGATGTGCGACCTCGTGGTCGACCGATCGGCCTTCGACCGCATCCAGCAGGCCGGAGGCTATGTCTCGGTGAACACGGGCGGCGCTCCCGACGGCAACTGCCTTCCCGTGCCCAAGGACAACGCCGAGAAGGCGATGGACGCCGCCCAGTGCATCGGCTGCGGGGCCTGCGTCGCCGCCTGCAAGAACGCCAGCGCCATGCTGTTTGTCGCCGCCAAGGTCTCGCACCTGGGCCTGCTTCCCCAGGGCCAGCCGGAAAGGTCGCGCCGCGTGCTGGCGATGGTGGCGAAGATGGACGAGGAAGGCTTCGGCAACTGCACGAACCAGTACGAGTGCGAGGCGGTATGCCCCAAGGCGATCTCGGCCGACTTCATCGCCCGCATGAACCGCGACCAGATCGGATCCACGCTGATCCCCGCGGAGTGACACCATGACAGTCGACCCGGTCCGCCGCGTGGTCCAGGTCGACCTCGGGCCACGCAGCTATCCCATCGCCATCACCACCGGCCTGGACGACATCACCCACCAGCTCACCTCCCGGCTGGCGACGCGACGGGCCCTGGTGGTGGCCGATTCGAATGTCGCCCCGCGGACAAGGTCGGTGATGGAGCGGCTTGCCGACGCCGGCTGGCGCGCCGAGGCCGAGGTGCTGCCTCCCGGCGAGGGAACCAAGTCGGTGCCGGCGTTGGCCCAGCTTTATTCGGCCCTGGCCCGCCTGCCCGCCGACCGTCACACCGCGGTGATCGCCATCGGCGGCGGTGTCATCGGCGACCTCGCCGGATTCGCCGCCGCCACCTTCAACCGCGGCATTCCGCTGGTGATGCTGCCGACCACCCTTCTGGCCATGGTCGACAGCTCGGTCGGTGGCAAGACCGGCATCAACCTGCCCGAGGGCAAGAACCTCGTCGGCAGCTTCCACCAGCCGGCTCTCGTGTACATCGACCTTGGCGCCCTCGAATCACTGCCCGGAAGGGAATACCGCAGCGGGCTCGCCGAGGTCGTGAAGTACGGCGTGATCCTCGACCCCGGTCTCTTTGATTTCGTCGAATCCCATGCCCGGCATCTTCTCGACCGCAACGAGGCCGCGGTCTCCCGCGTGGTGGCCAGGTCGTGCGAGCTCAAGGCCGAGGTCGTGAGGCAGGACGAGCGCGAGGAGACGGGAATGCGCGCCATCCTGAATTACGGCCATACCTTCGCCCACGCCTTCGAGACCGTGCTTGGCTATGGCGCCTGGCTGCATGGGGAGGCCGTTTCCGCCGGCATGGTGTGCGCCGGACGCCTGGCGCGCCGCCTCGGCTGGGTGGACGACGCCTTTTGCGCGCGGCAGGAAAAACTCCTGGAAGCCCTGCGGCTGCCGGTTTCGCCGCCCGAGGCGCCGGCGGACGAGTTGCTCGCCGTGATGCGCCGCGACAAGAAGAACCGAGATGGCCGGACCCGGTTCATCCTGCCCCGCAGGATGGGCGAGGTTGTCCTGCATGAGGGCGTGCCCGAGGCCGAGGTTCGGGCCGTCCTGGCGGGCTGAGAGGGATGGTGCCCATGTTGATGTCGCAATTGCGTGACGCGCTTGCCGGGCACCCCGACGCGACGATGCGGTTCGTCCTGCCCGACGAAACCATGGTTCCGGCCCACTTCCACATCACTGAAGTGGGGCATGTCCGCAAGGATTTCATCGACTGCGGCGGCACGAGGCGCTCCGTGGCCGCCTGCGTGCTCCAGGTATGGGTTGCCAACGACTTGGGCCACCGCCTGGCGGCCGGCAAGCTCTCGGGGATTCTCACCCTGTCCGAACCCCTGTTCGGTGGACAAGACCTTCCCGTTGAGGTGGAATACGAGGGCGAGGCCTTGTCCCTGTACGGGCTGGAGACCGCGACGATAGGTGATCGCGGATGGATCCTGCGCCTCGGCGGCAAGCACGCTGGCTGCCTCGCGCCCGACCTGTGCGGAGTGAACGACAACGCCTGCTGCCCACCCGGTTGCTGCTGACCCGAACCATTAGTTTTCGCGAGTGCCTCTCCCATGAAGCGATTTTCCCTTACCTCGCCGGCGATCCAGACGGCCGCCATCCTTGCCGCCCTGGCCGCTGTTGTGGTGATCGGATCCAGGCTTACTGGCGCCCAGGAAGCCAAGGCCGTCCAACCGCCGCCAGCCACCTTGCCGCTCCAGTTCGCCAAGGGTGAAAAGATCGCCTTGGTGGGCAGCAGCACCGCCGAGCGCATGAACCTGTTCGGCCATCTGGAAACGATGATCCACCTGAAGCACGCCGACAAGGAACTCGTGATCCGCAACTTCGGGAGGCCCGCCGATGAGGTGGGCATCAGGCAAAGGTCGGCCGACTACACCAAGATCGACGATCCGCTCGCCGCCTTCGCTCCCGACACCTTCATCTGTTTCTTCGGCTTCAACGAGTCGTTCGCCGGGCAGGGAGGCTTGGCCAAGTACAAGGCCGACTATGAGAAGTTCCTCGACGAATACACGGGCAAGTACGCGAGCGGCGCCTCCAAGGCGGCGCCCCGCTTCGTGCTGGTGGCCCCCATCGCCTTCGAACCCACCGGCAGTACCTACCTGCCCAAGGGTGAGACCGAAAACGCCAACTTGAAGCTTTACGCCAAGGCCACCGCCGAAGTGGCCGCCAAGCGCAAGCTGCCCGTGGTGGACATCTTCGAACCCACCCGGGCCGCCTTCGACTCCAAGCCCGGAATGCAGCACACGATCAATGGATGCCACCTGAACGATTCCGGTGACAGGCTGGTCGCCGAGCACCTGATGGAAGCCATGCTTGGCTCGGCCCAGTCCTCGTTGCCGGCGGCGGGCAGCCCCAACTACGAGAAGCTGCGCGCCGCGGTGAACGACAAGTCCTGGGTTCACTCCCAGGACTACCGCATGGTGAACGGATGGTATGTCTACGGCGGCCGCAGGACCTTCGACAAGGAAACCTTCCCCAAGGAATACTCCAAGATCCGGGCCATGGCGGCGGTGCGCGACCGCTACTGCCACGACATCGCCCAGGGGAAAACCGTCGGCGCCAAGCCCGATGACTCGGGCACCGGCGAGCTGTTCGTGCCTCCCACCCGCTTCGGGGAGCCCCGGCAGAAGTATTCCGAGGCCGAATCGCTCCGCTACCTCACTCCGGACCAGTTCATCAAGGAAACCGCGGTTCCCGCCGGCCTGGAGATCAAGCTCTTCGCCGACGAGACGAAATTCCCCGACATCGCCAAGCCGGTTCAGCTCAACTTCGACAACAAGGGCCGGTTGTGGGTTTCCTGCATGCCGAGCTACCCCCAATGGAAGCCGGGCGACCCCCGTCCGGGTGACAAGCTCGTGATCCTGGAAGACACAGACGGCGACGGCAAGGCCGACAAGAGCAAGGTCTTCTACGACCAGCTCCATTGCCCCACGGGATTCGAGTTCTTCGGCGGCGGCGTCCTCGTGGTCGATCAGCCGCGCATGCTGTTCCTCAAGGACACCGACGGCGACGACAAGGCCGACCTCGTCGTGCACCTCATGGACGGCTGGGCCACCGACGACACCCACCACACCTGCGGCGCCTTCGAGTGGAACCACGGCGGCCTCCTCCACATGCTCGAGGGCATCGCCACCAGCACCACGCTGGAAACCCCCTGGGGCCCGCACCGCTCCGCCGGCACCGGCGGCGCCTATGTCATGGATCCGCGCACTTTCAAGATCAGGCAATTCGCCCTGCCGGGGCAGTACAACATGTGGTGCTATGTCTTCGATGAATGGGGCCAGGGGATCGCCGGCGACGGCACCACCGCCAACCACCACTGGGATACCCCGCTTTCCGGAGCCCAGTATGGCGGCCGCAAGGGCCTCGAGACCGTCTTCAACCAGGAGGGCATGCGCCCCGCGCTGGGTTCGGAGTGGATTGTCAGCCGCCATTTCCCCGACGAACTCCAGCGGCAGTTCACCTACGCCTGCGTCATCAACATGAACGGCATGCCCCGCTTCACCGTGGGCGACGATGGTTCCGGCTTCCGCGGACAGCGGATCAAGAAGGATGGCAAGCCGGACGACCTGATCAAGTCGACCGACAAGCACTTCCGCCCGGCCGACCCGCAGATCGGCCCCGACGGCGCCCTGTGGTTCGGCGACTGGGCCAACGCCCTCATCGGCCACATGCAGTACAGCCAACGCGACCCCAACCGCGACCACGCCCGGGGCCGCGTTTACCGACTTGTCGCCAAGGATCGCCCGCTGGTGAAGCCGGTCACCCAGTTCGGCAAGCCGGCCTCGGAAATCCTCGAGCAGCTTCGCGAGCCGGAATGGCGCACCCGCTACCGCGCCCGCCGCGAACTCCACGACAGGACCCTCGATGAGGTGAAGCCGGCGGTTGAGAAGTGGCTCGCCGGCCTGAAGGCTGACGACAAGGAGCACGACAGGCTCCGCTGCGAGGCCATGTGGGTTCTCGCTGGCCATCATGCCATTGACGCCAAGCTGCTCAAGGACCTGCTGGCGGCCAAGGCCCCCCAGGCGCGGGCGGCGGCGGTTCGCGTGCTTTCGGACCAGCGCGACCATTTCCCCGAGGCGCCGGCTTGGTTCAAGGCCGCCGCGGCGGATGAGAACGAACGCGTCCGGCTCGAGGCGGCTCGGGCGCTCAGCCTTTACCCGAGTTCCGAGGCTGCCGCGGCGGTTCTGGAAATCGCCGCCAAGCCGATGGACAAGTGGCTGAAATACACGGTGGAAAGCGCCTTGGCCGCCAATGAGAATGTCTGGCGCGGGGAATTCCTCTCCGGAAAAATCGCCAAGGGCAACGCCGCCGGCCAGAAGGTGCTCGGCGACATCCTGGCCTCGTCCAAGGCCGGCAACGCCGCGGTGCCCTTCCTGCGCACGCTGCTCAGCCAGGAGGATACCTCCAAGGAAACCCGCAACAAGGCCATGACCGCCCTCACCGCGATGAAGGGCAACACCAACAAGGGCCGCGAGGTGTTCGTTCGCGCCTGCACCGCCTGCCACAAGGTGGGCAACGGAGAGGGCAACGAGTTCGGGCCCAACCTGCACCAGGTGGCGACCCGCCTGAAGGACCGCTACAAGCTGGTCGAGTCGGTCATCGACCCCAATGCCGAGGTGGACAAGAAATACCTTTCCACCCGCATCGCCACGGCCGATGGCAAGATCTTCTCCGGACTGGTGGTTTCAGACTCGCCGAAGGAAGTGGTGCTGTTCGACGGCAAGGAGAAGCGCACCATCAAGGTGGCCGACATCGAGGCGCGCGAACTGCTCAAGCAGAGCAGCATGCCCGAGGGCCTGGCGGGCACGATGGCGCCCGTCGAGTTCCTCGACCTGATGGAGTACCTCGCGTCGCTGAAGTGAGGATGGACGGCTGTTTGGTGATCGGCGGGCGTGGGGCGCAAGCCCCATCGGCCGCCGTGTTGCCACATCCGGCCCACGCCGGATGCTCGTCCTGGCGATGTGATCCGTTGCCTTACTCGCCCGTTGCCGGCGCCGTGTTCATGGCCGTTGCCGTGCCGCCCGGGTTGGCGCCGCCGGAGCGGTAGGCCTGGGCCCGGCTTGGATCATGCAATGAGCCGCCGCTGGCCAAAAGCGGATCCGGCTTGGGCGCCACCGCCACGGGCGTCGGCCCCTGGGTGGTCTTGCATGCGGGGACCACGAGAACAAGCCCCAGCCACCACGCGCGCGACATGAGTCACCTCCCGTTCCTTAGCGGAACAGGAAAGTCTTCCATGCGCGTGGGGCCCGGTTGGAAAACCATCGATCCTTGAGCCGTTTTTTTGATTTCGTCGTCGATTTTTCCAGCAAGGGCCATCCGACGGGAGCAACCCGCACAATCAGCCCACGGTTTCCAGGTACTCGACGCCGTGGGCCTCGCGGGCCAGCAACGCCTCGATTTCCAGAAACAGGATCCGGTTGGGCCCCATGCACGAGGCACACGCCCCGTGAAGCCGCACCTGCGCGGCGGGTCCATCGATGCCGACAACCTCGATCCGGCCGCCATCGGGGCCGAAATGGTCGGCCGCCACCGCGTCGCAGATTTCCTGCAGGCGGACCAGGCGCGGGTCAGCCATGGTTGGCCTCCCAGGCGGCTTGGGCCCGTTCGACATCCCGGCGCAACTGCTCCACCAGGGCTTCCCGATTCGGGAAACGCGCGGGGTCCCTGAGTCGGGTGACAAACTCCAGCGCCAAGGTCTGGCCGTAAATCTCGCCCTGGAATCCGATGAGGTGGGCCTCCACGCGCAGGCCCGACACCCCGAAGGTGGGTAGGGGCCCCACATGAACCGCCGCGGGCAGGATGGAACCATCGGGCAGGGTCGCGTTGGCGGCATACACCCCGGGGGCGGGAACCAGCGTGGAGCATTCGAGGTTGGCCGTGGGAAAGCCGAGTGTCCGGCCCCGGCGGTCGCCCTGGATCACGGAGCCTCGCAGGCGATACGGTCGGCCGAGGAAACGGGCCGCCGCGGCGACATCCCCCGATTCCAGCGCGCCTCGGATGCGGGTGCTCGAAACCGGTTCCCCATCGAGGGAGACGGGAGGCGCCTCCACGAGTTCGATTCCTCCGGACCGGCAAAGCTGGCACAGGGTCGCCATGGTTCCCGAGCGGTTCTTGCCAAAGCAGAAATCCGGCCCTTCAACGACCCCGCGCGCCGCCAGTCCGGCCACCAGCACCCTGTTGAAAAACTCACCCGATGACAAGCCAAGCAGTTCACGCGTGGGCGCGATGGCCACGGCATGGTCGGCGCCGATTTGCCGCAAGGCCTCAAGCCTGTCAGGAAGCAGCGTCAGCGGGGCGGGCGCTGGAAGGTCGGGCCTGAGCACGGCGCGCGCGTGGGGTTCGAAGGTGACGGCCACCACCGGAACGCCGCTTCCCAGCCTGCGGGCGAGATTCCTCGCGGCACCCAAGAGGGCGGCGTGGCCCAGGTGGGCGCCGTCGAAATGCCCGATGGTCACCACTCCGTGGCGACAGTCGGTCGGAAAATCGGCCAGCGGATCGAGCACCGTCATGATGCGGGCATTCTAGCATTGCCGTCTGATAGGATGGACGCATGCCAGGTCGGCCGGACTGTCGCTGCCCGGGGCGGGATAACACCCGACCGCCGGGGGGAGGAAAGTCCGGGCTCCACAGGGCGCGGTGGTGGCTAACGGCCACCGTCCGAAGGAAACGGCTCCGGGGAAACCCGGAAACCGGCTCCGAAGGACAGGGACAGTGCAACAGAAAACATACCGCCGGCCGCGTTCGCGCGGTGGCAAGGGTGAAATGGTGGGGCGGCCCAGCCGCTTAATGTAAGAGCCCACCAGCAGCCGGGTGACCGGCTGGCTTGGCAAACCCCACCGGGAGCAAGACCAAATAAGAGGGGAGGGCCTGCCCGGCCCGCCATCACCCTCGGGTAGGTCGCACGAGCGCGGGGGCAACCCCGGGCCTAGAGAAATGACCGTCACCCGGGGCTTGTCCCCGGGAACAGAACCCGGCTTACAGGCCGGCCTGGCATCTTCCACTCATGGCCGCGTGCGCGCACCCGGCCCTCCTCGTCCACAAGCAAAATGGTCGGGCTGGTCGAGGTGTCCCACGCCGCCCGGGAGCGACCCGCGGGATCGGCCAGCATCCTCAGTCCAGTGAGGCCCGGCCTTGGGGCCGTCGCCTCGGCGCCGGTTCCCTGGCAGACGGCGACGACATCCACTCCCGGATGGCCCGCGGCCCATTTCGCCAAGGCGGGCAGCTTTTCCTGGCAGGCGACGCAATCGGGAGAAAAACAATACACGATGGCCGGCCTGCCGGCCGCCGTCACCTCGAGTCCTTCCACGCGGGCCAGGATTTCACCGCGGTCGTCCGCCCCATCCTCGAGTACCGACCGCGCCCGGGCCTTGGCCTGAATGGCCAAGGCGGACTCACGCAGGCCGGTCCGAGCCTTATCATCGAGGCCGGGATGGGGCAGCATCTTTCCGGGAATACCCTTTTCCAGGATGGCGTCGAACCGTTCGCCGGACAGCGATGGCCAAGGGTTGCGGAACAGGGGC
Source organism: Planctomycetota bacterium (assembly GCA_016873225.1). Lineage (GTDB taxonomy): Bacteria > Planctomycetota > Planctomycetia > Gemmatales > Gemmataceae > REEB421. The sequence goes on along the minus strand of VGXS01000019.1, from coordinate 11,351 downwards.
GTCTGGGCGGCCGTTGTGCCATCCTCCCGGCCGTGGCACGAGGCGCAGCGGAGGTCGAACAGACTGGCTTGCGCCGCCAACGGAACCGCCGGGGGTGCCTGCCTTGGGGGCTTGGCCCGCCACCACATGGCCCCGGCCAAACCGGCGGCGAATGCCCCCAGGGCCAAGGCCACCTTCAACACCGCCTTGGAATCAATCACCGCGGCAGCAACCTCCCGCCGGCGGTTTCACCCGCGCCACCACGAGGCTTCGGCCTTCTGGTTGCTGTTCGAACCATGCCACCACCAATCCCCCCAGCGGTTCGAGGCACACGGAGGGCCGCGTCGGAACCCCTGTTGGATCCGTGGACACCACCATCGGTTCAGTCCAGCCTTTCGCGCCGGGGTGGCGGAACGACGCGGCCACCAGCGTGCCCCGGGCCTTGTTCTCCACGAACGATTCAAGCCACACGGCCGCCACCGTTTCGCCCGTGGCCGCCAGACGAGGTTGCGACTGTTCCCCGCCGCGCAAAAGCGGCAGGGGTTCGGCATGCCATGGCAGCGTCGACATGGTTCCCGTGGCGGTGAAGGCACGCCTTTTCTGCTCGGCGGCGTCCATCCATGCCGCGACAACCTGGCCGCCCGCCTCGGCGATAGACGGCCCGTCGTGCGGGCAGGCCTGGAACTTCCAATGCCGGCCGGACACCGGCCCGCCCTTGCGGAATGTCTCCTCGCCCCGTGGCCGCCAGGCCAGGTGGATGTCGCGGTTGCCGTCGACGGAGTGCCGGTAGGCCACCACCTCGTCGCCCGACGAGGTGATCAGGGTATCCAGATCGCAGCAGGGGCAAATTCCCTTGCCGCCCGTGCCGGCGTCGACGAGCGCGGATACGCCTCCGGTTGAGGCGAACGGTTGCTGGCCCTGGCCCCTGTTGTCGAGCCATGCGGCCAGCAAACGGCCGTCGCCGCCGGCGCAAAGCGCGGTGTAGTGCACCTTGCGGACTTCCGGGCCGTGCAGGGCGACAGGCTCGCTGAACGACTCGCCATCGGTTGTGGAACAGGCCAGCAGCTTGCCACCACCGGCTTCAGCGGGTTCGCACCAGGCGAGGTGGAACTTTCCCGCGGCCCAGGCGAGCCTGGGAAGCGGCTGGGATTCCATCAGCCTGTCCTGACCTCCCATGCGGGTCATGTGCCTGTGAACCGGAACCGACCGGATCGGGCGGGGTGCCGAGAATGTGGCTCCCCGATCGCGGCTCACGCACACCAGGATGGCGTTGGCGTCGGTGCCCGCGCGCGAGTTGCAGGCCACCAGAACGGTGCCGTCCGGAGACGCCGCCACGGATGGCCGTTCCCTGTCGAGGGTCGCGTCCTCTTTGGTGAGGGAGAAGCGCGCGACCGGTGATGACGGGCGGGCCGGGCCGGGCCCGTACGCGATTTCATCGGCCGGGCCCGGCGGTTCTCGCCAAAAAACCACCCCCGCGCCGGCAGCCGCCAGCAAGGCGCAAACAAGCAGGAACCGCATGGAGAACCTCCGGAAACGCGTCAGTCGATGGAAGCAACCTCGCCACCGGCCCGCGTGGCGGCGCCGAGCCAGGAAGCGCCGGTGACGGAATTGGAATAAAACCGGGTTGAGCCGTCGCACATGGCGGCGTTCACCCCTCCTGAATGCCGGCTTCGCGCCGCGAACCACCCGCGGCCATGGGCCCCGCAGTCCGGATTCGGGTCATTGGGGACCAGCCAGGTGCTGAAGACGCTGTTCCAGTCGCGTCCGCCCCAGAACCAGGTGCTGCCGCGCATCACTCCCCACGCCCTGCTGCCCGTGTCGCATTCCGACGGCCGTGATGTCACCACGCTGCCGCCCCGCAGCCAGCCGCCGGGCATGGCGCTGTTGGATGCGAAGGTTCCGGTGTTCAGCGAGACATAAAACCGGCCGGAAGGATCGGGCGCGGCCGCCGAGTTCGCCGGCGCCGGCAGTCCCGGCCCCAGCAGGCATTCGGACGCCATCAGGGTGTTGGAGGAACCGTCGAGGATGTCGCGGTACGAGAGGCGCGCGCCGTACCAGAACATGCCGTCGGTGGGAAACTGGGCGTCGTAGTTCACTTGTGAGGCGGTCGCTGTGCCTGAACCCATGTTGAACACATAATTGGCGCCCGCGGTGGTGAAGGTGGCCGGATTGGCCGTCCGTGTCTGGTTGGGAAAAAGCGGACTTTGGCTGTCGCTGGGGCAGAGTAAAGTCTTGACGACGGTGGAGCAAGCGGCGTCGTGAACCGGATTGATGTCGCCGCGCCATCCGCTGAGCGTGGCGGGTTTGGAGTAGTCGATCAGGCGTTGCAACTGCCCCTGCTCGATAAAGGGAAGGACATTCGCCAAAACGCCGAAGGCGTATGAGGCGTTGATTTGCCCGGCGGGCGCGCCGTCGTTGAGGGCGGGGAAATATCCCTTGGTGGATTCATGGTTGATGGCGCCAAGGGCCACCTGCTTGAGGTTGTTGGCGCAACTCATACGATTGGCCGCCTCCCGCACCTTTTGCACGGCGGGCACCAGCAGGCCGATCAGCACGGCAATGATGGCAATGACCACAAGCAATTCGATGAGCGTGAACGCCCCGGCTTGGGAAAATGAAACGGTTTCATGGGTTCCTGTTCCTGATTTCATTGCGGGATGTAACTAGGTGAAGTGGCTCGCCCTGAGGGCTAGCCAACGCGTTCAACGGGTTGCCGGGAACTTGCCCGGCAAGCGCACGCTGGAATCAGGAACGGGGCGGCGGTGAGGCGGGGGAATCGGACCTTGATACAGGCAGGGTTGAACGCGCCGAGGCTTGGGTTACGGGCGCTGAGGCAAGTATCAGTTGGGAAGTGGCCTCAATAAAAAGAGGACCGGAATCAGCGGAGGCGGAAACGCCACCGTCACCGGCATGGCAGGCCTTGACGGCGAGCGCGGGAACTAGGATCAGTCGGGGTTGCTGATCCTCCTTGGCGGGTTGAGGTTGCGGGTCGCCACCATCATCGGTGGTTGGGCAGCAACTTGTCCCGCAGCAGCATGGAACGGGGCGATCCTCGGGGGCGCACGGGCATACCTTGGCGGCCGCCCGGTCGGCCGGACCTGTCACGGCCACGGGAACCACCAGGCCGCCGGCCAGTTGCAGGCAGGCGACAAGGGCCAGAAGCGCCCGCGCCACCGGTCCCGCGCCGTTGCGGTGATTATGCCTTGATGATGCCATGAATTCATCGTGACAGGCCGCGGAGCGGATTGTCAACCAGCAGGGCGGGAATTCAGCTCCCCGGCTTCAAACCAGGAGAGGTGCCTGTCGGATTTGAGGTCCAGGCGGAACGCCACCCGGCCATCGAGCACATCCAGCAACCGGGGTAGCACATGGTCGCGACGCCAGCCACGACTGAGCAGCCCATCGGTGGGTGACTCGTCGCCGGTGAGTCGTGCCCGGAGAAGGTCCCTGATTTCCCCCATGGTGCAGGTCAGGCCGGGGGCCAGCCTCATTTCGGCGCAAAGCGAGTTGAACACCGTCTGCAACAGGCCGGAAAGCGCCTGCACATGCGGCGCCTCCTGGTCCCGTTCATAGGCCTCGGGCCAGTCAGACGCCGGAACACGGTCGGCTTCCGCGACGGCGGCGAGGATCCCGTCGACCTCCTTCTTCGACAGGCCGCGGATCATCTGCAGGTCTCCCGGCCTAGCCGGATGCCTTTTCGCCACTTCCACCATGAGGTCGTCGCGCATCATGACGCGGGCGGGGCGGTTGGCCTCATGGGCCCGGGCCTCGCGCCAGGCGAACAGCGACCTCAGGGTGTTGAGTTGCCTCGGTTCGAGGTGATTGGAGCCTTTCACCCGGCGCCAACGCTCTTCCCGGCCGCCGGTGACCTCAGGGTCGGTCATGTCGATGAACCGGGCATATTCCTCCCTGGCCCATTCCCCTCGTCCCAGTTCCCCGATTCGGGAGGAAAGGATGTCATTCACCTCGAGCAGGTGCCTGACATCGTCGAAGGCATAACGGGTCTGCGCCGCGGTGAGCGGCCGGGCGCGCCATTCGGTGAGGGTTTCCGACTTGTTGAGCCGGTGCCCGAGTACCGACTGCACGATCGCCGCCATGCCGGTGGGAAAGCCCATGCCAAGCAGGCCAGCGGAGACTTGAAGGTCGATCAGGTTTCCGGGCGCCTTGCCCGCCCACTGCCGGCAAAGCCTGATCTCCTCGCGCCCTCCATGCACGACCACCGTCTTGGCCGGGTCGGCCACGATCCGCCAGAATGGCATCACATCCAGAAGGGCGATCGGATCCACCAGGTAGAGCGCCTGGCGCGTCGCCACCTGGATGAGGCAGAGCACGGGGATGTAGGTGTCCTCGCCGACGAACTCGGTGTCGAAGGCAAATTGTTCCACGCCTCGCAATTCGTCGATGAGGGTGGAAAATTCGGCCGGATTGACAATGACCCGCTCGGGGAGAGCCTTGCCGGGAGGGGACATGGTGGTCTCGGGAGCCTTGGCGCGGATATGGATCCCATGCAGACTACTGGCTGGACAATGGGGCGCAAGGGGCACCGGCATGATGGAATCGCTCGTGGGCCAGAAGGTTGTAATCGACCTCCGCAGCAAATATGTGTGCCTGGGAACCCTGATTGGCATCCACGCCGATTACCTCGAGCTGAAAAACGCCGACCTTCACGACCTTCGCGACACGGACACATCCCGGGAAAATTATGTCGCCGCCAGCAAGTCGACGGGGATCAAGCGGAACCGGCGCAAGCTGATTCTCTTCCGCCGGGAGATCGTGGCGATGTCTCCCCTGGATGATGTGGTGGACGACTAGGCGGCATCACTCACAAGCCGAGCGCCGCGTCCAGGTCGGGGTTGTGGCGGGGATCCGATGAGGCGGCTTCCCGGGCCGCGGGAGCCTCGAGTGGCTGGCCCAGCGATTCGGCGAGTCGTGTCGCGGCCATGGAGACAAGCTCGCGGCGGGTTTTCAGCATCGCCTCGATCTCGGGTCCGAGCGTTCCCGGCCTGACGGCGTCGATCCTCTCGAGCAGAAGGCGGTTTTGGCGCCTTACCAGATCCATATCGATGGATGCCAATGGATCGATTTCCAGCATGGCCCGCGCCGCCTCGACATCCATCGTCCCGGGGACGACCGGTTCAGTCCGCGCCGGGACCGTGGCGGCCGCCAGTCCGAGGCCGCGTTGCAAATCCTGCAGGAACTGCACCTCGCGGGCATTGCGGGTTCCGGCGGCATCCATCACCCGGCAGCAGGCGCGGTAGGCGGAGCGCCTTTGTTCCATGTCCAGCCGTTCGATGTCCATCCACAGGTCGTCGAGCGATTCCCGCTCGGCCGAATCCACCCACGGGTCGATCCGCGCGGCGATCCCGGGCAGGGAACCGAACAGCGCCTTGAGTTGGGTCAAGGCCTCCTGTTTTTCGCTGTCGACAAACCGGCCGTCGGCGAAGCCCGCGGCCGCCACCAAACGGGCGGTGATTTCGAACACCTCCTCGGCGGATGGTGGCGAGGGCCTGGAGGCTGGTTCCGCTTTCGGAACGGGGGCAGGCGCGGGGATGGACGCGGGCTTGGGAAGCGACACCCTCACTTCCGAAGGCTGTGGCGGAACCGGGGCGGGAATCGGCAGCGCCGGGGATGGAGGTGATGGCCTGGCCGGGGCTGGGGCGGGGATGGGGGGCCGGCCGGGACGGGAGGCGTTCGGTTGGAACTCCGCGATACCCTGGGGCAGGACGGGGGGAGACCCCGCGGAAAGCATCACCCTCCACCAGTACCAGCGGGCCAGCGCGAATACCGGAAGCAGGCGGGCGATGTCCTTGTCGATGGCGGTCGTGTCGGCCTTGTCGGCCAGGGCCTCGTATTGGGCACGCCAACCCTCCTCCTGGCGGCGCGCCTCGAGTCCGGGGCCGGAGGTGGCGCCGAGGAGGCCGGAGAGTGCCTTGGCCTTGCAGCGGAGCAGCGCGAGGCGGAGGTGTCCCGCGCGCGCGGGCCCGATTCCGGGGATCGATTGCAGCTGCCAATGGCCCTCGACATCCCTGGCCTTCCGCATTCCGGCGCCGCGCAGCATCTCCACGGTGGCGGGGCCGATGTTGTCCTCACGCGAAAGTTCGTCAACCGCCACCAGATCCCAGGCCTTGGCGGCGGCAGTGGCCCAGGCGTCTCCCGTTTTGGCGGCCATGGCCGACGCGGCGAGGGCGAGCTCCGCATGTGAGGCGCTGAGACGGCTTTGCAGCTGCTTCTCATGCGCCAGGGCGGCGAGCGCCCATTGGTATTCCGGGCGGCCTATATGGGTGAAATGCCTCCAAAGGCACCATCCGGCCGACAACAGGGCGGCGCACAAGGCAACCGCCGCCAACAAACCCGCCAGGGCGAACATTCCAGGCACGGCACACCTCGTGGAGACAGTTCCCCCAACTTGACCCCCCATGGGTCCACGGTTACCATAGTTTCTTGCGAAGCCGGCGATGCGGGCTTCCTCGGAACTCCCACGGATTCAGGTGACCTGGCATCATGCCGACAATCAACCAGCTCGTGCGCAAGCCCCGCGTGGTCCAGCGCAGCAAGCCCAAGCACCCGGCCCTTCTGGGATGCCCCCAGAAGAAGGGTGTTTGCACTCAGGTCAAGACGATGACTCCGAAAAAGCCGAACTCGGCCATCCGGAAGATCGCCCGCGTCAGGCTCACCAATGGCATCGAAGTCACCGCCTACATCCCCGGCGAAGGCCACAACCTCCAGGAGCACAGCATCGTGCTCGTGCGCGGCGGCCGCGTGCGCGACCTTCCCGGCGTGCGCTACCACATCGTCCGCGGCGCGCTCGACAGCCAGGCGGTCCAGGATCGCAAGCAGGCCCGGTCGAAGTACGGCGCCAAGCGTGAGAAGGGCAAGTAAGCCGCGGTGGAAGCACAATCGGAGCGAGTGAGAACACATGAGCAAGAGAACCGCCAGCGCCGACAAGCTGATGCCCGACCCACGGTTCGGCAGCAAGCTGGTCAGCAAGTTCGTCAACTGCCTGATGAACGACGGCAAGAAGTCGACCGCTACCCGCATCTTCTACAACGCGATGGACATGATCGAAAACCGCATGCCCGGGATCGACCCGCTCGAGGTCTTCACCGTGGCCATCGAGAATGTGAAGCCAGCGGTTGAAGTTCGCAGCAAGCGGGTCGGCGGCGCCAACTACCAAGTTCCGATGCAGGTGAACAAGGTTCGCCAGCAGAGCCTTTCGATCCGCTGGATCATCACCGCCTGCCGCGGCAAGAGCGGCCGGCCGATGTTCATCCGCCTCGCCGAGGAGCTCATGGCCGCCTTCCGCCGTGAAGGCGAGGCCGTGGCCAAGCGCGAGCAGACGATCAAGATGGCCGAGGCCAACAAGGCGTTCAGCCACTTCGCCTGGTGACGCCGCCACCGATCGCGGCCCAGCCGGCCTTTCCCGCGCGCGCGGGCAAAGCCGGCTGATTTTGTTTTCACACAAGGCTACGGAGCCTGGCCATGGCCAAGTCCTCCCTCGACCTCCGCAAGGTCCGCAACCTGGGCATCATCGCGCATATCGACGCGGGCAAGACAACAACCACCGAACACATCCTCTATTACTCCGGCGCCATCCATCGCCTTGGCGCGGTCGACAGCGGCAACACCACGACCGACTACGACCAGGAGGAGCAGGAACGCGGGATCACCATCTATTCCGCCTGCATACCGCTCCGGTGGAAGGATTCCATCATCAACCTCATCGACACGCCCGGCCATGTCGACTTCACCGCCGAGGTCGAGAGGAGCCTGCGAGTGCTCGACGGGTGCGTCGTGGTTTTCGACGCCCAGAAGGGGGTGGAGGCCCAGTCGGAAACGGTCTGGCGGCAGGCCGACAGGTACCAGGTACCCCGCATGGCGTTCATCAACAAGATGGATGTCGTCGGGGCCAATTTCGACAATGCCGTGGGCGAGATACGGGAAAGGCTTGAGGGGCGTCCCGTGCCGGTGGTGATTCCCGTCGGCGCCGGCGGCGCCAGCGATTCCAGCCATCCGTTCGAGGCCGTGATCGACCTGATCGACCAGAAGCTGGTCAGGTTCAACCCCAAGGACTTCGGCAAGACGATCATCCACGAGCCGGTTCCCGAGGCGATGGCCGGTGAGGTCGCCTCCAGGCGCGCCGCCCTTTTCGACATCCTCACCGAGGAGGATCCCGAGGATTTGATCACCACGACGATCCTCGAGGGAGGAGAACCCGATCCCGCCAAGGTGCGCCTGATGCTGCGCCGGGCGACGCTGGCCCGCAGGCTGCAACCGGTGCTCTGCGGATCGGGCCGTGAGCACATCGGCATCCAACTGCTGCTGGACGCGGTGATCTCCTACCTTCCCTGCCCGCTCGACCGACCGGCGGTGACGGGAACCAGCCCCAAGAGGAAGGACCGCGAGGAGACCCGGAAGACCGACCCGAAGGAGCCGTTCGCCGGACTCATCTTCAAGATCGTGGCCGATTCACACGGCGAACTGGCGTTCGTCAGGGTGTATTCGGGGGTCTTGAAGTCGGGAACCCGCGCCCTCAACGCCACGCGGGACACGAAGGAACTCGTGACCAAGATCTACCACACCGAGGCCGATCCCTCGCGTCGTGACGAGCTTGAGGAAGCCCAGGCCGGCGACATCGTCGCCGTCATCGGCCTCAAGGAGGCCGTGACGGGCGACACGCTGTGCGACACCGCCCATCCCATCGTGCTCGAACGGATACGGTTCGCCGAGTCGGTGGTCAGCCAGTCGGTTGAGCCCGAGTCGGGCGGCGACAAGCAGAAGCTGGCCGATGTGCTCGAGATCCTCCGCCGGGAAGATCCCACATTCAATGTGAAGGCCGATCCAGAAACGGGCCAGACCCTGATGTCCGGCATGGGCACGCTGCACCTGGAGATCAAGCGCCACCGCATGGAGCGCGACTTCAACCTCCGGATCAGGGTCGGCAAGCCCCGAGTCAGCTACCGCGAGACCCTGAGGGAAGCGCGGGAGGTGGAAGGTGAGTGCCAGAGAATTGTCGGGGGCGGGCAGATATTCGGCAAGGTGAAGGTGGCTTTCGAGCCGATCCCGCTGGGCGAGTATTCCCGCGAAGGCGCCTCCGCCCCTGAAGCTGAGCCGGAAACGGCCAAGAAAGGCAAGGGTGGCAAGCAGCAGGCCAAGGCCGTGACGGGCCCTGAACTGGTGCGCGTGCGCTCGACCCTCAAGCCTGATGTCATTCCCGAGGCGTTCGAGTCCGCCGCCGTGGAGGGACTGCGTTCGGCCCTGCAATCGGGCGAACTGGGATACCCCGTGATGGGCGTTTCAGCCACGCTTCTCAAGGGCGACCACGACCAGGAAACCTCGACGGATGTCGCCTTCGGTGTGGCGGCGGCCGACGCCGTGGCCAAGGCCCTGCGCTCGAACATCCTTTTGCTGGAACCGGTGATGAAGGTGGAGGTCTCCACGCCGGAGGAATATCTCGGGCCGATCACCGGCGACCTCAATTCCCGCCACGCCGAGATCCGCGACATCATCATCAGGGGCAAGCTTCGCGTCGTCGAGGCGCTTGTGCCGATGGCGCGCCTTTTCGACTACGCCGACAAGATCCGCAGCCTTTCCAAGGGCAGGGCCAGCAGCACCATGGAGCCTTACGCCTACGCCCCCGCTCCCGAGGATGTGCTCCAGAAGATGCTCAACCCCGAGTTCTAGGCCGCTTCTGCGCGGAGGATTCGCCATGCTCTCGGTTTTCTGCTCACCAAGCCGGTACACCCAAGGGCAGGATGCCACGGCGCGGCTTGGAGCGGAGATGGTGACGCTGGGCCTTGATGGGCCCGCCCTTGTCGTGGCCGGTCGTTCCCCCGCCCGCATGCTTACTGAGGTCTGGAAGGCTTCATTCGCCGAAGCGGGAATCACCCATGAGGTTCACCCGTTCGGAGGGGAATGCACCGTCGCGGAAATCGAGCGGATCAAGGATCGCGCCGGCGCTTTCAAGGCCGGGGTGATCGTGGGTTCCGGCGGAGGGAAGGTCCTTGACGCGGCACGCGCGGCGGCGGCCGATCTCAGGCTTCCGGTGATTTGCTGTCCCACCGTGGCTTCCAGCGACGCGCCTTGCAGCGCTCTCTCGGTGATCTACTCCTAGGCCGGGGTTGTCGAGTTGTTCCGGATCTACAGGCGGAATCCCGACCTGGTGCTGGTGGATACCCGTGTCATCGCCCAGGGGCCTCCCCGGTTGCTGGTGGCCGGCATGGGCGACGCCCTGGCCACATGGTTCGAGGCCAAGACCTACGCCGATGGCCGGGTCAGGAACATGCGCGGCGGACTTTCCACCCAAACCGCCCTCACCTTGGCCGAGGCATGCTACCGCACCCTGCTCGAGGATGGCGCCGATGCCCTGGAGGCCGTGAAAGCCAAGGTGGTGACTCCCGCGCTTGAGCGGCTTGTGGAGGCCAACACCCTGCTTTCGGGCATCGGGTTTGAATCATCGGGCCTGGCTGCCGCCCATGCCATCCACAACGGGCTGACGACGGCGCGAGGAACGCACGATTTTCTGCATGGGGAAAAGGTCGCCTTCGGCCTGTTGTGCCAATTGGTCATGGAAGGCCAGGCTCGTTCCGTCGTGGAAAGGGTGCTTGGTTTCGCCACGACCGTCGGCCTGCCGGTGACCTTGTCGGAGATCGGTTTGGCTGGCGTCACTCCGGCTGAACTCGGGTTGATCGCCCAGCGGGCCACCGCCAGGGAGGAGACGATCCACAACGAGCCATTCGAGGTGACGGCCGGAATGGTTTCGGACGCGATTCGCGCCGCCGACGCCATCGGCCGGGCTTGGAAAAGAAGCCTGTGAGAGTTGTGTAAGCCGTCCACACCCTTCTTGACTTTCAATTCGGCGCTTGGACCGGTTTCAAATGGATCAGTTGAATCTATAAGGCCGATAAAATTGCATATTAAATATATTATTAGGACAACCTTCAAATGACTCAGCTGCTCAAGACCCAGGCACCCGCCATCATTCTTTTAGAGCGCTTTGCAAATAGGTTTACTATCATATCCGCAATGCCTGAAGTAATTGGAGCATTCTTCGGACGAGAATTGGTCAATGAGTTGTCCGACAACATCCCAGAGGCCGGCGATGGTCCGCTTCCCCGCCGACTCGACCAATCCCTTGAGTTTTGAGAACGCGTTTTCAATCGGGTTGAGATCCGGGCTGTAGGGAGGCAGGTACCTGGTCCTGATCCCGTAGTCCTCCAGTGTCTTCCTGACCATCGCCGTCTTGTGGGAGGACAGGTTGTCAAGGACCACCAAGTCACCTGGCCTGATCACCGGGGCCAGCACCTGTTCGACATAAGCCTTGAATGAAGCGCCGTTGATGGGCCCGTCAAGCAGCATCGGGGCCACGATCCCAG